>NZ_JBWKFZ010000013.1:0-316859 GCF_056433985.1 Streptomyces sp. NPDC044106
TTGCATGGAGGGGAGGGTTTGGGGGGTTGAGGGGTCCCCCGCCCCCCGAGGGGGCCCCCCCCCCCCCCCCCCCCCCGCAGCCACACAGTCGCGGTCAGCCCCTCCAGGGGCGCGAGGAACTGCGCGAGCAACCACACACCGCCCGCAGACAACACACCAACGCCCACCCCCCAAGGGGCGCGGGGAACTGCGCGAGCGACCACGTACCACCCGCAGGCAAGACCATCAGGGGCCGCCCCCAAGGGGCGCGGGGAACTGCGCAAAAGGGTGGCCGTACCGCTCGCCGCCAGGCGCCCGCGTCAGTGGCCGGCGCCTGCGCCTGCGCCGTCCTCCAGTTTCTGGCCCTTCAGGAGGAACCACGCGACCGCCGCCGTCGCTAGGAGCACCGCCGCTCCGACGCCCGCCGCCAGGCGCAGGCCGTCGACGAAGGCGCTCTGGGCGGCCGAGAGGAGGACGTCCGCCTGGTGGGCGGGGAGGTCCGCCGTCGATTCCACCGCGCCGCCGAGCGACTCGTGCGCGGCCGACGCGACATCGGGCGGCGTGCCCGGCGGTGCCGTGAAGTCGCGGTAGACGCCGGTGACGATGGAGCCGAGGAGGGCGATACCGAGTGCGGCGCCCAGCTCGTACGCCGTCTCGGAGACCGCGGAGGCCGCGCCCGCCTGTTCCTTGGGAACGCTGGAGAGGATGACGTCGGCGGTCACGGTGAAGGAGAAGCCCGCGCCGATGCCGACGACGAGGAGCGCGGCGCCGAGCAGGGGGTAGCCGGTGCTCTGGCTCAACGCAGTGAGCGCGGCGAGGGAGAGGCCGACCGCCGCAAGGCCACCGGCGACCACGACCCGTACGGAGAAGCGCCGCGCCACCATGCCCGCGATCAGCCCCGCCCCCACCGCGCCGACCGCCGCAGGCAGTTCGGCGAGGCCCGCCTCGAAGGGCCGCCGGCCCTGCACGAGTTGGAGGAACTGGGAGAGGAAGAAGACCAGGCCGGAGAGGCCGAGGACGGTCAGCAGGTCGGCGAGGACCGCCCCGGAGAAGCCGCGGTTACGGAACAGCCGCATGTCCAGGAGCGGCGCGGGCAGCGTCAGTTGGCGGCGTACGAACCAGGTGAGCGCCGCGATGCCGACGACCGCGCCCGCCACTGCGTCCCAGCGCAGACCGTGCGCGGCCACCTCCTTGATGGCGTACACGACGGCGATCATGCCGATGAGCGAGAGCACGACGCTGAGCAGGTCCCAGGGCCCTGGCGCCGGGTTCTTGGACTCGGGCAGGAACTTGATGCCGACCAGGACGAGCACGGCCATCACCGGCAGGTTGATGAGGAAGACCGAGCCCCACCAGAAGTGTTCGAGCAGGAAGCCGCCGACGACGGGCCCGACGGCCGCGCCCGCGGACGCCATGGCGCCCCAGATGCCGACCGCGAGGCTGCGCTCGCGCGGGTCGTGGAAGATGTTGCGGATGAGGGCCAGCGTGGACGGCATCAGCGTCGCGCCCGCGACGCCGAGCAGCGCACGGGCCAGGATCATCAGCTCGGGGCTCGTGGCGTAGGAGTTGAGCACCGACACCGCGCCGAAGGCGACGGCCCCGGTGAGCAGGAGCTTCTTGCGGCCGATGCGGTCGCCGAGGCTGCCCATGGAGACGAGCAGGCCCGCGATGACGAAGGAGTAGACGTCGCCGATCCACAGCAGCTGGGTGCCGGACGGCTTGAGGTCCTCACTGATGTAGGGCGTCGCCAGGCCGAGCACGGTCGCGTCGACGGCGACCAGGAGCACGGCCAGGGCGAGGACGGCGAGCGCGAGCCAGCGGCCGGGGCTGCGCTCCGCCTCGGGAGCCGCTGTCTGCGGATGGGTGCTGGTCATGATTCCACTCTCCGCTGTGCGCCGCCGATCAGCAGCTCGGCGATCATGTACGAGAAGTCGTTGGCGGCCACCCGGCCGTCCTGCACGGCCCAGGCGCCGGAGCCGACGAGCCCGTACAGCGCCTCGGTCAGCCAGACGGGCGTGAGGTCGATGCGGAACTCGCCGTTCTCCTGGCCGCGCCGGAAGAGCGCGGCCAGCCGGTCGTCGATGCGGGACCAGCCCTCGTGCTGGGTTTCGCCTTCGAAGAGCTGGTTCTCGGTGTACAGGAACGCGAGCAGCCCCGCGGCCGGCTCGATCTCCCTCACCAGGCGCCGCAGCGCGTCACCGGCGCCGCCTTCGCCGAGGGCGGCCCGGTCGAGGGCGGCCTCGCACTCCTGGAGGCCGAGCTCTTCGAGGGCGCGCACGAGCGCGTCGCGGCCCGCGAAGTGGCGGTGGAGGGTCGCCCGGCTGATGCCTGCCGCGCGGGCGACCTCGTCCATCGTGGAGGTGGATTTGCGGGTGAGCAGGGCCGCGGCGCTGCGCAGAACCTGGTCGCGATCGACTGACATGCGACAACCATAAGCCAATTGAGACAGGACTGTCTCATTGAGCGGGTGTCGTGCAACCCGCTTGCCCCGAAGGCCCCGCCTGTCGGTTCAGTTCCAGGGCAGCCGCGCCCTGCCCTCCCAGTACGCCGCCGGGTCCTGCGCCAGCCCCACGAGCCGCTCCAGCCGGCCGGTCTCCAGATCGACGGCGGCGGCGTGCAGGTTGGAGACGAGCTGGACCGAGGTGGCCGCCCCGGACAGGACCACGCCCGCCCACGGCTCGGCGAGGAGGACGGCGAGCGCCACCGCGTCGCAGCCGAGCCCCGTCTCCTCGGCGACCTCGCGCAGCGCGGTCGGCGCGTAGGGACCGGCCAGGCGGCCGTTGGCCATGCCCTCCTTGACGATCACCGTGAGCCCGGCGTCGTGCGCCTCGGCGAGCGCGGGCCCGGCCGAGGTCTCCAGGATGTTGTACGTGGCCTGGACGGTGCGGAAGAGCGGCTCGCCGTCGACGGTGACGGCGAGGGCGGCGCGGATCGCGGCCGCCTGCCCCGGGCCGCTCACGGAGAGGCCGACCGTGACGCCCTCGGCCGCCAGCTCGGCCAGGCGGCCGTGCAGTTCCTTGTCGGTGAGCGCCGGGCTCTCGGGCGTCACGGAGTGGATCTGGTAGAGGTCGAGCCGGTCGCCGAGCAGTTCGGCGCTCTCGGCGCGCTGGCGTACGTACGCGGCGACGCTGTGGTCCTTGACCTCGTGCGGGCCCTCGGCGTCGGTGCGCCAGTCCGCCGTGTACGTATAGCCCCACTTGCTGCCGATGACGACGTCACGGACGTCGGGCCTGGCGCGCAGCCAGTCGCCGAGGAACTCCTCGGAGCGGCCGTAGGACCGTGCCACGTCGAAGTAGCGGACCCCCGACGCGTAGGCGGCGTCGAGGAGTTCGTGGGCGCGCTCGCGCAGGGCCTCGACGCTGCGGGACGGCGGCAGGTCGCTCTCGCGGCCCAGGGTGATGTAGCCGGACCTGCCGACGGCGGCGAGGCCGAGCCCTAGGTGTGCGGTCGGGGTCGTGGCTGCGGCCAGCCGGGCGAAGGGCATCGCGGGCTCCTCGTTGTAGGGGGTCCCCGTCAACGTAACCCGCGAGGCCCTTTTGTCACCCGCGGCGCCCCTTCGTCACCGGCGGGCACCCGTCCCGTCAGCCGCGGGCGCCCGCCCACTCGCGCTGGACCGACAGGTCCGCCTTGACCTCGGCCAGTTGGGCGGCGACGGCCGAGGGCGCGGTGCCGCCGCGGCCGTTGCGGGAGGCCAGGGCGCCCGGCACGTTGAGGACGGTGCGCACCTCGGGGGTGAGGTGTTCGGAGATCTTGGCGAACTGCTCGTCCGTGAGCTGGTCGAGTTCGATGCCGTGCGCCTCGCACTCCTTGACGCAGCCGCCCGCGACCTCGTGCGCCACCCGGAACGGCACGCCCTGCTTGACCAGCCACTCGGCGATGTCCGTGGCGAGCGAGAAGCCGGCCGGGGCCAGCTCCTCCATGCGCTCGCGGTGCACGGTGAGCGTCGCCATCATGCCGGTGAAGGCGGGGAGCAGGATCTCCAGCTGGTCGCAGGAGTCGAAGACCGGCTCCTTGTCCTCCTGGAGGTCGCGGTTGTACGCCAGCGGGAGCGCCTTGAGCGTCGCCATCAGGCCCGTCAGGTTGCCGATGAGGCGGCCCGACTTGCCCCGCGCCAGCTCGGCGATGTCGGGGTTCTTCTTCTGCGGCATGATCGACGAGCCGGTCGAGAAGGCGTCGTGGAGGGTGACGAAGGAGAACTCCTTCGTGTTCCAGATGATGATCTCCTCGGCGATGCGGGAGAGGTTCACGCCGATCATCGCGGTGATGAAGGCGAACTCCGCGACGAAGTCGCGGGACGCCGTCCCGTCGATGGAGTTGGCGGACGAGCCGTGCTCGAAGCCGAGGTCCTTCGCGACCGCCTCGGGATCGAGGCCGAGCGAGGAGCCCGCCAGCGCGCCCGAGCCGTACGGCGACACGGCCGCCCGGGTGTCCCACTGCCGCAGCCGTTCCGCGTCCCGGGAGAGCGACTGGACGTGCGCGAGGACGTGGTGCGCGAAGAGCACCGGCTGGGCGTGCTGAAGATGCGTACGGCCCGGCATGGCGACGTCGGGGTGCGCCTCGGCGAGCCCGACGAGCGCGCCCTGGAGGTCGGCGAGCAGGCCGCCGATGATCCGGGCGTGGTCGCGCAGGTACATCCGGAAGAGCGTTGCCACCTGGTCGTTGCGGGAGCGGCCGGCCCGCAGCTTGCCGCCGAGGTCGGGGCCGACCCGCTCGAGGAGACCCCGCTCCAGGGCGGTGTGGACGTCCTCGTCGGCGACGGTGCCGACGAAGGAGCCGTCGGCCACGTCGGCCTGGAGACGGTCGAGTCCGTCCAGCATGCCGGTCAGCTCGTCGTCGGTGAGCAGGCCCGCCTTGTGCAGCACGCGTGCGTGGGCGCGGGAGCCGGCGATGTCGTAAGGGGCCAGGCGCCAGTCGAAGTGGACCGATGCGGACAGCTTCGCGAGGGCCTCTGCGGGCCCGTCGGCGAACCGTCCGCCCCAGAGCCGGACGTCACCGCCGTTGTTGCTGCTCACTGCACGTGCTCCTCAAGGCCGTTCCCTGCATGCACCGTCATGCATGAGTATGCAGTACTCCGTATGTTTCGTCAATCAGGCCACTCCGCGGAACGGTGGCCCATTTCGTTAGACAAACAAAAAGCCTTGTCCAATAATCACTGGTCATGGGAAAGACCTATGAACGCATAGACGGCAGGCTGCGCACCTTCATCGAGGCCCAGCCGATGTTCTTCACCGCGACAGCGCCCCTCGCAGGCGACGGCACGATCAACCTCTCCCCCAAGGGCCTCAAGGGCTCCTTCGCGGTCGTCGACGAACTCACCGTCGCCTACCTCGACTTCGCGGGCAGCAACGCGGAGACCGTCGCGCACCTGCGGGAGAACGGCCGCATCACTCTCATGTGGTGCGCCTTCCAGGGGCCGCCCAACATCGTGCGGGTGCATGGTCGCGGCGAGCCCGTCTTCCGCGACGACCCGCGCTTCAAGGAACTCCTCGGCCACTTCCCCGACATCGACCCCACTCCGCACGGCCTGCGCGCCATCATCGTCGTGACGGCCGACCTCGTCCGCGACACCTGCGGGTACGCGGTGCCCTTCATGACGTACGACGAGGACCGCGACCTGCACGCCAGGCGCTTCGCCCGCGACGACGACGCGTCGCTCGACGCGTACTTCACCAAGAAGGAGCACATCGCGCAAAGCATCGACGGGCTTCCCGGCCTGCCGCTGCCGCTGCCGCCCGGCGTCGCACGGACCGAGAGCTCCGTGTAGCGACCACATACCGAGACGGGGTTGCACGCGCGCCCGGCCGGGGCGTTGCATCGCGCCGTGCAACCCGAACAGACGCTCCCCAGCCCCACCGGTGGCGGTGGCGCCGCCGACAAGGCAGCCCGCCGCGCCGTCACCGTCTTCCCCGTCCTCGTCCTGGTGGCGGGCGGACTCGGTCTCGCCGTGCCGGACACCTTCGCGGGATGGGGCACGAACGTTCCGTACCTGCTCGGCGTGGTGATGTTCTGCATGGGGCTGACCATGACCCCGCTCGACTTCCAGGGCGTGGTCAAGCGGCCCTGGGCCGTCGCGCTCGGCCTGGTGGCGCACTACGTGATCATGCCGGGGCTCGGCTGGCTGATCGCCCACGCGCTCGGTCTGTCACCGCAGCTGGCGGCCGGGGTGATCCTGGTGGGCTGCGCGCCGAGCGGCACCGCGTCCAACGTCGTCACCTATCTGGCCCGGGGCGACGTGGCCCTGTCCGTCTCCGTGGCCACTGTGTCGACCGTCCTCGCGCCGCTGGTCACGCCGCCGCTGACGCTGCTGCTCGCGGGCGAGTACCTGCCCGTCGACGCGGGCTCGATGGTCACGGACATCCTCAAGACCGTGCTGCTTCCGGTCATCGCGGGCCTGCTCGTACGGCTGCTCTTCGGGCGGTACGTCGACCGGGTGCTCGGCGCGCTGCCGTGGCTGTCGGCGCTGACCATCGCCGCCATCGTGGCGATCGTCGTCGCGGGCAGCGCCGCGGCCATCAAGTCGGCCGCGGCGCTGGTGTTCCTCGCGGTGTTCCTGCACAACGGGCTCGGTCTCGCGCTCGGTTACGGCGCGGGCAAACTGGCCCGCCTCGGCCCGCCCGCCTCCCGGGCCATGGCCTTCGAGGTCGGCATGCAGAACTCGGGCCTCGCGGCGTCCCTGGCAACGGCCCACTTCAGCCCGCTCGCGGCGCTGCCCTCGGCGGTGTTCTCCGTGTGGCACAACGTGTCGGGGGCGCTGGTGGCGGCGTGGATGGCACGAAGGAATCCGAGTGCGTCCGGCGATTGAGGACGACCCAAGCGCCTGACAGCCCGTCCGGCGCTTGAGGACGAGCTCGGCGCAGCCGGCGATTGACGGTGCCCAGGGCCCAGGGGCCGGATCAGTCGTTCGACGCAAGCCGTAGCAGATGGTCCGCCAGGGCCTGACCCCCCGCCGGCTCCCTGCTGATCAGCATCAGCGTGTCGTCGCCCGCGATGGTGCCGAGGATGTCGTGCAGTTCGGCCTGGTCGATGGCCGAGGCCAGGAACTGGGCGGCGCCCGGCGGGGTGCGCAGGACGACGAGGTTCGCCGAAGCCTCCGCGGAGATCAGCAGCTCCGCGGAGAGACGCCGCATCCGCTCCTCCTTGGCCGACTCCCCGAGCGGCGCGCGCGGGGTGCGGAAGCCGCCCTCGCTCGGTACCGCGTAGATGAGGTCGCCCTCGGCGTTGCGGATCTTCACCGCGTTCAGCTCGTCGAGGTCGCGGGAGAGCGTCGCCTGAGTGACGGTCAGGCCGTCATCGGCGAGCAGCTTCGCCAGCTGGCTCTGGGAGCGCACCGGCTGCCGGTTGAGGATGTCCACGATCCGGCGGTGGCGTGCGGTGCGGGTCTGCGGCACGGCGGGACCCGCGTGGTCGCCGTGCTCGTTGCCTTGCGCCTGGCTCATCGTCGTCTCATTCTCCGGATCGTCCGTCCCCGTCGGCTTCTAGAGCCTTGTCCAGGATGCCGGGCAGGGCCCGCAGGAACGCGTCCACCTCGTCGTCGCGCACGTTCAGCGGAGGCATCAGCCGTACGACATCGGGGGCGGGCGCGTTCATGAGGAAGCCGGCGTCCTGAGCCGCCTGCTGCGCCCGTGGCGCGAGCGGCTCGGTGAGCACGATACCCAGCAGCAGCCCCGAGCCCCTTACATGCCCTACGAGTGGGTGCCGCAGTGACTCGATCGCGTCGCGCAGCTTCTCGCCCGCCCGCTTGGTGTTCTCAAGGAGCCCCTCGGCCTCGATGGTGTCGACGACGGCGCGGCCCGCGGCGCACGCGACCGGATTGCCGCCGAATGTCGTGCCGTGGTGACCGGGCTCGAAGAGGTCGGCTGCGGCGCCGAACGCGACGGTCGCGCCGAGCGGAAGGCCGCCGCCCAGACCCTTCGCGAGCGTGACGACATCCGGCTGGACGCCGTCGTGCGCGAGGTGCTCGAACCAGTGCCCGGTGCGGCCGATTCCGGTCTGCACCTCGTCGAGGACGAGGAGCGTGCCGGTGGCCGCAGTGATGTCCCTGGCCGCCTCCAGGTAGCCCGCGGGCGGCACGACGACGCCGTTCTCGCCCTGGATCGGCTCGATGATCACGAAGGCGGTCTCGGTGGTGACCGCCGCGCGCAGCGCCTCGACGTCGCCGTACGGGACGTGCGTGACCTCTCCGGGCAGCGGTACGAACGGCTTCTGCTTGCCGGGCTGGCCGGTGAGGGCGAGCGCGCCCATCGTGCGGCCGTGGAAGCCGCCCCCGGTGGCGACCATGTGCGGACGGCCGGTCAGTCGGCCGAGCTTGAACGCAGCTTCGTTGGCCTCGGCACCGGAGTTGCAGAAGTACACCCGGCCCTCGCGGCCGAAGAGCTGCAGCAGCTTCTCGGCGAGCGCGACGGGCGGTTCGGCGACGAAGAGGTTCGAGACGTGGCCGAGGGCGCCGATCTGCGCGCTCACGGCCTCGACGACCGCCGGGTGCCCGTGGCCGAGGGCGTTGACCGCGATGCCGCCGACGAAGTCGAGGTACTCCTTGCCGTCGGCGTCCCACACCTTGGTGCCCGCGCCGCGTACGAGAGGCAGCCTGGGCGTGCCGTAGTTGTCCATGAGCGCGCCCTGCCAGCGCGTGGTCAGCTCCTGGTTGCTCATGACTCCCCCTCCGTGTCGGGCACGACCATCGTGCCGATTCCTTCATCCGTGAAGATCTCCAGCAGGATCGAGTGCTGGACGCGTCCGTCGATGACGCGGGCGGTCTCGACGCCGTTGCGCACGGCGTGCAGACAGCCCTCCATCTTGGGGACCATGCCGCTGGCCAGCTCGGGCAGGAGTTTCTCCAGCTCGGCGGCGGTGAGGCGGCTTATCACCTCGTCGCTGTTGGGCCAGTCCTCGTAGAGGCCCTCGACGTCGGTCAGGACCATCAGGGTCTCGGCATCAAGCGCCGCAGCGAGTGCCGCAGCCGCCGTATCAGCATTGACGTTGTAGACATGGTGATCGTCCTGGGAACGGGCGATCGAGGAGACGACCGGGATACGGCCGTCGGCGAGCAGCGCCTCGATGGCGCCGGTGTCGATCTCGGTGATCTCGCCGACGCGGCCGATGTCGACCAGTTCACCCTCGATGCGGGGCCGGTGCTTGGTGGCGGTGATGGTGTGCGCGTCCTCGCCGGTGAGGCCGACGGCGAGCGGGCCATGCCGGTTGAGCAGCCCGACCAGCTCGCGCTGCACCTGTCCGGCGAGCACCATGCGTACGACGTCCATGGCGTCCTCGGTGGTGACGCGCAGGCCCGCCTTGAACTCGCTGATGATGCCGTGCCGGTCGAGGGCCGCGCTGATCTGCGGTCCGCCGCCGTGCACGACGACGGGCTTGAGGCCCGCGTGGTGCAGGAAGACGACATCCTGGGCGAAGGCGGCCTTCAGCTCCTCGTCGACCATGGCGTTGCCGCCGAACTTGATGACGACGGTCTTGCCGCGGTGCCGGGTCAGCCAGGGCAGTGCCTCGATGAGGATCTGCGCCTTGGGGAGCGCGGTGTGCTTGCGGGCGGTGGGCTGGCTGCTCGCGTCCTTGGTCATGAGCTGTACGCGCTGTTCTCGTGGACGTAGTCCGCGGTGAGGTCGTTCGTCCAGATGGTCGCGGCCTCGTCGCCCGCGGCCAGGTCGGCGGTGATGACGATCTCCCGGTAGCGCATGTCGACGAGCTCGCGGTCCTCGCCGACGGAGCCGTTCCTGCAGACCCAGACGCCGTTGATGGCGACGTTCAGCTCGTTCGGGTCGAAGGCCGCCGATGTCGTGCCGATGGCGGAGAGCACGCGGCCCCAGTTGGGGTCCTCGCCGTGCAGGGCGCACTTGAGGAGGTTGTTGCGGGCGATGGAGCGGCCGACCTCGACGGCGTCGGCCTCGCTCGCCGCGTTCACGACCTCGACCTTGATGTCCTTGCTCGCGCCCTCGGCGTCGCCGATCAGCTGGCGTCCGAGGTCGTCGCAGACCTCGCGTACGGCGGCGGCGAACTCGGCGTACTGCGGGGTGACTCCGGCGGCGCCGGAGGCGAGCAGCAGGACGGTGTCGTTGGTCGACATGCAGCCGTCGGAGTCGACGCGGTCGAAGGTGAGCCGGGTGGCGTCGCGCAGCGCCCGGTCCAGGACGTCGGCCTCCAGGTCGGCGTCGGTGGTGAGGACGACGAGCATGGTGGCGAGGCCGGGGGCGAGCATGCCCGCGCCCTTGGCCATGCCGCCGACGGTCCAGCCGTCCTTGGTGACCACGGACGTCTTGTGGACGCTGTCGGTGGTCTTGATGGCGATGGCGGCCTTCTCTCCGCCGTGCGGGGAGAGTTCGGCGGCGGCCTTCTCGACGCCAGGCAGGAGCCTGTCCATGGGGAGGGTCACGCCGATGAGTCCGGTCGACGCGACGGCGACGTCACCGGCGTTCAAGGACAGGACATCGGCGACCTTCTCGGCGGTGGCGTGCGTGTCCTGGAAGCCCTTGGGGCCCGTACAGGCGTTGGCGCCACCGGAGTTGAGGACGACGGCGGAGACCAGGCCGCCCTTGAGGACCTGCTCGGACCAGAGGACGGGGGCGGCCTTGACGCGGTTGGAGGTGAAGACGCCCGCGGCGGCCAGGCGGGGCCCGGTGTTGACCACGAGGGCCAGGTCCGGGTTGCCGTTCTCCTTGATGCCCGCGGCGATGCCCGCGGCCGTGAATCCCTTGGCTGCCGTCACACTCACGGCGCGACTCCGATCGTAGTGAGCCCGGTGGCCTCGTCGAGGCCGAGGGCGATGTTCATGCTCTGCAGGGCGCCGCCGGCGGTGCCCTTGGTCAGGTTGTCGATGGCGCTGATCACGATCACGCGCCCGGCCGCCTCGTCGTACGCGACCTGGACCTGCACGGCGTTCGACCCGTACACGGCGGCGGTGGCGGGCCACTGCCCCTCGGGGAGCAGGTGGACGAACGGCTCGTCGGCGAAGGCCTTCACGTACACGTCCCGCACGGACTCGGCGCCGACGCCCGCCTTGGCCTTCGCGCTGCACGTGGCGAGGATGCCGCGGGGCATCGGGGCCAGGGTCGGCGTGAAGGAGACGGTGACGGGGGCGCCCGCGGCGGCGCTGAGGTTCTGGATCATCTCGGGCGTGTGCCGGTGGGCGCCGCCCACGCCGTACGGGGACATGCTGCCCATGACCTCGGAGCCCAGCAGGTGCGGCTTGGCGGCCTTGCCCGCGCCGGAGGTGCCGGACGCCGCGACGATCACCACCTCCGCCTCGACGAGACCGGCCGCGTACGCCGGGAAGAGCGCGAGCGAGACGGCGGTGGGGTAGCAGCCGGGCACCGCGATGCGCTTGGCGCCCGCCAACGCGGCGCGGGCGCCCGGCAGCTCGGGCAGGCCGTACGGCCAGGTACCGGCGTGCGGACTCCCGTAGAACTTCTCCCAGTCCGCCGCGTCCGCGAGCCGGAAGTCCGCGCCCATGTCGACGACGAGGACGTCCGGTCCGAGCTGCTCGGCCACGGCGGCGGACTGCCCGTGGGGCAGCGCGAGGAAGACGACGTCGTGCCCGGCGAGGACGTCGCCGGTGGTCGGCTCCAGGATCCGGTCGGCGAGCGGAAGCAGATGCGGCTGCAACGCGCCCAGGCGCTGCCCCGCGTTGGAGTTGCCGGTGAGGGCGCCGATCTCGATCCCGGGGTGCCCGAGCAGCAGACGCAGCAGCTCGCCGCCCGCGTACCCACTCGCCCCTGCCACTGCTGCGCGTACCCTCATGGAACCCTCCTCTTGGATGGCATGACTATACGTTTCACCGCAGTTTTATGCAACGTGGCTGCGGGGGCGGTACGGATGCGCTGTGACTGAGCGCGCTACCTGGCCCTTGAGCACGCGAGTTGGCCCCTGCGCGTGAAAGTTGGCCCGCGAGGTAGCGTCTGGATCGCGAGCGTGAGGGCGGGTCGCTGCACCGGGCGGCGGGCACGCCCCGTTGCGGGAGGGGCAGGACTGTGAGCTGGTACGTCTTGGTGGAACAGGCCCAGCACGGGGAGTCGAGGCTGTTGCGCAAGATCTCGGTCGAAGGCGGAAGGGAAGCGGCCGTTACCCGTGCTGAGGATGTCGCCCGGTCCAGTACCCCCGGCCTGCTTCAGACCGACACCTCGTTCGGTCGAATAGTGTTCCAGACTTCGCCGACAAGCTGGTTTGTCGAGCTGACCAAGTCGTACTGGTTCAAGGGTGACGAGGGACCGACGACGGTTGCCGAGCACTTGACCATCCGAGCGGCCGAGCTCGTCCATATCCAAGAGCTGATCCCTGCCGACCCTCCCAAGAAGAGCCGCTTCGGCCGGTGAGCGCACGCCGCCGCTACGCTGATCTGCCCGCCCCATTCGCAACGCGGATACAGGCCCGTTCATCAGAACTGAGCGCTGTAGTTGTCCTTCGGGGCCAACTGCAGCGCTCGGTCACAGCGTGTGAGACTGAGTTCTGAGTTGGCCCATGAGCGCTTGAGTTGGCCCGGGTGTGCGTCGGGGGCGGCCCGCGGATCAGCGCGCGGTTTTTGGAGGTCCTTCGCTGTGCGCTCGAAGCCGCCGGTGAAGAGGTAGTAGCGGAAGGTGCCGGGGTAGCCGGCGCCCCGGCCTACGCTCAGCAGTCGAACACCGACCAGCAGATGTCGTTGCGCAAGCGCTGATCGTCAAGTACGAGCTCGCAGATCGCTTCCGGAAGCTGGTCACGCTGCCACTGGCACTCAAGTCGCCCAGCTGCTTCGCCCTCGTCTTCCTGCGCGGCAGCACGCGCAGCCTTGATCGCATAGGCAGCCGCACCCAGTTCGTGGGCGGCGACGTGTGCAACGACCGCGGCCTGGCCGGCGGCGCATGCGGCATGCCGTGCTGCGCCACGCAGGTCTCGGGCAGCGCCCATCGCATGGCCTCCCGCCGCGCGAGCTTGCGCCATCTTGACCTCGCCACGCACCCAGGCTCGGGCATGTTCGATCGCTTGACGCGGTCGTGGATCCTCGGGCCGAACCGACTCGAAGAGGTCCAGGACGCGCTCCGCGCACGATGCCGCCCACAGGGCGAGGAGATGGTGATCCGTGTCGGTGAGGGTCCCGCCGCGGCGGATCGTCACGAAACGAGGGTCCCGGACTTTCGGGAGGATCATGACTGGTACTCCTTCTGCTGGTATCCGCTCCACGACCGAGGGCACGTGCCCACGACCGGCTGACGCAGCTTCTGGCAAAGGGCGATGCATCTTATGTAACCGCGCCGTTGGCGAGCGGGTCCGCAGCATCGATCTCCTTGGCCAGCTTGCCTGCGTACTCGGTGAGGAGCCGTCGCAGGGCGGCATAGTGGGGGCCCGGATCCGGGGTCCAGGCGAGTTGGTGCCAGGTGGTGGGGCGCCGGGCGGCCCATGCCCGGCGGATCCGTTCGGGCTGGGCCTGTTCGAGGGGGCGGGGTGCGAAGAGGTGTTCCCCGGCGGTGACGCGGGTCCAGATGAAGATGGAGGCGATCTGGCGTTTCCGGTCGTCGCCCCCAGAACATGCCGCCCGAAAGGTCTCGCGTACCACTTTCATCGAAAACGACGCAGGTGAGAGCAGCGGCCGCTACCCTGCGGGCCACCTCCTGCGCTCACCCAGGCCAACTCAAGCGCTCACGGGCCAGCTCAAGAACTCAGTCTCATGTGCGGAGCAGGATGTCGAGAGCGGCGGAGGCGGTGCTGACCGCGGTGGCTTGAAGTGCGCCCGGCGGGCCCGGTGTTCACGATCTGTGCAAGCTCCGCACTCTTGCGCCGGGTGCTGCCCGTGTAGTCGGCTGAGCCTCATGGGCAAGAGGAGCATGACCGCAATGACCGCCGCCCTTGTCGCGGGGTCCCTTCTGACGGGTATACCGGATGCCGGGGCGCGAGGCGCCGGGCACGGCGCCGGGAGCGCGTCGCCGCCGGCCGGAGCGCGTCTCGCTTCCGGGATCGACCTGGACACCGTGACGATCCCGGAGTTGCAGGCGCGCATGACGGACGGGTCGCTGAGCGCTTCGGCGCTGACCCGGGCCTATCTGCGACGGATCGAGAAGGTCGACCCGAAGATCCACGCGGTGCTGCGGACGAGCCCGGCGGCCCTGCGCGAGGCGGCCGCAAGCGACGCCCGGCACCGGCAGGGGAAGACCCTCGGGCCGCTGGACGGCATCCCCGTCCTGCTCAAGGACAACGTGGACACGCGTGACATGCCGACGACGGCCGGATCGCTCGCGCTCGCCGGGAAGCCGCCCGCCACCGACGCCGTACTGGTGGCCCGGCTGAGGAAGGCGGGGGCGGTCATCCTCGGCAAGACCAACCTGTCCGAATGGGCCAACTTCCGCGGCGCGAAGCCGACCTCGGGCTGGTCGGCCGTGGGCGGGCAGACCCACAACCCGTACGTACTCGACCGCAACCCCTGCGGGTCGTCGGCCGGTTCCGGCGCCGCGCTCGCCGCGTCGTTGGCGCAGGTGGCGATCGGCACCGAGACGGACGGCTCGATCGTGTGCCCGGCCGGGATGAACGGCGTCGTCGGCCACAAGCCCAGCCTCGGCCTGGTCAGCGGGTCCGGCGTGGTGCCGATCTCCGCCGAGCAGGACACCGCGGGGCCCATGGCGCGCAACGTCACCGACACCGCGCTCACGCTCTCGGTGATCAGCGGACAGAAGGCCGGTTCACGTGGCGTGGACACGGCGGCGGGCCGGAGGGACGCCGGGCTCCGCGGCAAGCGGATCGGCCTGTGGCGCCTCCCCTCGCTCGGCGCCGACGTGGACGCGGTGATGACCCGTACGGCGGCGAAGCTGCGCAAGGCCGGGGCCGTGGTCGTCGAGGTGACGCCCCCGTACCAGGACCGGCTCGCCGAACTCGAATTCCCGGCGCTGCTCAGCGAGTTCCACCGGGACATCGACGCCTACCTCGCCACTCGCGAAGGCCCCGAGGACCTCGCCGGGCTGATCGAGTTCAACCGCGCCCACCCCGAGGAGCAGAGCTGCTTCGCGGGCCAGGAGCTGTTCGAGCAGGCGCTCGCCGCGCCGCCCACCACCGACCCCGCGTACCGGGCGATGCGCGCCGAGCTGAAGGACCTCTCCCGGCGTTCCATCGACGAGACCATGGCCTCCCACCACCTGGACGCCATCGCCGCGCCCACGAACCCGCCCGCCTGGACGACCGACTGCGCGCGCGGCGACAACGACGTCATCCCGTCCTCGACCCCCGCGGCCGTCGCCGGATATCCGTCCCTCTCGGTGCCCGCGGGGACCGTGAACGAACTCCCGATCGGCCTGCTCCTGATGGCCGGTGACCGCCAGGACACCGAGCTTCTGTCACTGGGGGCCGCGGTGGAGCACCTGCTGAAGGCCTGGCGCGCCCCGCGCTACCTGCCGACGGCCGGGGCCGGCGCGACCCGCTGAACAGGGCGCAGACCCGCGGCGCCGCGCTCAGGAGGTGACGGACGGCGTACGGGTGCCCGCTCCCGGACGGAGACGCGGCACCCGTCGCAGTACCGCCCAGAGGACGGTTCCGAGCGCGAAGCCGTAGGCGGCCACGAGACCGTGACCGTTGTCCTGCGCGACCCACATGAGGAGCCCGAGCACCGGGACACCGGCCGCGAGGGCCCGCTCCTTCCTGGTGCGGGCGCGCGTCAGGAGAGCGGCCGCCAGGGTGGCTCCGAGGAAGTACGTGGCACCTGAGCTGCCCGCGAAGTTGCGGGGGTCGGTGCTGTGGCCGCCGCCCAGACCGAGCAGGGCGTCGATCCGCTCCGGCAGGAGGACGCCGGCGCCGAAGAGGAGCGCGGTCAGCGGACCGCCCCAGAGCCACTGCGCGAGCGCCGCCACGGCGGCGAGAGTGGCGATGTTCCAGAGCCCGCCGGTGAAGCCGCCGTTCTGCATGAAGACGGCGGTGAGCACTCGCCACCAGCCGGATTTGGCGGGGTCGTCGTCGAGGGCGGCCATCGCCCCCTTCCAGCACAGCTGAAGGACGACACCGGCCACCGCAAGCGCCGTCAGGCCGACCGCGACCCACGGAACGGGCCGCCCGCGCAGCGAGTCCCGCCCCACCGCGCCGAGCCCGCTGTTGATCATCATCACCATCAGCGCGGCCGTCGTCGCGCCGAAGAGCAGTCCGCCCAGTCCATCCAGTCCGCCCATGTCCCCCGTGCCCTCTTCCAACAGTGTTCGAAACCAGTCATCGGTGAGGCTAGCACGATTTTCTAACGGTGTTTGAAAAGCTGTTACGGTGCCCTCATGAAGCTCACCAGAGAGCGGATCATCGACGCCGGAATGACCACGTTCGCCGAGACCGGATACCACGGCCTGTCCATGCGCGGGGTGGCCGAGCGGCTCGGCACCCACGCGGGCAGCCTCTACTACCACGTACGCAGCAAGGGCGAGCTGCTCGAGCTGATGGCCGACCGGGTCTGCCGGCACGCGTACGACGCGGGGAGCGACGCCCTGGCCGTGCTGCCGCCCGGGGCGGCCCGGTGGGAAGAGATCGAGGTGCAGGCCGTGGCGCTGCGCCGGAGCCTCAAGCAGCACCCTGGGGGCGCGCTCCTGCTGGCCGACAGCCCCGGGACGCTGAGCACCGGCGGGCTGTCCCTGATGGAGCGACTCCTCGGGACCCTGCTCGACGCAGGCGTCCCCGCCGAGCACTGCGGCATCGCGGCCGACACCCTCCTCAGCCACATCACGGGCTTCGTCCTCCAGGAGCAGACCGAGCCCACGGCGCCGACCGTCACCGCCGAGACCTACGCCGACCTGTGCGCGCGCTTCCCGCTCGTCATGGAGCAGATGCCCCGGCTGAGCCAGGACGAGAAGTTCCGGCGCAGCGTCCGGCTCCTGTGCGCGGCATTCGAGACCCTTACGGAGAACGAGAGGGAGCACTCGTAGAGAGGGGGCGCTCGTAGGGAGGGGTGGCGGACACGGGAGACGCGGGTCACATCCCTCCATGTCACAGGGGATCAGGCTGCCTCGTCTCAGGGGTGTCAGCACGAACAAGCCCAGAACGAGCCCAGAGGGAGCACATCATGGACGCGCGACTCGACTTCTTCGCCCAGCCCAACGCCGCCAAGGCGCTCAAGTACTTCATCGCGGGGAGCAACGCGCTCAAGGAGACGACGGTGCCGACCGCGACGCAGGAGCTGGTGGCGCTGCGCGTCAGCCAGATCAACGGCTGCGCCGTCTGCATCGACATGCACACCAAGGAGGCCACCGCGGCGGGTGAGAAGCCGGTGCGGCTCAACCTGGTCGCGGCCTGGCGGGAGGCCACGGTCTTCACCGAGGCCGAGCGCGCCGCGCTGGAGCTCTCGGAGGAGGCGACCCGGGTCGCGGACGCGTCCGGCGGGGTCGGCGACGAGGTGTGGGCGCGCGCCGCGGAGCACTATGACGAGGAGCAGCTCGCCGCCCTGGTGGTACACATCTCGTTCATGAACATGGTCAACCGGATGAACATCATGACCCGGCAGCCGGCCGGCGACTACGAGCCCGGCCAGATCCACCGAACGGCTGACGGGGAGCGAGACTGAGCGGCTGACGGGGAGCGAGGGGGACGGCATGGACAAGGTCGAGGAGTTCGAGGAGCTGCGGTCGCTGCTGTTCTCGATCGCCTATCGGATCCTGGGCAGCGTGAGCGAGGCCGAGGACGCGGTGCAGGAGACGTGGCTGCGCTTCGACGCGTCGGCCACCCGCCCCACGTCGGCCAAGGCCTATCTGTCCGCCGCGGTGACGCGGATCTCCATCGACGTACTGCGGTCCGCGCGGGTGCGCCGGGAGCAGTACGCGGGCCCCTGGTTCCCCGAGCCGCTGCTCGAGGACCCGTACCAGGATCCGGCACGGGCGGTGGAACTCGCCGAGTCGGTGTCGGTGGCGGCGCTCCTGCTCCTTGAGCGGCTCAGCCCGCTGGAGCGGGCGGTGTTCGTGCTGCGTGACGTGTTCGGCTTCGGGTTCGACGAGGTCGCCGCGGCGGTGGAGCGGTCGGAGGCGGCGTGCCGGCAGCTGCTGGTGCGGGCCCGGCGGCACATGGCGGCCGGACGGCCGCGCTTCGAACCGGCCCGCGAGGAGCGCGCCGAGCTGGCGTCCCGGTTCTTCGACGCCCTCAGCGAGGGCGACGTCGCCGGACTGCGGAGCCTGCTCGCCGCCGACGTGGCGATGGTCGGGGACGGCGGCGGCAAGGGTCCGCAGCTGTCGCGGACCGTCGTCGGCGGCGAGAAGGTGGCCAGGCTGCTCACCGCCAGCTTCCCCGTGATGACGCGGATCGGCGTGGCGTTCGAGGCCCATGAGGTCAACGGCGGGCCGGGCGCGGTCTTCCGCGACCGGGACGGCAAGGTGCTCCACACCCTGGCGCTCGACGTGGCCGACGGGCGGATCCAGGCGATCCGCCTGATCATCAACCCCGACAAGCTCGGGCACCTGGGGCCGGTGGCGGACGCCTGGGCCATCGACCGCGAGACGCGGCGCCTGATGCGAACGGCGCGCCGGCCGCACGCCCGGCGCGAGCCCGCGGAGCAGGCCGGGGAAAAGCCGGTCACGTGCGGAACCCCCCGGACGTAGCATGCGCAGCGATGACGACCTCGCGCGACACCACCATCCGGCCCTACCGCATCGCCATACCCCAGGCTGACCTGGACGATCTCCACGCCCGGCTCGACCGCGTCCGCTGGCCCGACGAACTGCCCGGGGCCGGCTGGGCGTACGGCGTCCCGCGCGACTACCTCGAGGAGCTCGTGCGGCACTGGCGCCACGTGTACGACTGGCGGGCCGCCGAAGCCGCGCTGAACGAGTGGCCGCAGTTCACCACCACGATCGACGGCGCGAACCTCCACTTCGCCCATGTCCGGTCCCCCGAGCCGGACGCGACGCCCCTGATCATGACCCACGGCTGGCCGGGCTCGATCGTCGAGTTCGCCGATGTCGTCGGCCCGCTCACCGATCCGCGGGCGCACGGCGGCGACCCGGCCGACGCGTTCCACCTGGTGCTGCCCAGCATCCCCGGGTTCGGCCTGTCCGGCCCGACCCGGGAGACCGGCTGGGAGTTCCGGCGGGTCGCCCTCGCCTCCGCCGAGCTGATGCGACGGCTCGACTACGAGCGGTACGGCGTCCAGGGCGGCGACTGGGGAGCGGCCATCTCCCGCGAACACGGCCGCCTGCGTCCGGAGAACGTCATCGGCGTACACCTGAACCTGCTGCCCAACTCGGCGCAGACGCGGGAGCCGACCGCGCGGGAGCTGAGCGCGCTGGACCCGTCGGAGCGTGCGCGCACGCTGGCCTCCTGGGAGCGCACGCGGGCGTGGAGCCGGGACCGTCAGGGGTACGCCGACATCCAGAGCACCCGCCCGCAGACCCTGGCGTACGGCCTTACCGACTCACCGGTGGGCCAACTGGCCTGGATCGTCGAGAAGTTCAAGGAGTGGACGGACTCCACGGACCGCCCCGAGGACGCCGTCGACCGCGACCGGATGCTCACGAACGTGATGCTGTACTGGCTGACCGGCACGGCGGGTTCGTCGGCCCGGATCTACTACGCGCGGGCGCAGGCCGCCTACACCGGCAACCCGCCCGAGCCGTCGACGACGCCGACCGCGCTGGCCGACTTCCCCCGTGACAACTTCATCCCGCTGCGCCACATCGCGGACCGCACCGAGAACATCGTCCAGTGGACGACGTACGACCGGGGCGGCCACTTCGCGGCGATGGAGCAGCCTGAACTGCTCGTCGACGACGTGCGGAGGTTCTTCCGGACGCTCGGGCGGCGAGGCGCCGACGGGTAGCCGACGGGTAGGCGGCGTCAGGAGCGGGAGTCCTCGGCGCGCGTCGCGCGCTTCTCGGCCTGCTCCGCCTGCTTCTCCTTGATGCGCACGCCCTCCTTGCGGACCTCGGCCTGGACGGCGCGCTCCTGGCGCAGCCAGCCGGGCTGCTCCTCCTTCAGGGCGTCGATCTGCTCCGTGGTGAGCGGCTCGGTCACGCCGCCGCGCGCGAGGCCCGCGATGGAGACCCCGAGCTTGGCCGCGACGACGGGGCGGGGGTGCGGGCCGTTGCGCCGCAGCTCCTTGAGCCACTCGGGCGGGTCGGTCTGGAGCGCGTTCAGCTCGCTGCGCGAGATGACGCCCTCCTGGAACTCGGCGGGCGTGGCCTGGAGGTACACACCCAGCTTCTTCGCCGCGGTCGCGGGCTTCATGGTCTGGGTGGTCTGGTGCGACGTCATGGGTCAAGGGTATCGAGCATGTGCGCTACTCCTGACCACGCCGGGTAGCCTGGCGAGGTGACAGGCTCGGAAGTACCCCCGGCGTTCCG
Source organism: Streptomyces sp. NPDC044106 (assembly GCF_056433985.1). Lineage (NCBI taxonomy): Bacteria > Bacillati > Actinomycetota > Actinomycetes > Kitasatosporales > Streptomycetaceae > Streptomyces > Streptomyces sp. NPDC044106. The sequence goes on from NZ_JBWKFZ010000013.1 coordinate 20,232, forward strand.
GCTCGCCTACGTCCCCGGAGTGACGCCCGCCAAATGGGTGCGGATCTGGAACGAGCGGCTGCCCGATGTCCCGCTGACCCTCGTGACGGTCTCCGCCGAAGAGGCGCCCGACGTGCTGCGGGCGGGTGGCGCGGACGCCGGTTTCGTACGGCTGCCCATCGACCGTACGGACCTCAGCGCGATCCCCCTCTACACCGAGACCACGGTCGTCGTGGCCCCCAAGGACCACGTCGTCGCGGCGGTCGACGAGGTGTCGGTCGAGGATCTCGCCGACGACATCGTGTTCCATCCGCTCGACGAGACCCTGGAGTGGGAGCGGCGGCCCGGCCTGCCCGCGCTGGAGCGGCCCGCCACGACCGAGGACGCCGTCGAGCTGGTCGCGGCGGGCGTCGGCCTCCTGGTCGTCCCCCAGTCGCTCGCCCGCCTGCACCACCGCAAGGACCTCACCTACCGCCCGGTGACGGACGCCCCCGAGTCGCGCGTCGCCCTGTCGTGGCCGGAGGCGGAGACCACCGACCTGGTCGAGGACTTCATCGGGATCGTCCGCGGCCGGACGGTCAACAGCTCGCGCGGCCGTGCGCAGGCGCCGGCGAAGGACCAGGCCAAGGCGGCCGCCCAGCCCAAGCGGAAGCCCGCGGCGGGCAAGACGGGCGGCAAGACCGGCGGCGCGTCGGGCGGCAGGGCGACCGGCAAGCCGCAGCGCGGCGCCGCAGCCCGCCCCAAGCCCGCCAAGCGCGGCAAGCCCCGGCGCCGCTCGTAGCGCGGCACTCGTAGCGCTGCGCCTTCACCTCGTACGCGGAGGGGCCCCCGCCACATCGGCGGGGGCCCCTCTGTTCACTGCGTACCGGAAGCGTCAGCCCAGGATCGACAGCGCCTGGTTGAGCGTCGCGGACGGGCGCATGACCTTGGAGGCCTTGGCCGCGTCCGGCTGGTAGTAGCCGCCGATGTCGGCCGGCGAGCCCTGCACGGCGATCAGCTCGTCGACGATGGTCTGCTCCTGCTCGGCCAGCGTCTTGGCCAGGGCCGCGAACGCCTCGGCGAGCTGCGCGTCCTCCGTCTGCCCGGCCAGCTCCTGCGCCCAGTACAGGCCGAGGTAGAAGTGGCTGCCGCGGTTGTCGATGCCACCGAGGCGGCGGCTCGGCGACTTGTCGTTCTCCAGGAACGTGGCCGTCGCGCGGTCCAGGGTGTCGGCGAGGATCTGGGCGCGCGCGTTGCCCGTGGTGGTGGCGAGGTGCTCGAAGCTCACCGCGAGGGCGAGGAACTCGCCCAGGCTGTCCCAGCGCAGGTAGTTCTCCTTGACCAGCTGCTGGACGTGCTTCGGGGCGGAGCCGCCGGCGCCCGTCTCGAAGAGGCCGCCGCCGTTCATCAGCGGGACGACCGACAGCATCTTGGCGCTGGTGCCCAGCTCCAGGATCGGGAAGAGGTCGGTCAGGTAGTCGCGCAGGACGTTGCCGGTGACGGAGATGGTGTCCTCGCCGCGGCGGATGCGCTCCAGGGAGAACGCGGTGGCCTCGACCGGCGACATGATCCGGATGTCCAGGCCCTCGGTCTCGTGGTCGGCGAGGTAGCGCTCGACCTTGCCGATGAGCACGGCGTCGTGGGCGCGGGTGTCGTCCAGCCAGAACACGGCCGGGCTGCCGGTGGCGCGGGCGCGGGTGACGGCGAGCTTGACCCAGTCCTGGATCGGCGCGTCCTTGGTCTGGCACATGCGGAAGATGTCACCGGTGGAGACGGCCTGCTCGAGGACGACGTTGCCGGCGCCGTCGAGGACCCGGACGTTGCCCGTGGTGGGGATCTCGAAGGTCTTGTCGTGGCTGCCGTACTCCTCGGCCTTCTGCGCCATGAGGCCGACGTTCGGGACGGAGCCCATCGTCGAGGGGTCGAAGGCGCCGTTGGCGCGGCAGTCGTCGAGGACGACCTGGTAGACCCCGGAGTAGCTGCTGTCCGGCAGGACCGCGAGGGTGTCGTGCTCGGCGCCGTCCGGGCCCCACATGTGGCCGGAGGTGCGGATCATGGCCGGCATGGAGGCGTCGACGATGACGTCGCTCGGGACATGCAGGTTGGTGATGCCCTTGTCGGAGTCGACCATGGCGAGCTCGGGGCCCTCGGCCAGCTCGGCCTCGAAGGACGCCTTGATGGCCGCGCCCTCGGGGAGGGACTCCAGGCCCTTGAAGATGCCGCCAAGACCGTCGTTCGGGGTCAGGCCCGCGGCGGCGAGGGTCTCGCCGTGCGCGGCGAACGTCTTCGGGAAGAAGGCGCGGACCACGTGGCCGAAGACGATCGGGTCGGAGACCTTCATCATCGTGGCCTTGAGGTGCACGGAGAAGAGGACGCCCTCGGCCTTGGCGCGGGCGACCTGCTCGCCGAGGAACTCGCGCAGCGCGGCGACGCGCATGACGGAGGCGTCGACGACCTCGCCCGCGAGGACCGGTACGGACTCGCGCAGGACGGTGGTGGAGCCGTCGTCACCGGTGAGCTCGATGCGCAGCGAACCGTCCTCGGCGATCACCGCGGACTTCTCGGTGGAGCGGAAGTCGTTGGCGCCCATGGTGGCGACGTTCGTCTTCGAGTCGGCCGTCCAGGCGCCCATGCGGTGCGGGTGGGCCTTGGCGTAGTTCTTGACCGAGGCGGGGGCGCGGCGGTCGGAGTTGCCCTCGCGCAGGACCGGGTTGACGGCGCTGCCCTTGACCTTGTCGTAGCGGGCGCGGATGTCGCGCTGCTCGTCGGTCTTCGGGTCGTCCGGGTAGTCGGGGAGCGCGTAGCCCTGGCCCTGCAGCTCGGCGATCGCGGCCTTGAGCTGCGGGATCGAGGCCGAGATGTTCGGCAGCTTGATGATGTTCGCCCCGGGCGTCTTGGCGAGCTCGCCGAGCTCGGCAAGGGCGTCATCGATGCGCTGGCTCTCCTCGAGGAACTCGGGGAAGAGGGCGATGATGCGGCCCGCGAGCGAGATGTCGCGGGTCTCCACGCTGACCCCGGCCGTCGAGGCGTAGGCCTGGACCACCGGCAAGAAGGAATGGGTCGCCAGGGCCGGGGCCTCGTCAGTGTGGGTGTAGATGATGGTCGAGTCAGTCACCGGGTGCTCCGCTCCGCGTCTGCAACATTGCTCGACATCAAGATATCTCCTCCCTCCCCCGTCACGGACAGGGCCCTAAGGACCCCAATCTTGGTAGACACTGTCTACGCGATGCGGTAGACAGTGTCTATGAATCCAGTGGTGGGCAGGGCGATGGGCGGGGACGAACAGGACGCCGGGCTGCGGGCCCGGCTGGTGGACGTCGGCGTGGAGCTGGTGGCGACGGACGGGGTGCAGGCGCTGACGCTGCGGGAGATCGCCCGCCGGGCCGGTGTCTCCCACGGAGCGCCCCGGCGCCACTTCCCCACGCACGTGGCGCTGCTGTCCGCCATCGCCCGGCGCGGGTTCGCCGAGCTGGCGGCCGAGGCGGAGAAGGCCGTGGGCGCGGCGGGGGGCGGGGCCGGCCAGGACGCGCGTACGCGGTTGAAGGCGCTGAGCCGCGCGTACCTCGGCTTCGCCGCGGAGCACCGCGGCATGTTCGAGCTGATGTTCCGCCACGACCTCCTCGAGAGCAATCAGCTCGGCCTGCGGGAGACGAGCCTGCCGCTCTTCGACGTGCTGGTCGGACTCGTCGCCGAGGCCCGCTCAGCCGCGTCCGCGTCCGCCTCCGCCCCCGTCTCCGACACGGGCGTGCGGGTCGCCGCGGGTGCGCTGTGGGCGAACCTGCACGGGATCGCGCAGCTGTGGGGCTGGGGCAGTCTGCGCCTCGCGACGGGCACGGACGAGGTGGAGGCGCTGCTCGACGCGGCGCTCGACGCACATCTCGGGCTCGGGCCGGCAGCCGGATGAGCGTCACGACTTCCGGGGCAGGGAAGCGCGTCGCCCCCGGGGAGAGGGGCCGACGGAACCTCACCCTGGCCTGCAGTGTCGCCGGCGCCATGATCGTCGCGTTGGACGGCACCGTGCTGAGCGTGGTCCAGCCCGCTCTGCGACGCGATCTGGGCGCCTCGTTCGCCCAGGTGCAGTGGACGAGCACCGGGTACCTGATCGCCGTGGCGAGCCTGCTCGTCTTCGCGGGGCGGCTCGGCGACCGGTACGGGCACCGGCGGCTCTTCGCCGTCGGCACGCTCGGCTTCGCCGCCGCGTCGGCCGGGGTCGGCCTCGCGTCCGGCGTCGGCCCGCTGATCGCGCTGCGCGTCGTCCAGGGCATCTTCGGGGCGCTGCTGCAGCCCGCGACGCTCGGCATGCTCCGGGCCGCGTTCCCGCCGGACCGGCTCGGCATGCCGATCGCGCTGCGGACGAGCGCGATCGGCCTCGCCGCCGCGGCCGGTCCGGTACTGGGCGGGGCGCTCGCCACGCACCTCGGGTGGCGCTCCGTGTTCTTCCTCGGCGTCGTGCCCGCGCTACTCATCGGCGTACTGGCGCTGGTGGTCCGGGTGCCGGAGCCGCGCCGGGAGGGTCCGGCGCCCGGGCTCGACCTGCCCGGCGCGGGACTGCTCGCGGTGACGCTGGCCTGTCTCGTGCACACGCTGGTCGGCGTCCCGGAGAGCGGCTGGACGCCGGCCGCCGCCGCGGGGGCGTCGGCGGCGGTACTCGCGGGCGGCGTGTTCCTGCGGCACGAACGGCATGCGGCGCGCCCGCTCGTGCCGCCCCGTCTGCTCCGTACCTCCACGGTCGGCCCCGCGCTCGGCATCCTCATCGCGGCGTCCGCCGCGATGTTCGGAACGCTCTTCGTCGCGACGTACTTCCTCCAGGACGTACGGGCGCTCGACCCGCTGCACAGTGCGCTGAGCGCCCTGCCGCTCGCGGTGATGATGGTGGTCGGCGCGCCCCTCTCGGCCGTACTGCTGCGCCGGGCGGGCCCGCGCCTGACGATCACCGGGGCCATGGCGGTGCTCACCCTCGGCGTGCTGGCTCTGTCCCGCCTGGACCAGGCCTCGGGGCCGGTGGTGGTCGGCGGCGCGTTCGCGCTCGTGGGGGCGGGGTTCGGCACGGTGATGGTGGCGGCCACGGCCGTCGTCGTACGCCACGCTCCGGTGGCCGACGCCGGGGTGGCCGGGGGCCTCCAGCAGACGGCGATGAACGTGGGCCCGGCGCTGGGCATCGCCCTGGCGACCACCCTGATGACCGCCGCCGCCTCCCCCTCGGGTCCCCCGCGTGCGGGCCGGCCCCCGTGGTCCCGCGCGGAGTTCCTCTCCGCGATGACACCTACGCTGACGGCCTTGGCCGTGGTGGCGGCGGCGGGAGCGGTGGCGGCTACGACGCTGCCGGGCCTCGGGCCGGCGGGCCGTGGGACGGCGAGCGGGGGTGCGGCCAGGGCTGAGCGGGCGTGCGGCCAGGGCTGAGCGGGCGTGCGGCCAGGGCTGAAGGCGGGGCCGCTGCCCGGCACGAAGGCGCAGCCGGACGGGTCCTGCCCCGGGGGCAGGACCGCGCCCGGGGGTGAGGCCCCCGGCCCGGCGTGAAACCGCAGCCGGGCAGCAACCTGCCCCCCGGGGTGAGAACCACGGCCCGGCGTGACACCACGGCCCGGCGTGAAACCGCAGCCGGGCAGCAACCTGCCCCCCGGGGTGAGGACCACGGCTCGGCGTGACACCCCGGCCCGGCGTGAAGCCGCAGCCGGGCAGCAGCCCGCATCCCGGGTCAGGGCCACGGTCGGCGGCGAGGCCAGGGCCGGGGGTGAAGCCATGCCCCCCGGCCTGCGAGCGCGGCCGGACGTGAAGCCGCCACCCGGCGTAAGACCAGCGGGGACCCGGACCCGCGGGTGGCGTGGAGCCGCGGCCCGCCGGGGGTCGCGCCCACGGCGAAGACGCAGCCAAGCGGGAGCCCGCACCCAGCGGCGAAGCCGCAGCTGAGCCGGAACTCGGCCCCAGGGGCGAAGCCGCACCCGGGGGCGGACCCACAGCCTGACGGGAGCCCGCCCGGGAGTACGGCAGCGCCCTCGGCGAAGGGACCACGGACGGGCCCCGCCATCAGGCCCCCGGCCCCCGGAGCCCCGCCGCACCCCAGCCCCGGACTCCCGGCTCCGGGCTCCGGGCTCCGGGACCCGGGACCCGGGACCAGCCCTACGAACCGCCCCGGCCCGGACCCGCGCTCAGCGCCGCGTCCACCATCCGGAGGGTCGCCCGCGCCTGCGCCTCGTGCGGCTCCACGCTGTCGATGCGCAGGGTGAAGGCCGCGCTGTTGACTGAGGTCGTGCCGTCCGGGGTCACGCCGCCCTCGGAGACGCAGCCGAGGCTCGTTCCGCCGTGGAACCAGATTCCGTCGTCGCGGCCCGCGACGGGACGCCAGGCGATGCCCATGCCGTAGCGGACGCCGTCGGCCGGGATCCAGTCCTTCACCGGCACGGTCCGCTTCATGGCCGCCAGCTGCGCCGGGCGCAGCAGTCGGCCGCCGAGCAGGGCGCGCAGGAAGACGCCGTGGTCGCGCGGCGTGGAGATGAGGCAGCCGTCGGCTCCGCCGCCGAAGCCGAGGGTGGTCTCGACGGGGCGGGTGCCCTTCGGGAAGTACGTGTAACCGGTGGCCGTCGGCTGCGGCACGTACGGCGAGGTGCCCGGCGCGAAGGTGTGGCGCAGTCCGAGCGGCTCGATGATCCGCTCGTGGACCTCCTGGGCCCAGGGGTGCCCCGTGACCGCCTCGACGATCATCCCGGCGACGATGTAGTTGGTGTTGGAGTAGCCCCAGCGCCGCTCCCCCGCCGGGTCGTCGGCGTCGGGCAGCCACTGCGGCGGCGCGCCGAGGGCCGCCGTCAGCTGCTCCTCGGGCGTCTGCGAGCGGAAGCGGTTGCGGCGGTAGCCGTCGGGGGTGAAGTCCTCGCTGTCCCCGTCGATATAGTCGTTGAGGCCGCTGGTCTGCCGCAGCAGGTTGGCGACGGTGATCCGGCGGCCGTCGTTGCCGTGGCCACGGACCGCTCCCGGCAGCCACCGCTCGACGGTGTCGGTGAGCTTCAGCCGTCCCTCGCCGACGAGTTGGAGGACGACCGTCGCGGTGAACGTCTTCGTGTCGCTGCCGATGCGGTAGTACGCGCCCCAGGGCACCGGCCGCTCCGCCGCGAGGTCGGCGACGCCCGCCCGGGCGGCCGTGCGGCCGTGCGGGCCGTGCACCTCGGCGAGGACGCCGGTCACGCCGGTGGCGAGGATCGCGTCGACGTCGCGCTGGAGGGTGCGCCCGCGCCGGGAGGGCGGGGCGGCGGAGGCGGAGGCGGGGGCTGCCGCGGCGGCCCTGGTGCCTGCCACTCCCGTGAGCAGTGCCGCCGCGGTCGCCGCGAGGCCCGTGCGCCTGCTGATCCCGGTCGTCATCGGGAATTCTCCTTCTCCGTGGTGTCGGCTGTCTTCTTCGGCCTCGCGCACGTGCGGTCCGTGGCGGGCAGCTTCCCGTCGCGCAGGTAGGCGTTGACGGTGCGGTCGGCGCACGGGACGGGGGTGAGGCCGTCGTTGCCGCGCCCGTAGACGCCGTGCGAGCGGATGTCCGCCGTCACCAGGCGGGACCCGGCGAGCTTCGCGTGCAGGGCGAGGGCGCCCTCGTACGGGACGTTGTTGTCGTAGCGGGCCTGGAGCATCAGGACCGGCACGTCATTGCCGATCCTCGTGCCGGGTTCACGGGGCTCGCCCTTCCAGAACGCGCACGGAGCGATCATTGTGTTGACGTACGGCCCGAACACCGGCTGGTCGGCCCTGCTGCGCTGCATGTTCTTCCAGTACGTCCGCGGGTTCTTGGGCCACCCGCCCGCGGGCCAGCCCCCGTCGCCGCACATGAAGATCGCGCCGCCCACCATGCTGTCCGCCACCTCGGGCGAGGAGAGGAACTCCAGCATCCCGGCGAGCGCCGGTCCCGGCTCGACCGCCTCACCCGCGGCGGCCTTCTTCAAGTCGGCCACGACACCGCGGAGTTGGGGGTCGTTCTCCTCGTGCTGGACGAGTTGCTTGAAGATCATGCGCAGTAGCGGGGCATTGAGGCGCTGCCCCTTGACCGGGATGGGGTGCCGCTCGGCCCGTGCCAGCAACGCCCGGACGTCCGCGTACGTATGGCCGTCAAGGCCATCGATGCCATCAGAGCCGTCGATGTTCTTGAGCGCGGCCTCCGCGGGCGCCCCGGACCGCTGGAACAGTTCGTACTGCGTGGCCGCCGGATCCGTCGAGGAGTCCAGGACGATCCGGTCGGTGCGGCGCGGGAACAGCTGGGTGTAGACAGCGCCCAGGTCGGCTCCGTACGAGACGCCGTAGTACGACAGCTTGCGCTCGCCCAGCGCCGCCCGGATCGCGTCCATGTCGCGGGCGACGTTCCGGCTCGACGCGTGCGGGAGCAGCGCGGCGTTGTCGCCGTACTCCTGGCAGCGGCGCGCGGTCTCGCGCGCCGACCGCACCGCGTCCGCGAAGTCACGGCGCGGTGTGGTGTTTTCGGCAGGTGGCGTGGGCCGCGGTGCCTTGCCGCACGTGACGGGCGTGCTCTCGCCGAGGAAGCGCGGATCGAAGCCGATCAGGTCGTAGTGGTCCGCCGCACCCTTCAGCGTGGACCGCAGGGCCAGGGTGTGGGCGAGTCCCGTGCCGCCCGGGCCGCCGGGGTTGGAGAGCAGGATGCCGCGCCGCGTCCCCGGTGACTTCGCCTTGATGCGGGAGACGGCGATGTCGATCGTACGGCCGCCGGGGTCCGCGTAGTCGAGGGGCACGGTCACCTTCGCGCACCGCGCGCCCGCCTCGTTCAGCCCCTTCTGGTGTGCGGAGCAGCTGCCCCAACTGAGCGCCTGGTGCGCCGACTTGGGCGTCTCGGGAAGGTCCGCGGCGGCCACTTCGCCCGCGAGTAATCCGACGAGGCCGAGACCGGCGGTGACTGCTGACGCGACGCGCATCGTGCTCCTTGGTTCGGTGGCTCCCGGTCCGCCCGCCCGTCCGTCCGTCTCCGACGGCCGACCGAGGAATTGGTGATCACCACGCTAGGAACACTCACGGCGCCGGAACATCGTGCTACCGGGCCGGACCACCTGGGGAAAGCCCCCGTACGCGCGCTCCGGTTCTCCGGAGATCCGGGGCTTGACCTGGAGTTCGCTCCAAGTCCTAGGTTCGTACCCGATCACAGGGCATCCCCCGGATCACCGCGCACGTCCCAGGAGGTACCAGCATGTCCACCCTTCCCACGCGCCGCCTCGGCGCGCTGACCGTCTCGGCGCAGGGACTCGGCTGCATGGGGATGAGTCACGGTTACGGCGCGTCCGACGACGCGCAGTCGATCGCGACGATCCATCGCGCCCTCGACCTCGGCGTCACCCTCTTCGACACCGCCGACTACTACGGCCACGGCCACAACGAACAGCTCATCGGCCGCGCGCTCACCGGCGCGCGCCGCGAACAGGCCGTCGTCGCCACGAAGTTCGGCTTCGCCAACCGGCTCGGCGAGCCCACGCGCATACGGGGCGACGCGGCGTACGTACGCGAGGCCTGCGACGCCTCGCTGCGCCGCCTCGGCGTCGACCACATCGACCTGTACTACCAGCACCGGGTCGACAAGACCGTGCCGATCGAGGAGACCGTCGGCGCGATGGCGGAGCTGGTGGCGGCGGGCAAGGTGCGCCACATCGGGCTCTCCGAGGCCGGCGCGCGCACGATCCGGCGGGCGCACGCCGTGCACCCCATCGCCGCGCTGCAGAGCGAGTGGTCCCTGTGGACCAGGGACCTGGAGGCGGAGATCGCGCCGGTCTGCCGTGAGCTCGGCATCGGCATCGTGCCGTTCTCGCCGCTCGGACGCGGCTTCCTCACCGGCCGCTACACCTCGCTCGACGGCCTCCAGAAGGACGACGTGCGCCGCTACCAGCCCCGTTTCGCCGACGGCAACCTGGAGCAGAACCTGTCCATCGTTCAGACCCTGGACGCGCTCGCCGCGAAGAAGGGCGTGACAGCCGGACAGCTCGCGCTCGCCTGGGTGCAGCACCGCGGGGACGACGTAGTGCCGATCCCGGGCACGCGCCGCGAGAAGTACCTTCAGGAGAACCTCGGCGCCACCGCGATCGAGCTGTCCGCCGACGAGCTGGCCGCGATCGACGCCGCGGCGCCCGCGGACCGGGTGGCGGGGACGCGGTACGACCAGAACAGCCTGGCGGTCCTGGACCGCTAGCCGCCGCGCTCCCCGCCTGCCGCCCCCGTGGCGGCGGGGCGCTCGGCCGGGCCGCGTAGCCTGCGGGTATGCCGCTTTTCGAGGAGAAGGCCGACAGGGACGCCGTGGCCGTCCGCCTCCCCGTCCCCGTCCCTGAGACACTCGCCTTCCTCACCGGCGAGTGGCGCGTCGAGCGCACCGTCCGCGACCTCGCGGACGGTTCCGAGGGCCGCTTCACCGGTACGACGCGCTTCTCACCGCTGCCCGCCCCCGAATCCGGCGGCCTCCTCCACCAGGAGTCCGGCACCTTCACCTGGCACGGCATCGCCCGCCCCGCCGAACGCACGCTCCGCTTCCTGCCCGGCGAGGCGGCGGGCACCGCACGCGTGGAGTTCGCCGACGGCCGCTTCTTCCACGACCTCGACCTGCGCACGGGTCGCTGGACGACGGACCACCCCTGCGTAAGCGACCTCTACCGCGGCGAGTTCGAGGTGGCCGCCGCGGACTGCTGGCGCACCCGGTGGCGGGTCGGCGGCCCCGCCAAGGACCTGCTGCTCGTCACGGAGTACCGGCGGACGGTCCGCGCCGAAGGTCCCGGCGACCGCTGACCCCTGCCGGGCGTCGGGGCGCAGGCGGGGGCGCGAAGACAGGCTCTCAGCCCACCCCGGCGCCCAGCACCTCATCACAAGCCACCCGCAGCCTCCGTACCCCCTCCGTGATCTCCCCCGGCCCCGCGACCGCCGCGAAGCTCAGGCGGACGTGGGCCGCCGGGGGCTCGGCCGCGAAGTACGGGCGGCCTGGGGCCACGGCCACGCCCGCGCGCAGGGCCGCGGAGGCGAACGCGGACTCCTCCGTGCCGTCGGGCAGCCGCAGCCACAGGTTGTAGCCGCCCGCGGGGACGTGCGGCACCGTGAGCTCGGGCAGGCGCAGCCGCAGCGCCGCCGCCATCGTGTCCCTGCGTTCCTTCAACTCGCCCGCCACCGCCCGCAGATGGCGTGGCCAGGCCGGGGAGCCCACCAGTTCGAGGGCCGCTTCCTGCAGTGGCCTCGGTACGAAGAAGTGGTCGACGACCTGGATGGCGCGCAGCCGCTCAAGGACAGGTCCGCGGGCCGCGAGCGCGCTGACGCGGAAGCTCGGCGAGGTGGCCTTGGTGAGCGAGCAGACGTGGACGACGACGCCGTCGCGGTCGTCGGAGGCGAGTGGGCGCGGCAGCGGCCCGGCGTCCTCGTGGACGAGGCGGCGCACGAAGTCGTCCTCGATGACGAAGGCCCCCGCCTCGCGGGCGATCCGCAGGACCTCGGGGCGGCGCTCGGCGGACAGCACCGCGCCGGTCGGGTTCTGGAACAGCGGCTGGCAGACGAAGACCCGGGCGCCCGTCGCCTCGAAGGCTGCCGCCAGGAGCCGGGGGCGCACCCCGTCGGTGTCCACGGGCACCGGCACGGGACGCAGCCCCGCGGCCCGGGCGATCGCCAGCATGCCTGGGTAGGTGGGGGATTCGACGAGGACCGGCGCCCCGGGCGGGGCGAGCGCCCGCAGCGCCGTCGTCAGGGCGCTCTGCCCGCCCGCGGTGATCAGCACCTCGGCGGCCGTGATCGCTCCGCCGATTCCTCGCGCGAACCACTCGCGCAGCTCCGGCAGGCCGTCGACCGGCGGTCGCCCCCACGCCCCGGGGCGCCGCCCGGCCCGTGCGAGGGCCGCCGCCATCGCGCGCTCGGGCTGCAGTGCCGGATCGAGGTAGCCGCCGTTGAACTCGATGATGCCGGGCGGCGGCGCGGCGAGGGTGGCGAGCACTCCGGACGCGTCGACCGAGCGCGGCACGAGTTCGGCTGCGGCGTCGGCGCTCAGCGTCACCTCCTGCCAGGACGTGTCGCCGACGGGCGCGGCGGGCTCCGACGCCTCCGCGCGGAAGACGCCCGCGCCGGGGCGGGTGACGACGAGGCCCTCGGCGGCCAGCTGGCCCAGGGCCCGGGACACGGTCACCGGGCTCACCCTGAACCGCTCGACCAGCGCCCGGCTCGACGGCAGCTTTCCACCTGGCGAGTAGCGGTCAAGCTCCGCTCGCAGGCTTTTCGCCAGTTCGCCCACACTGCTACTGTCATGCATGACAGCACAGGATAGCGCTACTCGCCCGACCCGGATAGCGGTCCCCGCCCTCGACGAGAAGCAGCGCCCCGCGCCCGCGTCCCGCCGCGCCGGCACCGTGATGGCCGCTCTCGGCGTGACCGCGTTCTCGCTCACCTTCCCCTCCACCGCCTGGGCTCTCGAGGGCATCGGACCCTGGAGCTTCGTGACCCTGCGCGGCGTGCTCGCCGCGTTGGTCGCGGGGAGCTGCCTGCTCGCCCTGCGCGTCGCCGTCCCGCACCGGCGGCACTGGTTCGGCCTCGCCGTGGTGGGCGTCGGCGTGGTCGTCGGATTCCCGCTGCTGACCACGCTCGCCCTGCAGACGTCGAGCACCGCCCACGCGGCCGTGGTCGTCGGCCTGCTCCCCCTGACGACCGCCGCCCTCTCGGCGCTGCGCACCGGGGCCCGCCCCTCGCGCACCTTCTGGACGGCGGCGCTCGCCGGGGCCGCCGCGGTGATCGCCTTCACCGTGCAGCAGAGCGGCGGCGCCCTGACCACCGCCGACCTCTACCTCTTCGGCGCGCTGCTGATCTGCGCGGCCGGTTACACCGAGGGCGGCAGGCTCGCCAGGGAGATGCCCGGCTGGCAGGTGATCGGCTGGGCGCTGGTCCTGTGCCTGCCGCTCAACGCGGTGGGCGCGCTCGCGGCCCTGCCCCACGAGTCCTTCCACCTCACCGGGCACAGCACGGCGGGCCTGCTGTACGCGGCACTCGGTTCGCAGTTCCTCGGCCTCGTCGTCTGGTACCGGGGGATGGCGGAGATCGGCGTCCCGCGGGCCAGCCAGCTCCAGCTCGCCCAGCCGCTCCTGACGCTGGTCTGGTCGGTGTTCCTGCTCGGCGAGCACCTCACCGTGGCGGCGCCGCTCACCGCGGCCGCCGTCCTCGTGTGCATCGCGGTCACCCAACGGGCCCGCGACTGACCGGCCGTATACCCGAGGACGGCCCCAACTCCCGCCACCCGTCGTACACTTGCCGCCACAGTTCGCGACCGCAGAGCGGGACGAGGGGGCTCTCCAGATGCGTGCAACCGTAGGCGACGAGCTGGTGCTGCACGGCAGGATCGTCGGGCAGCACGACCGGATCGCGCAGGTCGTCGAGGTCCTGGGCCCGGACGGTGGCCCGCCGTACCGCGTCCGCTTCGAGGACGGCCACGAGACGCTGATGTCGCCGGGCCCCGACACCGTCGTACGGCATCAGGACCCGGCTTCCTAGGCCGTGTCCGCGCGGATCAGCGCGGTGGCCTCGCCGGTTCCTGGTAGTGGTCGGCGACGACACGGGCCATCGCGCCGATCCTGTCGACGCCGACCTCCTTCGCCGAGAAGTAGATGTGCCCGCGCACCTCGGGGAAGTCCTCGGCGAACGTGAGGTGCCGGGAGAGCTCCGCCGGGTCCTGCCAGGCCGCGGGCTGCGCCGGATCACCCGCCTTGTACAGGGCCTCGCCGATGTACAGCTTCACGTCCGTGCCGCGCACGACGTCGCTCCACCACGGGATCAGCTTGGCGTAATCCGCGGCGGCGAAGCCGATGTTCCAGTACACCTGCGGGACGATGTAGTCGAGCCAGCCCTTCTTCACCCAGCCCCGCGTGTCCGCGTACAGATCGTCGTAGGTCTGCACCCCGGCCCGGGTGTCCGACCCCGTCGGGTCCGTCGCGAGGTTGCGCCAGACGGCGAAGGGGCTGACACCGAACTGACAGTGCGGCCGCGCCTTCTTCACCCGGCCCGACATCTCCCGCACCAGCGTGTCGATGTTGTCCCGCCGCCAGGACGCCCGGTCCGGGAAGTCGCCGCCGTACTGCTCGAAGGCGGCGTCGTCGTCGAACTTCTGGCCCGCGACCGGGTAGGGGTAGAAGTAGTCGTCCCAGTGCACCGCGTCGATCGGGTACCGGCGCACAGCGTCGAGCATCGCGTCCTGCACGAAGCGCCGCACCGCGGGCAGGCCCGGGTTGTAGTAGAGCTTCCCGCCGTACGGCAGCACCCAGTCGGGGTGCACCCGGGCGGGGTGCGTGGCCACAAGACGGGAGGGGTCGGTGTGGTTAGCGACCCGGAAGGGGTTGAACCACGCGTGCAGCTCAAGGCCCCTGCGGTGGGCCTCGCGCACGGCGGTGCCCAGCGGGTCCCAGCCCGGGTCCTTGCCCTGCGTGCCGGTCAGGTACTCCGACCAGGGCTCGTACGGCGACGGCCACAGCGCGTCGGCGGTCGGCCGCACCTGGAAGACCACCGCGTTGAGTCTGCGGTCCACGGCCGAGTCCAGGTACGCCAGCAACTCGCTGCGCTGCTGCGCCACCGGGAGCCCCGGCTTGGACGGCCAGTCGCGGTTGACGACGCTCGCCAGCCACATGGCCCGCAGCTCGCGCCCCTTCTTCCGGCGCCGGCCGGGAGCGGCGGCCGCGTCCCCCGCCGTCGCGAGGCCCGCGACCGCCGCCGCGGCCACCAACGAGAAACCTCGACGTGACATACGCCTCATCTGCGTACCTCCTTGGCCAGCAGTCCTCCGGCACCCGTTGCCGGATGCGCACAGCATGCCCGACCCGGCCCCTCATGGACCCCTCATTGCGGAGTAACGTTCACGGCCGAGGCAGGCACCGCATCCATACGGGGGACGGGGGACCTGCCGGCCCCGTTGATCAGCGAAAGGCACGAGGTGACCGACTCCATGACCGATATCGCACGCGTCGGAGTGGTGGGCTGTGGCCAGATGGGCGCCGGAATCGCAGAGGTCTGCGCCCGCTCCGGACTGGACGTGAAGGTCGCGGAGACCACCGGCGAGGCCCTGGAGATCGGCCGGACACGGCTGTACAACTCCCTCTCCAAGGCGGCCGAGCGCGGCAAGATCTCCGAGGAGGAGCGTGACGCGACGCTCGACCGCCTCAGCTTCACCACCGACCTCGGCGAGTTCGCCGACCGTGACCTCGTCATCGAGGCCGTGGTGGAGAACGAGCAGGTAAAGACCGAGATCTTCCAGGTGCTCGACCAGGTGGTGACCCGGCAGGACGCGATCCTCGCCTCCAACACCTCCTCCATCCCGCTGGTGAAGCTGGCCGTCGCGACCTCGCGCCCGGACCAGGTCATCGGCATCCACTTCTTCAACCCGGCGCCGGTGCAGCAGCTCGTCGAGCTGATCCCGGCGCTGACCACGTCCGAGGGCACGATCAGCCGCGCTCAGGCCGTGGTCGAGAAGATCCTCGGCAAGCACGCGATCCGCGCCCAGGACCGCTCGGGCTTCGTGGTCAACGCGCTGCTCATCCCGTACCTGCTCTCCGCCATCCGGATGTTCGAGTCGGGCATCGCGAGCCGCGAGGACATCGACAACGGCATGGAGATGGGCTGCGCCCACCCGATGGGCCCGCTCAAGCTCTCCGACCTGATCGGCCTCGACACGGTCGCCTCGGTCGCCGACTCCATGTACGCCGAGTACAAGGAGCCGCTGTACGCCGCTCCCCCGCTGCTGCAGCGGATGGTGGACGCGGGCCGCCTCGGCCGGAAGTCCGGCTCGGGCTTCTACACGTACGCCTGACGGGACGCGCCCGAGCGGCGCACACCCCGTACGAACACGCTCCGTACCGACGGGCCCGGCACTCCTGCGAGTGCCGGGCCCGCGGCGTTCACACACCGTGTGCGCAGAAGGCTCGCATATGCCCATCGCACACTCTCCCGCCCTGCCCACCACGCGAGTTGACTTTCCGTGCGGAAGGAGGGGGGACGCGCCACTACAGAGAGGAGCGGACTCGTGACCACCGACGGCGAAATGGCCGTGGTCCCTGAGGAACTCGCGGAGTTACGACGCAGCCTGGACGTGGGCCTCGCCCGCGTCGACGGACGGCTGGCGTTGCTCACGCAGCACGACGAACAGACCGCCAAGAACGTGGAGACCATGGAGGCCCGGGTCGCCGCACTGGAGAACACCCGCTGGCCACTGCCGACGATCGTCGCTCTCGCGGCGGTCGCGGCGATCGCCGTGGCGGTCTGGCAGGCGATAGGCCATTAGCTGGCGCGCGCCTGGTTAGCGCGCGTCCTGGCCGAGGCGCAGATGGTGCAGGAGGAGGAGCGCCGCGGCCATGTTGGCGGCCGGGACCTCTCCGCGAGCCACCATGTCGGGTACCAGCTTGAGCGGGACCCACTCGCGGCGGTCCGACTCGAAGTCGTCTTCGGGGTGGCCGATGTACGTCCCTTCGTCGGACCAGTAGATGTGGTGCCGGGCGTCGGTGAGCCCGTTGGACGGCTCGACGCTCATGAGGTGCCGCAGCGGTCCCGGCCGCCAGCCGGTCTCCTCCTCCATTTCGCGTGCCGCCGCGTACGCGATGTCCTCGCCGTCCTCGACGACGCCGGCCGCGAGTTCCCACCCCCAGCTGTCGGTGATGAAGCGGTGCCGCCACAGCAGCAGCACTTCGTTGGCGTCGTTGACGACGGTGGCCACGGCGACGGGCCGCAGCCGTATGAGGAAGTGATCCAGATGCCGGCCGTCGGGTAGCTCGACATCTGCGAGATTGACGGTGAACCAACGGTTTCCGTACACAGTTTGTTCGCTCTGTTTCGTCCACTGCACGGTTCTGCCACCTTCCGCCGAGTAGATGGCAATATCGCAGCAGGCCGAATGTCGGAGCAGAGTGTGTACGGCTCGGAGCTGTGCGTATGCGCGGACGGCGCGGCGGCGCCGCTAGCGCGTCACAGCGGCACGCGCAGCGCCCCGTCGATCAGTGCGGCCGCCTCGGCCGTGCCCGCGCAGTCGCTGCGGACCAGGTGCTCCCGGACCGCGCGCAGCCGATCGCGCAGCCGCTGGGACTCCATGCCCCGGGCCTGTTCTGCCATTTTCACCGCCGAGGCCACCGCCTCGTCGGTGTTGCCCTGGCGGAGCTCGATCTGGCTGAGCATGGCGAGGCGGTGCACCCGGCCGCGGTCGTGCGCCGGAGTGTCCACGGCCGCCGCGGCGTGCTCGTGGGCGCTGGCCAGATCACCGAGGCTGAGCAGCGCCTCCGCCACTTGCACGTTGACGAGCCCCGGCTGGACATAGCCCGTCTCGTCCGGCTCGCGGCCGCGCAGGATCCGGTCGGCCGCCACCTCCGCACGCCGGATGCAGGACAGCGCGCTCCTGCCGTCGCCCAGGTGCGCGTACGCCTTGGCCTGCATCGCGTACAGATCGGATGCGAGGGCCGGGGTCAGGTCGCGTCCCGCGGCGCGCAGCGCGGCCTCGGCGAAGGCCACGGCCTGGCGGTGCTCGCGCATGAACAGGGACTGGTTGACGAGGAGCGCGATCACGTACGCGCCGAGCCCCTGGTCACCGCTCGCCTTGGCCAGCCGCAGCGCCTGGTGGAAGTAGCGCTGGGCGAGACCGTGCGCGTCGGAGTCGTACGCGCAGATGCCCGCGATGGCCACCAACCCGCCCGTGGAACGGTGCAGTTGGCGGCCCAGCTCGTCGGTGTAGCTGCCGCGCAGCAGCGGCGCGGCCTCGGCGTTGAGGAAGCCGACGATGCGGGTGCGGGTCGCGATGCCACCGGTCTTGCGGTACATCTGCTCGTAGTGGGTGCGGGCGGCGCGCATCATCTCGATGTCGGCCTTGCTGACCGGGTGCCGTCCACCGCGGGAGACGTCGACGTCCTCGGGCGGGTTCTCCCACTCCCAGACGGGCATCACGGCGGGCGTGCCGGTGACGGCGGGGGCGCCGAGCAGGTGCGGGCGCTGCTGTTCGTCGGAGCGCCACAGGGCGGTGGCCCGCTCCACGAACCCCGAGAGCGTGGAGGCGGTGGAGCCGGTGCGGGCGGCCGGCACACCGGGCAGGCCGAGGCCGATGTCGTCGAGGGTGACGGGCCGCTGCAGCCGGGCGGCGAGCACCTCGCAGATCAGGTCGGGCACCTGGCCCCGCGGCCGCTGACCCTTCAACCAGCGGGAGACGGCGGTGTGTTCGTAGCGCAACGCCAGTCCCCTGGCCCGTCCGGCCTGGTTCACATGTGCGGCGAGTCCCGCGTGGGAAATGCCCGCTTCGTCGAGGATCGCGTCGAGCAGGGTGTTGGGCTGCATGGGTGCCCTCCGGTGGCTCGGTGCTGTTCAGCGTAGTGGAGGGCCCTTCACACGGGGTGTGAACGGAGTGCCCGAATCCGGGGGGTGTGCGCTCTGCCGCGTGGGGTGTGGAATCGCTTGACTGAGATGCCTCATCAGTTAAGGAGGCCGGCCGGGCCGCCGGCTCCCCCTCGTACAGTGCGGCGGCCCTCATCGGCGTCATCCGTCCCGCCGTCTGCCCGACAACTCCATGGCGGGGCGGATGGCGCATGCCGTCTTCCCCGGTGCCCGGCCGCCCCGTGGGCCCGCTCTCAACTCATGGTGCGGGCGCGCCGCCCGGGCTCCGGCTGCTGGACGGGGACCCGCACCCGGTCGTTGCGCAGCACGAGCAGGGCCGCGTCGTCGGACGGCGACCGGCCCGCGTGGCGGGCGAGCCGGGCATGGACCGCGCGGACCAGGCTTTGCGGTGAGACGGGCCGGCCACCTGCGGCCTCGGTGAGGGCGCTGCGCAGCGGGAAGAACGCGCCCGCGGCGTTGCGCTGCTCCTCCATGCCGTCCGTGTGCAGGATCAGCGCCTCGCCGGGCAGCAGCCGGCCGCAGCGCAGCACGGGCAGTTCGGCGGGGAGCGGGAAGGAACCGAGCGGCGGCAGCGGCTCACTGTCCGTCAGGGGCCGCGCCTGGCCGCTCAGCAGGTGGGGCCAGGGGTGCCCGCAGTTCAGCGCGGAGATCTCGCCCTCCTGGCTGATCTCAAGGAGCAGTACGGTCACGAACTCCTCGGCCGGCGGGGCGTCCGGTGCCGGGCCGCCGTTCGCGGGGTGCTCGGCGCGCGAGCGCTCCCGCAGGTACCGGCTGTGCGCTCTCTCCAACCTCCGAAGGACCAGCGGGAGTTCGGGCTCGTCGTGGGCCGCCTCGCGGAAGCTGCCGAGGACGGCGGCGACACTCCCGATGGCGGCGAGGCCGTGCCCGCGCACATCGCCCATGACGACCCGGACGCCGTGCTCGGTGGCCGCCACCTCGTACAGGTCTCCCCCGACGGAGGCGCCGCGCGACGCGGAGAGCCGACCGACGGCGAGCGCGAGCCCTTCGAGGCGGGGCGGCAGCGGCCGCAGCAGTACGTTCTGCGCGGCGCCCGCGACCTCGCGGACCTGCCGCAGCTCCCGCAGCAGCGCCCGATGGACGTGGCAGATGAGCCCGGCCCCGACGGCGAAGAAGACGGCGCTGCTGACGATCCGTGCCCCCATGCCGTCCTGCTGCGCGAGCGGACAGGCCAGTTTGTACGTGACCGCGCAGGCGCCCCACACCGTGGGAAGGAGCAGGGCGAGCGCGCGTCGGTGCCGCGGAGGCCGCGCCGGGCGGACGCGGTCAAGCACACGGGGAAGCAGGCGGGCACCCCGCCGGGCAGCCCCAGGTCTGGTACGCGTCATGCCCTCGGCCCCCCCTAGGTCGTGTCCCAGGCCCTGTTCAGCGAGCAGGCCGGCGCTACGGCCGGATCGATTCTTACGACCGTATGGACCGATCGGACCATGCTGATTCCTCTTGCCACCCGAACGAGTGAGGGGCTCACCCGGTGGTCCGGATGAGCCCCTCGATGCGCCCCGTGTGCGCCTGTTGCCTACTGCCCGGCGGTGGCTACGCTCCGCGCAGCACCGCGCCCGTCCGCTCGGCCGCCAGGGCGACGGCCGCGTCGCGGGCCGCGGAGGCCTCGTCGACGGTGAGCGTGCGGTCGGCCGCCCGGAAGCGCAGCGCGTACGCCAGGGACTTCTTGCCCGCGCCGATCTGCTCGCCCTCGAAGACGTCGAACAGCCGGATGGACTCCAGGAGTTCGCCCGCGCCGCCGCGCAGGTAGTACTCGACGACGGCGGCGGGCACCTCGGCGTCGACCACGAGGGCGACGTCCTGGGTGGCCACCGGGAAGGTCGAGATGCGCGGTGCCTGGACGCCGCCTTCGCGTGCCGACTCGAGCGCGTCCAGGTTCAGCTCCATCGCACAGGTGCGCGCGGGCACGCCCAGCGCCTTCACGACGCGCGGGTGCAGCTCGCCCGCGTGGCCGACGGTGACGATCTCGCCGTCGACGACGACCTTCAGCAGGGCGCAGCGGCCGGGGTGCCACGGGCCGTACTGCCCCTGGTCGACGATGAGCTCGACACCGGCCTCCCGGGCGATGGTCCGCGCCGCCTCGACGGCGTCGGCCCAGTCCGCCGGGCGGCCCTTGCCCCACCAGCCGCCCTGCTCGCGGGCGCCCGCGAGGACGACGGCCGCGTGCCGGGGCTGGACGGGCAGCGCCTCGGTGAGGGAGGCGATCTCCTCGTCGGTGGGACGCCGGTCCACGGGCAGGCGCCCGGCGACCTTCAGCTCGTCCTGGGGGTGGAAGACAAGGCCGGTCTCGAAGAGGGCCAGGTCGTGCGAGCCCCGCCCGTCGTTGCGGCGGAGGGTGGCGAGCAGCCCAGGCAGCAGCGTCGTACGGAGCGCGGGCTCCTCGTCGGAGATCGGGTTGACGAGCTTCACCACGCGGCGCGCGGGGTCGTCCGGCTCCAGGCCCAGCTGGTCGAAGACGCCCTCGCCGATGAAGGGGTAGCTCAGCGCCTCCACGTAACCGGCGCCGGCCAGCGCGCGGCCGACGCGGCGGTGCAGCCGCTGCCGCTCGGTCAGGCCGCGGCCCGCCGGGGGCTTGGGCAGCGTCGAGGGCAGGTTCTCGTACCCCTCAAGGCGGATGACCTCCTCGGCGAGGTCGTTCGGCTCGGCGAGGTCGGGGCGCCAGGACGGCACGGTGACGGTCAGGGTGTCCTGCCCGTACACGTCGCAGCCGACCTCCTGGAGGCGGCGTACGACGGTCTCGCGGCCGTAGACGACACCGGCGACGCTGTCCGGGTGGTCGGCCGGCATGGTGATCGTGCGCGGCCCGGTCGGGGCGATGACCTCGGTGACGCCGGCCTCGGCGCTGCCGCCCGCGAGAAGCACGAGCAGGTCGACGGTGCGCTGCGCGGCGGCTGCCGCGGCCTGCGGGTCGACGCCGCGCTCGAAGCGCTTGGACGCCTCGGATGCCAGCTTGTGGCGGCGCGCGGTGCGGGCGATGGAGATCGCGTCGAAGTGCGCGGCCTCGATCACCACCTCGGTGGTACCGCGGACCTGCCCGGTCTCCGCGTCCGCCTCGGAGTCCGCGATCTCGGTGTTGGCGCCGCCCATGACGCCCGCGAGGCCGATGGGGCCGCGGTCGTCGGTGATGACCAGGTCCTCGGCGTCCAGGACGCGCTTGGTGCCGTCAAGGGTGGTGAACTTCTCGCCCTGCTCGGCCCTGCGGACGCCGATCGTGCCCTGGACGCTGGAACGGTCGTACGCGTGCAGGGGCTGGCCGAGCTCCATCATCACGTAGTTGGTGATGTCGACGGCGAGCGAGATCGGGCGCATGCCGACCTTCTGCAGGCGGCGCTGCAGCCAGATCGGGGAGCGGGCCTCGGGCTGCAGGCCCGTGACGGTGCGCGCGGTGAAGCGGTCGCAGCCGAGCGGGTCGCTGATCTTGACCGGGTAGCCGAAGGAGTTCGGCGCGGGCACGTCGAGCAGCGCCGGGTCGCGCAGCGGCAGGCCGTACGCGATGGCGGTCTCGCGGGCGACACCGCGCATCGAGAGGGCGTACCCGCGGTCGGGCGTGACGGCGATGTCGAGGACCTCGTCGACCAGCTCGAGGAGCTCGATGGCGTCGGTGCCTGCCTCGTGCTCGGGCGGCAGGACGATGATGCCGCCGGAGCCGTCGTCGCCCATGCCCAGCTCGTCACCGGAGCAGATCATGCCGTGCGAGGTCCTGCCGTACGTCTTGCGGGCGGCGATGGCGAAGTCGCCGGGCAGGACGGCGCCGGGCAGGACCACGACGACCTTGTCGCCGACGGCGAAGTTCCGGGCGCCGCAGACGATCTCCTGCGGCTCACCGGTGCCGTTGGCCATGCCGACGTCGACGGTGCAGAAGCGGATGGGCTTCTTGAAGCCCTCGAGCTCCTCGATGGTGAGGACCTTGCCCACGACGAGCGGGCCCTTGAGGCCCGCGCCGAGCTGCTCGACGGTCTCGACCTCGAGGCCGACCTCGATCAGCTTGGCCTGCACGTCGCGGCCGGTCTCGGTGGCGGGGAGGTCGACGTACTCCCGCAGCCAGGAAAGCGGGACCCGCATCAGATCTCCATCCCGAACGGCCGGGTGAACCGGATGTCACCCTCGACCATGTCTCGCATGTCTTCGACGTTGTGGCGGAACATCAGCATCCGTTCGATGCCGAACCCGAAGGCGAATCCGCTGTACTTCTGGGGGTCGACGCCGCAGGCGGTGAGCACCTTGGGGTTGACCATGCCGCAGCCGCCGAGCTCGATCCAGCCCTCGCTGCCGCAGGTGCGGCAGGGGCGGTCGGCGTTGCCGACGGACTCGCCGCGGCAGACGTAGCAGACCATGTCCATCTCGGCGGACGGCTCGGTGAACGGGAAGTAGTTCGGCCGCAGCCGGGTCTTCATGTCCGGGCCGAAGAGCGACTGGACCATGTGGTCCAGGGTGCCCTTGAGGTCGGCCATGGTCAGGCCCTCGTCGACGGCGAGCAGCTCGATCTGGTGGAAGACCGGGGTGTGCGTCGCGTCCAGCTCGTCCGTGCGGTACACGCGGCCGGGGCAGACGACGTAGACCGGCGGCTCGCGGCGTTCGAGGAGCGCGCGGGCCTGCACGGGCGAGGTGTGCGTACGGAGCACGACACCGGACTCTCCCCCAGTGCCGAAAGCCTGGGAGGTACCCCCACCGCCTTCGGCGCCCTCGGGCCCCTGGACGAAGAACGTGTCCTGCATCTGCCGGGCGGGGTGGTCGGGCGTGAAGTTCAGGGCGTCGAAGTTGAACCACTCCGCCTCGACCTCGGGCCCCTCCGCGACCTCGTAGCCCATCGAGACGAAGACGTCGGCGACGCGCTCCATCATCGTGGTCAGCGGGTGCCGGGCGCCGGCGGGCGTGCGGTCGTACGGCAGCGTGACGTCCACCGCCTCCTCGACCAGGACGCGGGCGTCGCGCTCGGCCTCCAGCTCGCTCTGACGGGCGGCGAGCGCCTTGCTCACGGCGCCGCGGGCCATGCCCACGCGCTTGCCCGCCTCGGCCTTGGCCTGCGGGGGCAGCGCGCCGATCTCGCGGTTGGCGAGCGCCAGCGGCGAGGTGCCGCCGGTGTGCGCGATCTTGGCCTCCTGGAGCGCGTCGAGGGAGTCCGCGGCCGCGAAGGCGGCGAGCGCCTCGTCCCGCATGCGCTCGATCTCTTCAGGTTTCAGTGCCTCGACCTCAACAGGGTCGTACGACTTGTTCGGTGCCGACATCTCTTCCCGTGCTTCCGATTGGCTGGCGGATGGGTCCCCGTCAACGACTCGGAGACAAGCTGTCCCGGATTTGGGGACACAAAGTGCCAACGACCGAGTCTAACGGGGGTGCGGTGAACGAATGAGCCCGCGGGCTGCTCAGGCGGTCCCCGACAGGGTCACTGGAGATACGCCGGGGCCCCCACGGGCAACGTAAATCGGAACTGGGCACCGCCGCCGGGCGCGCGGCCGACCGTGATCGTCCCGCCGTGCGCCTCCACGATGCCCTTCACGATGTATAACCCCAGTCCCGTCCCGCCGCGCTTGCTGCCCCGCCAGAAGCGGGTGAAGACACGGCCCATCGACTCCTCCGGAATGCCGCAGCCCTCGTCGCTCACGGTCACGGCGGTCTCGGCGCCGCCCCGCTCGCGCGGCGAGGAGGAGGCGGCCGCCGCCTCAATGGTGACGGTTCCCTCACCGTGCCGCACGGCGTTTTCCAGCAGGTTGCTCAGCACCTGGTCGATCTTGTCGGGGTCCGCCCAGAGGTCGGGCAGCGGCTGCTCGACGCGGACGAGGAAGCGGTCGGCGTCCTGGCCGGCCGCGACGTGCGCCTGGATGTGGCGGCCGACGGCGGCGCCGATGTCGACGGGCTGGCGGCGCAGCTCAAGGCGGCCGGAGTCGATGCGGGAGATGTCGAGGAGCTCGGCGATCAGCCGGGTGACGCGGTCCGCGTCGGCGTCGACGGTCTCCAGCATCAGCTTCTTCTGGTCGTCGGTGAACCGCTCCCACTTGGCGAGCAGGGTCGCCGTGAAGCCCTTGACGGAGGTGAGGGGCGAGCGGAGCTCGTGGGCGACCGTGGCGATCAGCTCGGCGTGGCTGCGCTCGGTGCGGCGGCGGGCCTCGGTGTCGCGCAGGGAGACGATGACGCGGCGTACGGGCCCGGTGCGGGCGGTGCGTACGTAGCGGGCGGTGACCAGGATCTCGCGGCCGCCGGGCAGGAGCAGGTTGCGCTCGGGCTGGCCGTTGCGGATGGCGAGGCCGCCGTAGGGGTCGGTCAGCTGCCACCAGCGGCGGCCTTCGAGGTCCTCTAAGGGGAGGGCGCGCTCCAGGGGGGCGCCGAGGGCGTCGGTCGCGGGGACCGCGGTGATGCGCACCGCCGCCGCGTTGAAGCAGATGACGCGGCCCGCCTCGTCGGCGACGACGAGCCCGTCGGGCAGCTCGTCGGGGTCGAGTCCGAGGTCGCCGAGGTCACCGGGGCCGTCGCGGTCCGTGCGAGCACGGACGACGCCCTGCACTCCCGGTGCTCTGCTCGTGCCGACGCTCATTCCCCGTACCCCACCTCTCGGACTGTCGGTGAGCCCGTCACACTACTAGCTCGATGTGACGGAGCGGACCCCCTCAGCGAGTACTGGCGGCGCGCTGTGCACGGGCGGACGCATAGAGGCACACGGCCGCGGCCGTCGCGAGGTTGAGGCTTTCGGCTCTGCCGTGGATCGGAACGCGCACCACCGCGTCGGCGAGTGCGCGGGTCTCCTCCGGGAGCCCCCAGGCCTCGTTGCCGAAGACCCAGGCGGTGGGGGTGCCCATGGTGCCCCGGTCGAGTTCGGTGTCGAGGTCGTCCGCACCGGCCCCGTCCGCGGCGAGGATGCGTACGCCCGCGTCCTTGAGCCCTCGGACGGCCTGCTCGACGGGTACGCCCACGGCGACGGGCAGATGGAAGTGCGAACCGACCGACGCGCGGACCGCCTTGGGGTTGTAGAGGTCCACCGAGGCGTCCGTGAAGACCACGGCGTCGGCGCCCGCGGCGTCCGCGCAGCGCAGCACGGTCCCGGCGTTCCCGGGGTCGCGGACGTTGGCGAGGACGGCGACGAGCTTCGGGCGGCCCGCGATGACCTCGTCGAAGGGCACGTCGAGGAAACGGCAGACGCCGACGAGGCCCTGGGGGGTGACGGTCGTCGAGATGTCGGCGATGACGTCCTCGTGGGCGAGGTGCACCCGGGCCCCGGCGGCCCGCGCCTCCCCCACGATGTCGGCGTACCGCTCGGCGGCGTCGACGGTGGCGAACAGCTCGACCAGGGTGTCCGCGTACGCGGCGGCCTCCCGCACGGCCTGCGGCCCCTCGGCGAGGAACAGCCGCTCCTTCCCCCGGAAATTCCGCTTGGCCAGCCGCCGGGCCGCACTGACGCGGGGCGACTTGGGGGAGATCAATTCGGGGGCGGCAACCATTCAACTCACCTCGGGACGGCGCCCCGATAGGGGCGCGGGGAACTGCGCGACCAGCCGAGAACAGACCCGCGGACGGCAGAGACAGCACAGGGCGGACGAGACCCCGAACGACAGCGGACCCGCAAGCCAACCGGCTCACGGGTCCGAAATCACGCTCGGCTCAGCGAAGCGTCACGCCGCCTTCGGCGCGTTGACGTCCGACGGCAGCGCCTTCTGCGCGACCTCGACGAGCGCGGCGAACGCGTTCTCGTCGTTGACGGCCAGCTCCGCGAGGATCTTGCGGTCCACCTCGACGTTGGCGGCCTTCAGACCCTGGATGAAGCGGTTGTAGGTGATGCCGTTGGCGCGGGCAGCGGCGTTGATGCGCTGGATCCACAGCTGACGGAAGTCGCCCTTGCGCTTCTTGCGGTCGTTGTAGTTGTAGACCAGGGAGTGGGTGACCTGCTCCTTGGCCTTGCGGTACAGGCGCGAGCGCTGGCCGCGGTAGCCGCTGGCCGCTTCGAGAATCGCCCGACGCTTCTTGTGGGCGTTTACTGCCCGCTTGACGCGTGCCACTGTTTAACTCCTTGTAGCGGGGCCGTGGTTGGACTCACACGACCCGGTATCGATTGGGTCCCGGTCAGAGGTCAGGTGCCGTGTCCGGCACCCGAGCTCACTTGCCGAGAAGCTTCTTGATCTTCTTGGCGTCGCCCGGGGCCATCTCGGCGTTGCCGGTGAGGCGACGCGTCAGACGGGACGACTTGTGCTCGAGCAGGTGGCGCTTGCCGGCGCGCTCACGGAGCACCTTGCCGGAGCCGGTGACCTTGAAGCGCTTGCTGGCACCGCTGTGCGACTTGTTCTTCGGCATAGCGCCGTTCTCTCCTCGTCAGTGGCGTTCCGATGCCCGGTCGTTAAACCGGGCATCCGGGAGCCATATGTATCGGTTGGCATCCCCTGGACTCGCGTCCACGGGATCAGGCCTCGGCAGAAGCCTCGGCCGGGGCCTCGGCGGGAGCCTCGTCGAGCTCCTCCCCCTCGGCGGAGTTCTGCGAGCGGCCAGGGTTGGCCTTCGCGTCCGCCTTGCGGGCCGCCTGGGCCTCACGGGCCTCGGCCATCGCCTCGGTCTTCTTCTTGTGCGGACCGAGAACCATGATCATGTTCCGGCCGTCCTGCTTCGGGTTCGACTCGATGAACCCAAGGTCCTCGACGTCCGAAGCGAGACGCTGCAGCAGTCGGAAGCCCAGCTCGGGGCGGGACTGCTCACGACCACGGAACATGATCGTGATCTTGACCTTGTCGCCCTGCTTGAGGAACCGGACGACGTGACCCTTCTTGGTGTCATAGTCGTGCGGGTCGATCTTCGGCCGGAGCTTCATCTCCTTGATGACCGTGTGCGCCTGGTTCTTGCGCGCTTCACGGGCCTTCATGGCCGACTCGTACTTGAACTTCCCGTAGTCCATGAGCTTGCAGACCGGCGGACGCGCAGTCGCGGCCACCTCGACCAGGTCGAGGTCGTACTCCTGCGCAAGCTCCAGGGCCTTGGCAAGCGGGACAATCCCGACCTGCTCGCCGCTGGGACCGACAAGTCGCACCTCGGGAACGCGAATCCGGTCGTTGATGCGGGGCTCGGCGCTGATGGATCCTCCTCGGTAGCACCACGCGACCGTCTGGCGGACAGCCGCGTTACGTCTGTTGACTGGACCAACCGAACGAGGCCACAAAAAATGCCCCGACCGATCACAGAAGGGGCTCCACGTACTACCGGAGCACCTCCGCGGTGATCGCGGGGCGCACATCGGGCGACCCGAAGCCTCGGGGACTTCGGCCGCCTGACCGGTGACCCGCCGCTCCGGGGAGCGGTCAGGTGGGAGATCGGAGCCTCCACTTGTGGGCCGGACCCTCGCGTTGGCACGCGGGTGTCCAGCCGGTCGTTACACAAGGTTAGCAGCTCTGCCCGGGTGGGGCGAACCAGCTCGCGCGGCGGCTCCCGGGGCCCGGGCCGCGCGGGGCTCGGCATATCGTGTGGCACATGAGCGACGCGACCCCCACCCCCGAGTCCCCCGCAGGCGCCGGGCCCGACTCCCCCGACTTCGACACCCTGACCCGTGACATCGCGGACGTCCCCGCGGTCGAGGTGATCACCACGGTGGCGGTCCACCTGATGAGCGCCGCCGCCGTGAACCTCGGTCTCGCCGAGGGCGGCGAGGGCCACAAGGACCTGGACGAGGCCCGCAAGCTGATCCACTCGCTGGCCGGACTGATGGACGCGAGCGCCACGGAGATCAGCTCGTTCCACGCGGCGCCGCTGCGTGACGGCCTGAAGTCGCTGCAGCTGGCGTTCCGCGAGGCGTCCCTGGTTGCCGACGAGCCGGGTCAGGGGCCCGGCGAGAAGTACACGGGCCCGGTCTTCGGCTGAGCCTTCACCTTCACACCGTACGTACGTAGAGGGGCTCGCCCGGTGGCGTCGCCTCGGCCGGCAGGAGTGCCAGGTCGAGGCCGCGCACCAGGCGGGCCCTCAGTGTTTCGTCGGCGGCGATCCGCCGGGCCACCCGCTGGGCGGCCTCGGCGGGGTCCGCGGCCGGGTCGAGGACCAGGGCGAGGGTGCCGTCGGCGTGGCCGGGGCCCAGGTGGGCGCGGAGCACGCCGGGCTCGGCGGCGACGGCCGCGCGCACCGCGCCGGTGACGGCGGGGTCCGCGAGCGGGTCGGCGCTGGCGCGCCCCTCGGCGAGCGCGAGCAGGGCGGAGCGGCCCAGCTCGTAGGGGACGGGGCCCGCCAGGTCCAGGACGATGGTGTCGGCCTGCTCGTGGGCGGCGGCCTGCAGGGCCTGGTGCAGCGGGACGGCGACGGGGCGGGCGGCCGGGTCCCAGAGGGCGAGGGCCTCGATGGAGGTGAAGGCGGGCAGCGCCTTGCGGTCGCCCGCCTTGAGGGTGGGGACGGCCATGTCGCTGGTCTTCTCGCGACGCAGCCCGTTCTCGTCCTCCTCCACCTCGCCGAGCACCGCGACGACGGGGACGAGGAGCCGGGCGCCGGCCAGGGCCCGCAGGACCGGACCGTGGGCCGTGCGGTCCTCGGACCAGGCGGCCAGCGCCTCGGCCAGCCGGGGGTCGGCGGTCCCGTCGTCGTCGGAGAATCCCGGATCGGGAATGTTCTTGTTCGCCATGTCCGCCGTGCTCGCCTTGTTCGCCATGTTCGCCACGTGTCGACCCTACAGAGCGGGTCCGGCACCCCGGCGGGGCGCTCCCGACCGGGTCCGCCACAGCTGGACCGCCGCCGCGAGCAGCGCGACGCCGAGGCCCCCGGCGACCGGTCCCACCCAGCCCGCGGGCCCGTCGTCGCCCGTCTCCGCGTCCGGGCCAGGACCGAAGTAGCGCGCGCCGTGGGCCGCCGTGCGCGGCTCGGCGGGTCCGGGCTCGATCCTGGCGCCGCGGGTCAGCGCCGCCGCGGGGTCGATCAGGCCGAAGCCCCGGGAGTCGTCGCGGCCGCCGGAGGGGGTGTCGCGGGCGGTGTCCTCGAGGAGCTGCTTGATCTGGGCGGGGGCGAGCGCGGGGTGGGCGGCGCGGATCAGGGCGACGGCGCCCGAGACGAAGGCGGAGGCGGCGCTGGTGCCCCAGCCCTCGTAGTACTTGTGGTCGGGGTCGGCGATGACGATGTCGTCGCCGGGCGCCGCGACGGTGGCGTACCAGCGGCGGGTGGAGAACGAGGCGCGAGCGCCGTTCTCGTCGACGGCCGTCGCGGCGATGACGCCGGGGTAGGCGGCGGGGTAGGAGATGTGGTCGCCGCGTTCGCCGCCGTTGCCCGCGGAGGCGACGACGGCGACGCCCTTCTTCAGGGCGTACTGCACGGCGGCGTCCTCGGCCGGTTCGGGGTGGGCGGATTTCGAATCGTCGCCGAGGGAGAGGTTGATGACGTCCGCGCCGTGGTCGGCGGCCCAGCGGATGCCGTCGGCGAGGGCGTTGCCGCGGGTGTCGCGGGCCTTCTTGCGGGCGGGGTCGCCGTCCTCGAGGATCACGCGGACCGGCAGGATCTTCGCTTCGGGCGCGATGCCGAGTACGCCGTCGGCGCGGCCCTGGCCGTGTCCGTGGCCCGCGATGATGCCGGCCATGGCGGTGCCGTGCCGGGCCCAGGCCCGGTCGCCGCGGCGGGCGCCGAAGCCGACCATGTCCTCGCCCTTGAGGACACTGCCCGCGAGGTCCGGGTGCTCGTCATCTATGCCGGTGTCCAGGACGGCGACGGTGATGCCCGCGCCCTTGGTGGTCCGCCAGGCCTCGCTGGTGTGCATGGCGTCGAGGGCCCACTGCTGGGCGCGGATGCCGTCGTCGGCGTGGGCGGTGGCGGCCGGGGCGAGCGCGAGCAGGGCCGTCGTGGCGGCGACGAGTGTCCGGCGGATGCTCATGACTTCTTCTCCGCGGCCGCGATGGTCTTG
This sequence comes from Streptomyces sp. NPDC044106, assembly GCF_056433985.1. Classification (NCBI taxonomy): domain Bacteria; kingdom Bacillati; phylum Actinomycetota; class Actinomycetes; order Kitasatosporales; family Streptomycetaceae; genus Streptomyces; species Streptomyces sp. NPDC044106. The sequence continues at coordinate 50,365 of NZ_JBWKFZ010000013.1, forward strand.
CGCAGGCCGCGCTCGACGCGGTCGGCGATGCCTTTCGCCTCGTGGCCGAGGCCCGCCTGGGCGGGCGACGACGTGGTGTTGGTGCCCATGGCCTCGGTGGCGGGCTCGGGGTCCGTGACGACGCGGCCGTCGGCGAATCCGGAGACGGCGTAGGCGACGACGGGGGCGTCCGGGAGCACGGACATCGTCCAGGAGGCGCGCTGGGTGTCGCCGAAGCCTTCGGCGGGGGTGCCTTTGGCCGCGTACGGGCGGGGCATGAGGTCGGGCCGTCGGTCGAGCCCCTCCTCGGTGAAACGGTCGCGCAGCGTCCGCATGCCGTCGGCGTCCGCCTTGGTGAACAGCAGCCCCACGGTGGTGACATGGCTGCGGGTGGCGTCGGTGTACGTGGCGCGCAGCAGCCGCAGGCAGCCTGCCGGGGCGAGGGCCTTGCGCAGCAGCGGGTCGAAGGCGTCCTTGCAGCCGCTGTCGGGCGCGACGGCGATCCGCGTCCACGAGCGGTCCGCGCCGCCGGGGCCCGCGCCCTCGCCCTTGAGCGCGGGCGGGAAGAGCCGGTCGACGGGCACGCTGTGCCAGAGCCCGCCGGTGACGGTGTACGCGCTGCGCGTGGCGCCCCCGGCCGCGGACTCCCCCGTCAGCCAACTCCCGGTCACCGCACCCCCGATGAGCCCGAGCCCGAGCACGGCGCAGACCGCGGCGGCGACCGCGCGGGGGCGGGCCCAGCCGCCGACGGGCCGCAACCGCGTGGTGCTGTCGTCATCCATGGCGGGCCGCGCGAACGACACCAAGGGCCGTCCCGCGCCGGGCACCGGCGTCGGATCTACGGCTCCGGCCGTGCGGCGGGACGCGGTCGTGGTGGCGACGGGGCGGGCGCCACGCGGTGCGGGCCGCACCGCGGTTGCCTCAGGAGGGGGCGAAGGCGCGTCGGCCGGGCGGGACGTCGCCGGAGCGGGCGGCGGCGTGGCGGGGCGCGGGGGCGTGGCTGCCGGTGCGGCGGGGGGCACCGGGCCCAAAGCGCTCGGCGGGCCGGGGAAGCCGGAGGTGCTCGACGGCTGCGGGTCAGGGGCTCCGGACGCGGGTGGCCCGGCCGGTATCGGCGGGGTGTCCGGCAGGCGGGCCGAAGCGGGGGGCGGGGGCGGGGCGGTGGGCCCGGGCGCCGCACGGTCCGCGGACGCCTCGTGTCCGGTCGACGTCTCGCGTTCCGCGCGGGCCTGTTCGAAGGGGGCCAGCAGGTCCTCTATACGGGCCGAGCGGCTCAGCTCGTCGTCGCTCGCCGCGGAGGCGGGCCGCGGGCTGTCGAGTATCCAGTCCTGGTCGACCGGCGGGCGGACGTCGGGGAAGCGGGCGGACGGTGCGGGCGGCGGGTCGGCGGCCGGGTCCGTCAAGGACGGGTCGGCGGGGGCCGGCGGGGCCGGGGGGCGGGGAGGCGTGGCGGGGCGCGGCGGGATGGGGCTGCGAGGCGCCTCCGTGCTCATGCTCCCCCGCTCTCCTCGCGCTCGGCCGGCCGGAGCGCGAGGCCGGCGAGGCTCTGTGGACGCCGCTTCGTCAGGCTCCGTCCGCGTCACTCTACGGGCTGACGTCGGACGCGAGGGAACCCAGTCCGCACCCCGGGCGATCTGCCCGGATCATCCCCCTACCCTCCGGTAATCGTGTCTGGCAGGCTTCGGCCATGACAGCCCGTGCAGCAGACCGGGCCCGTTACGACCGGGCCACCGCGCATCTCGACGCCCCCCTCGCGATCGTCGATCTGGCCGCCTTCGACGCGAACGCGGACGATCTCGTGCGCCGGGCCGGCGGCAAGCCGATCCGGGTCGCGAGCAAGTCCGTGCGCTGTCGTGCCCTGCTCGAACGGGTCCTGGCCCGCGACGGCTTCGCCGGGGTCATGTCGTTCACGCTCGCCGAGTCGATGTGGCTCGCCGGGTCCGGCTTCGACGACGTGCTGCTCGCCTACCCCTCGGCGGACCGGGCCGGGTTCGCGCGGCTGACCGCCGATCCGAAGCTCGCCGCTGCGGTGACCGTGATGGTCGACGACCCGGCCCAGCTGCGGCTGATCGACGAGGCCAGGGACGGCGGGACCGAAGAGGTGCGGGTCTGCCTGGAGTTGGACACCTCCTACCGGGTGCTCGGCGGACGCGTCCGCGTCGGCGCGCTCCGTTCGCCGCTGCACTCCCCCGTGCAGGTCGCCGCCCTGGCCCGCGCCATCGTCCGGCGGCCGGGGTTCCGGCTCGTCGGTGTCATGGCGTACGAGGGACATGTCGCGGGGGTGGGCGACGCGGTCGAGGGGCACCCGGCGCGCTCCCGGGCGATCCGGCTGATGCAGACGGCGGCCCGCAAGGAGCTGGTCGCGCGCCGGGGGCGGACCATCGCCGCGGTGCGGGAGGCCGCGCCCGACCTGGAGTTCGTGAACGGCGGCGGGACCGGCAGCGTGCAGCACACCGCGGCCGAGCGCGCGGTCACCGAGATCGCCGCGGGTTCCGGGTTGTTCGTGCCGCGGCTGTTCGACAACTACACGTCGTTCAGCGGGCGTCCGGCCGCGCTGTTCGCGCAGCCCGTGGTGCGGCGGCCGGACGCGGGCACCGTGACGGTGCTGGGCGGGGGCTATCCGGCGTCGGGGGTCGCGGGCCCCGACCGCTCACCGGTGCCGTATCTGCCCGAGGGGCTGCGGTACGACCCGCAGGAGGGCGCGGGCGAAGTGCAGACGCCGCTGCACGGGCCCCCGGCCGACGATCTGCTGATCGGCGACAAGGTGTGGTTCCGGCACGCCAAGGCCGGTGAGCTGTGCGAGCGGTTCGAGACGCTGCACCTGGTCGAGGGTGACAGGGTGACGGCGAGCGTCCCGACGTACCGGGGCGAGGGCCACACCTTCCTCTGACCCCGCGGCCGGTCAGGGCGTCACGGCGGCTCAGGGCGTCGCGCCGACGTCCTCGCCCACGCCGCCGCCCGTCGCGCTGTCGTCGACCGAGCGGATGCCGTCGGTGATCTCGTCCAGGACGGAGACGCGCGGCGCGTCGTCGCCGGCGCCGATGGCGAAGCGGACGATGACCGGGGACTCCGACCCGACGCTCGACTTGAACGCGAGCGACTGGACGTAGCCGCCGGGGCCCTTGGCGGTGTGGACGCGCCAGCGCACGAGGTAGCCGGTGCGCCCGGCGACGGCCACCTGGCCTTCCTTGACCTTCTCGTGGCCGGTGAGGCCGCCGTAGGGCTTGTTGTCCAGTTTGTCGTGGTCGAAGGCGTCGTCCGCCGCGTCCTCGATGTCGCCGAGGGCGAGCGCCTTGGGGTCGCTCTCGTCGGTGTTCGTCACGGTGCTCGACGTGACGGTGCCCTCGCGGCAGAGTCCGGAGTCGCCGGGGCAGTCGATGATGTCCGGGGTCTGGATGGTCGCGCCGCCGCCGAAGGAGTCGTCGTCCTTCTCCCATCCGTCGGGGACGGGGAGCGTGATGCCGTTGAGGTCGTCGACGAGGGTGTCCGGGTCGGGGTCGGGGCTCGGGGACGCGGACTTCGTGGCGGTCGGCGCCGGGCTGTTCGTGACGGGCGCGGTGGGCGCAGGGCCGCCGCCCTTCGGGTCGCCGTCGTCCTTGGTCAGGACGACGGCGCCCGTGCCGATCGCGCCGACGAGGACGACCCCGGCGGCGGCCAGGGCGACGGTCTTCCCCCGCCCGCCGCCCGGGACGGCGGGCGCCGGCACGGCCGTGGCGTCCGGCGACGGGCCGAAGCCCTGCTGCGTCCCGGGCACTTGGGGGTGCTCGGGGGCCCGCCGGTGCTCGGTCCAGGCGGTTCCGTCCCACCAGCGTTCGACGGCCGGCGCCGAGGGGTCCGAGTACCAGCCGGGAGGGGGCGACATGCTCATCCCGGCACTCTAAGCGGTGTCCGGGAATCGTGCCGCGAAGATCAGTACACCGAGTCCACCTGGTCGGGGACGACGGAGCCGTCGCCGCGCAGGACGGGTCCCTTGCCCCCGCCGTGCTTGTTGTACGCGCCCGTCGAGCAGGGGTAGCGGCCCGGCTTCTGCTTCAGCGGCTCGATGAACATGGGGTTCACGACCCAGCGGCCGTCCGCGTTGTCGTACGCGCGGCACATGACCTCGTCCTTGTTGCGGTTCAGCACGAGGTGCGCGCCGGTCGCGTCGCCGACGAAGGTCACGTCGGTGTCGGCGTCGCCGCCGCCGAGCGCGATGCGGTGGGCGCGGTCCTGCTTGGCCCAGGCCTTCTTGCCCTTGAGACGGAAGATCTCCTGGTTGATCCAGCAGCGCTTGCCGTCGATGTACGGGATGGCCTCGCCCTTGTTGACGGGGACGTTGCCGCAGCCCTGGTTGAAGGTGGTGATGCGGCCCTTGCGGTCGAGGACCGAGCGGATGGCGACGGTGTGTTCGCGGTCGATGCCGACGCTCTTCGACCAGACCTCGGTGACCGGCTCCGAGCCCGCCGAGACGATGTAGACGTCGAAGCCGGCCTTCTTGAGGGTGCGGATCAGATCGCGCTGCTGGTCGTAGTAGCGGACGTAGCCGGGGATCTCGTGGGTGCCGACGGTCTGGGTGGCGCCGACAGGGGCGGCGAGTGCCTCCTTGCGGGCCTTCGCGGCGTACGACTCCAGTTCGGGGACGGTGTGACCGGCGAAGAGCTGGGGCACCCAGGCGTACTGCGGGACGGTGTGGCGGTGGTCCCACGTCCCGGCGAAGGCGGCGGCGCCGCTCATCGTCTTCCCGTCCTCGCGCACCTCGAAGATCTCGTCCGCGCAGGCCGTGTTGGTGGAGGTGGGCAGCGGCCTGCCGACCGGGACCTTCGTGCCGCAGGCCTTGGTGAGCGCGCGGTGGGCGTCGTCGGTCATCCACTTGCTGGTGGACTTCCAGCTCTTGGGGCGCAGGATCTTGTCGTGCCGCAGGGACCAGGCGATGGTCGCGTCGGTGACGTCGTTCTTGGTGACGGTGTTGTCCCAGTCGAAGGCGGCGACCGGGCGCTTCCCGCCGTGTCCGAGGTGCGGGCGGGAGCAGCGGCCGCGCTCGTCGATCACGCGCTGCAGCCGGGCGCGGTTGTCGCCGTACCAGGTCAGCTTCTTCGAGAGCTGCGGGCAATGCGCGGCGGTGGTACGGGGGTTCGCGGGCGTGGCGGCGGCCGCGGGGAGAGCTGCCGGTACGGCCGCCAGGGCGGCGGCCGTGGCCAGGGTCAGCGCCAGAATGTGTCGGTTACGCATGTCAGTGGACCGTACATCAGTCCTACGAGGCTGACGATGGTGCCGACGCCCCGTACACCGTGTCCCGCTGATCGGGGATCACCGAGCCGTCCGTACGGCGCACCGGGCCCGCGCTGCCGTCGGGCCGGGTGTAGCCGGTGGTGGCGCACGGGTAGGGGTCGGCCTTCTGGCCCTTGGGCTGGATGAACATGGGGTTCACCAGCCAGCGGCCGTCGCCGTTCTCGTAGGCGCGGCACATCAGTTCGTTCTTGTTGCGGTTCAGGACGAGCCGCAGGCCGGTGGCGTCGCGCAGGAAGGAGACGTCGGTGTCGGAGTCCCCGGCCGCGAACACCGGGCGCCTCGCGGCCGGTTGGACCTTCTCGGCGGCGGCGCCCCGCACCCCGTAGATCTCCTGGTTGATCCAGCAGCGCTTGCCGTCGATGTACGTGATCATCGAGTCGTCGCCGTCGCGGACGGTGCCGCAGCCCTTGAGGTGCGCGGTCTGCCTGCCGTGCGCCGTGACGTTGCGGATGCCGAGGGTGTGCCGGGCGTCGACGCCGACGGCCTTCGCCCACACCTCGGCGACGGGCTCGGGCGACGCGGAGACGACGTGGACCTCGAAGCCGGCCTTCTTGAGGGTGCGGATCAGATCGCGCTGCTGGTCGTAGTAGCGGACCCAGCCGGTGACCTTCTTGGTGCCGACGCGCTGCTCGGCACCGACGGGCGCGGCGAGGTTCTCCTCGCGGGCCGCGGCGGCGAAGTGCTTGACCTGCCGGGTGGTCCAGCCGCGGGTGAGCTGGGCGAGCCAGGCGTACTGGGGTTCCATGCGGCGGTGGTCGAAGCCGGTGAAGGCGGGGGCGCCGCCGGTGGTGGTGCCTTCGCCGTAGACGGAGAGGATCTCGTCGGCGCAGGCGGTGTCGCGGTGCGTGGGCAGGGTGGTGGCGGTGGCCGGGCAGGCCTTGGTGAGGGCCTTGGCCGCCGGGCCGGTCAGGTAGCGGCTGGTGGTGTGCCAGTCGCCCTTGGCGGGCGTGCGTATCCTGCCGTGGCGCAGCAGCCAGTACATGGTGGCGTCACCGATGTCGTTCTTGATGACGGTGTTGTCCCAGTCGAAGGTGGCGACGGGCTTGGCGCCGCGGCTCCCGCCGCAGCGGCCGTACCGGTCCACCATGTGCTGGAGTCTAGCCTTGTTCGCGCCGTACCAGCCTTCGGAGACGGTCAGCGCGGGGCACTTCGCGGCCTTCGGGCGGGGGGCCTGCGTCGCTTCGGCGGTGGCCTGGACGCCGAGGAGGCCGGTCCCCGCGACGGTGAGCACGGCGGCTGCGGCGGCGCAGCGGCGCTTGAGGTTCATGTACACACTCCCGTGTCTACGCAGGTCAGCCGGGCGTCGTGCGACGCCCGGCTGACGGGGTGGTGGCCGGCGAGTGAACTACAGGGGCGTGACGTACGCGCCGGTGAGGCCGCCGTCGACGAGGAAGTCCGTGGCGTTCACGAACGAGGAGTCGTCGCTGGCCAGGAACGCCACCGCGGCGGCCATCTCGTCGGCCTCGGCGAAGCGGCCCACGGGGATGTGCACGAGGCGGCGCGCGGCCCGCTCGGGGTCCTTGGCGAACAGCTCCTGGAGGAGCGGGGTGTTGACCGGGCCCGGGCAGAGCGCGTTGACGCGGATGCCCTCGCGGGCGAACTGCACGCCGAGCTCGCGGGACATGGCGAGGACGCCGCCCTTGGACGCGGTGTACGAGATCTGCGACGTCGCCGCGCCCATCCTCGCCACGAACGAGGCGGTGTTGATGATGGAGCCCTTGCCCTGCCGCCGCATGTAGGGGATGGCGGCCTTGCAGCACAGGTACACGGAGGTGAGGTTGACCTCCTGGACGCGCTTCCAGGCTTCGAGGCCGGTGTCCAGGATGGAGTCGTCGTCGGGCGGGGAGATGCCGGCGTTGTTGAAGGCGATGTCGACCGAGCCGTAGGTGTCGTACGCGGTCCTGAAGAGCGCCTCGACCTGCTCGGCGTCGGTGACGTCGACCTTGACGAAGGTCCCGCCGACGTCGTCGGCCGCGGCCTTGCCCGCCTGCTCGTCGATGTCGCCGCAGACGACGTGCGCGCCCTCGGAGGCGAGGCGGCGCGCGGTGGCGAGGCCGATGCCGCTGCCCGCGCCGGTGATGACGGCGGTGCGGCCGACGAGGCGGCGGCAGATGTTCTCGGTCGTGTCCGGCATGGGTCAGGCCTCCGTGCTGATGAAGACGTTCTTGGTTTCCGTGAATGCGGCGAGCGCGTCCGGGCCGAGCTCACGGCCGAGCCCGGACTGCTTGTAACCCCCGAACGGGGTCCAATAGCGCACGCTGGAGTGCGAGTTGACGGACAGGTTGCCCGCCCGGACGGCTCCGGAGACGCGCAGGGCCCGACCGACGTCGCGGGTCCAGATGGAGCCGGACAGGCCGTAGTCGGTGGCGTTGGCGAGCCGGATCGCGTCGGCCTCGTCGTCGAAGGGGATGACGACGGCGACCGGCCCGAAGACCTCCTCGACGGCGACGGGCGCGTCCGGGTCGACATCGGTGAGCAGGGTCGGCGGGAACCAGAAGCCGGGGCCCTCGGGAACGGATCCGCGGATCGCGGGGCCGGACGGCACGTAGGCGCGGACGCGCTCCAGCTGCGCCCGGGAGATCAGCGGGCCCATCCCGGTCTTCTCGTCGGACGGGTCGCCGACGACGACCGACTCGATCGCGGGCGTCACGTACTCCAGGAAGCGGTCGTGGACCGAGCGCTGCACGAGGACGCGGGTGCGGGCGCAGCAGTCCTGGCCGGAGTTGTCGAGGTACGACATGGGGGTGGCCAGGGCCGCGGCCTCCACGTCGGCGTCGGCGAACACGATGTTGGGGCTCTTGCCGCCGAGTTCGAGGGTGAGGCGCTTGGTGCGCGCGGCGCAGCGCTCCATGACCTCGCGGCCGGTCCGGGTGGAGCCGGTGAAGACGATCTTGTGGACGTCCGGGTGGTCGACGAGGGCGCGGCCCGCGGTGTGGCCGTGCCCGGGAAGGACCTGGAAGAGGCCCTCGGGCAGGCCCGCCTCCAGGGCGAGTTCGGCGAGGCGGAGCGCGGTGAGCGGCGTCGTCTCGGCCGGTTTGAGCAGCACGGCGTTGCCCGCGGCGAGTGCGGGCGCGAAGCCCCAGGCGGCGATGGGCATCGGGAAGTTCCAGGGGGCGATGACGCCCACCACGCCGAGCGGCTCGTGGAAGGTGACGTTCCAGCCGCCGGGCACCGGGATCTGCGCGCCGTTGAGGCGTTCGGCGCCCCCGGCCGCGTACAGGAGCAGATCGCGTACGTTGCCCGCCTCCCAGCGGGCGTTGCCCACCAGGTGGCCGGCCTCGCGGACTTCGAGCAGGGCCAGCTCGTCGAGGTGGGAGTCGACGGTGTCGGCGAAGCGGCGGAGCAGGCGGGCCCGGTCGGCGGGGGCCGTGGTGCCCCAGGCCTGCTGGGCGGCGACGGCTCGCCCGGCCGCCCGGTCCACATCGGCCGCGGTGGCCGCGGGGACGGTCGCGATGACCTCCTCCGTGGCGGGGTTCACTACCTCGAGCACGTGGTTCCTCACATCCGTTCGAAGGAGCGGCGCAGCTCCCAGTCGGTCACCGCGGAGTCGAAGGCGTCCAGCTCGACCCGCGCCATGTTGCGGTAGTGCGCGACCACCTCGTCGCCGAAGGCGGCCTTGGCGATCGGGCTGTTCTCCCAGAGTTCCGCGGCCTCGCGCAGGGTGGTGGGGACGTGGGCGTAGTCGCCGCTGTAGGCGTTTCCGGTGCACTCCGCGGGCAGTTCGAGCTCCTGCTCGATGCCGTGCAGGCCCGCGGCGACCAGTCCAGCGACCGCGAGGTGCGGGTTGACGTCGCCGCCGGGGAGGCGGTTCTCGAAGCGGAGCGAGCGGCCGTGGCCGACGACGCGGAGCGCGCAGGTGCGGTTGTCGTAGCCCCAGGCGGCGGCGGTCGGCGCGAAGGATCCTGGCCGGAACCGTTTGTAGGAGTTGATGTGGGGCGCGTAGAGGAGGGAGAAGTCGCGCAGCGCCGCGAGCTGGCCGGCGAGGAAGTGCCGCATGAGGGGTGACATGCCGCCCGGGTCGTCCGGGGAGCCCGCCATGACGTTGGTGCCGTCGGCGTCCTGGAGCGAGAGGTGGATGTGGCAGGAGTTGCCCTCGCGCTCGTTGAACTTGGCCATGAAGGTGAGCGAGACGCCCTCCTGGGCCGCGATCTCCTTGGCGCCGGTCTTGTAGATGGCGTGCTGGTCGCAGGTGACGAGGGCCTCGTCGTAGCGGAACACGATCTCGTGCTGGCCCGGGTTGCACTCGCCCTTGGCGGACTCGACGACGAGTCCGGCGGCGGCCATGTCGTTGCGGATGCGGCGCAGCAGCGGCTCTATGCGGCCGGTGCCGAGGACCGAGTAGTCGATGTTGTACTGGTTGGCCGGCGTGAGGTCCTTGTACCCGGCGTCCCAGGCCTGTTCGTAGGTGTCCTTGAAGACGATGAACTCCAGCTCCGTGCCGACGTGCGCGGTGAGGCCGAGTTCGGCCAGGCGCTCCAGCTGGCGGCGCAGGATCTGGCGGGGAGCCGCGACGACGGGTGAGGAGTCGTTCCAAACGAGGTCCGCGATCAGCATCGCGGTGCCCTCGTTCCAGGGGACCCGGCGCAGCGTGGAGAGGTCGGCGCGCATGGCGAAGTCGCCGTAGCCGCGGTCCCAGGAGGACATCGCGTATCCGTCGACGGTGTTCATCTCCGGGTCGACGGCGAGGAGGTAGTTGCAGCCCTCCGTGCCGTGTTCGAGGACCTCGTCGAGGAAGAAGCGGGCGGCGAACCGCTTGCCCTGGAGCCGCCCTTGCATGTCGGGGAAGGCCAGGACGACAGTGTCGATCTCACCGCTCGCGACGAGGGCCTTCAGCTCCTCGACGGAGAGCGGGGGTGTGCGGTCTGCCACGGGAAAGGCCTCCTTGGGTCAGCCGGGAGCCATAAGGTATTGCGGAGAACCTTTGCTTGGGAAGGGGGTACGGGCATGTCGCACACGGAAGAGGGCACCGAGGGGGGTGCCCCGCCCGGGCCGGACGACGACCGGCTGACACCGGTCCTGCGCACGGTGCGAGCGGGCAACGGCTTCGAGGAGGCCCTTGAGCAGATCCTCCAGGTGGTCCGCCTCGGCCTGGTGCCGGGCGGCGAACGCCTGCCGTCGGAGCGGGAGCTCGCCGACCGCCTGGGCATCAGCCGGGTCACGCTGCGGGAGGTCCTGAAGGTGCTGCAGGACCAGGGCCTCGTCGAGTCGCGGCGCGGGCGGTACGGCGGCACGTTCGTGCGGCCGCGCCCCGAGGCGCCCGGCGAGGACGAGCTGCGGCGCCGCATCAAGGACGTCGACGTGGAGGACGCGCTGCGCTTCCGCGAGGTGCTCGAGGTGGGCGCGGCCGGTCTCTGCGCGGCGCACGGCCTGACCGGCGAGCAGGCGCAGCGCCTGCGCACGGCGCTCGACCGGACCCATGACGCGCCCCTTTCGGAGTACCGCAGGCTGGACACGCTGCTGCACCTGACCCTCGCCGAGCTGTGCGGGTCGCCGACGCTCACCGCGCAGTACGCGGCCGTCCGCGCGACCGTCAACGACCTCCTGGACTGCATCCCGCTCCTGGTGAGGAATTTGGAGCACTCACAGCGCCAGCACACCGCGCTGGTCGAGGCGGTGCTCGACGGGGACGCGGACGGCGCGAGGGAGATGATGCGCGAGCACTGCGCGGGCACGGCGGCGCTGCTGCGCGGCTTCCTGACGTGAGACGCAATTGACCGCGGCGTAACGCACGGGGCTTGATTTCTCCCGCCCGGCACGGCAAAGGTATGGATCCGTTCCATTGAGTGTCCTGCAGCAGCCGAGCAGATCCATGTGCCGCCACATAGGAGCCGTGCCATGACCGTGGAGTCCACCAAGCCCATCCCCGCCCAACCGGCGGACGACTACCTGGAGCGCAGAACGCTCCGCAGGGGCAGCGCGGGCTGGCTGCTGCTCACCGGGCTCGGCGTCGCCTATGTCGTGTCCGGCGACTTCTCCGGCTGGAACTTCGGCCTCGCGGAGGGCGGCTTCGGCGGCCTCGCGATCGCCATGGCGCTCATGGGCGTGATGTACGCGTGCATGGTCTTCTCGCTGGCCGAGCTCTCGTCCGTACTGCCCACGGCGGGCGGCGGCTACGGCTTCGCGCGCCGGGCGCTCGGGCCCTGGGGCGGCTTCCTGACCGGTACGGCGATCCTCATCGAGTACATCCTCGCGCCGGCCGCCATCTCCATCTTCATCGGCGACTACGTCGAGTCGCTCGGCCTCTTCGGCCTCACCTCGGGCTGGCCGGTCTACCTGGCCTGCTTCGTCGTCTTCATCGGCATCCACCTCTGGGGCGTCGGCGAGGCGCTGCGCTTCAGCTTCGTCGTGACGGGCATCGCGGTGGTGGCGCTGCTGATCTTCGCGGTCGGCGCGTTCCTGGACTTCGACGCGTCGAGGCTGGACGACATCCCGGTGGACACCGGTGCCTTCGGCGCCAACTCCTGGCTGCCGATGGGCCTGCTGGGCATCTGGGCGGCGTTCCCCTTCGGCATGTGGTTCTTCCTCGGGGTCGAGGGCGTGCCACTGGCCGCCGAGGAGACGAAGGAACCGGCCCGCACGCTGCCGCGCGCGATCCGCTGGTCGATGGCCGTCCTCGTCGCCCTCGCACTCCTCACCTTCTTCGCGTCGACCGGCGCCCGCGGCGCGCACGCGCTGCAGGACGCGGGCAACCCGCTGGTCGAGGCGCTGCAGCCGGACGGCGACGCGACCGCCCTGAGCCGCGTCATCAACTACGCGGGCCTCGCGGGCCTGGTGGCCTCCTTCTTCTCCCTCATCTACGCCGGATCGCGCCAGCTCTTCGCGCTCTCCCGGGCCGGCTACCTCCCCCGCTTCCTCTCCCTCACCAGCAGCCGCAAGGCCCCCTACCTGGGCCTGCTCGTCCCGGGCGCGATCGGCTTCGGCCTGGCGGCGGCGACCGGTGACGGCGCCCGCATGCTGAACGTCGCGGTGTTCGGCGCGACCATCTCGTACGCCCTGATGTCGCTCTCGCACATCGTGCTGCGCCGCCGCGAGCCCGGCCTGGAACGGCCCTACCGCACGCCCGGCGGCGTCCTGACCTCGTCCGTGGCGCTGGTCCTCGCCTGCGCGGCGCTCGTCGCGACGTTCCTGGTCGATGTGACGGCCGCGCTCATCGCGCTCGCCGTGTACGTGGTCGCCATCGCGTACTTCGGGATGTACAGCCGCAAGCATCTGGTGGCGCGCGCGCCGGAGGAGGAGTTCGCGGCGCTGGCGGCCGCCGAGGCAGAGTTGGCACGCGACTGATCGCCGGGTGGCAAAGAGCCTCGGGAGGACAGCGGTGCGTTCGGGAGGAGAACGGTGAGGGAGAACGCGGTGGCAGTGAACGACAGGCCGCTGATCGGCGTCAGCACCTATCTGGAGTCCACGGTGGCCTGGGGCGTGTGGCGACTGCCCGCGGCGCTCCTGCCGGCCGGCTACCCCCGGCTCGTACAGGCGGCGGGCGGTCTCGCCACGATGCTGCCGCCGGACGATCCGGGGTTCGCGCGCTCGGTCGTCGCCCGGCTCGACGGCGTGGTCGTCGCGGGCGGCCCGGACGTCGAGCCCGCACGGTACGGCGCGGAGCCCGAGGAGCGCACCGGGCCGCCCGCGCGGGAGCGGGACGCCTGGGAACTCGCCCTGATCGAGGCGGCGCTGGAGTCCGGGACACCGCTGCTCGGCATCTGCCGAGGCATGCAGCTGCTCAACGTGGCGCTCGGCGGGACGCTGGTCCAGCACATGGAGGGGCACAGGGAGCGGGTGGGCGTGTTCGGCACGCATACGGTGAAGCCGGTCCCCGGCACGCTCTACGAGTCGGTCGTGCCGGACGCGTCCACCGACGTGCCGACCTACCACCACCAGGCGGTGGAGCGCCTCGGCGATAACCTGGTGGCGTCGGCGTACGCGGAGGACGGCACCGTCGAGGCCGTCGAACTGCCCGGCCACCCCTGGGCGCTCGGCGTGCAGTGGCATCCGGAGATGGGCGAGGACGCCCGGGTCATGGCAGCGCTGGTCCGCGCCGCGTCGCGAGCCGCCTCCTGAGCCACTCCACGGCCGCCGCGCCCTGGGCGCCCTGGAAGGCGCGCAGGGTCGGCAGGCCGGGCGGCGCCGGCTGGAGGGACTGCCCCACGAAGTACCCGGCGAGTCCCGCCAGCGCCGCGGTCACGCCCCGCGGATCCGCCGCCCGGCCCACCCGCTGCGCGGTGAACACGTCCTCCGGGTCGGGGCCGCCCTGCGCCCGCACGCACGGCAGCATGAGCAGCAAATCGAACCAGGGCGCGGCGCGCAGGGCGTGCGGCCAGTCGACGAGGACGACCCGGCCCTCGTCCGCCGTCAGCAGCATGTTGTCGGCGCGCAGGTCACCGTGGGCGAGGATGTCGCCCACCGCGAAGTCTCCCCAGGGCGCGGCGAGTTCGGCGAGGGCGGACAGGTTGCGGCGGACCCACGGGTCGAGTCTGACGTCGTCCCCGGCGCCCTGCTCGACGAGGCGCTCCCACCCCCGGAAGTTGCCCGACATCGCTTCGACGACCGAAGGAACGTCCATCGACGCGGGCACCGGGACCCGCGCGAGGGCGTCCACCGCGTCCAGTACGCGCCCGAACTCCCCGGAACGCCACGGCACTTCAGGCTGCCGCCCGTCGACGTCCTCGAAGGCGAGGGCGACCCAGGTCCCGTCGTCGCAGGAGGCGAGGAGCCGGGGCGCGGGCACGGAGTCCGGCAGGGCCGCGGTGTTGCGGGCCTCGGCGCGGTGCATGCGGGGGCTGCCGGGGTTGGCCTCGGCGCTGACGGCCTTGACGAAAGCCCGCCGCCCGTCGGCGAGCCGCACCCGCGCCGCGACGCCGGGCGAGAAGCCGCCGTGCTGCGTCACCGCGTCGACGACGGCCGCGCCGAGGGCGTCCTCCAGCTCCGCGCGTACGTGCGCGGGGAGCTGCTGCCAGGGGGTGCGGACGCCGGTTGCCGGGGGCGCGGTCACGTTCATCCACTCATGGTGGGCGGCGGTCCGGGGAGACGCCAGGCATTTTCGCCCGGCCACCGCTTGATCCCCTCACGTCCGTCGCGTCAGCGCAAGCAGGTCCCGGCCCGGCCCGGCCGGCCGGTGCCCCGTCGGCCAGACGGCCCGCAGCTCCCTGCGCAGCCGTACGTCCGCGAGGGGGATCTCCACCAGGCGGCGCGCCGCCAGCTCCTCGCCCACCGCGAGTTCGCTCAGGACCGAGGGGCCCGCGCCACTGACCGCCGAGGCCTTGACTGCCGTCGTGGACGACAGCTCGATGAGAGGGCGGGCGACACCGCCGAGCGCCGCTTCGAGGACCTGCCGGGTGCCCGAGCCCTCCTCGCGCAGGATCAGCGGCGTCGCCGCCAACTCGGCACCGGCCAAAGGCTTTCCGCGCCGCGCCCACGGGTGACTGGGGGCCGCCACGACGACGAGCCGGTCGCGCGCGACGACCACCTCGTCGAGCCCGCCCGGCACGGTGAGCCCCTCGACGAAGCCGAGGTCCGCCTCGCCCGCGAGGAGCCGGGCCGCGACGGCCGCGGAGTTGCCCGCGAGCAGCGACACCGCCGTGTCGGGGCGCTGGGTCCGCAGGGCGATCAGCCAGCCCGGCAGCAGATACTCGGCGATGGTCATGCTGGCCGCGACCCGCAGCCGCGAGTCGCGCCGGCCGCGCAGCGCCTGCGCCCCCGCGTCGAACGCCTCCGCCGCCTCCACGATCCGGCCCGCCCAGTCGGTGACCAGGGCGCCCGCGTCGGTGAGGCGGGAGCCGCGGGGCGACCGGTCGACGAGCGCGACACCGAGCTGCCGCTCCATGGCGCGCACCCGGCTGCTCGCCGCGGGCTGGGAGATGCCGAGCTCCCGCGCGGCCCGCCCGAGACTGCCGAGCCGGGCCACGGCGAGGAGCAGCTGGAGCGCGCCGAGGTCCGGCACCCGGTGGGCGAGCGACGCGCCGGGGGCGCCCGGGGCGGCGGAGGGCTCGTGGGGCGAGGGGCGCGCGGGAGGCTCGGGGGACGAAGGGGACACAGGGGACGTACTCATAAAGTCAGCTTATGCCCCCATAGAAGTGTGCTCCCTGGCGGCGGGCCCCCTCCCCGTACGACCGTGTACCTATGGTCACCACCGCTCGGCCCGCCGCCTCCGCGGGCACCTCCCCGGCTGCTCCCGGCCTCCGCCTTCCCGCGGTCCGTCACCTCGGACCGAACTGGTACGCCGCCGTCATGGGCACCGCCATCGTCGCCAACGCGGGCGCGACCCTGCCGTACCGGTTCGCCGGATCGCAAGCGGCCTGCGCCGCCGTCTGGGCGCTCTCCCTCGTCCTGCTCGTCGTCCTGCTCGCCGCCCGCGCCGCGCACTGGATCCACCACCGCGACCAGGCCCGTGCCCACCTGCTCGACCCGGCCATGGCGCCGTTCTACGGCTGTCTGTCGATGGCGCTGCTCGCGGTCGGCGGCGGCGCCCTGATCGTCGGCAAGGACTGGATCGGCACGGGGCCCGCCGTCGCGCTCGACACCGTGCTGTACACGCTCGGCGCCGCCATCGGGCTCGCCGCCGCCGTCGCCATCCCCTGCCTGATGGTCGTCCGCCACCGCATCACCGCCGACCAGGCCTCGCCCGTGTGGCTGCTGCCCGTGGTGGCCCCCATGGTGGCGGCAGCCGTCGGCCCGCTGCTCATCCCCCACCTGCCCGCGGGCCAGGCGCAGCAGACGATGCTCTACGGCTGCTTCGCGATGTTCGGCATGAGCCTGCTCACCACCCTGGTGATGCTGCCGGTGATCTTCGCCCGCCTGGTGACCGCGGGCCCGCTGCCCCTGGCGCTCACCCCCACGCTCTTCCTGGTCCTCGGACCGCTCGGCCAGTCGACGACGGCCACCAACAAGTTCGCCGACTTCGCGCCCGGCGTCGTCCCCGCCCCGCTCGACCGGGGCTTCCTCGCCTTCGCGGTGCTCTTCGGCGTCCCCGTGACGGGCTTCGCCCTGATGTGGCTGGCGCTCGCCGGCGCCATGGTGGTACGCGCCCGGCGCCGCGGCATGGGCTTCGCGATGACCTGGTGGGCGTTCACCTTCCCCGTCGGCACCTGCGTCACGGGCGCCGAGGGTCTGGGCAAGCACACCGGGCTCGCGGTCTTCGACTGGCTCGCGACGGGCCTGTTCGCCTTCCTCCTGACCGCCTGGGCCGTGGCCCTTGCGTACACGCTGCGCGGCGCGGTCAGCGGGCGGCTGCTTGCGGCGCCCGCACAAAACCCGCTGAGCCGCGCGCCGGCCCGGCCTACCATGCAGCCGTGACGATCACATACGAGTGGCGCGGGGAGTTCGCCGACGCGGCGGTCGAGGCGCTGCACGCGGAGGCGTTCGAGCACGCCCCTTCGCCCACCGGCTGGCGCGCCCAGGTGCACCGGCACAGCCTCGGCTGGGTCGTGGCCCGCGAGGAGGGCAGGCTGGTCGGGTTCGTCAACGTCGCCTGGGACGGCGGGGCCCACGCCTTCGTCCTGGACACGATGGTCGCCGAGGACGTGCGCGGAAGCGGCGTCGGCGCCGAGCTCGTGGCCTGCGCGGTCCGCGGCGCCCGCGCGGCGCGGTGCGAGTGGCTCCACGTCGACTTCGAGGCGCAGCTGCGCCCCTTCTACTTCGACGCCTGCGGCTTCCGGCCGACGGGCGCCGGACTGATCGCCCTGCGCTGAGAGCCTGGGCTACGCCCCGGGACGCGCCGCCCGCAACGCCGCGCCGAGCACCGCGGGCGCCTGCGCCAACGACGGCCCGTACCAGGTCAGGTGGCGGCCGCTGACCAGCGCGACCGGGGTGCCCGCCGGGAACGCCTCGGGGCCGTCGTCGGCCGTGAAGCGGTACGGCTCGTCGGGCAGCACCACCAGGTCGTGGCCGGCCGCGCGCAGTGCGTCGAGCGGCACCCGCGGGTACCGCTCGCGATGGCCCGCGTACGCGTTGTCGACGCCCAGGCGGGCGAGGAGGTCGCCCGCGAACGTGTCGTGGCCGAGCACCATCCACGGCCTGCGCCAGATCGGGACCGCCGCCCGCAGCCGGACACCGGGCCGGGGCAGCTCCCGCCACGCCGCCTCGGCCCGCGCCAGCCAGTCGGGGCGCTCCGCACCGCAGGCCGCGAGGACCCGCGTCAGTTCGCGGAAGGCCTGCGGCAGCGTCCGCACCTCGGTCACCAGGACCTCGATGCCGGCCGCGCGCAGCGCCGCCACGTCGGGCGCGCGGTTCTCCTCCTCGTTGGCGACGACCAGGTCGGGGGCGAGGGCGACGATGCGGGACACGGCCGGGTTCTTCGTACCGCCCACCCGGGTCACGTCGAGGTCCGCCGGATGGCTGCACCAGTCGGTCGCGCCGACCAGCGCGCCCGGCACGGTGGCGGCGACCGCCTCGGTCAGCGAGGGCACCAGCGAGACGACCCGCAGCGGGCCGCGTGCGCGCGCCACCTCAGCGCCCCCTGTCGTCCACCGCTTCGATGTGGTCCCCCACCGCGACCACCAGCACCCGGGTGTCCGGCACCGTGGCCCGCCAGCGGTGGCGCACACCGCCCGTGAGGAACAGGGTGTCGCCGCGCCCGAGGCGGTAGGCCCGGCCCTCGGCCTCCATCTCCACGGCACCCTCGACGACGTACATCAACTCGTCGTTGCGGTGCTGGAACTCGCGTCCCTCGTCGTGGTCCCCGATGAACTCCAGGGCGTGCAGCTGGTGGTGGCCGCGCGCCAGCTCGCGTACGCGCGCCTCCGGAGTCGAGCCGTCCAGGTCCGTGTCGTCGTCGGCGCGCACCACCTCGACGGTGCGGGCCGGGTCGGCGGCGGCGAGGAGTTCCACATCGGTGGTGCACAGGGCGTCGGCGACCCGCTGCAGGGAGCGCGTGCTGGGCCGGGCGCGTTCGTTCTCGATCTGGCTGAGGAACGGCACGGAGAGACCGCTGCGCCGGGCGACGACGGCGAGGGTGAGCTCCAGCTGCCTGCGGCGCCGCCGCACGGCCGAGCCCACCCTGAGGGTCTCCTTGCGCTCGTCCATCGCCTCGACTCCCTTCAGCGCATCGGCCCGCTCTCGCCCCGAGGGGTCCCGAGGGGTTCCGAGGGGTTCTCTGCACCCTACGCATGTTCGCCAAACGGTTTTGCCCCGTTGCCCAGACTTGCGTCCGTCTCCCGCCCTCACCCTTCCAAGGAAGCACGCCGCGCGCCTCTTTTCCCGGGGGCGGGCCCCTCGGCCGGGAGCCGGGACGGCCCACCGGAACGCCCCGAGGGGTGGACTTCGCCTGTGGCGAGGCCCACCCCTCGGGGGGACGGTGAGGAGTTCCGGCCTACTTCGCGGCCGTCATCTTCTCCTCGAAGCCCGGGTTCTTCTTCAACCAGGCGTCGACGGCCTTGGGCTCGTTGTTCTTGCCCGCCTTGTTGATCTCGTTCTCCAGGCCGGCCAGCTGCTGCTCGCTCATGTGGAAGTTCTTGAGCCACTTCGTGAGCTGCGGGTACTGCTCGGGGAAGTCCTTGCTGGAGATCGTGCGGATCGTGTCACCCTTGCCGAAGCCGCCCTTGGGGTCCTTCAGCTTGGTGAGCTCGTACTCGTTGTACGCCCAGTGCGGCGACCAGAGCAGCACCGCGACCGGCTCCTTCTTGGCGTACGCGGCCTTCAGCTCGGAGAGCATCGCCGGGGTCGAGCCCGCGGCGATCTCGTACTCCTTGTCGAGGCCGTACTGGGGCAGCACCTTCTCCTTGAGCGCCGTCATGACGCCCGTGCCCGGCTCGATCCCGATGATCTTGCCGTTGAACCGGTCGCCCTTGCCCTTGAGGTCGGCGAGCGACTTCACGCCCTTCACGTAGGACGGGACGGCGACCTCCAGGGAGGTCGGGCTGTACCA
Source organism: Streptomyces sp. NPDC044106 (assembly GCF_056433985.1). Lineage (NCBI taxonomy): Bacteria > Bacillati > Actinomycetota > Actinomycetes > Kitasatosporales > Streptomycetaceae > Streptomyces > Streptomyces sp. NPDC044106. Next base: position 69,467 of record NZ_JBWKFZ010000013.1, read on the forward strand.
GGACCCGATGTCCTTCAGGTTCGCCTTGTTCTTGTCCCAGTACGTCTTCTGGGCCGTGGGCAGCCACGCGTCCAGGTCGAGGTCGATGTCGCCCTGGGCCAGACCGGTGTAGACCGGGCCCACGTCGGCCGGCGTCAGCTCCATCTTGTAGCCGCGCTTCTCCAGGACGCGCTTCCACAGGTTGGTGACGGCGACGTTCTCGTCCCAGGCGAAGTACGCGGCCTTCAGCGGGCGCTTGTTCTCGTCACTGCCCGAGTTCTCCGGCAGCGGCGCCAGCTTGTCGACGACGCCGGGGTTCTTCTTCAGCCAGGCGCGCACGGCGTCCTGCTGCTTGCCCTTGCCCGCCTTGTTGACCTCCGCCTCAAGGCTGGTGAGCTGCTTCTCGTCCATCGAGAAGTTCTTGAGCCACTTGCCGACCTCGGGGTTCTCCTTCGAGAAGCCCTTGCGCGCCAGCGTGTGCACGCCGTCGCCCTTGCCCCAGGCGCCCTTCGGGTCCTTGAGCTTCTTCAGGTCGAAGTCGTTGTACGCCCAGTGCGGCGACCAGAGCGGAACGACGATCGGCTCCTTCTTGGCGTACGCGGCCTTCAGCTCGGAGAGCATCGCCGTGGTGGAGCCGTCGACGACCTTGTACTCCTTGTCGAGGCCGTACTCCCCCAGCACCTTGCTCTTGAGCAGCTGCATCTCACCGGCGCTCGGCTCGATGCCGACGATCCTGCCGCCGAACTCGCCGCCCTTGCCCTTGAGGTCCGCGAGCGAGTCGACGTCCTTCATGTATGAGGGGACGGTCAGCTCCAGCGACGTCCGGTCGTACCAGGCGCCGAGGTCCTCCAGCTTGTCGCCGTACTTCTTCCAGTACGTGGCGTGCGTCGTCGGCAGCCAGGCGTCGGTCTGGAAGTCGACGTCGCCCTGGGCGACCGAGGTGTACAGCGGGCCCGCGTCGAGCAGGCTGGCGTTCACCTTGAAGCCGCGCTGCTCCAGGATCTCCTTCCAGAGGAAGGTGGATGCGATGCCCTCGTCCCAGTTGATGTAGCCGATGTTGATCTGCTTGCCCTTGCCGACGTTCTCACTGTCGGCCACCGGCTCGGACTTGGTGCCGCCGAAGATGCCCATGCCGCCCGCGACGAGCGCGAGGACGACGACGCCGACCATCGCGACGACCGGGCGGGGGCGGTAGTTCCACAGGTTCAGGCCCTGCGCGGCCCGCAGCTTGGCGAGCGCGCGGCGGCCGAGCGGCGATACCTGGCTGCCCAGGCCGCTGGTGACGCGGTCCAGGTAGATGGCGAGGATGACGATGGAGACGCCCGCCTCCGCGCCCAGACCCACGTCGAGCTGGCCGATGGCCGCGTTGACGTCGGCGCCGAGACCCGGCGTACCGACCATGCCGGTCAGCGCCGCCATGGAGAGGCCGAGCATGATGACCTGGTTGACACCGGCCATGATCGTCGGCAGCGCGAGGGGCAGCTGGACGCGGAAGAGGGTGTTGCGGGGCGTGGTGCCGAACGCGTCGGCGGCCTCGACCAGTTCCTTGTCGACCTGGCGGATGCCGAGCTCGGTCATGCGCACGCCGGGGGCGAGCGCGAAGACGATCGTGGCGACGATGCCCGCGGGGGCGCCCATCCGGAAGAACAGCAGCGCCGGGATGAGGTAGATCATCGCGGGCAGCGTCTGCATGAAGTCGAGGACGGGCCTGACCACGCCGCTGACCGTCTTGGAGCGCGCCGCCCAGATGCCCACGGGCACGGCGATCACCAGCGCCACGAAGGTCGAGACGAGGACCAGGGACAGCGTCATCATCGCGTTGTCCCACAGCTCCAGGGACACGATGAACGCGAAGCCCACGAAGGCGAGCACACCGCCGAGCAGGCCGCGCAGCCAGAACGCGATGACGGCGAGGATGCCCGCCATCAGCAGCGGCTCGGGCCCGGAGAGGACGTCGTAGACGCCGTCCCACATGTTCTGGAAGAGCGTCTTGACGAACGAGAACAGCCAGTCCATATGAGTTCTGGACCATTCGACCGCGTCATTGACCCAGTCGCCGAAGGGAATCCTAGGCACCGCTGCTCACCTTGCCCGCGTTCTTGCCGTCCTTGCCCTGCCCGGGTATGGAGGCGGGGACCGTGTCCTGCGGCTGCGCCGCCGCGTCCGTCTCCATCGGCTCGCCGAGCACGGCGAGCAGACTGGCCCGCCGCACGACGCCGACGAGCGCGCCGTCGCCGTCGGTCACGGCGACCGGCACCTCGCTCGTGGAGCAGGGGGTGAACAGCTCGATGATGGGGGTGTCCTCGGTGACCGTCGCGGGGGCGTCGGCCCGCACGAAGTCCTTGTCGGGGTCGGCCATGATCGCGCCCGCCGTGAGCACCCGGGAACGGTCGACGTCCTGCGTGAACGAGGCGACGTAGTCGTTGGCCGGGGTGACCAGGATGTCCTGCGAGGAACCGATCTGGACGATGCGGCCGTCGCGCATGACGGCGATCTGGTCGCCCAGGCGCATGGCCTCGTTCAGGTCGTGGGTGATGAAGACGATGGTCTTCTTCAGCCGCTTCTGGAGCACCAGGAGCTGGTCCTGCATGTCGCGCCGGATCAGCGGGTCGAGCGCGCTGAACGACTCGTCCATGAGGAGCAGGTCGGCGTCGGTGGCCAGCGCGCGGGCCAGGCCCACCCGCTGCTGCATGCCGCCGGACAGCTCGTCGGGCCAGGACTTCTCCCAGCCCTTCAGGCCCGCCAGCTCCAGCGCCTCGGTGGCGCGCCTCTCGCGCTCGGCGCGCGGCACGCCCTGCACCTCCAGGCCGTACCCGGCGTTCTCGAGGACGCTGCGGTGCGGGAAGAGCGCGAAGTGCTGGAAGACCATGCTGATCTTCCTGGAGCGCACCGCCCGCATCTCCTTGGCGCTCAGCTCGGTCAGGTCCTGACCGTCGAAGCGCACGTGACCGGCCGTCGGCTCCGACAGTCCGTTGAGCATGCGCAGCAACGTGGACTTGCCGGATCCGGAGAGACCCATGACGACGAAGATCTGGCCCGGCTCGACCTCGAAGGACGCGTCGATCACGGCAGCGGTGGTGCCGTCGGCGCGCAGCTCCTCTCGATCGGCTCCGTGGCGGAGTTTCTCCACCGCGTCATCGGGTCGTCTGCCGAACACTTTGTACAAGTGCTCGGCCTGCAGCCTGGACACATACACCTCTCGGGTTGAACCAAGACGGCCCGCCTCCCCCGCCGGCGGGCCGTGGAGCGGTACGGGGTCTGCCCGTTTGCCGACTCGAAATGTTGAAATCCCGACCGGGTGCGCTCCGGATGCGCCCCTGCCCTCACTTGTCCGGACCAAACCAAGAAGTGACCCAGCTCACACCCGTTGCGCGTCCCGACACGGGACGTCGCCATACGCAACGTCCCCGCCGCCCCGCCCGCACCACCGGCACCACTGTGCGCAGCGCGTTCGCACTGTCAGTGCCGTGCGGCATGATGCGCGATGTGACTCAGCGAACACGACGGCTCATGCTTCTCGACACGGCCTCCCTCTACTTCAGGGCCTACTTCGGAGTCCCGGAGTCCATGAAGGCCCCGGACGGCACCCCGGTCAACGCCGTGCGCGGACTGCTCGACTTCATCACCCGCCTCGTCCTCGACCACCGCCCGGACGACCTGGTCGCCTGCATGGACGCGGACTGGCGCCCCCAGTGGCGCGTCGAGCTCATCCCCTCCTACAAGGCGCACCGCGTCGCCGAGGAGACCCCGAAGGGCCCGGACGCCGAGGAGATCCCGGACACGCTGTCCCCGCAGGTGCCGATCATCGCGGCCGTCCTCGACGCGCTCGGCATCGCCCGCGTCGGCGTCGAGGCGTACGAGGCCGACGACGTGATCGGCACCTTCGCGGCCCGCGCCACGGGCCCGGTCGACATCGTCACCGGCGACCGCGACCTCTACCAGCTGGTGGACGACGCGCGCGGCATCCGCGTCCTCTACCCCCTCAAGGGCGTCGGCTCCCTCCAGATGACGGACGAGGCGTGGTTGCGCGAGAAGTACGGCGTGGACGGGCCGGGCTATGTGGACCTGGCCCTGCTGCGCGGGGACCCGAGCGACGGCCTGCCCGGCGTGCCCGGCATCGGCGAGAAGACGGCCGCCAAGCTCCTGGACGCCTTCGGCGACCTCGCCGGGATCATGGCCGCCGTCGACGACCCGAAGTCGAAGCTCACCCCGTCCCAGCGCAGGAGGCTCGACGAGTCCCGCGCGTACGTGGCGGTCGCACCGAAGGTCGTACGGGTGGCGGGCGACGTACCCCTGCCCGACGTCGACGTCGCACTGCCGCGCGCACCGCGCGATCCCGCCGCTCTCGACGAGCTGGCGTCCCGGTGGGGCCTCGGCGGCTCGCTGCAGCGACTGGCCTCCATCCTCCACGCGTGAGGTGTTAGCTTAGGTAAACCTAAGTAGTTTGTGGATCAGGGGAGGCCGTCGCCATGGCAGAACGTCCGGCACGCAAAGCACCGAAGGCCCATGTCGCACGCGTCGTGCGCACGGAACGGCTGACCCCGCACATGCAGCGCGTGGTCCTCGGCGGGGAAGGCCTCGCCGAGTTCACCGCGGGCACGTGCACCGATCACTACGTGAAGCTGCTCTTCGACGCCGAGGGCGTCACCTACCCGGAGCCCTTCGACATCCAGCGGATCCGCGAGGAGTTCCCGCGCGAGCAGTGGCCCGTGACGCGGACGTACACCGTGCGCTGGTGGGACGCCGAGACCCGCGAGCTGGCCCTCGACTTCGTGATCCACGGCGACGAGGGCCTGGCCGGTCCGTGGGCGCGGACCGTCGAAGCGGGCGCCAGGGTGCGCTTCCAGGGCCCCGGCGGCGGGTACGCCCCCGACCCGGACGCCGACTGGCACCTCCTCGCCGGCGACGAGAGCGCCCTGCCGGCCATCGCCGCCGCGGCCGAGGCGCTCCCCGCGGGGGCCGTCGCGCACATCTTCGTCGAGGTCGAGGGCCCCGAGGAGGAGCAGAAGATCGCCACGGACGCGAAGGTCGTCTGGCTGCACCGCGGCGACCGCCCGGTCGGCGAGCTCCTGGTCGAGACCGTGCGCGCCCTGGAGTTCCCCGCGGGCGACCCGCACGTCTTCGTCCACGGCGAGGCGGGCTTCGTGAAGGAGCTGCGCCGCTACCTGCGCGTCGAGCGCGAGATCCCCCGCGAGCGCCTCTCCATCTCCGGCTACTGGCGCCTGGGCCACAACGAGGACGGCTGGCAGGCCTCCAAGCGGGAGTGGAACGCGCAGGTGGAGGCGGAGCAGGAGAAGGCGGCGTAACGCACCACCGCGGACAGCCGACACAGAAGCGGGAGGCGACAGCCCTTGAGGGGCGACCGCCTCCCGCTTGTGTACGCACCCCTGCGGCCCCGAAAGCAAGCCGACGCGGTCGACCCCGCCGCCCCCGCCGCGCCCGCGCACGCACCCCCGCCCCGAACTCCGGCGCATCACACCGGCACGCCCGCCCCCTCCCCCCTGATCCGCGCGTGCAGATGCATGTCGTGCCAGCCGTCCTCGTGCAGCAGCGCGCTGCGCTTGGTGCCCTCCGCGGTGAAGCCGGTCTTCAGGGCGACGCGGCAGGACGCCTCGTTGGCCGTCGAGTGCGTCAGCTCCAGGCGGTGCAGGCCCACCTCGTCGAAGGCCCACTCCGTGAGCGCCACGACCGCGCGCGAGGCCACGCCCCGGCCGCGCGCCGACGGCATGGTCCAGTACGCCATCTCGGCCTGCCCGTCGGCGAGCACGATGCACCGCAGGGCGACGCGCCCGACCACCTCGTCACTGCCTGCGTCGGCGATCGCCCAGTACGCGTCGTGCTCCTCGCCCCAGGCCTCGCGCCAGCCCTCGATCCAGCCGCGGGACTCGCTCTCGGACGCGGACACGCGCGCGTGCCAGCGCTGGATCACGGGGTCCTGGAACGCCTCGTGGACGGCGGGCGCGTCGGCGGGTGTCCAGGGGCGCAGGACCAGGCCGCCGGGGACGGGGAGCGCCGGCTGCTCCCGGCGGGCCAGCGTGCCGGCCGGGACGATATCGGAGATCTTGAAAGGCATGGCCGCATCGTGCCAGCGGCGCCCCGCCCGGCGGCAGTGGTTTTCCGGGGCGCACACAAGCCGTCGAGCCCCGCCCCCGAGCGCCCCCGTACGCTGGCCTCCTGATGAGACGAAAGCCCCGCGTTCCGCCGTCCCCCCTCCCCCAGCGCGACGGCGTCGACCCCGTGCGGGTCAGGCTGCCGCACGACGGAACATGGCCGACCGTGCGCGACCACCTGGTGGAGCGGCTCGCGGCCGGGCCCGGGGTCATCGACGCGATGGTGCGGGACGGCAGGATCGTCGGCGAGGACGGGACGCCGGTGGCGCCCGACACCCGCTACGTCCCGGGCGCCCACGTCTGGTTCCACCGCGACCCGCCGGCCGAGGTCACCGTCCCCTTCGCCCTCGACGTCGTCCACCGCGACGAGCACATCGTCGTCGTGGACAAGCCGCACTTCCTCGCGACCATGCCGCGCGGCAGCCACGTCACCCAGACCGCGCTCGCCCGGCTGCGCGGCGAGCTCGGCATCCCGGCGCTCGGCGCCGCGCACCGCCTGGACCGCCTCACCGCCGGGCTGCTCCTGTTCACCGTGCGGCCCGAGGAGCGCGGCGCGTACCAGACGCTGTTCCGCGACCGCCTCGTGCGCAAGGAGTACGAGGCGGTGGCGCCGTACGACCCCGGCGTACCGCTTCCACGGACCGTGCGCAGCCACATCCGCAAGGACCGCGGGGTCATCGCGGCGTACGAGGTCGAGGGCGCGGAGCCGAACAGCGAGAGCCGGATCGAACTCGTCGAGCACCGCGCCGGTCTCGGCCGCTACCGCCTCACCCCGCACACCGGCCGGACCCACCAGCTGCGCGTCCACATGAACGCGTCGGGGCTGCCGATCCTCGGCGATCCGGTGTATCCGGTGGTGACCGGACCCGCGGCGCCGGACGACTTCCGGCGGCCCCTGCAACTCCTGGCGCGGGCCCTGGAGTTCACGGATCCGGTCACGGGCGTCGCCCACCGCTTCGTCAGCGGGCGGACGCTGGAGGCCTGGACGGCGTACGACGCCTGGGCGCGGCAGCCGCGGCCGTAGCCGTCAGTAGCCGCGCCACCAGAGGAGGAAGCGCTGCCACGCCCCCCTGGGCCGGGGCGCGGCCTCGGGCGCCGCGGGGGCGGCGGCCGGGGCCGCGGCCGGGGCCGCGGGTTCCGGCCGGCGCGGGGGCGGGGACGAGACCTGCCAGTCCCTGCGCGGTGTCGGCACCTGCGCCGAGGGGCGGGCCATGACGTCCTGCGGCGGGCGCGGCTCGAACTGGACCGGCAGCTCCACCAGGTGCCGCGAGAGGATCGACGAGGTCCACCGCAACTCCCGCTCGTCCACGGACAGTTCGACGTCCGGAAGTCGCATCAGGAGCGCGTCGACGCCGGTGTCGGCGATGGCGCGGCCGATGTCCTGGCCCGGACACTCGTGCGGGCCGCCGCTGAACGCGAGGTGCGAGCGGTTGCCCTGCATGTTGGCGGCGAGGTCGGGCCGTACCACCGGGTCGACGTTGCCGGGCGCGATGCCCAGGATCAGTCCGTCGCCCGCCCTGATCCGCTGGCCGCCGAGCTGGGTGTCCTGCTTGGCGAAGTAGCCGACCATCGCACTGAACGGCGGCTCGTCCCACAGGGACTGCTCGACCGCCTCGGGCACCGTCATCTGACCGCCGCTGAGCTGAGCACGGAAGCGCGGGTCGGTGAGGACCATGCGCAGCACGTTGGCGATGAGGTTGGCGGTGGCCTCGTACGCGGCGATGAGGACAAGGCGCAGATGCGCGGCCACCTCGTCGTCGGTGAGCCGCGCCGGGTGGGCGATGAGGCTGCTGGTGAAGTCCTCCTCGGAATGGGCACGCCGCCGCGCCACGAGGCCCATCAGGACCTCCATCACGTACGCGTTGCTGGCGATGGCGGTCTCGGTGCCCTTGATCATGTCGCGGGCGGACTGGACCATGCGTTCGTTGTACTCCTCCGGCATGCCGAGGACGTGGCACATCACCATCATCGGCAGGTGCTCGGCGAACCGGCTGACCAGGTCGGCGTGGCCGTCCTGGCAGAAGTCGTTGATGAGGAGGTTCGTATAGCGGTTGATGTGGCGGCGGATGCCGCGGTGGTCGATGCCCGACATGGCGCCGGTGACCGCGCCGCGCAGCCGCTGGTGCTCGTCGCCCTCGACGAAGCTGCACATCGGCTGCCAGGTGAAGACGGGTGCGAGCGGGTGGTCGGGGCCCGCGCTGCCGTCCTGCACGGCCCGCCAGCGGCGTGAGTCGCGGGTGTACTGCGAGGGGGTGCGGAGCATGTGCAGGTTCTCGCTGTGGCCGAGCACAGCCCAGATCGGCACGTCGTTGTGGATCAGTACGGGCGCGACCGGGCCGTGCTCGGCGCGCAGCTTCTCGTACAGGCCCGCCAGGTCGGCTTCCGCCTCGGGGCCGTAGAGACGGCGCAGGCCGCCGGGGCCCAGGCCGTGGGCCGGGCAGCCGGGGGGCGCGGCGGCGGGGGCCTCGGTGCCGGGCCAGGAAGGGGTGGGAGGAGTCGTCACGGTCGTCGCTCCGGGATTCGCTGAGGGGGTTCCGGGTTGCTGGATACGGGGCGCGGGCGCGGTCAGACGCGCGCCACCGTCAGGGAGTGCAGGTAGCGCATGAGGGTCATCAGGACATCGCGGCTGGACTCCCTGCGGCGCGCGTCGCACGCCATGATCGGCACCACCGGTTCCAGGTCGAGGGCCCTGCGCAGGGTCTCGGTCGGGTGGTGGGGCGCGTCGGGGAAGTCGTTGACGGCGACGACGAACGGCACACCGCGCTCCTCCAGGCGGCCGATCACGTCGAAGCTGACTTCGAGCCTGCGGGTGTCGATGAGGACGACCGCGCCGAGCGCGCCCTCGAAGAGGCCGTTCCACAGGAACCAGAAGCGCTCCTGGCCGGGGGTGCCGAAGAGGTAGAGGACGAGCTCCTCGGAGATGCTGATCCGTCCGAAGTCCATCGCCACGGTGGTGGCCGTCTTGGACTCGGAGCCGTAGTTGTCGTCGACCCCGATGCCCGCCTGGGTCATCGTCTCCTCGGTGGTCAGCGGGCGGATCTCGCTGACCGAGCCGACCATCGTCGTCTTGCCGACCCCGAAGCCGCCCACGATCACGACCTTCACGGCGGCCGCGGCCGTGTGCGGCAGGACGTCCTCGCTGCGTGGTCCCGTGATCGTGTCAGAGCTTTTGAAGTCCATGCATCACCGCTTCGAGAAGGGATCGGTCGGGGAGCGCGGAGCGGACGATGGGAGCGCGCGCCTGGACGAGCTCGGTCGCGAGCAGCTCCGTCAGGACGACGGTCACGACGCTGAACGGCAGTGCCAGGTACGCCGAGAGCTCGGCGACGGAGAGCGGTGTCGGGCACAGCCGCAGGACCGCGGAGTGCTCCGGCTGAGCCGTGGGGGACGCCTCTCCCTGCGCCACGATCAGGGTGACGAGGTCGAGCGGTGCCCGCTCGGAGCCCTCGCCGGTGAGGATGTACAGCCGCTCCGGGTTCTCGGGGCTGCGGCGCTCCCGCTGGGGCGGTGCGGGGCCCTGCGGCGGGACGTCGTCCGGTCGGGAGCCGCGGGGGGCGTCTCGCGGAGGAGTCATACGGCCTGCCCGTCGCGCCTGGGCGGGCTCGTCAGGTGCGCCCCGATGCGTACGACCAGGTCGCGCATGCGGGTGCCGATGAGGCCCGCGTCGACGGTCTCGTCCGCGAGCACGGCGAGGTAGGCGCCCGTGCCCGCGGCCATCAGGTAGAAGTAGCCGCCGTTGATCTCGATGATGACCATCTTCATGCCGCCGTCGCTGTGCGGGATCTCGGTGGCCACGGCGGCGGCCAGGCTCTGCAGTCCCGCGCAGGCCGCGGCGATGCGGTCGGCCGCGTCCGGATCGCCGCCGTAGCGCGCGATGCGCAGGCCGTCGGCGGAGAGCACCACGATCTGCCGGGTCTGGGGTACCCCGTCGGCGAGCTCCTTCAGCATCCAGTCGAAGTTGGCGCGTTGCTGGATCACTGCCAGTCCCTCTCGTCGGCGCTGCCGTGGTTGTTCTGCGGGGGCACCCCGTCGGGGTTGCCCGGGCCCTCGCCCTTGACGCCCTTCATGAAGGCCTCGATCCACAGGCCCGGTTCGGGTTCCTCGCGCTTCGGGGCGGGCGGGGGCGGCGCGGTCGCGGCGGCGTGCGCCTCGGCGATGCGCTGGGCCTCGGCTTCCTGGGCGTACCGCTCGCTGAGGGAGATCTTGACCCGGCTGCGGCGCTGCGGCAGGCCGCCCTCCGTCCACTCGGTGACCTCGGGGATGTCGTCCGCCATGTTCGCGGTGAGCGGGGAGCGCAGCGGTGGGCCCGCGGTGACGACGCGGGGCTTCTTGCGGCGGATGTTGCGGGCGGGCTCCTCGATGGTGCGTCCCGCGTTGTCCACGCGGGGCACGGCGGAGGCGCCGATGCCGTGGGCGAGGCCGGGCGCGGGCCCGGTGGTGATCATCTCGTGCGGCACGATGAGGACCGCGCGGACCCCGCCGTAGGCGGACTGGCGCAGGGAGACCTGGAGGTTGTACATCTGCGAGAGGCGGCCGACGACGGCCATGCCGAGGCGGGGCGTCTCACCGAGGTCGTTGAGGTCGATGCCGGCCTGCGCCTGCTCCAGCATGTGCTCGGCGCGGGCCCGCGCCTCCTCGCTGAGGCTGACACCGCCGTCCTCGATCTCGACGGCGATGCCGGTCTGCACCTCGACGGCGGTGACGTGCACCTTGGTCTGCGGCGGCGAGTAGCGGGTGGCGTTGTCGAGAAGTTCGGCGCAGGCGTGGATGAGCGGTTCGACGGAGGTGCCGTGGATCGCGACGTTGGCGATCGAGTGCAGTTCGACGCGCGGGTAGTCCAGGATCCGGGACATCGCGCCGCGCAGCACGCTGAACAGCGGTACGGGCTTGGGCCACTGTCGGCCGGGGCGGGCGCCGCCGAGCACCGCGATGGAGTCGGCGAGCCGGCCGATCAGCGCGGTGCCGTGGTCGATGCGCAGCAGGTCGTCGAAGACCTCGGGGTTGCGCCCGTGGAACTCCTCCATCTCGCGCAGTTCAGCGGCCTGCTGGTGGACGATCGACTGGACGCGCCGGGCGATGTTGACGAAGGCGCGCTGCGCGGACTCGCGCATCGCTTCCTCGTGGTCCAGGATCTCCAGGATGGAGCGGAGCAGGTCGCGCTGCGCGTCGGGGAGGTCGCGGTAGGCCTCGTCCTTGTCCACGACGTTGCGGATCACGTCGACGGGGGTCTCGTTCTGGCGCAGCCGCCAGAGCGCGTCGGGCAGGATCTCCCGGCCCAGGCGCACGGTCTCGTCGTCGTGGGAGGCGATGCGCCGCTCGAGGAAGGCGAGGCGCTGTGCGTACTGCGTGCGCTGCCCCCGGATGGTCCGGCCGCGTCGCACCGCTTCGGCGCCGACCGCGATGACCATGAGGGTCGCGACGGCGCCGCACCAGCCGACGGCGGGGCGGGCCGGTTCCGTCACCGTGGCGACGGCGGCTCCGGTCGCCGCCGCCATCAGCATGGCGGGCAGCAACAGCACGCGCGCGTAAGGGACTTCTCGGCCACCGGGAGGCGATTGAACACTCACCATGTATGCCCTCTGAACACTCGTCTTGGGGGGAATGACGTCTTTGGGGGATGCCAGAACATATGTGGAGGATGACAAACCGAACGAACGGAAGATTTGGGAACAAGCGCGCGAATCTGTCGCAACTCGTTCAACTCGCCGCGCTCCGGGCGAGCTTAGTGCGCCGGATTCGGCGCCGTGTCATATTCGGCAACCCTCTGCAGAGGCCTCGCCGACGGGCATACACTCTGCCCTTTTGCACACCCGGCGACCATTCGAACACATGGCGTGACATCTCGAACGCTCGGAAAAACGTCGAACGGGCGCGCCCCGCGACCGAGTTGGTCGAGGGACGCGCCCGTGCGCGCCGCAGAGGTCCCGCTCAGCCCACCGAGCTGTACGCCACCACACCCCGCAGCAGCAGGTCGACCGCCTTGCGGGCGTTCTTCGCCACCGTGCCGCCCCCGCCCGGGGCCGCCGCGGCGATCTGCCCGAGCACGTCGATGACCTGCTTGCACCAGCGCACGAAGTCACCGGCCGGCATCTCCGCCTCGCGCAGCACCTCGTCGAGGCCCTTGCCGGAGGCCCACATGTACGCCGCCCAGGCGAAGCCGAGGTCGGGCTCGCGCTGGCCGACGCCCTCCGTCTGACTGATCCTGAACTCTTCCTCCAGGCCGTCGAGGCTGCCCCAGATCCGCACCATCTCGCCCAGCGCCGCCTTCGCCGCCCCGGACGGCAGCTTGGGCGCGAGGGCGTCGTCACCGACCCGCGCCTCGTACACCAACGCCGAGACGCACGCGGCCAGTTCGGCCGGACTCAGCCCTTCCCACACCCCGGCGCGCAGGCATTCGCTGGCCAGCAGGTCCAGCTCCCCGTACAACCGGGCGAGCCGCTTGCCGTGCTCGGTGACCTCGTCGCCGCGCAGGTAGTCCAGCTCGCTGAGGAGGGCGACGATCCGGTCGAAGGTACGGGCGATCGTGTTCGTACGCCCCTCGATGCGGCGCTCCAGCTGCGAGGTGTCGCGCTTGAGGCGGTAGTACCGCTCGGCCCAGCGCGCGTGGTCCTCCCGCTCGTCGCAGCCGTGGCAGGGGTGCGCGCGCAGCTCCGCGCGCAGCCTCGCGATCTCCTGGTCGTCGGCGGCCGTCGCGCGCCCCTTGCGGTGCCGGTCGGGCACGAGGTGCCCGGCCTTGGTGCGCAGCGCGGACGCCAGGTCACGGCGGGACTGCGGCGAGCGCGCGTTGAACGACTTCGGGATGCGCATCCGCTCCACGGCCTCGACCGGCACCGGGAAGTCCATCGACGCGAGCCGCTTGACCTGCCGCTCGGCGGTGAGGACGAGCGGACGGGGGCCGTCCACGTGATCGAAGTCCCGGTGGCCGTTGGCCCGGCCGGCCGGAAGGCCCGGGTCCAGGACGAGCGCCAGCCCCGCGTACTTCCCGGTGGGCACGTGGATGACGTCGCCCGGCTTCAGCTTCTCCAGGGCGGCGGCAGCGGCGGCCCAGCGCTGGGCCGCGCCCTGCTTGGCCAGCTCGGTCTCGCGGTCCTTGAGCTCGCGACGCAGCCGCGCATACTCCTCGAAGTCGCCCAGGTGGCAGGTCATGGAGGCCTTGTAGCCCTCCAGGCCCTCCTCGTTCTTCTGCACCTGCCGGGAGATCCCGACGACCGACTTGTCGGCCTGGAACTGCGCGAAGGAGGTTTCGAGGAGCTCGCGCGAGCGGTGCCTGCCGAACTGCTCGACCAGGTTCACCGCCATGTTGTACGACGGCTTGAAGCTGGAGCGCAGCGGGTACGTACGCGTGCCCGCCAGCCCTGCCAGATGCTCGGGGCTCATGGCGCGCTGCCAGAGGACCACCGCATGGCCCTCGACATCGATGCCGCGACGGCCCGCACGGCCGGTCAGCTGCGTGTACTCGCCCGGGGTGATGTCTGCGTGCTGCTCGCCGTTCCACTTGACGAGCTTCTCGAGCACCACACTGCGCGCGGGCATGTTGATGCCGAGGGCGAGCGTCTCGGTGGCGAAGACGGCCTTGACCAGGCCGCGCACGAACAGCTCCTCGACGACCTCCTTGAAGGTCGGCAGCATGCCCGCGTGGTGCGCCGCGATGCCGCGTTCGAGACCCTCCAGCCATTCGTAGTAGCCAAGGACGTGCAGGTCCTCGTTGGGGATCGAGGCCGTGCGCTCCTCGACGATCCCGCGGACCGTCATCCGCGCCTCGTCGTCGTTCAGCCTGAGCCCCGCGTACATGCACTGCTGCACGGCGGCCTCGCAGGCCGCGCGGCTGAAGATGAAGGTGATGGCGGGCAGCAGCCCTTCGGCGTCGAGCCGCTCGATGACCTCGGGGCGGCCCGGCGTCCAGATCCGCGAACGCTGACGGCGCTCGCGCTCCCGGTCGGCCTCGCGGATCATCTTGCCCTTGCGGCGCTCGCGCGGGTTGTACGAGCGGCTGGCCTCCATCCGCGCCATCCGCGTGAGGTCGGGGTTGACCGCCCTGCGCTGGCCCTCGCCCTCCTCGAAGAGGTCGTACATCCGGCGCCCGGCGAGGACGTGCTGGAAGAGCGGCACGGGCCGGTGCTCGGAGACGATCACCTCGGTGTCGCCGCGCACGGTGTCGAGCCAGTCGCCGAACTCCTCCGCGTTCGACACCGTGGCCGAGAGGGAGACCAGCGTGACCGACTCCTGCAGATGGATGATCACTTCCTCCCAGACGGCGCCCCGGAAGCGGTCGGAGAGGTAGTGCACCTCGTCCATGACCACATAGCCGAGGTTGAGCAACGACTGCGAGCCCGAATACAGCATGTTCCGCAGGACCTCGGTGGTCATGACGACCACCGGGGCATCGCTGTTGACGCTGTTGTCGCCGGTGAGCAGGCCGACCTTGTCCGCGCCGTACCGCTTGGCGAGGTCGGCGTACTTCTGATTGGAGAGCGCCTTGATGGGCGTGGTGTAGAAACACTTCTTGCCCTGGCCGAGCGCCAGGTGCACGGCGAACTCGCCGACGATCGTCTTGCCCGAGCCCGTGGGGGCGGCCACGAGCACGCCCTTGCCCGCCTCGAGGGCCTTGCAGGCCTCGATCTGGAAGGGGTCGAGGCCGAATTCGTACATCTCGCGGAAGGACGCGAGTGCGGTGGCCTGCTCGACAGCGCGCTTGCGCGCCGCCGCATACCGCTCGGCCGGTGAGAGGTCCTCTGTCATCGTGCTTTCGAGACTACCGGCCACCACTGACAACGGACGATCATTATCCGAACGGGCGCAGGCGGGGGTCGAAAGACAGGCGCTCAGGGCACGAGCACCCGCACCGCCCCCGGTACGCACCGCGCGGTCAGCGGCAGCGCGCCCAGCGGCTCCCCGTCGGCGTATCCGGTGATGCCGGGCGCGGCGAGCTCCACCGTCGCGGCGCGGTGCACGGTGACCAGCGGATGGTCGAGGTGCGTGCCCTTGTAGACCCGCGGGAAGACCTTGAGCAGCGTCGTCCGGCTGCACTCCCCCACCACCGTGACGTCGAAGAGCCCGTCGCCCATGTCGGCCCCGGCGCAGATCCGCATGCCGCCGCCGTACGAGGTCCCGTTGCCGACCGCGACGAGGGTGGCCTCGACCTCGTGGACGGCGCCGCCGTCCAGCGTGATGCGGTAGGGGATCGGCTTGAGCGCCGCCAGCTCCACGATCATCGCGAGGTCGTACTTGAAGCGTCCCGTGGGCCACCGCATCCGGTTGCCCCGGTCGTTGACCCGCGAGTCGAAGCCCGACGCGAGCACGGTCGCGAACCAGGTGCCGCCCACCTCGCCCAGGTCGACGTCGCGCGTCCTGGCCCCCTTGAGCGCCTCGGCCACGATCTCCCCCGCGGCCGCCGGCTCGCGCACCGGCAGGCCGAG
The DNA here is from genome assembly GCF_056433985.1 of Streptomyces sp. NPDC044106. Taxonomy (NCBI): domain Bacteria; kingdom Bacillati; phylum Actinomycetota; class Actinomycetes; order Kitasatosporales; family Streptomycetaceae; genus Streptomyces; species Streptomyces sp. NPDC044106. Next base: position 84,972 of record NZ_JBWKFZ010000013.1, read on the forward strand.
GGCGCGCGCGAAGTCGTTGCCGGTCCCCACGGCGATCACGCCGAGCGGGGTCCGCGTCCCCGCGACGGCCCGCAGCGCGAGGCTCGCCATGCCGTCACCGCCGACGGCTATCAGCGCCCCGGTGCCCGCGCCGACGGCCGCACGGGCCCGCCGCAGCGCGTCGGGGGCGTCCTCACCGATGACCGTCCGTACGCGGAAGCCGCGGGCCCGCAACGCCGAAGCGGCCGGCTGTGCCGCGCGGGCGCCCCGGCCGCGGCCCGCGGTGGGGTTGACGAAGAGGGTGATCTCGCTTGTCACGACGGGACCCTACAAGGTCACGTCACATCGTCGAAACCGTTCACCCGGTGATCGGCCCGGCCGGTGCCCGCCTGCTCGGGCAGCGCCCTGGGCGGCCGCACCGATTCGACGTCGTCGACGGCCTCGGGCGTGAGGTCGATGTCGGACGCCTCGTCGTCGTCGAGCTCGGCGTCGGGGTCGTTGCGACGGCGGCGCCTGTCGTTGAGGAGGGAGAAGCCGACGGCGATGAAGTAGAGGACGACGATCGGTCCGGCGAGGGCGATCATGCCGACCGGGTCGGTGGTCGGGGTCGCCACCGCGCCGAAGATGAAGACGCCCATGACCACGCCGCGCCACCAGGTCAGCATGCGGCGGCCGGTCACTATGCCCGTCGCGTTGAGCATCACCAGCAGCAGTGGGAGCTCGAACGAGGCGCCGAAGACGAGGACCATCCTGACGGTGAAGTCGAGGATCTTGTCCATCGGCAGGAGGTTCTGGGCCCCGTCCGGCGTGATGCCGAGCAGGACGCGCATGCTGACGGGAAGGATCGTGTACGCGAGCCAGGCGCCGGCGAAGAAGAGGGGCACGGCGGCCGAGACGAACCAGTAGGTGTACTTCCGCTCGTGCTTGTGCAGGCCCGGTGCGACGAACGCCCACAGCTGGTAGAGCCAGACCGGGCTGGACACGATGATGCCGACCATGAGGCTGACCTTCACCGTGGTGGTGAAGGGCGAAAGCAGGTCGTTGAAGGTCACCGTCGCGCAGTGGCCGCCGGTCTGCTTCATGCCGGGCTCGCAGCGCGGCACGGGATCAGCCAGGAACTCCATCAGCTCCTGGCTGTAGAACGCGGCCACGATCGATACGACCGTGATCGCGAGGAGCCCCTTGGCGAGCCGGTTGCGGAGCTCGCGAAGGTGCTCCGCGAGGGGCATCCGCCCCTCGGGGTCCTTCTCCTTCTTGCGGGCAGACTTGAGCAACCCACGTCCTCATCTCGTGCGGCAGGCCGGCCGGCGCCGGCCTTGGATCAGCGCTGCGTCGTACGGTCGGTCGGTTCGGTGACCGGGCGCGAGCTGGTCACGTCGCCGGGGGCAGCCTTGATCGTGCGCGGCTGGACGACCGGCTCGCTCGGCGGGTCGGCCGGAGCGGCGGCGTCGTCCTTGCTCTCGGACTTCATGGCCTTGGCCTCGCTCTTGAGGATGCGGGCCGACTTGCCGAGGGAGCGCGCCATGTCGGGCAGCTTCTTGGCGCCGAACAGCAGGACGATGACGACGAGGATGAGAATGATCTCGGTGGGGCCGAGCCTACCCATAGCTGTATACCTTCTTCACCGAGGCGACAGGAGTCTGGTGCTCGGCAGACCGGACATTTATCCGATCTCCCGCGCTTGCAGCGATCGTAACCCCCCGGGGTAAACGCTCGGCAATCCCCGCGCGTACTCCGAGTGCGGCCCCCCGCCTCGATCCCGGGCCGTATTCGCAGCGTACCGGTCCACCGTGGGGAGTTGACAGGTCGCGGACGCTAAAGAGCCCCTTGTCCCGCACGGGCAACATCGGCCGCGGCCCTCTCCAGGTCCTCCGCCGCCCGGTTGATCCGCCGTGTGGTCTCGGTCACTTGACGCGCGAGACGCTGCGCCTCCACGAAGACCTTGACCGCCATTACACCGAGGACGGCGAGGCCCAAGAAGCCCGCCGCGATCGCGAGCATCGCCCAGAACATGCGCCGAGCCTAGACGGTCGAGTGCAGACGCAGCGTCCGCACCCCGCCGCCGGTGAGGAGTTCGACGATGCGCTCACCCGCGGGCTTGCGCACCGCGGCCCCGCACTCGGGGCAGGTGAAGGAGTAGAAGGTGGTGCGGCTGCTGGCGCCGATCGCGAGACGCAGCGCCCCCGCGGACAGCTCGAAGCGGGCGCGGCAGTCGGGGCAGGCGGCGGTGAAGAGGACCGGGGTGTTCCGCGGCTGCGCCGGGACTCCCGGCAATCCGGACATGGTCGGTGTGCTCAACGCCCTTGCTCCTGCCTCTCGTCATCCCTCTCGTACGCCTGGAGTGCCTCGCGTGCCGCCTGCCGCGCGCTGTCCGCGAGCTGCGCCGGGGAGACGATCCGCCCGTCCCTGCCGAGACGCAGCGCGAGACGGCGCAGCGATGCGGGGTCGGGGGTGCGCAGCGTGATCCGCAGGCCGCCGTCGGGCAGCTCCTCGGCACTGTCGTGGGGGTAGTACTCGGCGACCCAGCGGCCGCCGGGGCCGACCTCGACGACGACCTCGGGGTCCTCGGCGGCGGGCTGCACGAGGCCTTCGGAGAGGTCGCGCAGCTCGACCTCGGGCGGCGCGGACGGCTCGTCGAGGATCTTGATCTCGGCGACCCGGTCGAGGCGGAAGGTGCGCCGCGCCTCGGAGCGGCGGCACCACGCCTCCACATAGGTGTGGCCGACGCTCACCAGCCGGATGGGGTCGATCTCGCGCTCGGTGACCTCGTCGCGGGCGGGCGAGTAGTAGCGGATCCAGAGCCGGCGCCGCTCGGAGATGGCCCGGTCGACGTCGGCGAAGACGCCGCCCTCCGACTCGAAGGTCACCGAAAGTCGGGAGCTGGCGCCCGCGGCCTCACCGGCCGCCGTCTCCAGCTTCGCGGTGGCGCGCAGGAGCGCGAGCCGGTCGCTCTCGCGCAGGCCGGGCAGGGTCGCCACCGCGCGGGCGGCCACGAGCAGCGCGGTCGCCTCGTCGGCGGCGAGGCGCAGCGGGGCCGCCACGTCGTCGGGGTTGTGCCACCAGATGCGGTCGCCGTCGGTGTCGATGTCCAGGAGGTCGCCGCCGCGGAAGCTGGTCCCGCACATCGGCAGCACGTCGAGGTCGGAGATCAGCTCGTCGGGAGTGATACCGAAGGCGCGGGCGACGTCCTCGACGTGGGCGCCGGGGCGCTCGCGCAGATAGGTCACCAGCGACAGCATCCGCCGCGTCTGGTCGATGGCGTTCGAGGCCATTGCTCTTCCGCTCCCCCTCAGCCCTTGGCCACGGCGCGCAGCCGGTCCACGACGTCGGCCCGCAGCTCGGCGGGCTCCAGGACCACCACGTCGGGCCCGAACTCCACCAGCCAGGCATCGAGCCCGTGGCCGTACGGAATCTCCAACTCGTCCCACCCGTCGCCCAGTTCTCGCATCGCGACGGCCTTGGCCCGCAGCGGGTACCCGGACCCCGTGCGCAGCCGGATCAGGGCGGTGCGGTCGGCGATCTCCCCCGCCCAGCCCGCGACGGTCTCGCGGACCGTGACGACGTCCGGGACGTCGGCCGTGTACTTTCCGGCGCGGGCGCGCACCTTGCCGGTGATCCGCGAAAGCCGGAAGACACGCTCGGCGCCCCGGTCGCGGTCCCATCCGGCGAGGTACCAGTGGCCGCGCCAGCACTCCAGCGCCCAGGGCTCGACGTGGCGCTGCTCGGGGCGGGCCGCGGTGGCCTTGCGGTAGTCGAAGACGATGGGGCGGCGGTCGCGCAGGGCGAGCATCAGCGGCTCGAAGGACGCCTCGTGCGCGGGGATCCGCGGCTCCAGGGCGCTGTGCGCCCCGTACGGGTCGGCGTCCTCGGGCAGCCCGGCGGCGCGCAGCTTCTGCAGGGCGCCGCTGGCGGCCCCGGCGAGCCGGGCCTGCTGCCAGACCTTGGCGGCCAGGCCGAGGGCCGCGGCCTCCTCGGCGTCTATCGTGATGGGCGGCAGGCGGTTGCTGTCACGGCGGGCGAGGTAGCCGACCTCGCCGTCGAGGTTCTCCACGGTCTCGATGACCAGACCGAGCTCGCGCAGATCGTCCTTGTCGCGCTCGAACATCCGGTTGAAGGAGTCGTCGGACGCGGCCGCCCGACCCCCCGGCCCGAAGGCCTCGACGTATGCCTCGATGGAGTCGCGCAGCTCACGCTTGCTGAGCGGCCGCCGGGTCCCGAGCAGGCACAGCGCCAGATTCATCAGCCGCTCGGCCTTGGCAATGGCCATCGACGCCCTTTCTCGGCCATACAACACACAATGCTTCCGACCGATGACCGTACCGCCCCGGGGTGTCCGGGCAAAAGCCGAGGGCCCGTGCCCGGACACGGCCGAGGGCCCATGCCGGACGGACATGGGCCCTCGGTGGACCGCTCAGGTCACGGACGTCGTCCTCAGACGGAGACGAGGTCGCAGACGAAGATCAGCGTCTCGCCCGGCGCGATGCGGCCGCCACCGGCGCCGCGGTCGCCGTACGCGAGGTGGGCCGGGATGGTCAGCTCGCGCCGCCCACCGACCTTCATGCCCTGCACGCCCTGGTCCCAGCCGGAGATGACCTGGCCGGCGCCCAGCTGGAACTCCAGCGGGTTGCCGCGGTTCCAGCTGGCGTCGAACTCCTCGCCGGTGCTGAAGGCGACGCCCACGTAGTGGACCTTGACGAAGTCGCCCGCCTTGGCGACCGCCCCGTCACCCTCCCAGATGTCCTTGATCTGCAGATCGGCCGGCGGCTCGCCGACGGGGAAGTCGACCTCGGGCTTGTCGATGCTCACGAAAATGCTCCTGCTTTGATACGAAAGGTCAGCGCGGACAGTCTTGCATCCCCCGAGGGTCACATCTTCGCGAGGATGTCCACGCAGAAGACCAGCGTGGAGTCCTTCTTGATGGGGGTGCCCTGCGGGGGCTTCTCGCCGTATCCCAGCTCCGGCGGGATGACGACCAGGACGCGGCTGCCGACCTTCTTGCCGGTCAGACCCTGCGCCCAGCCCTTGACGACCTGCGCGAGCTGGAACGAGGCCAGCTGCTTGCGCTTGTACGAGGAGTCGAACTCCTTGCCGTCCGCCCACAGCACGCCCTCGTACTGGCACAGGAGGCTGTCGGTCTCCTTCACCTCGTCACCGTCGCCCTCGATGATGTACGACGCGACGAGCTTCTCGGGGGCCTTCGCCTTCGGGATGTCGATGGAGGGGGCCTTGCCGTCGGTGTTCGTCCCGACCTTGGGCAGGTCCTTGTTGGACTGCGCCACCTCCTTGCCCTTCGCCGAGCTCTTGGCGGTGAAGGTGCCGACCAGGTCGACGACGAACACGAGGGTGTCCGAGCCCTTGATGCCCGCGTCCTTGTTGCCCTGCTCGCCGTAACCCATCTTCGGGGGGATGGCGAGCTCCACGCGGCTGTCGAGCTTCTTGCCGACCAGCGCCTGGTCCCAGCCGGGAATGACCTGGCCGACGCCGATCGGGAAGACCGTGGGATTGCCGCGGTCGTAGGAGTTGTCGAAGACCTTGCCCGTCGCCCAGATCTGGCCGAGGTAGTTGGCCTGCAGATAGTCGCCCTTGACGACCTCCTTGCCCTTGCCCTCGATCAGGGTCTTGACCGCCAGGTCGGAGGACGCCTTGCCCTTGCCCTTGGCCACGGTCGGCTTCTCACCGAACTTCGTGCCCTTCGTGATCTCGGGCAGCGGACCGTCCACGATCTTCGCGGTCGGCGGCGCCGACGCGGAGTTGGTCGGGCTGTCGCTGGGCTTGGTCTTGGCCTTGTCGGCCTTGTCGTCACCACAGCCTGCCAGCGTGAGCAGGCCGGCCGGGACAGCAAGGAGGAGTGAGCGTCGGCGCACGGTGGGGGCCTCGTATCGGTCGATCTTGTGGTTGGAGTGCGCGCAACTCTACGGCGTGAGAAGGGCGCCGCACGAGGAACGTGCGGCGCCCGCGTTGCGTTCCAGCAACGTCACTCCATTCACCCGGCCCACTCGGCCCACTTGGCTCACATGCCGGCGATGAGCTTCTCCACCCGGTCGTCCACGGAACGGAACGGGTCCTTGCACAACACGGTGCGCTGTGCCTGGTCGTTGAGCTTGAGGTGGACCCAGTCGACCGTGAAGTCCCTGCGCTGCTCCTGGGCCCGCCGGATGAAGTCGCCGCGCAGCCGCGCCCGGGTGGTCTGCGGCGGCACCGACTTGCCCTCGAAGATCTTCAAGTCGTTGCAGATACGGGCGGCTTGCCCCTTCTTCTCCAGGAGGTAGTAGAGCCCCCGCCGACGGTGGATGTCGTGGTACGCGAGGTCTATCTGCGCGACCCGCGGGTGCGACATGGTCATGTTGTTCTTGGCCCGGTACCGCTCGATGAGCTTGTACTTCATGACCCAGTCGATCTCGGTACCGATGCGGTCGAGGTCCTCGGTCTCGATCGCGTCCAGCGTGCGGCCCCACAGCTCGAGGACCTGCTCGACGGTGCCGGTGCGGATACCGCGGCGGTCGACGAAGTCCACCGCCTTCTCGTAGTACTCGCGCTGCACTTCGAGGGCCGAGGCCTCACGACCGCTGGCCAGACGCACCTTGCGGCGGCCCGTGATGTCGTGGCTGACCTCGCGGATGGCCCTGATCGGATTCTCCAGGGTGAGGTCGCGCATCACCGTGCCCGCCTCGATCATGCGCAGCACGAGATCGGTGGCGCCGACCTTCAGGAGCATGGTCGTCTCGGACATGTTCGAGTCGCCGACGATGACGTGGAGCCTGCGGTACCGCTCGGCATCCGCGTGCGGCTCGTCGCGGGTGTTGATGATCGGCCGGGAGCGGGTGGTCGCGGACGACACGCCCTCCCAGATGTGCTCGGCACGCTGGCTGACGCAGTACACGGCGCCGCGCGGAGTCTGCAGCACCTTGCCCGCCCCGCAGAGCAGCTGACGGGTGACGAGGAACGGAATGAGAATGTCCGCGAGTCGCGAGAACTCTCCGTGACGGGCCACCAGATAGTTCTCGTGACAACCGTAGGAGTTTCCCGCCGAATCGGTGTTGTTCTTGAAGAGATAGACGTCGCCCGCGATTCCCTCCTCATGCAGACGGCGTTCGGCGTCGACGAGCAGGCCTTCCAGAATGCGCTCGCCCGCTTTGTCGTGGGTGACCAACTCGGTCACGTTGTCACATTCGGGCGTTGCATATTCCGGATGTGATCCCACGTCAAGATAGAGGCGGGCGCCGTTCCGCAGGAAGACGTTGCTGCTGCGGCCCCATGACACGACACGGCGGAAGAGGTAGCGCGCCACCTCGTCAGGCGACAGGCGGCGCTGTCCCCTGAACGTGCACGTGACGCCGTACTCGTTCTCCAGCCCGAAAATGCGGCGGTCCATGACTGAACATTACGCCTGATGCCCGGCACTGAAACCGGGTTCGACGGCACCGTTTCGATCATTTTCCGATGAACCCGCAACGACCCCGCAATCGTCGCCGGCCACCAGTACCCGCGCGGTGGCCAGCAAAACCAGAAGCGCGCCCCCACCTGCGAGCCCCGGCACCGCGAAGCCCCACTCCGTACCTCCCCATTCAACGACCGGCCCCGCGGCGGCCGTCCCGAGCGAGGCACCCACGGTGAACGTCGTCACCAGCCACGAGAACGCCTCCGTGACCGTGCCGCGCGGCGCGTGCCGGTCGACGATGATGAACGCGCACGCGAGCGCCGGCGCCAGGAACACACCGGCGACCGCGGTGAGCCCCGTCATCGCGAGCGCCCCCGGCGTCAGCGTCAATGGCACGTAGCAGACGGCCAGCAGCGCCACGAGCACGGTGAGCCGCCGCTCCGGCACCCCGCTCCACCGCCGCGCCCCGTACACGGAGCCGCCGAGCAGCGCGCCGAGACCGAGCGCCGCCATCATCCAGCCGTAGACCGCGTCACCGCCGTGGCCGTCCGCGTACGACACCCCGGCAACCGTGATGGAACCCAGCGCCATGCCGATGAAGAGGAACGCCCCGAGGAGCGCGAGAAGTCCGGGCGAGCGCAGGGCCCCGAGCCAATGCGCCTCCCGGGGCGCCGAGCGCCAGGCGCGCGAGGGCCGCGACATCACCACGGAGAGCGCCCCCAGCACACCGACGGCGTTGACCACGAGCAGCGCCGCCTGCTCCGACCAGAGGGCCACGCAGGCCGTCACGAGCAACGGTCCGACGGTGAACATGACTTCCTGCGCGATGGCGTCCATGGCGTACGCCGTGTGCACCTGCTCCTCCTTGCCGAGGACGCTCGGCCACAGGGCGCGCAAACCCCCCTCCAGGGGCGGCGTGAAGAGGCCCGCCGCGCCCACCGAGACGTACGCGAGCGCCAGCCGGTCGGGACCCGTGAAGGCGAACGCCGCCATGCCCACGGCGGACAGGAGCGCGGCGGGAAGCTGGACACGCGGCTGGCCGTGCAGGTCGACGAGGCGGCCGAGGAGCGGCTGGCCGACGGCGTTGGCGACGCCGTACACCGCGGCGAGCGCGCCCGCCAGGCTGTACGTGCCGCCCTCGGCGCGGATGAACAGCACGATGGCGATGGCCGCCGTGGCGTTCGGGAGCCGGCCCACCAGCGTCCCGGCCAGCAGCCGCATCGCGTATCTGGTCCGCAGGATCTGCGCGTATCCGGCTGCCATGGCCCGTCCCTTCGCCGGGCGACACCGCCCAAGGTTTTACGTATAACGTCGAGCGTCATACGTACCATGAACGCTGTCCGCGGGTCCACAGCGTTTCCACACGCCCACACGCGCCCGCACACGCACACGCACGCGCGTCCCACCGCGGACACGATCCGGGAGGTAAGAGTGGCCGGGCCACAGCAGGAAACCGCGGGGCCCCGCCCCACGAGCCGCGACGTCGCACGCGCCGCCGGAGTCTCCCAGGCCACCGTCTCCCTCGTACTCGGCGACAAATGGCGCGGCCGCGTCGCCGAACCCACCGCCGAACGCGTACGCACCGCCGCACGAGACCTCGGCTACCGCCCCAACCTCGCCGCCCGCAACCTGCGCCTCGGCAGAACCAGAACAGCCCTCCTCGTCGTCCCCGAACTCACCAACGAATTCTTCGCACACGTCTACACCGGCGTCGCCCGCATCGCCGCCCGCCACGACTTCGGCGTCGTGCTCTACCCCTCCCCCGACGGCATCGGCCCCGCCCGCGACCCCTTCGCCTCCGCACGCGCCTCACTGGACGGCGTACTCGCCTCCTCCATGGCCTCCGACACCCTCGCCACCATCCGCGGCGACGACCTCCCCCTCGTCATGCTCGACAGCGACCCCGCAGGCAGCCACGGCGCCGCCACCGTCAACCTCGACCTCGCCGACGGCATGCGCCAGGCCACCGAACACCTCCTCACCCTCGGCCACCGCGACTTCCTGCACCTCGCGGCCGACGTCGACTCCTGGACCTTCGACGTACGCGCCGAAGCGCTCGCCCGCACCCTGCGCGGCACCCACACCGCCGTACGCCGCATGACCGCACCCCTCAACGTCGAAGGCGCCCGCGCCGCCGCCGAAGCCGCCCTCTCCGCCCCCGGCCCCCGGCCCACCGCCATCATCTGCGACGACGACTTCCTCTCCGCGGGCGCCTGCAAAGCCGCCCGCCGACTCGGCCTGCGCATCCCCGAGGACATCTCCGTCACCGGCTTCGACGACCTCACCCTGGCAACCGCCGTCGAACCCGAACTCACCACCGTCCGCCTCCCCGCCGAACGCTTCGGAGAACGCGGCATGGAATCCCTCGTCGCCGTCCTGGAAGGCCGCACCCCCGACGCCACACCGCTCCCCGTCCACCTCATCGTGCGCGGCTCCACCGGTCCCGCCCACTGACCCCGGCCCCGGCCTCCGCCCCCCCCCGGGCATACAAAAGCGCCCCGCGCTCCGGCCGTCGGACCGGAACACGGGGCACACCGCGCCGAAGGACTACTCGACGTCGCCGCCGGACGTCTGCACGGGACCCTCGCCCGAGCCCGAGTCCGTGTCCGTCTCGGTGTCGGAGTCCGCGTCCGTCGCACCGCCCTCATCGAGCAGACGCGAGAGCTGACGCCCCACGATCCGCTTGAACTTCCGCTGCTGAGGCCGCGTACGGTCCAGGACCGCCACCTCCAGCCGCTCCGCGGGAATCTCCCGCTCACTGCCGTTGGTGTCACGGGACAGCGCCTGCACCGCGAGCTTCAACGCCTCGGCGAGCGTCATCCCGTCCTGATGGCGCTGATCCAGATAGCTACTGATCTGCTCCGCGTTACCACCCACCGCGACCGAACCGTGCTCATCCACGATCGAACCGTCATGCGGCAGACGGTAGATCTGATCACCGTCCGGCGTCGTGCCGACCTCCGCGACGACCAGCTCCACCTCGTACGGCTTCTCCGCATTGCTGGAGAAGATCGTGCCCAGAGTCTGCGCGTAGACGTTGGCCAACCCACGAGCCGTCACATCGGCACGGTCATAGGTGTAACCACGAAGATCGGCATAGCGGACCCCGCCGATCCGCAAATTCTCGTACTCGTTGTACTTACCGGCGGCCGCGAAGCCGATCCGGTCATAGATCTCGCTGAACTTGTGCAGCGCACGGGACGGGTTCTCACCGACGAACACGATGCCATCGGCAAACTGCAACACGACAAGGCTGCGACCGCGGGCGATACCCTTCCGGGCGTATTCCGCCCGGTCGGCCATGGCCTGCTGGGGTGAGACATAGAACGGCGTCGACACCGGATCCGTCCCTTTCTGTCAAAACTTCAGTCAGTGGCGAAAACGGAGCGATCAGAGCAACGCGGCCCGCGGGCCGTCCGGCTGCTCAAGCCGCTTCTCCAGGATCGAACGCGCGATCGCGGAGGACTCCTCCTCCGTCAGCCGCCGGAACCCCTCATCAGTGATCACCGTGACGATGGGGTAGATCCGGCGCGCCACATCCGGGCCACCGGTCGCCGAGTCGTCATCGGCCGCGTCGTACAACGCCTGGATGACCAGGGTCGTCGCCTGCTCCTCCGTCAGACCCGCGTGGTACAGCTTCTTCATCGCACCGCGCGCGAAGACCGAACCCGAACCGGTCGCCGCGAAACCGTGCTCCTCCGAACGGCCACCCGTCACGTCGTACGAGAAGATGCGGCCCTTCTCCCGGTCCACGTCGTACCCCGCGAAGAGCGGCACCACGGCGAGACCCTGCATGGCCATGCCGAGGTTGCCCCGGATCATCGTGGACAGGCGGTTCGCCTTGCCCTCCAGCGAGAGCGTCGCGCCCTCCACCTTCTCGAAGTGCTCCAGCTCCAGCTGGAACAGCTTGACCATCTCCACGGCCAGACCCGCCGTGCCGGCGATGCCCACCGCCGAGTACTCGTCGGCCGGGAAGACCTTCTCGATGTCGCGCTGTGCGATCACATTGCCCATGGTCGCCCGCCGGTCACCGGCGAGGACCACTCCCCCGGGGAACGTCACGGCCACGATGGTCGTGCCGTGCGGCGCCTCGATGACACCCTGCGTGGGCGGCAGTTGACGATTACCGGGCAGGATCTCGGGCTGATGCTCGGACAGGAAGTCCATGAAGGACGACGAACCGGGCGTCAGGAAGGCAGCCGGTAGACGCCCGGTGCTACGAGTGTTGGCTTCCACGAGGATCCTTCCAGGTAGGCGGCAGCCCGACGAACAATGTCGGGATCGTCTCCCAACTTGCCGATGGCCGAATTGCAGTTGAAGCACAGTACGCCACGGACTTTACCCGTCTCGTGGCAATGATCCACATGGGCTGCTGGGGCACTGAGACAGATCACGCAGAGCCCCATTTGCGAGGCGATCATCTCGTCGCGATCGGCTTCGGTCATGCCGTACTGGCGCTTCAGGTGACCCTCCCGCCCCTGGATGGCCCGGCACGCCTTGCAGCGCGTCGACAGTCCATCCGAGGCGGTTCCATTGCAGTGCCACTCAGCATGCGGCTTGATCTGGTCGCAGGTGCGGCAGAGCTTGTGTCCCTCGGGAACGGCTACCTTCTCGCGAACCGACTTGCCGCGAGCTTCTTGGCGACGCTTGTAGTACTCAGCCGCGCATTCGCGGCAACTGGTCTGCAAGCCATCAGGCCGCGACCTGTTCGCCGCGAACGCGCCGACAGGAAGAGTCTGCTGACAAGTAGAGCACTTCTTCCCAATGCCCGATTCGGACATTCGTCACTGTCCACCCTTTTGCACGAAACTCCGTACAAAATCCTCGGCATTTTCCTCCAAGACGTCATCAATCTCGTCAAGAACCGAGTCCACGTCGTCGCTCAGCTTCTCCTGGCGTTCCTTGAGATCCTCGGAGGCCTGCGCGTCCTGCGTCTGCTCCTCGGTCTCCTCGGTGGAACGCGTCGCCTTCTGCTGTCCGCCGCCGGTGTCCTTGGTCGCCATCTACCTCACCCCGCTCGCTCGGTTAGACGTTCTTGATCAGACCCTACGCTTCGGGTCCGACATCGGCCCCGCTGTTGGCTCAACCTGCGGGACCCACCTGTGTGATTCCCCCGGCGATGACCTTTCAGCCGCCGGAGAGCACCCGAACCAGATCCTCTGCCGTGCGGCAGCGGTCCAGCAGTTCCTTGACGTGGTTCCGCGTGCCGCGCAGGGGCTCCAGCGTGGGGACCCGTTGCAGAGAGTCACGGCCCGGGAGGTCGAAGATGACGGAGTCCCAGGACGCCGCGGCCACGTCGTCCGCGTACTGCTCGAGGCAGCGGCCGCGGAAGTACGCGCGGGTGTCCTCGGGCGGCTTGCCGATGGCCCGTTCGACGTCCGCCTCGTCGAGGAGCCGCTTCATCTTGCCCCGGGCCACCAGGCGGTTGTACAGGCCCTTCTCGGCCCGTACGTCGGCGTACTGGAGGTCGACCAGATGGAGCCGCGCGGCGTCCCAGTCGAGGCTGTCACGGCGGCGGTAGCCCTCCATGAGCTCCCGTTTGGCGACCCAGTCGAGCTCTCCGGAGAGGCTCATAGGATCGCTTTCGAGGCGGCCGAGTACGTCCTCCCAGCGGGCCAGGACGTCCTTGGTCTGCTCGTCGACGTCGGAGCCGTACCGCTCCTCGACGTATTTGCGGGCCAGCTCGAAGTACTCCATCTGGAGCTGTACGGCGGTGAGCGAACGGCCGCTACGGAGCGTCACGAGATGCTTGAGCGTCGCGTCGTGCGACACCTGGTGGAGGGTGCGCACGGGCTGGTCCACGGCGAGGTCGACCGCGATGAAGCCGTCCTCGATCATGGCGAGGACGAGCGAGGTGGTGCCGAGCTTGAGGTAGGTGGAGATCTCCGAGAGGTTCGCGTCGCCGATGATGACGTGGAGCCTGCGGTATTTCTCGGCGTCGGAGTGCGGCTCGTCCCGGGTGTTGATGATGGGCCGCTTGAGGGTCGTCTCCAGGCCCACTTCGACCTCGAAGTAGTCGGCGCGCTGGCTGAGCTGGAAGCCGTGCTCGTGGCCGTCCTGGCCGATGCCGACGCGTCCGGCGCCGGTGACGACCTGGCGGGAGATGAAGAACGGTGTCAGGTGCCGCACGATGTCGGAGAAGGGGGTGTCCCGCCTCATCAGGTAGTTCTCGTGCGTGCCGTAGGAGGCGCCCTTGTTGTCGGTGTTGTTCTTGTAGAGGTGGATCGGTTGGGCGCCGGGGAGCTGGGCCGCGCGGTCGGCGGCCTCGGCCATGATGCGTTCGCCGGCCTTGTCCCACAGGACGGCGTCCCGGGGGTTGGTGATCTCCGGTGAGCTGTATTCGGGGTGTGCGTGGTCGACGTACAGGCGTGCGCCGTTGGTGAGGATGACGTTGGCGAGGCCGATGTCCTCGTCGGTCAGCTGGCTGGAGTCGGCGGCCTCGCGGGCGAGGTCGAAACCCCGCGCGTCCCGCAGCGGGTTCTCCTCCTCGAAGTCCCAGCGGGCGCGTCGCGCCCGGTGCATCGCCGCGGCATAGGCGTTGACGATCTGGGACGAGGTGAGCATGGCATTGGCGTTGGGATGGCCGGGGACGGAGATGCCGTACTCCGTCTCGATGCCCATTACTCGCCGTACGGTCATGCGGCCCTCCTTGCCCGGCGGCGCTCCCCTTCGGGAACGGCGCTCAAGTACCGCTGGTTCTCCGGTGCGTGTGCGGTGCCCGTCCCCGCACTGCGCGACTCGGCGGTACCGAAGAGCCTAGAACGCCTTTGCGCTGGTGGGGAGATCATTGCCTTCATTGAAAAGCAGACGGCTGCGGGTACCCGTGAAGGACACCCGCAGCCGCCCTGTGTTCTAGAGGTATTGACCGGTGTTGGCCACCGTGTCGATGGAGCGTCCGGTGTCCGCGCCCTGCTTTCCGGTGACGAGGGTGCGGATGTAGACGATCCGTTCACCCTTCTTTCCGGAGATCCTGGCCCAGTCGTCCGGGTTGGTGGTGTTGGGCAGGTCCTCGTTCTCCTTGAACTCGTCGATGCAAGCCTGGAGGAGGTGAGCGACCCGTAGGCCCTTCTGGTTGGCTTCGAGGAAGGCCTTGATGGCCATCTTCTTGGCGCGGCCCACGATGTTCTCGATCATGGCGCCGGAATTGAAGTCCTTGAAGTACAGGACTTCCTTGTCTCCGTTCGCGTACGTCACCTCGAGGAAGCGGTTCTCCTCGGACTCCGCGTACATCTGCTCGACCACGGACTGGATCATGCCGTGCACCGTGGCGCGCCGGTCGGCGCTGTGTTCGGCGAGGTCGTCCGAGTGGAGCGGGAGCCGTTCGGTGAGGTACTTGGCGAAGATGTCCTTGGCCGCCTCGGCGTCCGGGCGCTCGATCTTGATCTTCACGTCGAGTCGGCCGGGGCGCAGGATGGCGGGGTCGATCATGTCTTCGCGGTTGGAGGCGCCGATGACGATGACGTTCTCCAGGCCTTCCACGCCGTCGATCTCGGCGAGCAGCTGGGGGACGATGGTGTTCTCCACGTCCGAGCTGACTCCGGATCCGCGGGTGCGGAAGAGGGATTCCATCTCGTCGAAGAAGACGATGACGGGGGTGCCTTCGCTCGCCTTCTCGCGGGCACGCTGGAAGACCAGGCGGATGTGGCGCTCGGTCTCGCCGACGTACTTGTTGAGGAGTTCGGGGCCCTTGATGTTGAGGAAGTAGCTCTTTCCCGCGGGCTGTCCGGTCACCTCGGCGACCTTTTTGGCGAGGGAGTTGGCGACGGCCTTCGCGATCAGCGTCTTGCCGCAGCCGGGTGGGCCGTAGAGCAGGACGCCCTTGGGGGGCCGTAGTTCGTGCTCTTTGAAGAGGTCGGGGTAGAGGTAGGGCAGTTCGACCGCGTCGCGGATCAGTTCGATCTGGTTGCCCAGGCCGCCGATCTTGTCGTAGTCGATGTCCGGGACTTCTTCGAGGACGAGTTCTTCGACCTCGCTCTTGGGGACCACTTCGTAGACGTAGCCGGAGCGTGGTTCGAGCAGGAGTGCGTCGCCTGCCCTGATGGTGACGTCGAGGAGTGGTTCGGCGAGCCGGACCACTCTTTCTTCGTCGGTGTGTCCGATCACCAGGGCGCGCTCGCCGTCCTCGAGGATTTCCTTGAGGGTGACGATGTCTCCGACGCTCTCGTACTCCATGGCCTCGACCACGTTGAGCGCTTCGTTGAGCATGACTTCCTGGCCGCGCCTGAGCTCTTCGAGCTCCACGCTCGGGCTGACGTTCACCCGGAGCTTGCGGCCCCCGGTGAAGATGTCCGCCGTGCCGTCCTCGTTCGCCACGAGGAAGACTCCGAAGCCGGCCGGTGGCTGTGCGAGCCGGTCGACTTCCTCCTTGAGGGCCACGATCTGGTCGCGGGCCTCACGGAGCGTGTTGGCGAGCCGCTCGTTCTGTGCGGACACGCCGGCCAGGTTGGTCTGCAGCTCGACGATCCGCTCTTCGAGAATCCTCGTATGACGCGGAGAGTCGGCGAGCTTGCGTCGCAGGACGGCGATTTCCTGCTCGAGATAGGCAACCTGACCGGCGGGGTCTTCGGACCCTCGTCCCGGCCGGATGCCGCGGTTGATGTCGTCGTCGTGGGCTGCCACGGTCCTCACCTCCTCCAAGGGGAGCTGGACGCTTCCAGACCCTACCTGGGTGGGTGTCGATTGAAACCCCTAGATCACAAAGACGATGGGGGTGTGTCCGATCTTCACCCTTGCGCTCTCCCTCACACGAGGTGAATACCCACCCAACAACATCGGAAAGCGGACGGTTGTATCGTCGAAGCGTTCAACACCCGTCAGGGCTGGCCCGACTTGCTGCATTGTCGGGCGGACCGGCGCAGCGACCGGCAGGAGAGATGACCGTGCGGCACGAGGCCGAGATCGGCAGTGAGGGCCACGATCTGGAGGTCTGGATCGACCAGGACCTCTGTACCGGGGACGGTATCTGCGCGCAGTACGCCCCTGAGGTCTTCGAGCTGGACATCGATGGTCTGGCGTATGTGAAGAGTGGTGACGACGAGTTGCTGCAGGCTCCTGGGGCGACAACGCCGGTGCCGCTGACGCTCCTCACCGATGTGGTGGATTCGGCCAAGGAGTGTCCTGGCGACTGCATCCATGTGCGTCGGGTCTCGGACCGGGTCGAGGTGTACGGTCCCGACGCGGCGTGATCGCGCGCCCTTCGGGGGGGTGTCAGACGCTGCGGGCCCGGTCGGGGGTGCCCCGTTCGAACGTGCCGTCCTTCCACTGCCACTTGGCTCTGTCCTGCTGGTCGGGGCAGCAGCGGGGTATGTCGGGCGAGGAGTAGCCGAGCAGGGTGGCGGTGACGGCGCCGTCGCGTACGGCGAAGTCGCGCACATTCTGCCGGTCCTTGGGGTCGAGGAGGGTGGCGACGACGCGCGGCTTGGCCGTGCCTGCCCTGGTGATGACGTAGATCCCGTCGGGCGGTGTGCCCGATCCGGCTTCGCAGTGCACGACGGCGACGGTCTCGGGGCTGCCGTCGCCGTCGAGGTCGCCGGTGGCCTTCTTCTTGACCGCGCTCTTCACGGGGCCGCAGTCGAGGGGGAAGTCGACGGCGGCGGGGTCGGGTGCGGGGGCCGGGGCCGGTGCTGCCGCGGCGGCTCTGGAGTGCGGCTGGGGGGCCGTCTGGGCGGCGGTCGCGTCGTCGGGTTTGAGGAACGCGGAGCCCGCGACGACGGCGGCCAGTGCGGCCGCGGTGGCCAGCCAGTGGATGGGGCGGGCGGTGGTGTGCGCCAGTTCCGGGACCGCGGGGTGCTGCACGAGGAAGTGTCTCCTGTGAGGGCGTGCCGGTGGGGAGGTGGCCAGCATCGTGCCATACGTCACAGTGAGGTGGAACACCGGGGTCGGCGGTGGGTCTTCTGTTTCTTGCGGTACGCGGCTGGTGTCCTGTCAACGAAACGGCGCCGCCGCCGAGTTCCCTGGTCGGTCAGGGAACTCGGCGGCGGCGCCTGCTCATTGGGCGGGGTTCCGCGCGGTTCAGCGCGGGGAGCCGCCGTCGGCGTTGGGTCCGGAGTAGTCCTCGCCGTACGCGCCCTTGGCGGGGCGGCGGCGGCGCATGGGGGGCTCCACGCCGTCCGCGAGGCGGCGGGCGGTGAGCAGGAATCCGGTGTGGCCGATCATGCGGTGGTCGGGGCGTACGGCGAGGCCTTCGATGTGCCAGTTGCGGATCATCGATTCCCAGGCGGTCGGTTCGTTGAATCCGCCGATCTCGCGGATGGACTCGACGGTCCGTGCGAGCTGGGTGGTGGTGGCCACGTAGCAGCACATGATGCCGCCGGGGACGAGGGCCTTGGAGACGGCCTCCAGGCATTCCCAGGGGGCGAGCATGTCGAGGATGACGCGGTCGACCTCGGTGTCGCTGAGGTTGTCCTGGAGGTCGCCGACGGTGAGCTGCCAGGCGGGGTGGGGGCCGCCGAAGTAGCGTTCCACGTTCTGCCGGGCGATGTCGGCGAAGTCCTCGCGGCGCTCGTAGGAGTGCAGCATCCCCTGGTCGCCGATGGCGCGCAGCAGGAAGCTGCTGAGCGAGCCCGAGCCGACGCCTGCCTCCACGACGCGGGCGCCGGGGAAGATGTCGGCGAAGGCCAGGATCTGCCCCGCGTCCTTGGGGTAGACCACGGCGGCGCCGCGGGGCATGGACAGGACGTAGTCGGGGAGCAGGGGGCGCAGCGCCAGGTAGGCGACGTTCCCTGTGGTTCGGACAACACTGCCCTCGGGAGCGCCGATCAGCTCGTCGTGGGGGAAGGAACCCTTGTGGGTGTGGAAATTCTTCCCGGCTTCGAGCGTGAACGTGTAGTGGCGTCCCTTGGGGTCGGTGAGCTGGACCTGGTCCCCGACCTTGAAGGGCCCGCGACGGCGGGCGGCACCGGTCGGTTCGGACATGTGACCAGCCTACCGGCCCTCGCGCGGGCCGCCGACCACGGTGTCGGCGGCCTTTCCCTCTTTATGAGGAGGGGCGTCAGGAGGGGCGGGCCATGGCCTTGACGAAGGCGCGTTCCACGTCGGCGGCGGAGAGTACTCCGTAGATTTCGCCGGACTCCTCGACGACGAGGTATTCGGTGGCGGGGGTGGCCCGGAGGGTGTCGAGGAGTTCTTCGCCGGCGAGCTCGGCGGAGATCCGCATGCCTTCGGTGATGTCCTGGGCGAGGCCGCCGACGCCGACCCAGGGGCGGCGGTGCTGGGGGACGGAGACGATGGCGGCCTCCCGGACGACGGCCATGGGGTCGCCGTCGGCGTCGACGACGACGAGGGCGCGGGCGCCGGCGTCGTTGGCCCTGCGCAGTGCTTCGGAGAGCGGGGTGTCGCCCTCGACGGGGACGGCGCGGCGGGTCAGGGTGCGGGCGCGCAGTTCGGGCAGGTGTTCGCGCAGGCGGGCCATGCGCAGGCTGTTTCCCGCGCCGGTCCAGATGATGGCGGCGAGGATCGCGGCGAGCAGGGCGTCGGTGACGGTGTCCATGCCGCCGATGTCCTGGGTGTCGCCTCCGAGGGCGCCGGACTGGTTGAGCAGGGGCAGTCCGATGAGGACGGAGATGGCGAGGGCGCGGCCCACCCAGGCGGCGGCGACGGTGCCGCTCATGGGTTTTCCGGTGATCTTCCAGACGACGGCGCGCAGCATGCGGCCGCCGTCCAGGGGGAGGCCGGGCAGGAGGTTGAAGGCGGCGACGATGAGGTTGGAGATCATGAGGCCGGCGAGCAGGACGCCGGGGACGGTGCCGGGTTCGACGATGCGCATTCCGGCGTAGAAGACGCCGGCGAGTACGAGGGAGAGCAGGGGGCCGACGAAGGCGAGGACGAATTCGCGTCCCGGGGTCTCGGATTCCTTCTCGATCTCGGAGACGCCGCCGAAGAACTGCAGCTGGATGCGGCGCACCGGCAGTTTGAAGCGGAGGGCGGCGACGGTGTGGGCGAGTTCGTGGA
Source organism: Streptomyces sp. NPDC044106 (assembly GCF_056433985.1). Taxonomy (NCBI): domain Bacteria; kingdom Bacillati; phylum Actinomycetota; class Actinomycetes; order Kitasatosporales; family Streptomycetaceae; genus Streptomyces; species Streptomyces sp. NPDC044106. The sequence goes on from NZ_JBWKFZ010000013.1 coordinate 104,278, forward strand.
CGAGTACGGAGGCGTAGAAGGCGACCGCGAAGAAGAGGGAGACGAGGTAGCGGGCGTTGCCGAGCTCGGGCAGGACGCGGTCGAGCTGGTCGCCGAAGACCCAGGTGATGAGGGCGGCGACGAGGAACCAGCTGGGTGCGACGTAGACGGGTACGCCGAAGGGCCTGCCCATGAGCAGGCCGCCGCCCGGTCCCTTCTGGGCCTTGGGCGGCACGGGGGCGCTCTTGCCGGCGGGCGCCTCGCGGGTGGCCCGGCGGCGTCCGTCGGGCTGCTCCTGCGGTGGCGCTTCGGTGAGCGAGGCGCGCGGGCTGTGCGCGGGCGGCTGTGGTGCGCCGGTGTGGGGGTGCGGCTCTCTTGGCGGGGCGGCCGGGGGTGCGTCCGAGCTGTCGTGGCGCGGCTCGACCGGAGGCACGTCCGAGGTGTCGTGACGTGGCGCGGCCGAAGGTTCCGTGCCGTCGTGCCGCGGCTCGGCCGGAGGCACGTCCGAGGTGTCGTGCCGGGCCTCGGCCGGGGAGGCGTCCGTGCCGTCGTGCCCCGGCTGTGCCGGTGCGTCGGTGTCAGCCGGGTGGACCGGGTGAGCCGGGTGAGCCGGATGCTGTGGCACGTCCGGCACGTCCGGCGCGTCCGCGCCACGCGCCGCCTCCTGGGCCGGGCGGCCCACCGCACGGGCCGGTTCGTCGGCCGGGCGCACCGGTCCGTCGGCCGTGCCGACCGGACGGGTCGGCTCCGGGGAGCCGTCCGTCGACTCCGTGGAGCCGTCCGTGTCGCGCGGCCGCAGGCCTTCGGCGCCGTCGGACTGCGGCCTGCCGCTCCCGCCGCTTTCGTCCACGATGTCCCCTCGTTCGAAGCGTCCCTCGCCCCGGTCCGGCGCGGTCACCCGCACGATCATGCAGGGCGAGAGGGTTTGTCGTCGATGGTATGCGGCTGTTGTCAGTGGCGGGTCGTAGGGTCTGTTGTCATGGAAACCAGCACCGACGACGCCGTGGCGGCCGTGCGCCCGGCGTCTCTGTCGCCCTCGCGCGCGGGCGATTTCATGCAGTGCCCCCTGCTGTACCGGTTCCGGGTGATCGACAAGCTGCCCGAGAAGCCGAGTGAGGCGGCGACCCGGGGCACGCTGGTGCACGCGGTCCTTGAGCGGCTCTTCGACGCGCCGGCGAGCGAGCGGACCGCGCCGCGTGCCAAGTCGCTCATTCCGGGTCAGTGGGACCGGCTGCGGGAGGCGAGGCCCGAGCTGACGGAGTTGTTCGCGGACGATCCGGAGGGCGAGCGCATGGCGCGCTGGCTGTCGGATGCGGAGCGGCTCGTGGAGCGCTGGTTCACTCTGGAGGACCCGACCCGTCTGGAGCCGGCCGAGCGGGAGCTGTTCGTGCAGGCCGAGCTGGATTCGGGGTTGAAGCTGCGCGGCATCATCGACCGGGTGGACGTGGCCCCTTCGGGTGAGGTCCGCATCGTCGACTACAAGACGGGCAAGGCCCCGCGTCCGGAGTATGCGGAGGGCGCGCTGTTCCAGATGAAGTTCTACGCGCTGGTGGTGTGGCGGCTGAAGGGTGTGGTGCCGCGCCGCCTGCAGCTCGTCTATCTGGGCAGTGGTGATGTCGTCACGTATGACCCGGTGGTGGCCGATCTGGAGCGGGTGGAGCGGAAGCTGCTCGCGCTGTGGGAGGCGATCGAGCTGGCGACGGAGACGGGGAACTGGCGGCCGCGTCCGACCAAATTGTGCGGTTGGTGCGATCACCGGGCCGTGTGTCCTGAATTCGGGGGGACTCCCCCGCCGTATCCGCTTCCTGTGCGGGTGCCCGAGTCGGTGGACAGCGAGCAGGGCAGAATGGGCGCGGGCTAGAGCCTGTCTTTGAACCCCCGTCGTCCGCGCGAAGCGCGGGCGCAGCGGCGGATTGGGGCCTCCCCTGCTCGAGCGGAGCCGAGAGCTTGGGGAAGCGTGCGATCGGAGTGCGGAGTCCCAGGTCATGTGGCGGAGCCACCTGTCCTGGAACTCCGTGCGCCGAGCGTGCGTGCCGGGCGCCGGGGCGCAGACGGGGGTTCAAAGACAGGCTCTAGGGCCTGTCTTTCGGATCTGTCCGGGGTCGCGGGGGCTGGCACGCACATCTGCGGCGTTGTCGTCGGTTGTCAATGCTCCGCATTGCCGCCCTCCTCCGCCTTGCAGTTGCACGCACCAGGCCCCGCTCAAGCCCCACCAAAGGCAAAGCCACCCAAGTCCGGCCTGATCCGAAAGACAGGCCCTAGCTAAGGAGTGACTCGTGGCCATCCGCGTCCTACTGGTCGATGACCAGCCGCTGTTGCGCACCGGTTTCCGGATGATTCTGGAGGCCGAGCAGGACATCGCGGTCGTCGGTGAGGCCGGAGACGGCCTGCAGGCTCTCGACCAGGTGCGGGCGTTGCAGCCCGATGTGGTGTTGATGGACATCCGTATGCCGCGGATGGACGGGGTCGAGGCGACCCGGCAGATCACCGGGCCCGGCCGGGACGGACCGGCGAAGGTCCTGGTGCTTACGACCTTCGATCTGGATGAGTATGTGGTGGAGGCGCTGCGGGCGGGTGCCAGCGGTTTCCTCCTGAAGGATGCCCCGGCCATTGAGCTGGTGCAGGCGATCCGGGTGGTCGCCGCGGGCGAGGCGATGCTGGCGCCGAGCATCACCCGCCGGCTTCTCGACAAGTACTCCGCGCATCTGCCGTCCGGTGACGAGCCGGTGCCGGACACCCTGCACACGCTCACCGACCGGGAGGTCGAGGTTCTGAAGCTGGTGGCGCGGGGCCTGTCGAACGCGGAGATCGCGGCGGATCTCTTCGTGAGCGAGACGACGGTGAAGACGCATGTGGGCCATGTGCTCACGAAGCTGGGGCTGCGCGACCGGGTGCAGGCGGCGGTGTACGCGTACGAGAGCGGTCTGGTGCGGCCGGGCGCGCAGTAGGGGCGCCCGGCCCGGCAGGTGTGTGCGGTACGACGAAGGTGGCCGTCCCCTCGCGGGGGGGGCGGCCACCTTCGTCGGTACGTACGCGGAGTCGTGCGTCAGCCCTTGCTGATCTCCCAGAAGCGGAAGACGGTGGACGCGTCGAGGCAGGATTCCAGGCCGTAGACGCTGTCGCGGACGACGGCGTACTGCTTGGCCTGCCAGACCGGCAGGACGGGCAGCTGGTCGGCCACGATGTCCTGCAGTTCGTCGTACTGCTTGTCGGTCTTGCTGCGGTCGCTCTCCGTGGCGGTGGCCGGGATGATCTTCCGGGTGATGGCGCTGTTCTGGAAGTTGTTGTCCAGGACGTTGCCCTTGCCGAAGAACGGCTGGGTGAAGTTGTCGGGGTCCGGGTAGTCGGGCACCCAGCCCTTGACGTAGACGCCGTACTTGCCGGCCTCGATGTCCTTCTCGTACTGCTCGAAGCCGACGGACTTGACGTCGGCGTCGAAGAGGCCGGAGGCGTTGAGCTGCTTGGCCACGGCCTTCAGCTCCTGGTCCGTCGCCGGGCCGTAGCGCGAGGGGGTCGACCAGAGGGTGAGCTTGACCTTGCCGTTGATGCCGTCGCCGTGCAGTGCGGCGGCGGCCTTCGCGCGCTGCGGGCGGGCGCCGTAGGTGTCGAAGAAGGCGGTGCTGTGGCCGCCGATGCCCGCCGGGACGATGGAGTAGAGCGGCGTCGCGGTGTCCTGGTAGACCTCCTTGACCAGGGCGTCGCGGTCCAGGAGGTAGGCGATGGCCTTGCGTACGCCGAGCTTGCCCGCCACCGGGTCCTTCATGTTGAAGACCAGGTGCTGGACCTCGGCGCTCGTGCCCTCCACGATGTTGACGTCCTGGCCCTCCTTGGAGGTGTCCCGCTCGATGTCCGCGATGTCCGCGGGGGCGAGGCCTCGGTAGGCCAGGTCGATGTCACCGCCCAGGAGCGCCTTCTTCAGGCCCTTCTGATCGCCGTGGAAGAACTTGATGGCCACGCCGTCGTTCTTGGTCTTGGCGGTGCCCCGGTAGTCGGAGTTGACGGAGAAGGTCGCCTGCTCCTTGGTGAACGAGTCGAGCTTGTACGGTCCCGATCCGACCGCCTCGCCGTCCGTGCGCAGGGCGTTCATGTCGTACTCGCGGTGGTCCACGATGGAGCCCGCGCCCGAGGCGATCTTGCTGGGGAAGGTCGCGTCGGAGTACTTCAGCTTGAAGACGACCGTCTTGGCGTCCGGGGCGACGACCCGGTCGAGCATGGGGAACATGATCGCCGGTCCGGCGTCGTCCTTGATCTTCCGCATGCGGTCGAAGGAGAACTTGACGTCCTTCGAAGTCAGCGCGTTGCCGTTGCTGAACTTGAGTCCGTCACGCAGCTCGCACTTGAAGACCTTCGCCTTCGTGTCCGTGAAGCCGCACTCCTTGGCGGCCTCCGGCTCGGGCTCGGTGGCGCCCTTGGGGAAGCTCAGGAGCGACTGGAAGACGTTGTTGAACAGGAGCCAGGAACCGGGGTCGTAGCCGGATGCCGGGTCGGTGGCGAGGACGTCGTCGGACATCCCCATCACGACCGCGTCGCCCGTGTCCCCCGCACCGCCCGATTCCGTGCCGCAGCCGGTCAGCAGGGCGGCGGTGAGCCCTCCCGTGAGGGGAAGGGCCAGCCACTGGTTACGACGATTCACTTACGTGCCTTCGGTGTTGTGTACGTTGCGCTGAACTTGAGGGGGCCGGGGCGGCCTTCGGGCGTCGGCGTCAGCCGCTGACGCCGCGGCTGAGCTCCCACAGCTGGAGGTTGGACGACGAGTTGAGGGCCCATGCGACGCCCGTGATGTCGTCGCGTGCCGCGATGAACTGCTTGCCCTGCCAGAGCGGGAGCACCGGTACGTCCTCGGCGACGATGTCCTGGATCCTGCGGATGCTCTTGGAGGCGGCGAGCCGGTCGGCCTCGCGTCGCGACGTCGGGATCAGCTGGTCGTTGATCGTGTCGTTCACGTACGGCGAGCCGAGGAAGTTGTCCTTGTCGAGGAAGGGCGCGAGGAAGTTGTCGGCGTCGGGGAAGTCGGGGAACCAGCCCATGCCGTAGGCCGCGTACTTGCCGTCGCGCTCGGCCGCGCGGAAGGTGTTCCACGGGACGCCCTTGATGGTCACGTCGAACAGGCCGGACGCGTTCAGCTGCTTGCGCAGCAGCTCGAACTCCTTCTTGGTGCCGGGGCCGTAGTGGTCCGTGGTGTAGTGCAGCGTCATCTTCACCGGGGTGGAGATGTTCGCCTTCTGAAGGAGGGTGCGCGCCTTGGCCGTACTGGGGTTGCCGTACTTGTTGAAGAACGAGTTGGCGTGGCCGGTGATGGTGGAGGGCACCAGGGAGTAGAGCGGGTCGGCCGTCGAGCCGTACACCGAGGAGGCCAGCGCGCCGCGGTCGACGAGCTGGGCCATGGCCTGGCGGACGGCCTTGTTCTTGGCCGTGGGCGCGTCGGTGTTGAAGGCGAGGTAGCGGATCTCCAGGCCCTGCATCTCGACCAGGTCGATCTTCTTGCTCGATCCCGCGTCGAGCTCGCGGACCTGCTCGGGCGACATGGTGCGGGTCATCAGGTCGATGTCGCCGTCCTCGAGCGCCTTGCCCATGGCGTCGGTGTCCGCGAAGTTGCGCAGCTCGACCTTGTCGCTCTGCACCTTGAACCCGCCCTTGTACGAGGGGTTCTTGGTGAACACCGTCTTGACCAGGCGGTTGTCCTTGATCTCCGGCTCCGCGGTGTAGGGGCCCGAGCCGGAGATGTCGAAGCCGTCGCGCAGCTTGGTCTTGCTGTAGTGCTCCTTGCTGACGATGCCCGCGGTGGGGGTGGCCAGCTTGAAGGGGAAGGTGGCGTCCGGCTTCTTGAGGTGGAAGACGATGTCGCGGTCGCCCTGGACCTCGATCTCGTCGACGTTCGAGACCAGGCCGTCCGAACCGCTGGGGTTCTTGATCTTGATGTCGCGGACCCGCTCGATGGAGAACTTCACGTCGGCGGCGGTCAGCGGCTTGCCGTCGGAGAACGTCATGCCCTTGCGCAGCTTGCAGGCGTAGCGCTCGTTGCCGGTGTCGGTGAAGCCGCACTGTTCGGCGGCCTCGGGCTGCGGGTCGCCGCCGCCGCGCGGCATGGCCATCAGCGTCTGGACGGTCTGACGCAGGAGGTTCCAGGAGCCGGCGTCGTAGGCGTACGCCGGGTCGAAGGGCGCCGGGACCTCCTTGGAGATGGCGAACGCGTCCGTGGTGCCGACCGCGACCGGCTTGTCGCCGTCCGAGCCGTCCGAGCCGCCGCACGCGGCGAGCGCGGGGGCGAGCAGACCTATGACTGCCGGCAGCACCAAAGTCTTGCGGTTCATGCTCGACGTTCTCCAGAGCTGTTGAATCCCGTGAATCCCGCAACGCGGGGTGAGGGTTGGTGGGGCACGGGGGTGGGGCGATGTTCTCGCGACGAGATTAGTCCGCACCAGGTGGGCGCCGGAGGGGGCGTAAGACCTTAATCAATCACGCTGTGAAACCGGGCGTGGACGCACCGATAACCCGACACCGGAAGGTTTCGTGCACGCTCCCACCAATCGGGACACAACGCCACACCACTCGGGCCCCGGCAGGGGCTCCGTGCACAGCCGATCACCCCTGTCGACCCTCATTGGAGTGGGAAACGTCACACGTCCAATGGGGTCGCGGGCAGAGCTGTCAGAGGGTCATCAGGCCTTGCAGGAAAGGCAGGTTGACGGCTTCGAGGGAGGGGACGACGGTGCGGCCCGCGACGGCGGGGATGGGTGCGACGGACGGCACGGCCACCACGCGGCAGCCCGCGGCCTCCGCCGAGGCGACGCCGGTCGCGGTGTCCTCGACGACGGCGCACCGGGTGGGGTCGGCGCCGAGGCCGCGGGCGGCCAGGAGGTAGGGGTCGGGGTGGGGCTTGGTGCGGGCCACCTCGTCGCCCGCGACGGTGAGCGCGAAGTGGTGGGCGCCGATGGAGTCCAGGACGCGGTCGATGATGCGGCGGTGCGACGCGGAGACCAGGGCGGTGGGCACCTCGTGCGCGGCGAGTTCGGTGAGCAGGCGCGCGGCGCCCGGCATCAGTGGCAGGGAGCGGCTGATGCGGTCCTCGAAGCGGTCGTTGAGCAGCACGGTGAGCTCGGGGACCGTGATGTCCGCGCCGGTGGCTTCGATGAGGAAGCCGGCGCTGCGCGTCATGGGGCCGCCGACGACGACGTCGCGCCAGGCCTCGTCGAGCGCGTGGCCGAGGGAGGCGAACGCCTCGACCTCGGCGTCCCACCAGAAGCCCTCGGTGTCCACGAGGGTGCCGTCCATGTCGAGGAGCACACCCTGCAGCGCGGAGGCTTCGGCCATTGGGGTGCCGAGCGCGGGAACCGTACTGGTCATGCGACCACACCTTCCGTAAGGGACGAGAAGGCCGGCTGCCTCCTATTGCGGGAAGGCAACCGGCCTGCACTGGACCGACCAGTGTACGACTGCGCCGGATCAGCGCGCGTTGAAATATTTCGCCTCGGGGTGGTGGATGACGATGGCGTCGGTGGACTGCTCCGGGTGGAGCTGGAACTCCTCGGAGAGCTGGACGCCGATCCGCTCGGGCTGGAGCAGCTCGGCGATCTTGGCGCGGTCCTCCAGGTCGGGGCAGGCGCCGTAGCCGAGGGAGAAGCGGGCGCCGCGGTACTTCAGGGCGAACATGTCCTCGACGTCGGCCGGGTCCTCGCCTGCGAAGCCCAGTTCGGAGCGGACGCGGGCGTGCCAGTACTCGGCGAGGGCCTCGGCCAACTGGACGGAGAGGCCGTGCAGTTCGAGGTAGTCGCGGTAGGAGTCGGCGGCGAAGAGTTCGGCGGTGGCCTCGCCGATCCGGGAGCCGACGGTGACGACCTGCAGTCCGACGACGTCGGTCTCGCCGGATTCCTCGGGGCGGAAGAAGTCCGCGAGGCAGAGCCGTCGGCCGCGGCGCTGGCGGGGGAAGGTGAAGCGGGTGCGCTCCGAGCCGTCCTCTCCCAGGATGATCAGGTCGTCGCCCTTGGAGACGCACGGGAAGTAGCCGTGGACGACGGCCGCCTCCAGCATGTTCTTGGTGTGCAGCTCGTCCAGCCAGCCGCGCAGGCGCGGGCGTCCCTCGCTCTCGACGAGTTCCTCGTAGGAGGGGCCGTCGCCGGTGCGGGCCTGCTTGAGGCCCCACTGGCCCTTGAAGAGCGCGCCCTCGTCCAGCCAGCTCGCGTACTCCTTGAGCTGGATGCCCTTGACGACGCGGGTGCCCCAGAACGGCGGGGTGGGGACGGGGTTGTCGGTGGCGACGTCGGAGCGGGCGGGCTGGTCGTCCTCGTCGCTCTCCAGGACGGCCGCCGTCGCCTTGGTCGGTACGCGGCGCTGCTTGAGTTCGGGGAGGGTGGCGCCGGGCACGCCGCGCTTGACGGCGATGAGGGCGTCCATGAGGCGCAGGCCCTCGAACGCGTCGCGGGCGTAGCGGACTTCGCCCTCGTAGATCTCGTGGAGGTCCTGCTCGACGTAGGCGCGGGTCAGGGCGGCGCCGCCGAGGATGACGGGGAAGTCGGCCGCCATCTTGCGCTGGTTGAGCTCCTCCAGGTTCTCCTTCATGATCACCGTGGATTTCACCAGGAGGCCGGACATGCCGATGACGTCGGCCCGGTGCTCGGCGGCGGCGTCCAGGATCGCGGCGACGGGCTGTTTGATGCCGAGGTTGACGACGTTGTAGCCGTTGTTGGAGAGGATGATGTCGACGAGGTTCTTGCCGATGTCGTGCACGTCGCCGCGGACCGTGGCCAGGACGATGGTGCCCTTGCCCTCGTCGTCGGTCTTCTCCATGTGGGGTTCGAGGTGGGCGACGGCGGTCTTCATCACCTCGGCGGACTGCAGCACGAAGGGCAGCTGCATCTGGCCTGAGCCGAAGAGCTCGCCGACGACCTTCATGCCCTCCAGGAGGGTGTTGTTGACGATGTCGAGGGCGGGGGTGTCCTGGAGGGCCTCGTCCAGGTCGGCTTCCAGGCCGTTCTTCTCGCCGTCGATGATGCGGCGCTGCAGGCGCTCGTCGAGGGGCAGGGCGAGGAGCTCCTCGGCCTTGCCCGCCTTCATCGACTTGGTGGAGACGCCCTCGAAGAGCTCCATGAGCTTCTGCAGCGGGTCGTAGCCCTCGGCGCGGCGGTCGTAGATGAGGTCGAGGGCGGTGGTGACCTGCTCGTCGTCGAAGCGGGCGATCGGCAGGATTTTCGAGGCGTGCACGATCGCCGAGTCCAGTCCGGCCTTGACGCATTCGTCGAGGAAGACGGAGTTGAGCAGGACGCGGGCGGCCGGGTTCAGGCCGAAGGAGATGTTGGAGAGGCCCAGCGTGGTCTGTACGGCCGGGTGGCGCTTCTTCAGCTCCCTGATCGCCTCGATGGTGGCGATGCCGTCCTTGCGGGACTCCTCCTGGCCGGTGCAGATGGTGAAGGTGAGGGTGTCGATGAGGATGTCCGACTCGTGGATGCCCCAGTTGCCGGTGAGGTCGTCGATGAGCCGTTCGGCGATGGCGACCTTGTGTTCGACGGTGCGGGCCTGGCCCTCCTCGTCGATGGTCAGCGCGATCAGGGCGGCGCCGTGCTCCTTGGCGAGCTCGGTGACCTTCGTGAAGCGGGACTCGGGTCCGTCGCCGTCCTCGTAGTTGACGGAGTTGATGACCGCGCGGCCGCCCAGCTTCTCCAATCCGGCCCGCAGGACGGGGAGTTCGGTGGAGTCGAGGACGATCGGCAGGGTGGAGGCGGTCGCGAAGCGGCCGGCCAGCTCGGCCATGTCGGCGACGCCGTCGCGGCCCACGTAGTCCACGCACAGGTCGAGCATGTGCGCGCCCTCGCGGATCTGGTCGCGGGCCATCTCCACGCAGTCGTCCCAGCGGCCCTCCAGCATGGCCTCGCGGAACTTCTTGCTGCCGTTGGCGTTCGTCCGCTCGCCGATCGCCATGTACGCGGTGTCCTGGCGGAACGGCACCGACTGGTACAGCGAGGCGGCGCCCGGCTCGGGGCGCGGCTCGCGGGGGGTGAGCTCCTGGCCGCGCACCCGCTCGACGACCTGGCGCAGGTGCTCGGGGGTGGTGCCGCAGCAGCCGCCGACCAGGGAGAGGCCGTATTCGCGGACGAAGTTCTCCTGGGCGTCGGCCAGTTCGGGGGCGGTCAGCGGGTAGTGGGCGCCGTCCTTGCCGAGGACGGGCAGGCCCGCGTTGGGCATGCAGGAGATCGGGACGCGCGAGTGGCGGGCGAGGTAGCGCAGGTGCTCGCTCATCTCGGCCGGGCCCGTGGCACAGTTCAGGCCGATCATGTCGATGCCCAGCGGCTCCAGGGCGGTGAGGGCGGCGCCGATCTCGGAGCCGAGGAGCATGGTGCCGGTCGTCTCGACGGTGACCGAGCAGATCACCGGGAGGCTGGCGCCGGTGGCGTCCAGGGCGCGGCGGGCGCCGAGGATGGCGGCCTTGGTCTGCAGGAGGTCCTGGGTGGTCTCCACCAGGAGCGCGTCGGCGCCGCCGGCGATCATGCCTTCGGCGTTGGTCTGGTAGGCGTCGCGCAGGACGGCGTACGGGGCGTGGCCGAGGGTCGGGAGTTTGGTGCCGGGGCCCATCGATCCGAGGACCCACCGCTGCCGGCCGGTGTCGCGGGTGAACTCGTCGGCTACCTCGCGGGCGATGCGGGCACCGGCCTCGGAGAGCTCGAAGTTGCGCTCCGGGATGTCGTACTCCTTCAGGGCCGCGTAGTTCGCGCCGAAGGTGTTGGTCTCCACGCAGTCGACGCCGACGGCGAAGTACTCCTGGTGGACGGAGCGCACGATGTCGGGGCGGGTGACGTTCAGGACCTCGTTGCAGCCTTCGAGCTGCTGGAAGTCCTCCATCGTGGGGTCCTGGGCCTGGAGCATGGTGCCCATCGCGCCGTCGGCCACCACCACGCGGGTGGCCAGGGCCTCGCGGAGGGCGTCGGCTCGGGTCCTGCTCTCGGACGACACGGGCGTGGACTGCGACGACGGGGTTGGCGACGAGGCCATGAAAGAGCTCCCTGGAGTGCGACGGCTGTCGGCTTTGCGCCTTCTGGCTGGAGGGCGCACTCGGTCAGGGTAGCGGGGACCGGCCGTGCCGTGGTGGAGGAGTCCACGAGGCGGACTCGCGGGGTGGGTCCCGGCCGGTTCCGGTACTTGACAGTGCGGGGGCGGCGCCCGGAGGGAGGAGTGTGGGGGAACACCTGCTGTCCGCGCATTAGCGGGAGGTCGACAACGACCGATAGTGTTCAGCATTGTCGAACGTCGACTCAGGTGCGGCGACATCACGCGAGGGGAACGGAGGCAGGGGCTGCGATGGCACGCAACATCCAGTCGCTCGAACGGGCCGCGGCGATGCTGCGACTGCTCGCGGGCGGGGAGCGACGGCTCGGCCTCTCGGAGATCGCCTCCGCCCTCGACCTCGCCAAGGGCACGGCGCACGGCATCCTGCGCACCCTCCAGGCGGAGGGCTTCGTGGAGCAGGACTCCGCGTCCGGCCGCTACCAGCTGGGCGCCGAGCTGCTGCGCCTGGGCAACAGCTACCTGGACGTGCACGAGCTGCGGGCCCGCGCCCTGGTGTGGACCGACGACCTGGCCCGTTCCAGCGGCGAGAGCGTCCACCTCGGCGTCCTGCACCAGCAGGGCGTGCTCATCGTCCACCACGTCTTCAGGCCCGACGACAGCCGCCAGGTCCTGGAGGTGGGGGCCATGCAGCCGCTGCACTCCACGGCGCTCGGCAAGGTCCTCTCCGCGTTCGACCCGGTCGCGCACAACGAAGCCGTCGAGGTGGAGAGCAAGCGCTTCACCGCGCACACGGTGACCGACCCGGACGACTTCGAGAGCGTCCTCGACCTGACCCGCGCGCGCGGGTACGCGGCGGACGTCGAGGAGACCTGGGAGGGCATCGCCTCCGTCGCCGCCCCCATCCACGACCGGCGGCGCATGCCGGTGGGCGCGGTCGGCGTCACCGGCGCCGTCGAGCGCGTCTGCCGGGACGGCGAGCTGCGGCCCGAGCTGATCGCCGCGGTGCGGGACTGCGCGCGCGCCGTCTCCCGCGATCTGGGCGCCGGCCGCTTCTGACCGGGGCTTTCCCCGAGTCCCACGCTGCCGCGTACGCCACTCCGCCTGCGCCACCCGCGTACGCCCCCGCCCGCGCCACCCGCTCACGCCACCCCGCCCCCCGGGCGCCTCGGCGCGCAGGCGGCACGCTCCCGGCCGGCGACCGACGCACCCGCGCGGGCCGGAAATCCGCAGGCGGAGGCCGATAAGGCGGAACGATCAATAACGATCGTGTTTTCAATAACAGAACTCTTGACGACTGAGTAACCCCGGGGTGAGACTCGCGTCCATCGGTCGGCATTGTCGAACACCTACCGGCATTACGCGCTAGAGTGTGACAAGGCCAAGGGCCGGCACAACGACCTCACCTGAGGTCGCGGACCACCGGAGGGACCCGGGGTTCGCCTTCCCCTGGACGAAGGACAAAGGAGTCGCGGGTGTCCAGCTCCGACATCTTCATCGGCGAGACCATCGGTACCGCCGTGCTCATCCTGCTCGGCGGTGGCGTGTGCGCCGCCGTCACGCTCAAGCGCTCAAAGGCCAAGGACGCCGGCTGGCTCGCGATCACCTTCGGGTGGGGCTTCGCCGTACTGACCGGCGCCTACCTCGCGGGGGGCGTCTCCGGCGCCCACCTCAACCCGGCGGTCACGCTCGGCCTCGCCATCGAGGGCGGCACCAAGTGGAGCGACGTACCGCTCTACCTGGGCTCGCAGCTGCTGGGCGCGATGATCGGCGCCGTTCTGGTGTGGGTCACGTACATGGGCCAGTTCAAGGCCCACCTGACCGACCCCGAGATCCTCGCGGCGCAGCCCGCCGAAGAAGGCATGGTCGACCAGAAGGCCGCCCCCGCGGCAGGACCGGTGCTCGGCGTCTTCTCGACGGGGCCCGAGATCCGCAACTACGTCCAGAACGTGCTCACGGAGATCATCGCCACGGTCGTCCTGGTCCTCGCCATCCTCACGCAGGGCCTCAACGACGGCGGCAACGGCCTCGGCACCCTCGGCGCCCTGATCACCGCGCTCGTCGTGGTGAGCATCGGCCTCTCGCTCGGTGGCCCCACGGGCTACGCGATCAACCCCGTCCGTGACCTCGGTCCGCGCATCATCCACTCCGTGCTCCCGCTGCCGAACAAGGGCAGCTCGGACTGGTCGTACGCCTGGGTGCCGATCGTCGGCCCGCTGATCGGCGGCGCCATCGCCGGCGGTCTCTACAACGTGGCGTTCAAGTAGACCCACGTAAGCGACCGATGACCGCCACAGACGCTTGAGAGCCGTCAGCAAAGAACTACTGGAGCACACCGTGACCGACGCACACACCGCAGGCCCCTTCATCGCGGCCATCGACCAGGGCACCACCTCGAGCCGCTGCATCGTCTTCGACAAGGACGGCCGGATCGTCTCCGTCGACCAGAAGGAGCACGAGCAGATCTTCCCGAGGCCGGGCTGGGTCGAGCACGACGCCGCCGAGATCTGGACCAACGTCCAGGAGGTCGTCGCCGGAGCCGTCTCCAAGGCCGGCATCACCAGAGACGACATCAAGGCGATCGGCATCACCAACCAGCGTGAGACCACGCTGCTGTGGGACAAGAACACCGGCGAGCCGGTGCACAACGCCATCGTCTGGCAGGACACCCGCACCGACGCGCTCTGCAAGGAGCTCGGGCGCAACGTCGGCCAGGACCGCTTCCGCCGCGAGACCGGCCTCCCGCTGGCCTCCTACTTCGCGGGGCCCAAGGCCCGCTGGCTGCTCGACAACGTCGAGGGCCTGCGCGAGCGCGCCGAGGCGGGCGACATCCTCTTCGGCACCATGGACTCCTGGGTCATCTGGAACCTGACCGGCGGTGTCAACGGCGGCAAGCACGTCACCGACGTCACCAACGCCTCCCGCACCATGCTGATGAACCTGCACAAGATGCGGTGGGACGAGCGGATCTGCGAGTCCATCGGCGTCCCCACGCAGATGCTCCCCGAGATCCGCTCCTCCGCCGAGGTCTACGGCGAGGTCACCGGCGGAAAGCTCGGCGATCTGCTGGGCGGCATCCCCGTCGCCTCCGCGCTCGGCGACCAGCAGGCGGCCCTGTTCGGCCAGACCTGCTTCGACGAGGGCGAGGCGAAGTCCACGTACGGCACCGGCACCTTCATGCTCCTGAACACCGGTGACAAGGCCATCAACTCCTACTCGGGCCTGCTGACCACCGTCGGCTACCAGATCGGCGACCAGAAGCCGGTCTACGCCCTGGAGGGCTCCATCGCCGTCACCGGTTCGCTGGTGCAGTGGATGCGCGACCAGATGGGCCTGATCAACTCCGCCGCCGAGATCGAGACGCTCGCGTCGTCGGTCGAGGACAACGGCGGCGCCTACTTCGTACCGGCCTTCTCGGGCCTCTTCGCCCCGTACTGGCGCTCCGACGCCCGCGGTGTGATCGCCGGCCTGACCCGGTACGTCACCAAGGCGCACATCGCGCGCGCCGTCCTGGAGGCCACGGCCTGGCAGACCCGCGAGATCACCGACGCCATGACGAAGGACTCCGGCGTCGAGCTCGCGGCCCTCAAGGTCGACGGCGGCATGACCTCCAACAACCTGCTGATGCAGACCATCTCCGACTTCCTCGACGCACCCGTGGTGCGCCCGATGGTGGCCGAGACGACCTGCCTCGGCGCCGCCTACGCCGCCGGTCTCGCCGTCGGCTTCTGGTCCTCGACCGACGAGCTGCGCGCCAACTGGCGCCGGGCCGCCGAATGGACCCCCCACATGGACGCGGGCACCCGCGACCGTGAGTACAAGAGCTGGCTCAAGGCCGTGGAACGTTCCATGGGCTGGCTCGACGAGAACGCTGCCGAGGAGTAAGAACCATGACCACCCTGCAGAGCGTCCCCGCCCTCGGGACGCATCCGGCCGCCGGTTCCCACCAGAGCCGCGCCGAGACCCGGGAGCAGCTTTCCAAGGCGACGTACGACCTCCTGGTGATCGGCGGCGGAATCCTGGGCATCTCCACCGCCTGGCATGCCGCGCAGTCGGGGCTGCGGGTGGCCCTGGTGGACGCCGCCGACTTCGCCGGTGCCACCTCCTCCGCCTCCTCCAAGCTCCTCCACGGCGGTCTGCGCTACCTGCAGACCGGCGCGGTGAAGCTGGTCGCGGAGAACCACTTCGAGCGTCGCGCGGTCTCCCGCCAGGTGGCCCCCCACCTGGCGAACCCGCTCACCTTCTACCTGCCCGTCTACAAGGGCGGCCCGCACGGCGCGGCCAAGCTGGGCGCGGGCGTGTTCGCGTACAGCGCGCTGTCCGCGTTCGGTGACGGCGTCGGCCACCTGCTCTCGCCCTCCAAGGCCGCGCAGGACGTGCCGGAGCTGCGCACGGACAACCTGAAGGCCGTCGCCGTCTACGGCGACGACCAGATGAACGACGCCCGCATGGCCCTGATGACGGTCCGTGCGGCCGTCGAGGCCGGCGCCGTCGTCCTCAACCACGCCGAGGTCACCGGGCTGCGCTTCACCAAGGGCCGGGTCACCGGCGCGGAGCTCAAGGACCGCATGAGCGGTGACGAGTTCGGCGTCAACGCCCGCCTGGTCCTGAACGCCACCGGGCCGTGGGTCGACCACCTGCGCAAGCTGGAGAACCCGAACGCGGCACCCTCCATCCGCCTCTCCAAGGGCGCGCACCTGGTCCTCAAGCGCACCGCCCCCTGGAAGGCCGCGCTGGCCACGCCGATCGACAAGTACCGCATCACCTTCGCCCTGCCGTGGGAGGACATGCTGCTCCTCGGCACCACGGACGAGGAGTTCGAGGGCGACCCGGCAGACGTGCGGGTCACCGAGTCCGACACCGCCCAGATCCTGGACGAGGCCGCGTTCTCCATCCGCGACCAGCAGCTGTCCCGCGATCTGATCACGTACTCCTTCGCGGGTCTGCGGGTGCTGCCCGGCGGTCCCGGCGACACCTCGAAGGCCAAGCGCGAGACGGTCGTCACCGAAGGCGCCGGCGGCATGCTGTCGGTGGCGGGCGGCAAGTGGACGACGTTCCGCCACATCGGGCGTACGGTGATGAAGAAGCTGGAGTCCCTCCCGGGGCACCCGCTCGGCGACGACTACGAGCCGATCTCCGAGCTGCCGAAGAAGCTGCCGCTGCCCGGTATCGCCAACCCGCGCGCGGTCGCGCACCGGCTCCTGGTGGACGGCCCCGCGCCCGGCCCGCGCATGGCCGCCGACACCGCCAAGCACCTGGCGACGCACTACGGCTCGCTCTCCTTCGACATCGCCCGCCTGGCGAATGAGAACCCCGAGCTCGCCGAGCGCGTCCACCCGGACGCCCCGGAGATCTGGGCCCAGGTCGTCTACGCCCGCGACAACGAGTGGGCCGAGACGGCGGACGACGTGCTGCGCCGCCGCACGACGCTGACGATCCGGGGCCTGGCCACGGACGAGGTGCGCGGCAAGGTCGAGGACCTGCTGGGCAAGAAGGCCTGACGGATTCCTCCGCACCTGACGGACTCCTCCGTAGAGGAGCCGTAGAGGACCGTTGGAGGGTCGGTAAGGGGCGGTCGCCATGGCGACCGCCCCTTACGCGTGTACTGGGCCGGACCGTCCACGCTGTGGGACGCCCTGTGCTGCGCCGACGGTGCGGACTACGATCCGAAGATCAGCCCTGACCTGCCCTGGAGTGACTCATGACTCTCCTCACGACCTGGCCGGAGACCGGCCCCGAGACCGTCGTGCGCCGTACCTCGGACCCGGCTGAGATCGCGGCCGCGCTCGCTCCGGTGGGGGTGCGGTACGAGCAGTGGCCGGTGCGCGAGGACGTGCCGGCCGACGCCGACAGCGACACCGTGTTCGCCGCGTACCGCACGGAGATCGACAGGCTCAACGCCGAAGAGGGCTTCAGGACCGTGGACGTGGTGGCGCTGCACCCGCCGGCCGGCGACGACCCCGAGTGGGCCGGGAAGGCGAAGGCCGCCCGGCAGAAGTTCCTCGCCGAGCACACGCACGACGACGATGACGAGGTGCGGTTCTTCGTCGCGGGCGCCGGGATCTTCTACCTCCACGTGGGCGGCGAGGTTCATGCCGTGTACTGCGAGAAGGGCGACCTGCTCGGCGTGCCGCGCGGCACGACGCACTGGTTCGACATGGGGACGTCCCCCGCGTTCACGGCGATTCGCTTCTTCCACGAGGAGGACGGCTGGATCGGCACGTTCACGGGCAGCCCGATCGCGGACCGCTTCCCCGACTTCGACGAGATCCACGCGGGGTACGCCGCGTGACGGAGCACAATCCGGGCGCCGTGGACGCCGTGGTGCTCGACATCGAGGGCACCACGAGCGCCACGGGGTTCGTGGTGGACGTGCTGTACCCGTACGCCCGCGAGCGGTTCGGTGAGCTGCTCGCCTCGCGGGGCGCCGAGCCGGAGGTGGCGCGGGCCGTCGCGCAGGTGCGGGCGGAGATCGGCGAGCCGGACGCGGACGCGGCGCGGGTGGAGAAGGTCCTCGGCGAGTGGGCCGACGCCGACCGCAAGGCGACGCCCCTGAAGACGCTCCAGGGCATCCTGTGGGCGGAGGGTTTCGCGCGTGGCGAACTCGTCTCGCACTTCTACCCGGACGTCATCCCGGTCCTCCGGCGCTGGCACGCGGACGGAGTACGGCTGTACGTGTACTCCTCCGGGTCCGTGGCCGCGCAGCGGGCATGGTTCGCGCACTCCGCGGAAGGCGATCTGCTGGATCTCGTCAGCGGTCTGTACGACACACAGAACGCGGGCCCCAAGCAGGAGGCGGCGTCCTACCGGGCCATCGCCTCGTCCACCGGGGTCACCCCCGGGCGGCTGCTCTTCCTCTCCGACCGGCCCGGCGAGCTGGACGCGGCGCGGGCCGCGGGCTGGCGGGTGGTCGGGGTGCGCCGGGCCGGGGAGCCCTATGCCGACGCCGACTTCGGCGACCACCCGCAGGTCTCGGCCTTCTCCGGGATCACCCTTGCCACCGGGAGCAGTTCATGACCGAGACCACCACCGCGGCCATGGATCTGGCGGAGGCGGGCGCCGTGCTCGCCGCGGAGGCCGCGCGGTTCGCTTCGTTCGGGTGGATGCGCGGGACGTCCGGGAACCTCTCCCTGGTCCTCTCGCGGGATCCGCTCCGGCTCGCCGTCACGGCCAGCGGCCGCGACAAGGGCGAACTGACGGCGTCGGACGTGGTGCTGACGGACGGGCAGGGGGCGGCGGCCGGGCCGGGGCGCCCCTCGGCCGAGGCGGCGCTGCACGCGCGCGTCGTGCGGCTCACCGGTGCGGGCGCGGTGGTGCACGTCCACACGGTGGCGTCGGTCGTCATGGGGCAGCGCTCCCCCGACGGGATCCCCTTCGAGAACCTGGAGATGCTGAAGGGGCTCGGGCATCCGACGCACGAGGTGGCGGTGACGCTGCCGGTGATCGAGAACAGCCAGGACATGGGGGTGCTCGGGGATCGGCTTGAGGCGGCGCTGCGGCCGGGGATGCCGGCGGTGGTGGTGGCCGGGCACGGGATCTATGTGTGGGGTGCGGATCCTCGCGAGGCGCGGCATCGGGCCGAAGTCGTGGAGTGGCTGCTTGAGTTGGAGCTGGAGCGGGGGCGGGGCTGAGGTTTTGCCTCCGGCGGTTCTTTCCCCGATCCCGCCCCTTCCCGAATGTTCCGGCTCCGCCGGGCGGGGCTCGGTTCTTCACCGGCTCCGCCGGGTTCGTCCTCAAACGCCGGACGGGCTGTGATCGGCTCTCTGCGCTCGCCCTCAGACGCCGGGCATTCCCTCCGGCAGCTCTCCCTTCGATATCTCCCGTACGCCCCGCTCCGTCACCAGTGCCGTCACCAGGGAGCCGGGGGTGACGTCGAAGGCGGGGTTGTGGCCTCGGGAGTCCGCCGGGGTGGTGCGGATGCCTGCCCACTCCAACACCTCGTTCTCCGGGCGGAGTTCGATGTGGATGCCGTCGCCCGTGGCCGTCGCCAGGTCCACCGTGGTGGTCGGTGCCGCCACCATGAACGGGATGCCCGCGTGCGCGCAGGCCAGGGCGACGCCGACCGTGCCGACCTTGTTGGCGGTGTCGCCGTTGGCAGCGATGCGGTCCGCGCCGACGATGGCCGCGTCGACCTCGCCGCGCAGGATCGTGCCGGCCGCCGCGCCGTCCGCCTGGACGTGGTGCGGGATGCCTTCCTGGGCGAGTTCCCAGGCGGTCAGGCGGGCGCCCTGGAGGAGGGGGCGCGTCTCGTCGGCGTACACCGTCTCCAGACGTCCCCTGGCGTGAAGTTCCCGGATGACGCCGAGCGCCGTTCCCCAGCCCGCCGTGGCGAGGGCGCCGGTGTTGCAGTGGGTGAGGATGCGCAGCGGGCGGTCCGTGCCGGGCGCGACGCGGTCGAGGAGCCAGTCGGCGCCGTACGCGCCCATGGCGTGGTTGGCCGCGAGGTCCTCGCGGACGATCGCGTCGGCCTCGGCGAGGACCGCGTCGATGCCCCGGTCGACGTGGGGCCGCACGCGGTCGACGCACACCATGAGGTTCACCGCGGTGGGCCTGGCCTCGCGGACGCGGGTGATCTCGGCATCCAGGCGGGTCCGGTCCCAGCCCTCGCGTGCGGCCTGGGCCATGGCGACGGCGACGCCGTAGGCTCCGGCCGCGCCGATGGCGGGGGCGCCGCGCACGACGAGGCGGACGATCGCGTCGACCACGCCGTCGACGGTCGTGACGTCGAGGCGTTCCAGGGAGTGCGGGAGCGCCGTCTGGTCGATGAGGGAGAGGGACGGCACGCCGCCCTCCGCGGCCGCCGCCCAGGTCACGGCGCGCAGTTCCTGGCTGTTCATGGGGGTCAACTCCGAGTGCGAGGGGGGCGTTTCCGGCCATGGGAGGAGGGGTGCCGTCACCGTACCCGACGTGCTCGAACCACATGTCGAGACGACCGCACGGCCGTCCGAATTCCGGTGCTACCCTCGCCGCCACCCAGGACAGATCGATCCGATCGACGGTGCGAGGAGGACAGCCATGGCCACGAAATCCGGCGCGATGTGCTGCCCCGCCGCGTCCTGTGGCCGCCGAATGTGCCGCTGTCGCCGCTGTTTCCGCTGAGCGACACCGTTCCAGCACGTACGACTCTCCTGTCACCACGTACGACTCTCCTGTCACCGCCCGTGCCCCGGGCACCTCCACGAAGGCGATGCCATGCCCCTGCTGTCTCCGCGTACGCGCACGCCCCTGAGACTCACCGCCGCGACCGTCGGCGCCGTCCTGCTCGCCACCGGCTGCAACG
Organism: Streptomyces sp. NPDC044106; assembly: GCF_056433985.1. Classification (NCBI taxonomy): domain Bacteria; kingdom Bacillati; phylum Actinomycetota; class Actinomycetes; order Kitasatosporales; family Streptomycetaceae; genus Streptomyces; species Streptomyces sp. NPDC044106. The sequence continues at coordinate 124,529 of NZ_JBWKFZ010000013.1, forward strand.
CGGCGGCGAAGGACGGCGCTTCGGGCGGTGAGGGAAGCGGCAAGGCGTTCACGCTCGTCACCCCCGACCCCGTCGCCCAGAACGAGTTCCTCAAGCTCGCCGTGTCCGGGGTGAAGGCGGCCGCGAAGGCGCACGACGGCTCGCAGAAGGTGTTCCAGAGCAGCGACACCGACTCCCGGCAGCAGAACGTCGCCTCGGCCGTCGACTCCGCGCCCGACGTCATCGCGCTCGTCGGCTTCGAGTTCGCGGACATCGTGGCGCAGCAGGCCGAGGCCCACCCGAAGCAGCAGTTCCTGCTCGTCGACGCGTGCACGAAGAAGACGTACGAGAACGTCACCTGTGCCGTCTTCCGCGAGCACGAGGCCGTCTTCCTCGCAGGCGCCGAGGCAGGACTGCTCACGAGGAGCAAGAAGGTCGGCGCCGTCGACGTGCTCGACACCCCGCAGTTCCGGCGGTACAGCGAGCCCTTCGCGGCGGGCGCGAAGAAGGTGAAGCCGGGCGTGCGGTCCCGGACGCTGTTCGTCGGCGGGCAGTCGCCGTTCAACGACGCGGCGCGCGCCAAGGACCAGGCGTCGACGCTCGCGTCGGGCGGCGTCGACCAGGTGATGGCGGCCGCGGCCGCGGGCAACACGGGTGTCTTCCAGGCCGCGAAGGCCGCGCGGGCGAAGGGCGGCAAGGGCTTCACGGCGTACGGCGTGGACGCCAACCAGTGCCTGACCAGCCCCGGCGAAGTCGTCGACAACGTCTTGAAGAAGACCGACGTGGCCGTGGAGAAGGGCATCGGGCAGATCCTCGACGGCAAGGGCGGCACCACCGTGTCGTACGGCCTCAAGGAGGGCGGCATGTCGCTGACCGGCCTGGAGCCGGGGCTCAAGGACTCCGAGTGCCTGATCGCAAAGCCCGCCAACGCCGACGTGCTGGCGCGCGTCAAGAAGCTGCGCGACGACATCGCGGCCGGAAAGCTGACCGTCGATGACCCCGCGGCCTGAGCCGGACGGCGCCCCCCACGCCGTCGAACTGCGGGGCATCACCAAGGAGTTCCCCGGCACCCTCGCCAATGACCGCGTCGACCTGACTGTCCGGCGCGGTGAGATTCACGCCCTGATGGGTGAGAACGGCGCGGGCAAGTCGACGCTGATGTCCGTCCTGTACGGACTGCTGCGCCCGGACGCCGGGCAGATCCTGCTCGACGGGCGCGAGGTGTCCTTCACGAGCCCGAGCGAGGCGATCGCCGCGGGCCTCGGGATGGTGCACCAGAGCTTCAAGCTGTTCCCGTCCTTCACGGTCGCCGAGAACGTCGTGTACGCGGCCGAGCCGCGCCGGTTCGGTCTCACGGACCGGGCGGAGGCGGTGCGGCGGGTCGCGGCGCTCGCCGAGGAGCACGGGCTCGCCGTCGATCCGTCGGCGAAGGTCGGTGACCTGCCAGTGGGGGTGCGCCAGCGGGTGGAGATCCTCAAACTCCTGTACCGGGGCGCACGGACGCTCATCCTGGACGAGCCGACGGCCGTGCTGACGCCGGCGGAGGCGGACGCGCTCTTCGGGGTGCTCCGCTCCCTGGCCGACGACGGCCGCACCGTCCTTCTGGTCACGCACAAGCTGCGCGAGGTCATGGAGGGCAGCGACACGGTGACCGTACTGCGGGACGGGCGGGTCGCGGCGCGCATGCGGACCGCCGACACGAGCGCCGACGCCATCGCGGCGGCCATGACAGGGCGCGCGGTGGAGCTGGACCGGGTGCATCAGGACGGCTCCCCCGGCGGCGTCGTCCTGACGGTCGAGTCCCTGGCGGCGGACGGGGTGCGGGACGTGTCGCTCACCGTCCGCGCCGGGGAGATCGTCGGCGTCGCGGGGGTCGCGGGCAACGGCCAGTCCGAACTGGTCGAGGCCGTCGCGGGGCTGCGGCCCGCCGTCGCGGGCCGGGTCACGCTCGCCGGGCAGGACGTCACCGGCGCGTCGGCCGCGGAGCGGCGTGCGGCGGGGCTCGCGTACGTCCCCGAGGACCGCACGGCGGTCGGCACGGCGCCGGCCGCGACGGTCGCGGAGAACCTCGCCATGGGCCACCACCGGGGGCACGGCCTGCTGCGCCCCGGATGGTTCCGCGAGCACGCGCGCGTGCTCGTCGAACGCTTCGGCATCAAGGCCGCGTCGACGGGACAGCCCGCGGGTTCGCTCTCCGGCGGCAACCTCCAGAAAGTCGTGATCGGCCGCGAACTGGCCCACGAAGCGCCCCTGCTGATCGTCGAGCAGCCCACCCGGGGCGTCGACATCGGCGCCGTCCAGACGATCCACGACCACCTGGTCGCGCACCGCGACGCGGGCCACGCGATCCTGCTCGTCTCCGCCGAACTCAGCGAGATCCGCGGCCTCTCGGACCGGGTCCTCGTGATGTACGAGGGCGGGATCGCGGCGGAGTTCACCCGCGCGGAGGCGGACGAGCGGACGCTGGGCCTCGCGATGGCGGGCGGAGCACCCGACGGGTCCGCCACATCCCCCGCCACGGCGCCCGTCCCGTCCGCCCCTTTGAAGGAGGCCCCCTGACATGGCCGTCGAGAGCCTCTCCCGCCTGTACGGGGAGCACTCCCCCGTCCGGCGGGCCCTCACGTCGTCCGCCCTGCACTCCGTCGTCGCCGCCGTCCTCGTCGGGGCGCTGTTCCTCGTCGGCACGGGCGCCGAGCCGCTCGGCGCGTACGGGTCCGTCGTCAGCGGCTCGCTCGGGCCCGACGGGATCGGGTCGACGCTGACCACCGGGACGAGCATCCTGGGTCTCGCCGTCGCGCTCGCGATCCCGATGCGGGCGGGCCTGTTGAACCTGGGCGGCGACGGGCAGCTCGTGCTCGGCGGGATCGCCGCCGCGGCCACGGGTCTGTACGTTCCGGTGCCCGCGCCGCTCGCCGTGGTCGCCGCGCTGCTCGCCGGGATGCTGGCGGGCGCCCTGTACGCGGCGCTCGCCGCGGCCTGCCAGAACCGGTTCGGCGTACCGCTGCTGGTGAGCAGTCTGCTGCTGAGCTACCCGGCGATGTCCTTCGCGTCGTACCTCGCACGGTTCCCGCTCAAGGAGGAGGGGTCGAGCCTCCCGCAGACCCGGCGGCTCCCGGCCGGCGTGGAGCTGCCCGCCTTCGGGTCGTCGACGGTCACGGTCGGGCTCGGGCTCGTGGTGATCGCCGCGGGCGTCTTCGTCTTCGCCGACGCCAGGACCGCCACCGGCTACGAGATCCGCATGACGGGGCTCAACCCGCGCTTCGCGGCGTACGCGGGCGTGGACGCGCCCCGGCTCACGCTGCGCCTCATGGCGGTGTCCGGCGCCGTCGCCGGGCTCGTCGGCGCGATCGGCGTGCTCAGCTTCCCGTACCGCTTCATCGACGGTTCGCTGACGGCCGCCGGGCACACCTGGACCGGTCTGACGGCCGCGCTCCTCGCCTCGGCCGCGCCGCTCGGCACCGCGCTCGCCGCGCTGTTCTTCGCCGCGCTCGACGTGGGCGGGCTCGCGATGGAGCGCGCCACGGAGGTGCCGCGCGAGCTGACGCAGGTGTTGCAGGCCGTCGTCATCGTCTTCCTGGCCGCGCGCCTGCGCTTCACCTGGCGGCGCGCGGCCAGGAAGGCCGTACCTCCGAAGGCTCCCATGGCCGCTACGGCCCCCGTGGCTCCCACCGCTCCTGAGGGGGACCTCTGATGTCCGTCGACTCCGCGCTGTTCCACTCGGCGCTCCTCGCCCTCACCCCGATCCTGCTCGCCGCGCTCGGCGGCGCGGTGTGCGAGCGGGCCGGCGTGTTCAACATCGGCCTCGAAGGGATGATGCTCGTCGGCTGCTTCAGCGCGGTCGCGGGCAGCTGGTTCACCGGCAGCGCGTGGCTGGGTGTCCTGTTCGCGGCCCTGTCGTCCGCCGCGTACGCGATGATCCTCGCCGTGGGGACCATCAGTCTGCGGGGCGACGCCGTCGTCCTCGGTGTCGCGCTCAACCTCCTCGCCGTCGGGCTCACGGGGTTCCTGCTGCGTACGGTCTTCGGCGTGCAGGGCACGTTCTCCGACCCGGACCTGGCGGGGCTCGGGACCGTCGACCTGGCCTTCCTCGGGCCCGTGCTGTCCGGGCACTCGCCGCTCGTGTACGTGTCGTGGGCGGCGGTCGCCGTCGCCGCCGTGTTCCTCTCACGTCACCCGTGGGGGCTGCGGCTCCGCGGGGTCGGCGAGGCGCCGGACGCGGCGGCGACGCTCGGGGTGAGCCCGGTGAAGTATCAGTACGCGGCCGTCCTCACCGGCGGGCTGCTCTGCGGCCTCGCCGGGGCTCAACTCGCCCTCGGCAACGTCACGTTGTTCTCGGAGAACATGACGGCGGGGCGCGGCTGGATCGCCGTGGTCGCGGTGCTGCTGGGCCGGGCGCTGCCCCTGGGGGTGCTGCTCGCCGGGCTGCTCTTCGGGGTCGCGGAGGCGGTCGGGTTCCGGTTGCAGGGCAACGGTCTTCCGCCGCAGGCCACCGACGCCGCCCCCTACGTGGTGACCCTGGTCGCCCTCTTCCTTTCCACGGCGCGCCGCAGGCGCCGCAAGCAACCCGAGTCCCTCCTAGGAGCCTCCACATGACGTCGCTCACCGACGCGCTGCCCATCACCCGTGTCCCCCGCGTCGGCCTGCCCGCGCACGCGGTCGTCGTCGGCGACCCGGGCCGTGCGGCCGCCGTGGCCGATCTCCTGGCCGACGCGAAGGAGGTGTCGTACCACCGTGAGTACCGCGTCTTCGCCGGCACCTGGCAGGGCACGCCCGTCGTCGTCGCCTCGCACGGCGTGGGCGCGCCCGGCGCGATCCTCCTCTTCCAGGAACTCGCCGAGGCAGGCGTCACGACGATCCTGCGGCTCGGCACGGCGGGTGCGATCCGCCCCGGCATCCGCGACGGCGACCTGGTCATCGCGGACGCGGCGGTGCGCGACGACGGCGTGACGCAGCAGCTGATCCCCGCCGAGTACCCGGCGTTCTCGGCGCCGGAGGCGGTGCTCGCCCTGGAGCGCGCGGCGCGGGCCGCCGGAGCCCCGTACCACCGCGGGGTGGTGTGGACGCGGGCCGCGTTCCAGCCGGGTTTCCTGCCGCTGCCCGGCGAGGCGTACGCGGCCGCCGGGATCGCCGCGATCGAGATGGAGCTCTCGGCGCTGTACGTCTTCGCGTCGACGCACGGTCTGACCGCGGGCGGCGCCCTGGTCGTGGACGGCGCGAACGCCGACGAGCTCGTCGACAAGGACGCCACCGGCGGGTACGACCCGCACCGCGAGGTGGTCGCCGCCGGGGTCGACCGGGGTGCCCGGATAACCTTGGACGCGCTGCGCCTGCTGGCCTCCACCGAGCGCTGAACGACCGTAGCGATCAGCCCCGACCGAGGCGACCAGGGAGAACGGAACGATGCACCCCACTGACCTGCCGGCCCAGGACCGCGGCGGCTCCATAGACCTGCTGGTGCACGGCGGCGACGTGCTGACCGTCGACGCGGCGGGCACCGTCGTGAGGGACGGGGCGGTCGCCGTGCGCGGGGGCCGCGTCGTCGAGGTGGGGCCCGCGGAGCGGCTGCGTGCGGTGTACGAGGCGGCCGAGGAGATCGACGCGCGCGGCTGCCTCGTCCTGCCCGGCCTGATCAACACGCACACGCACCTCGCGATGAACCTGATGCGCGGCATCGCCGACGACGTCACGCTCCAGGGCTTCCTGGCCCGGGTCGTCCCGCGCGAGGCCGCGATCCTCTCGCCGGACACGGTGGCCACCGCGATGCGGGCCGCCGTCGCGGAGTCCGTACGGGGCGGGGTGACGACCGCGCTCGACATGTACTGGTTCCACGAGGCGGCCGAGGAGGCGGCCCGCGACGCCGGGTGGCGGCTGCTGACCGGGCCGACGTTCATGGACGTGCCCGGCCCGCCGGACGGCAGGCCCTACGAGGAGCGGCTCGGCTGGGCGACCGCGCACCTGAAGGCGTACGTTCCGGCGCCGGGCACCCGTCCCGTCGTCTGCGCGCACTCCGCGTACACGCTGGACCCCGCGCAGCTCACCGGGATCACCGCGCTCGCCCGGGAGCACGGCGCGCTGCTGCACATCCACGCGTCGGAGAACGCGGCGGAGGTGGCGACCGTCGTCGAGCAGCACGGCATGCGCCCCGTGGAGCTGCTCGACTCACTCGGCGTGCTCGGGCCCGACACGCTGCTCGCGCACGCCGTGGACCTCACGGACGCCGAGATCGCGACACTGGCCCGCACCGGCACGGCGGTGGCGCACTGCCCGGTGTCCAACCTCAAGCTGGGCTGCGGCATCGCGCGCGTGCCCGACCTGCTCGGCGCGGGCGTCACGGTCGGCCTCGGCACCGACGGCGCGGTGTCCTCCAACACGCTCGACCTGCTGGGCGCTGTGAGGGTCGCGGCGCTGGTGCACAAGGCGGGCGGCGACCCCACCGCGGTCGGCGCCGAGCAGGCCGTCCGGATGGCGACCGTCGAGTCGGCGCGTGCGCTCGGGCTCGGTGACCGCCTCGGTTCGCTGGAGGCGGGCAAGCAGGCCGACCTGATCGTCCTCGACCTGGACCGGCCGCACCTCGCGCCCCGGCACGACCCGTGGTCCACGCTGGCGTATGCGGCGTCGGCCGCCGATGTCCGGGACACTGTGGTGGACGGCCGTGTCCTGATGCGCGACCGAACCCTGCTCACCCTCGACGAGCAGGCCGTCCTGCGGGCCCTCCAGGACGCGGCGACCACCTCCGAGGCGGCACCGGTCTCCTGACCCGCAGCCCCGGACCGAAGTGACAGCAACCCCCGAGAGCTCCCGAAGTGGCACCCACCGCATGACGTTCGAACCCACCCGCGGCTTCACCGGCCGCGCCCGAGCCGCCGACCGCGACCCGCGGCTGCCCCCGGGGCAGTACGACGCGGCCGACGGCTGGCCCGTCCTGTCCGCCGAGGTCACCCCGCGGCTCGCCGCCGCCGACTGGACGTTCCGCGTCGACGGTCTCGTCGCGGCCCCGCACACCTGGAGCTGGGACGAGGCGCACGCACTGCCCGCGTCCGAGTACCGGGGCGACATCCACTGCGTGACGAGCTGGTCCAAGTTCGGGGTGCGGTTCGGCGGGGTGAGCCTGGACACGTTCCTGGCCGCGGCCCGCCCGCTCCCCACGGCGACGCACGTCGTCGCGTACTCGCACACCGGCTACACCACGAACCTCCCGCTGTCCGACGTGACGGACGGCAAGGCGTGGATCGTCTGGGAGTACGGCGACGGGCCGCTGCCCGCCGAGCACGGCGGCCCGGCCCGGCTGATCGTCCCCCACCTGTACTTCTGGAAGAGCGCCAAGTGGGTGGCGGGGCTGCGGCTCCTCGACCGCGACGAGCCCGGCTTCTGGGAGCAGAACGGATACCACCACCGGGGCGACCCGTGGGCCGAGGAGCGTTACGCCGGTGACTGACCTCACGAATCCCGGACCCGATGAGCGTTTCGTGCCGCCGACGGCGTTCGCCGTGCCCGGCCGCATCGCGGTGAGCAACCGTTCCGCGGCCGTGTGGCAGCGGGCGACGGTCGTGGAGATCCGCCGCGAGACGCCGCTCGTGTCGACGTTCCGACTGAAGGTGCCCGACTGGCAGGGGCATCTGCCGGGCCAGCACCTGATGCTGCGGCTCACCGCCGAGGACGGCTACGTCGCCCAGCGCCACTACTCGATCGCCTCCGCGCCCGACGAGAGCGGCGAGATCGAGCTGACCCTCGACCACGTGCCGGGCGGCGAGGTGTCGGGGCACCTGCACACCGTGGCGCACGTCGGCGACACCGTCGAGGTGCGCGGGCCGCTGTCCGGCTTCTTCGCCTGGCCGGGCGACCGTCCCGCGCTGCTGCTCGGGGCCGGCTCCGGCGTGGTGCCGCTGATGTCGATGGTCCGCCACCACCGGCTCGCCGGGCTCGCCGTGCCGGTGCGCCTGATCGTGTCGGCGCGCACGCCCGAGGACCTGATCTACGCGGACGAGTACGCCGACGAGACCACCGTGGTCCTGACCCGGTCCGAAGGCCGCCTGGACGCCGGCCACTTGGCGCCCCACCTGGACGCGGCAGGACGGCCCGAGGGCGGCTGGGAGGCGTACATCTGCGGCTCCAACGGGTTTGCCGAGCACGCCTCGCGCCTCCTTGTGGAGGGCGGCCAGCCGGTGGACCGGATCCGGATCGAGCGCTTCGGCTGACCCGCTCCCCCGTCTCCCGTACGAGGCGACCGCGCCGCGGTCCATAAGCGCCTGGCGCGACGGCACGTACGTCACCAGCCTGGACCCCCAACTCCTCCTGGAGGCGCTGAGTTTAGGACGCCGTCAGCCGCACGCTGCACGAGCACCGGGCGATCCTCGCCGCGCTGCGGGACCGCGACGCGGAGGCGGCCAGGTCGTGGGCGACGGTGCACATCGCGAGCGTCGAGCAATGGCTGCGCTCCACGCTGTGACACCGCCCCGCTGCCCTGCGTGAAACCGCCGTTTCCCGGGCCCGGACGTGGGCAGTGATCACGCACTCCCCCACGCAAGGGGGCTGCGGAGGGACCCCGTGGACGCCGTAAGGTTGGGGGGTACGCAAGGGAACGTCGGAAGGAGGCCTGGGTGATCGAGCTCGAGGGGGTACCCGAGCTGGTCGACCCGGTCATGGTGGCCGCGTTCGAGGGCTGGAACGACGCCGGTGACGCCGCCTCCGCCGCGGTCGCGCATCTCGACAAGGAGTGGAAGGGCGAGGTGTTCGCGGCGCTGGACGCCGAGGACTACTACGACTTCCAGGTCAACCGGCCGACGGTCTGGCTCGACGGCGGGGTGCGCAAGATCACCTGGCCGACGACGCGTCTCTCGGTGGTCCGCGTCGGCGGCGACAAGCCCCGCGACCTGGTCCTGGTGCGGGGCATCGAGCCGTCCATGCGCTGGCGGTCGTTCTGCAACGAAATCCTGGGCTTCGCGCACGAGCTGGGCGTGGAGCTCGTGGTGATCATGGGGGCGCTGCTCGGCGACACCCCGCACACGCGCCCCGTCCCGGTCAGCGGCGTGACGTCCGACCCGGACCTGGCGCGCACCATGGACCTGGAGGAGACGAAGTACGAGGGTCCGACGGGCATCGTCGGCATCCTCCAGGAGGCGTGCACCCACGCGGGCGTTCCCGCCGTGAGCCTGTGGGCGGCCGTCCCGCACTACGTGTCGCAGCCGCCCAACCCCAAGGCCACCCTGGCGCTCCTCAACCGCCTGGAGGACCTGATCGGCCTGCGCATCCCGCTGGGCGAACTGGCCGAGGACGCGCGCGCCTGGCAGGTGGGCGTGGACCAGCTGGCGGCCGAGGACAGCGAGGTCGCGGAGTACGTCCAGTCGCTTGAGGAGGCGCGGGACACCGCGGAGCTCCCCGAGGCCTCCGGTGAGGCCATCGCCCGCGAGTTCGAGCGGTATCTGCGGCGCAGGGACGGCGGTGATGGAGGGGCGTATCTGCGGGACGCGCCCAGCGACCGCACCCGGCCCCCGAAGCCGAAGCCCACGCAGCGGCCCGGCCAGGGCGCGGAGGGCGAGAGCGACGGCGACGATTCCGGCCCGTCCGGCACGTCCGATTCCCCGGACGACTGAGGACCGTCTCGGCGTACGCACCGTCCGTGGGGCGGCGCCGGGCGGGGTACGTCCCGTCCGGCGCCGCCCAACCGCTCTACGCGCAGGTGAACTTGGCCGCGGCCCAGTCCGCGTGGTCCCCGCTCCTGGAGTTGTTGGTGTCCGTCACCTTCAGCCGGACGTGCCGGGCGCCGCGCACGTCGACGTCGACCGGGACGGTCGCCGACGCACCCGTCACCTTCGGTGACGTCCACAGCGCCCTGCCGTCGGCCTCGACCGAGAAGGCGACCTCTCCATAGCCGTCGATCTCGTCGTCGATGCCCGCGTCCGCGGTGAACTTCGAGCAGCGGCCGCCCGGGTAGACCTCGATGACGGAGTCGGCGTGCGTGCCGATCCCCTTCTCGTACGTCTTGCCCGCGAGGGTCAGTGTCCGGCCGTCGCCCGCCCCCGACTCGCCGTTGCTGCGGTCTCGTTCGGCGGGACCGTAGCCGTTGGTGGACGTCAGCCATGCCATGTCGCTCGCCCAGGTGTCCTTGCCGGGCGCTTCGGGCACCACTGCGAGCGCGAACCGTGCGGTGGCGGTGCGTTCCTGGCCCGCCGAGCGGTAGCGGGCGCTCGCGGTGAGCGGCAACTCGCCCGGTTCCGCGTCCTTGGCCGGGGTGACGGCGAGCTCGACACGGCGCGTGGTCCCGGCGGGGATCCGGCCGGCCTGCGCGGCGGTGACGGTCCACCCCTTGGGCGCGTCGAGGGTGACATCGACGCCGGTGGCGGCCCTCGTGCCCGCCGTGACGTCGACGGCTACCTTGCCGGGGGTGCCCGCGCCGAGCTCCTGACCAGCCGGTACGTTCACCGCGGCGGTCGCGCCGGGCACGGCGCCGCCGACGGCGCTGGTGTCGTCGAGCGTCAGCCCGAAGGAGCGGTCGGTGCGCCGCGAGGCCGTCTTCACCCGCACGACCCCGCCCCGGTCGTCCCGGTCGTAGAACCAGCCCTGCCGGGCGCTGTCGTACGCGCTCCTCGACGTGAACCGCGGCAGCCGGTGCCCGTCGAGCGCGACCCGGCTCGGTGCGTCCCCGGTGTGCAGCGTGAACGCGTAGGGCCTGCTGCGCTGCTTGCCATCGAACTCGCCCTTGCCGGCGCCGATCCGCACGCTCACGTCGCCCGCCCCGGAGCGCGGCGCCCGCACGTCCGCACGCTGCGTGGCGTACTTTCCGGCGCGGTGCTGCCGGGTCACGCCGTCGTCCTCGTACAGCTCGAAGGACGACCGGCCCTGCGGGTAGATGTCCCAGGCGAGCGGGGAGTCCGCCTTGCGGTCCTGGTAGGACCGTATGCCGCCCGGCCACATCGGCACGCTCGCGCCGCCCTTGACGAAGAGGGGCAGTGTGTCGAGGGGGGCGCTGTATCCGTCGATCGTGGTGGGCCCCTGGTAGGTCCGCCCGGTCCAGTAGTCGGTCCAGGTGCCCTTGGGCAGGTAGATGCCGTCGCGGGTGGCGGTGTCCCGGTAGACGGGCGCGACGAGGAAGTCCTCACCGGTCAGGAACTCGTACTTGGCGGCGTCGGTCGCGGCCCTGGGGTCATGGGGGTACTCCAGGGCCAGCGGCCGCACCGCGCCCACACCGGTCCTCGTCGCCTCGTGGGCGTACGAGTAGAGGTAGGGCAGCAGCGACTCGTGCAGCTTCAGGTACTTGCGGTTGATGGAGGTGTAGGGCTCGCCCTGTCGGAAGGGCTGCTTGTCGCTCGCGGCCCAGCCGTCCATCGTCATCGTGACCGGCAGGAACATCTTCCACTGCAGATCGCGAACGTACGTCTTGGGGCTGCCGCCGAAGATGCCGTCGACGTCACCGGTGGTGTAGGCGAGACCGGACATGGTCGACCCGGCGTACGTCGGGATCTGCCAGCGGATGTACTCCCAGCTGCCGCTCTGGTCGCCGGACCACTGCACGCCGCAGCGCTGCGCGCCGGACCAGCTCTCGGGGGCCCAGGTGAAGCCGCGGGCGTCGCTGTTGTCCTCGATGCCGCGGTAGGCGTCCTTGCAGCCGTCGAGTGCCTTCTTGTAGCCGTCGCCCACCCAGGCGACGTCGAGCTTGGCGACGCGCTGGCCCGCCCTGACCTGCTCGGCGATCTTGTCGAGGCCGTCCTCGGTCCACAGCCCCATCTTCATCCTGCGCTCCGCCAGGCCCTTGGAGACCTCGGCGAGATTCTCGTAACCGCAGCCGTAGCCGTCGTTGACGAGCATCCAGCCGTTGGGCATGTCGTGCTCGACATAGCCGTCGGCGACCTTCAGGGCATCCAGGGTGTGGCGCTCACCGCGGTTGGCGTTGTGGAGGTAGCAGTCGGCGTCGCCGATCTCCATGCCGTAGACGGGCGGCATGAAGGGCTTGCCGGTGAGCTTCGTGTACTGCCCGATGACGTCCTTGGCCGCGTCGTCGCCGCGCCCCGCGAAGTAGTAGGCGTCGAAGCGCTGTTCCGCGGCGGTGGCGGTCACGGGCTCGGCGAAGTCGTACGTGTTGGGGGCGTAGGTGTTCCGGAAGACGCCGTACCCGGCCGAAGACAGGTAGAAGGGCACGGAGTTGGGGTGCCCGCCGTCGTCCCAGTCGTAGTCGACGCCGACCTCGACCTTCTTGCCGCGGTGCGAGGTGTTGCCGCGGCCGTTCTGCATCCCGGCCCCGTAGAACTGCTCGTCCGCCCCGCGCGCCAGGCTCTGCGTGGTGGCGTCCTTGGTCCAGGAGAGCCCCTTGGACTCGGCCCAGACGCGGCTGCCGTCGGCCCGGTACAGGGCGAAACGCAGCGGCGACTTGTAGGCGCGCAGCGTCACCTCGGAGGTGCTCAGCTCGTAGCGGTCGCCCTTGTCCGCCCACGAGGTGCGCGGCGCCTTGCCCTGCGGCAGGACGATGTCCTTGCCCGCCGGGTCGGTGAACGTCCCGTCGGGCGCGAGTTCGAGCCGGAAGGTCCCGGCCGACACGAAGCTGACGCGGGCCTCGGCCCGGCCCGCGGTCAGCCGGTAGACGGGTCCTTCGTGAGCGAACCCGGTGACGTCACCGACGGTGGTCGCGGGCTCGTCGGCGGCCCGCGCGGAGCCGCCGCCGGGCCCCGCGAACGCCACGAGAAGGCCCAGGAGGGCGGCAGCGGCCGCCGATCTGCAGCGCGTGGAAGATCTCATGGCGGAGGTCTAGCGCTTCGACCGGCCCCGGGGCCATGGACTTTGCTGCCCTGCTCGTGGACTTCCGGCGGCGCACCCGCGCCCTACCGGGCGGACCCGCACACGAAAAGCCGGACGGGCGGAAGATTCCAGCCCGTCCGGCCATTGAGGGCGAGCCCGCAGGGCGATCGACCTCAGCGAGGACGACAGCTACAAGGCCACGCCGAGCAGCGCGTCCACGGCACGGGATACGACGCCGGGCGCGCCCTCGTCCGAACCGCCGTCGGCGTCCTGACGGGCGGCCCAGGCGTCGACCGCGGCGAGCGCCTTCGGCGCGTCCAGGTCATCGGCGAGGGCCTCGCGGATCTCCTCGACGAGCGCCTCGGCGGAAGGCCCGTCGGGACGGGAGACGGCCGCACGCCACCGGCCGAGCCGCTCGACGGCCTCCGCCAGAACCGCGTCGGTCCACTCCCAGTCCGCGCGGTAGTGGTGCGCGAGGAGGCTGAGGCGGATGGCGGCCGGGTCGACCCCGTCGCGCCGCAGCTTGGAGACGAAGACGAGGTTGCCCTTGGACTTGGACATCTTCGCGCCGTCCAGGGCGACCATGCCGGCGTGGACGTACGCCTTGGCGAAGGGGAACTCACCGGTCAGCGCCTGGGCGTGGGACGCGCCCATCTCGTGGTGCGGGAAGGCGAGGTCCGATCCGCCGCCCTGCACGTCGAAGCCCATGCCCAGGTGGTCCAGGGCGATGGCGACGCACTCGATGTGCCAGCCGGGCCTGCCGCGGCCCAGCGAGGCCCCGTCCCAGCTCGGCTCGCCCTCCCGGGCGGCCATCCAGAGCATCGGGTCCAGCGGGTCCTTCTTGCCCGGACGGTCCGGGTCGCCGCCGCGCTCGGCGGAGAGCAGCTTCATGGCGGCGGCGTCGAGCCCGGACACCTCCCCGAAGTGCGGGTCCGACTCGACGGAGAAGTAGACGTCGCCATCGAGCTCGTAGGCGGCTCCCATGTCGCGGAGCCGTTCGACGAGCGGCACGATGCCGGGTATCGCCTCGACGGCTCCGATGTAGTGCTGCGGCGGCAGGAGCCGCAGCGCGGTCATGTCCTCGCGGAACAGCGCGGTCTCGCCCTCGGCGAGTTCGACCCAGTCCTTGCCGTCGCGGTTGGCGCGTTCCAGGAGCGGGTCGTCCACGTCGGTCACGTTCTGGACGTAGTGAACCTGCCGCTTGGTATCGAGCCACACGCGTTGCACCAGGTCGAACGCGTTGTAGGTCGCCGCGTGACCCATATGGGTCGCGTCGTACGGGGTGATGCCGCAGACGTAGATACGGGCGACGGGACCGGGGTCGAGGGTGACGAGTCCACCGGTCGCGGTGTCGTGGATCCGGAGGTCGCGGCCCTTGCCAGGAAGGGCGGGGACCTCAGAAGCGGGCCAGGCATGCATGCCCTGAGCCTAACCGGACGGGGCGTCCGCATACGAGTGGGGATCAACGAACCGGTGTCCGGTTCCGCACTCTAGCCAGTTCCGGCGTGATGTGCGGTGCCCGTCGGCACCGGGCCGGGCCCTGCTGCTCGGGCTAGACGGGCGGCCAGGGAATCGGCGGCCAGTCCCCCGCCGGCTCCGGATGGCGCCCCGACCGCAGCAGGGCCGCCACCCGGCCCCGCAGCGCCTCGGTCTCCGCGGGGGTGATCAGCCCGGCCAGCCGCTCGGCCAGCGCGCCGCCCTCCTTGAGCCCGTCCCGCAGGGTCCCCAGTACCTCGACGGCCTCGTCCGTCAGGGGCTCCCCCGCCCACCCCCACAGCAGCGTGCGCAGTTTGTTCTCGGCGTGGAAGGTGACGCCGTGGTCGATGCCGTAGAGGCGGCCGTCGGCGGCCAGCAGATGGCCGCCCTTGCGGTCGCTGTTGTTGATCACCGCGTCGAGGACGGCGAGGCGGCGCAGCCGTACGTCGTCGGCGTGCACGAGGAGCGCCGTCCGCTCCTCGTCGACGCGCGCGAAACCGACCGCTTTCCAGCCCTCGCCCGGTTCCTCGCCGTCGACGAGGGCGAGCAGCTCCGTGTCGTCCGAGCCCTCGATCCACAGCTGGCACATGCCCTCGCCGTGCGGTCCCTGGCGCAGCACGGTCGGCGGCACCAGGTCCCAGCCGGTGGCCAGCGACACCTCGTACGCGGCGACCTCGCGCTGCGCGAGCGTGCCGTCGGGGAAGTCCCACAGGGGGCGCTCGCCGGCGACGGGCTTGTAGACGCAGGCGGCTTCCCGGCCCTCGTACGCGACCGTGCAGTACAGCACCGCGTTCGAGGCCTCGCGGATGCGTCCGCGCACGGTCAGCTCCCCGCGGGTGAGGAGCGCGACGTGGTCGGTGCTCACGCTCCCCGCCGGTATCCGTTCTGGCGCGGGCATACATGTCCTTCCGGGTCGAGCGGGAGGCTGCACAGCGGGCACGGCGGGCGTCCCGCGTTCACCACGTCGAGGGCCCGCTTGGTGAAGGCGCGGGCCTGCGCCCCGGTGAGCCGGACGCGGAGCATCGGCGGGCCGTTCTCCTCGTCCTGCAGGAGCTTCTCCTCGGCCGCCGCCAGATCGTCGTCGGTCTCGGCGTCCAGCTCGACGAGGGCCTGCGCCTCGACGATCATCCGCTCCTCCTCGCCGTCCCAGGCGAGCGCCATCGTGCCGACGCGGAACTCCTCCTCGACGGGCGAGTCGAGCGGCGCGCTGTCGGTGACCTCGGAGGGGGCGACGGCCGGCACCGCGGCGCTGCCCCCGCTGCGGCGTACGACCTCGTCGAGGAGTTCCTCCATGCGCTCGGCGAGCGCGGCCACCTGGGTCTTCTCCAGGGCGACGCTGGTCACCCGGACGCCCGCGGAGGCCTGCAGGAAGAAGGTACGCCGTCCGGGCAGCCCGACCGTTCCCGCGACGAAACGCTCCGGCGGGTCGTAGAGGAACACCTGACGGGACACGTCCTGTCTCCATTGATCGACTGCAAAGTACGGGGTGTCGCGACGGCTTCGCCGCGACGGCTGAACGGCTGCGGACGGGCTGCGGGGGCAGCTCCGGCCCGCCTCACCCTACTGCGGGCGACGATCACGGTGCGCCCGCACCGCCTCCCACCGTGGCGTCGGCGCCCGTCGCGTCCTCTCGCGGGGCCAGCGAGGCGAAGTCGCCGGTGTCCCCGAGGCGTACCAGGAAGGGCCGTAGCCGGGTGTAGCGGATGGCGGTGACGGAACAGGGCTCCACTGAGATGCGCTGGAACAGGTCGAGGTGGAGGCCGAGGGCCTCGGCGACGAGGGACTTGATGATGTCGCCGTGCGAACACATCAGGTAGACGGCGTCCTCGCCGTGGTCGCGCTCCACGCGCGCGTTCCACTCGCGTACCGCCTCGGCGGCCCGCGTCTGCATGGCCCGCATGGACTCGCCGCCGGGGAACGCAGCGGCGGACGGGTGGCGCTGGACGACCTCCATCAGCGGCTCGTCGGAGAGTTCGGCGAGCTTGCGGCCCGACCAGTCGCCGTAGTCGCACTCCCCGATGCGGTCCTCCGTGTGCTCCTGGAGGCCGGGGCGGGCGGCGAGCAGCGGCGCCACGGTCTCCCGACAGCGCTGCAGGGGGCTCGTGACGACCTCGGCGAGGGGCAGCGCGGCGAGCCGTCCGGGCAGCGCGGCGGCCTGCGCGGCGCCCCGCTCGTCGAGGGCCACACCGGGGGTCCACCCGGCGAGCAGACCGGCGGTGTTGGCGGTGGAGCGTCCGTGCCGGACGAGGATCAGCGTGGGCATGCGGTTCAGCCTAAGCGGCTCAGGGGGTGCGAAACCCGGATGGCCGGGAAGAATGCGCGGTGTGATCGTCGACTGCGCCATTTACCGAGAGGGACGCCGCACCCAGGGCCCCGAGGACTTCTCCGCTGCCCTCGACGAGGCGAGAGCCTCGCGGGACGCGTTCGTGTGGATCGGTCTGCACGAACCGACGGAGGACGAGTTCGACAAGGTCAGCCAGGAGTTCGGGCTGCACGCGCTGGCCGTGGAGGACGCCCTCAAGGCCCACCAGCGGCCCAAGCTCGAGGTCTACGACGACTCGCTGTTCATGGTGCTCAAGCCGGTCGTGTACGAGCAGGACAGCGACACCGTCTCCTCCGGCGAGGTCATGATCTTCATGGGCGACTCGTTCGTGGTGACCGTCCGGCACGGCGAGGGCGCGCCACTGGGAGCCGTACGCCATCGCCTGGAGGCCGATCCTGACGTCCTCAGGCACGGGCCCACAGCTGTCCTGTACTCGATCGCCGACGCCTCCGTGGACCACTATCTGGAGGTCGCCGACGAGCTTCAGGCCGACCTCGAGGTCCTCGAGGCGGAGGTGTTCTCGCCGGACGGCGGCAGTTCCTCACGGAACACGGCGTCGCGGATCTACACCTTCAAGCGGCAGATCCTGGAGTTCCGCAGGGCGACCGGACCGTTGGCGCTGCCGGTGGCGCGCCTCTCCGGAGCGGGCCCTTTCGGCCCCTCGGTGCCCTTCGTGGACGAGACGGCGCAGCCCTTCTTCCGTGACGTCAACGACCATCTGACGCGCGTCAACGAGTCCGTGGAGGGCCTTGACCGGCTGGTGTCGGACATTCTGAACGCGCATCTGGCGCAGATGAGCGTGCGGCAGAACGACGACATGCGGAAGATCTCGGCGTGGGCCGCCATGGCCGCGGTCCCCACGATGATCGCGGGCATCTACGGGATGAACTTCGACCACATGCCCGAGCTGCACTGGGTGTGGACCTACCCGGCCGTGATCCTCCTGATGGCCGGCATGGAAGTCGTCCTGTACCGGATGTTCAAGCGCCGCGGCTGGCTGTAGGGGGCCGGGAGCGCCCGGGATCCGTCCTTCTGCGGAGTGCGCGGTGTCTCATGAGACCCGATCGGCCGGCGGCCGGTCCCGTCCGGTCAAGCACAGTGCGAGCGTGGCCATCAGGGCGCAGCCGGTCATGCCGAGGAACAGCGGCACGACGGTATGTCCGCCTGCCACGCCCATCAGGGGAGCGACGGCCGCTCCGAGGATGCTTTGCAGTGTGCCGAGCACTGCCGAACCGGTGCCGGCCGCGTGTGGTACGCGTGTGAGGGCGAGTGCGGGGGCGGTGGCGAAGACCCGCCCGAGGCCGAGGAAGCCGATGCCGACCAGGCCGAGGGCCCACACCCGGTTGAGATTTCCTGTGGCGGGGACGAGTAGGGCGAGGGCGCTCGACATCAGGAGCACGGCAAGGCCGGTGTGCAACAGGAGCCGGGAGCCATAGCGGCTCACGAGGCGGGTCGCGGCGGCGCTGGAGGCGGTCGCGGTGAGGGCGCCGACGGAGAAGGCCATGGACGCGTCGCCGACGCTGAAGCCCAGAACGTTCTGCAGCAGGAAGGGGGAAGCGGCGATGTAGCAGAACAGGGTGGCACTGGCGAAGCAGAAGGCAAGTGTGTGGCCGAGGTAGAGGCGGTCGGTCAGGACGGGGTTGATTCGACGCGAGACCGATCCTCACGACCGTCGAGCCGTTCAGCTGTTTCCGACGCTGGACGCCCAGCACGGAATGGCTCGGATCGAGAATGCCTGGGCCGCCCTGTTCGCCGATGCCCTGGCCGCGCTGCCCGCCGATGACCGTGCCGCCCTCGCCGCCGCGACACCCGCACTGCGAGCTCTCGGCTCCGCCTTGCGAGCCCTCCGCCGCGACTGACAGCGCTGCGGCCGGGACCGAGGTGGTGTCGCTAGCGGCGGTTGAGGGCGGCGGGGTCGATGGCGACGTGCAGCCGGAACGATGCGCGCTGCCGGCGGGCGCCGGGGGCGGGCCACATGATCAGCGATTCCCCGTAGAGCTCATAGCGATACCGCCGGTCTTCGGGAAGTGCGAGGACGTCGGCGACGGTCCACGGACCGCTGTGCTCGGTGGTGGCGACGCTCATGCCGGACCTCCTTCCTCCGCCTCCTTCGCGCTGCTGTAGGCCCGGTGTGACGCACGGCCTGGTCCGCTGTCGCCGGTTACGCCTGCGCGGCCGGGCCCCGGCCCCGGCCCCGCCCCCGGGGTCAGGTGAACTCGGGGGCCGGTGTCGCGGGGCCGCCCAGGGCGTCGCGCCGCGTGGGCGTCTTCAGACAGACCATCCGCCGCCAGCCGCAGGACCGCTCGAAGCCGTACATGGCGTGCACCCCCGCGGTGAGCAGCTGGCGCTTGGCGTGCGGCCAGTGGAGGATGCGTCCCATGCGGTCCAGCACGGCGAGGCTCACATCGCGGTGGACGCGGATCTCGGTGAGCGCGCACTCGCGCAGGATGCGCTGGATGGCGCGGCCGTGCCCGACGGACGCGAACCGCAGCAACTCCTCGTGGCAGTACGCCAGGTGGTTGTCCTCGTCGTGGGAGATCATCCGTACCGCCCGGCCAATGTCCGGGTGGTCGGCGAAGTACCTGAGCAGCAGCCGCATCTGCTCGGACGCGCGCTGCTCGGTGACCCTGCTGTGCGCGAGGTACGTGACGAGGTCCCGCACGGTGAGCGGCCTGTCGGTCCTCAGCCGGTCGTGGGCGAGGCCGATGCCGTGCCGCTCGAGGAGCATCGTGTAGTCGGTCTCGTGCGGGACATCGGCCGGCCGCAGGCCGCGCTTCTTGAGCAGCGCGTGGAAGATCCTGCCGTGCTTGTCCTCGTCGGCGCCGTGCCGGGCGATCTTGGGGGCGAGCGCGCGTTCGCTCTCCGGGACGAGGGCGGCGATGCGGCCGTTCTCCCAGCCGCCCTGGGCCTCGCCGCTCGCGGCGATGGAGCAGAAGAGCCGGAACGACTCGTCGTGGTCGAGGATCTCCCCGAAGACAGCCTTGGCCGACAGCATCAGCCGACACCTCCATGCCCTGTGCGTGAACCTCCCCTCAGGCCACTCAAGTGCGAGGTTCCCCGCCGGGCAACAGGTGTACGGGTCCGCTCCGCCGAACGAAGGACACCCCGCCGCCGCCAGGCCGTAACCGCGGGCCCCCGTGGTGCGTTGTTCTCCGTGACGGCCGTGGCGGGGAAGACCCCCCGAGCCCCCACCACGGCCGCGGACTTCCCCGCTCGCCTCTTCCCTTACGTTGCCTTGCGCTCGCCCCTCACGTGAGGTCGGCGCGCTCCAGTGCCTCGGTGCCTGCGCGCAGCGCGGTGAGCCGCTCCTCCAGCGTGAAGCCCGCGGGGGCCAGGGTGAGCGTGGTGACGCCGGCAGCGGCGTAGGCCCGCATCCGGTCGGCGATCCGGTCCACGGAACCGAGCAGCGTGGTCGAGTCGATCAGCTGCCGCGGCACGGCGGCGGCAGCGCCGTCCTTGTCGCCGTCCAGGTACTTGTCCTGGATCTCGGCGGCCTCCTTCTCGTATCCCATGCGCCGCGCCAGCTGGTTGTAGAAGTTCTGCTTGCGGCTGCCCATGCCGCCTACGTACAGCGCCGTGTACGGCCGGAACATGTCGGCGAGCGCGTCGACCTGTGAGTCCTCGCCGACGGCCAGCGGCAGCGTCGGGACGACGTCGAAGCCCTCCATCGTCTTGCCGGCCTTCTCACGCCCGGCGCGCAGGTGCCGGATCGCGGTGTCCTCGAGGTGCTCGGCGGCCGGGAAGATCAGCAGGGCGCCGTCGGCGATCTCGCCGGTCTGCTCCAGGTTCTTGGGGCCGATCGCGGCGACGTACAGCGGGATGTGCTCGCGCTGCGGGTGGACGGTCAGCTTGATGGGCTTGCCGGGGCCGCCGGGCAGCGGCAGCGTCCAGTGCTCGCCCTCGTAGGAGAGGCGCTCGCGGGTCATGGCCTTGCGGACGATCTCGACGTACTCACGCGTGCGGGCCAGCGGTTTGTCGAACTTCACGCCGTACCAGCCCTCGGAGACCTGCGGCCCGGAGACCCCGAGGCCGAGGCGGAAGCGGCCGCCGGAGAGCGAGTCGAGGGTGGCGGCCGTCATCGCGGTCATCGCGGGCTGCCTGGCCGGGATCTGGAAGATCGCGGATCCGATGTCGATGCGTTCGGTCTGCGCCGCCACCCAGGACAGCACCGTCGCGGCGTCCGAGCCGTACGCCTCGGCGGCCCAGCAGACCGCGTAGCCCAGATTGTCGGCCTCCCTGGCGACGGCGAGATTGTCCGCGTCCATCCCGGCGCCCCAGTAGCCGAGGTTGATCCCGAGCTGCATGACCGATCCCCTTACCGCTGTACTCATGAGTAACGTGCCTGTGCGGGGACTGTAGCGCGCGGTGCGTGATCCGTCAGGAGCGCCGGGAAGGGTGGTGCGGTTCTCCACAATCGCTGGTTTGTCCACAGGCCCGCCCCTCGCCGGGATCCGGCCAGTAATCTCAGCGCCCATGGAGCAGAGGCATCTCGGCCGCACCGGCCTTCGCGTGTCCCGCATCGGACTCGGCACCCTCACCTGGGGTCACACCGAGGAGAACGACGCCGCCGACCTGTTGAAGGTGTTCTGGGAGGCGGGCGGCACCCTCGTCGACACGGCCGATGTGTACGGCGACGGGGAGGCCGAGTATCTGCTCGGGCGCCTGATCGAGCGGCTCGTGCCCCGGCGCGACCTGGTCATCGCGACCAAGGCGGGCAGCGTGCCGGACCCCGAGCGGCGCTTCGACGGTTCGCGCGGCCATCTGCTCGACGCGCTCGACGCCTCACTCATCCGGCTCGGCACGGACTACGTGGACCTGTGGCAGGTGCACGCCTTCGACCCGGCGACACCCCTGGACGAGACCTTGCAGGCCCTCGACATAGCGGTCAGCAGCGGACGGGCCCGCTATGCGGGGGTCTCCAACTTCTGCGGCTGGCAGCTCGCCAAGGCCGCGACCTGGCAGCTCGCCCTGCCGGGCACCCGCACCCGGCTCGCCAGCACGCAGATGGAGTACTCCCTGCTGCAACGCGGCGTGGAGCGGGAGGTGCTGCCCGCCGCCGTCGACCTGGGAGTGGGTCTGCTGCCCTCGTCACCGCTCGGCCGCGGCGTCCTCACCGGCAAGTACCGCCGCGCGACGCCCGCCGACTCGCGCGGCGGCTCCGACCAGCTGGCACCCTTCGTCGCGCCCTACCTGGACGACGCGGCGGGCCGCATCGTCGACGCGGTCGCGACGGCCGCCGACGGGCTCGCCGCCTCCCCGCTCCAGGTCGCCCTCGCCTGGGTGCGCGACCGCCCCGGCGTGACGGCCCCGATCGTCGGCGCGCGCAACGCGCAGCAGCTCACGGCGGCATTGTCAGTGGAGACCCTTAGTCTTCCTTACGAGATCTGCCAGGCGCTCGACGACGTGTCGGCGCCCGTGCACCGCTATCCCGATCACGACTGGAGCACGCTGTGAGTACGGAACCCGCCGCCGCAGAGGACCCGGGGGCCGCTGCCGCGGAGCAGACGGAGTCGCCGGGCGCGCAGGACGCCGCGCCGGAGGCACCGGAGGGCGGCGCCTCCGCCGACGCCCCGGACGCGGGCACCAGCGAGGGCACGGACGCGGGCGAGGCCAAGGGCGAGAGCACCGAGCTGTCCGAGACCGAGGCCGAGATCGCCGCACAGCGGGAGCTGCGGGAGCGCATCGAGCAGCGGAAGGCGTCGAAGGAGGGCCCGATCGAGGCGGGCACGAAGCTGAGCGGCACCGCCGCCGACCTGCTCGCCGCCGTGCGCGCCGTGGAGAGCGGCGAGAAGCCCGTCGCGAGCGCCTTCCGCGATCCGGAGCCCGCACCCCGCAGGCCCGCCCCGTCCCACGCTCCCGAGCCCGTGCGTCCGCGGCAGACCGCGTCGGCGCAGCCCGCCGAGGAGACCGTGCAGGAGATCCGTGCCGTGCTCGCCGAGGGTGGCGCGCCCGCCGCTCTCGCGGAGCAGGCGGCGGCCGCGCTCGGCGAGGGCGCCGGGGAACGACTGCGCGCGGACCCCTGGCAGTTGCTGCGGGTCTTTGGGGTGCGGCCCGAGCAGGCCGACGGGTTCGCCAGGGCCCTGCTCGGCCCGGAGTGCGGGCCCGGTGACGAGCGCAGGGGCCGCGCGATCACCGTATGGCTCCTGGAGCAGGCCGCCGTCGCGGGGCACACGGCGCTCGACTCCGCCGCGCTGATCGCCGCCCTCGGGCAGCGTGCGGTGCCTGATCCGGACGCGGCCGTGCAGAGTGCCGTCGCCGAGGGCGACGCCCTGGTCTTCCAGGACGCCCTGGAAGGCGCCGATGTGCCCGTCCAGCGCTCCGACGAGGGCGCCCATGAGGGTGCGGAGGACGCGGACGGCGAGCCCGAGCGCCCGGTCCGGATCCTGATCGGACTTGAGCGGTACGCGCTCGCGGAGGAGAGCCTCGCCGACGGCCTCGCCCGGGTGATCAACGCGCTGCCCAAGGAGGAAGGACCGGGCCCCGCCGCCGACTGGGAGAGCGCCGCGGCCGGGGCGTCGGGGTCCGCGGCCGAGCTGATCCGCGCCGTCGCCGGGCACGGCCTCGTGCTGCACTCCGGCGGCGAGGAGGCGCGCGCCGAGCCCGCCACGCTGGTGGCCGCGGCGTCGGCCATGGGCCTGCGGGTGTGCGCCGCCGCCCACAGCGCCGACGGACGCGCCCGCCTCGCACGGGCGAGCGGCGCGGAGGGGGCCGCGGTGACCGTGGCGGGGCTGCTCTCCGGCGCCGAGGGTCCCGGCCGCGACGCGGACGGCGCGCTCGCCCTCGACCTCCTGGTCGTCCTGGACGCGCCGCAGCTGGAAGTGGAGAGCGCGGCGATGCTCGTCGAGTCCCTGCCGGACGGCGCCCGCCTGGTGCTCAGCGGCGATCCCGGGGTGCTGTGGTCCGCGGGCCCCGGCCGCGTCTTCGCCGACCTCGTCGCCGCGCGTTGCTGCCCGCAGGTCGTCTCGCGCACCCCGGACCCGGGGCCCATCGGCGAGCTGACGTCCGGCATCGGCATCGGCGAGCTGAACCAGGTCGACGCGCCCGGCAAGGAGGTCGTCCTCGTCCCGGTGCGCGACGCCGCGGAGGCGATCCACCGCACCGTGCAGCTCGTCGCGGACTCGGTGCCGAGGGCGATCGGGGTGCCCGCCGAGCAGACGCAGGTCATCACGCCGGGACACGGCGGCGCCGCGGGCACCCGGGCGCTCAACACCGCGCTGAAAGAACGGCTGAATCCGGGCCCCGGCCGCTTCGGCGGCTTCGACCCCGCCGACCGCGTCGCGCACGTCCCGGCGGCCGGCCGTACCGTGCTCGGCCGTGTGGTGCGGGCCGACGCGGAGGGGCTGCACCTGGAGTGCGACGGCGCCCCCGTGGTCGTCCCCAAGGAGCGGGTGGAGCGGGAGGTGCGGCACGCGTGGGCGCTCACCGCGCACCAGGCGGCCGGGCTGCGCTGGCCCGCGGTGGTCGTGGTGCTGCCGGGCGACGCGGCACAGGTACTGACCCGGCCGTGGGTGTACACGGCGTTCACCCGCGGTGAGCGGCACCTGTCGGTGGTGCAGGGCGTGGAGCAGGCGCTGCCGCGCGCGGTGGCGGAGCGCCTCTGGAAGGACCGTACGACGCGCCTGCAGACGCTGCTGCGCCCGCAGGTGCCTGCGGCGACGGCCTGAGCGGGCCGCTTCCGCGGTGAGTGCGCCCGCCGCCCCGAGTCAGCGGCGGCGGGCGCAGAAGCGATACGCCGGGAGGGCCGTCAGCGGCCGGCCCTGTGGACGTCCCGCCCTTCCTCGTCCGCCTCACCCTCGTCACCGGCGTCCTCATCGCCGTCGGCGTCGATCTCGTCGATCTCATCAATCTCATCGATGGGGACGGCCACATCCGGGTCGATGTCGATGTCGACGTCCGTGTCGAGGCCGTCGAGCCCGAGCCCCTCGTCGTCCAGTTCGTCGTCGAAGACCACGCTGACGTCGAACCGGCACACGACGCGGTGCGGGTCCGCCTGGTCGAAGGGGGCGTCGAGCCACTCCCCCGGCTCGGCGGGGGTGTCCACCGCGGTGACCCAGAGCGTGGAGTCGCCCTCCTCCAGGCCGAACTCCTTGTGCCGTGAGGAGATCTCGTCCGGTTCGAACTCGCCGAAGAGGACGCCGAGCGCACTGTGCACGGTGTCGGCCGAGCCGGCGCCCCGTCCCACGCCCGCGTCGAGGTCGGCGACCCGCTGGGCCTGGGCGAGCAGCCGCTGCGGCTCCGCCACGGTGTAGTCGCGGCGGATCAGCACGCTCAGCGCGTTCGCCTCCTCCGGGCCCTGGTACGGCGGGAGCGCGTCCTCCGTGCCGGGGATCTCGAAGGGCGTGACCTCGTCGTAGCGGTCGTAGAGGAGTTCGTCGTACTCCTCGGCCGCGGAGGCGAGTGCGTTGAACGCTTCGTAGACGGCCGGATCGTCCTCGCCCGACCTGCGTTCGACCGCGGCCAGGTGGCGGTCGAGCGCGGTCTTGACCGCCTCGGCGGCGGCGCGTACCTCGGCAGCGGTGGGCTGCGCAGCATCAGACATAGTGCAGACGCTATCCGTACCGGGCCCATGCCCGCACAATAGATGCGATGCCGGAATACGAATTTGTCGACGTGTATGTACCGCGCGGGGTCACCCGCAAGGAAGCCACACGCCTGCTGACGGACCACGCGGAGTACGGACACTGGGAGTTGGACCGCCTGAGACTGCACCCCGACGGCAGCCGCAGAGTGCGGCTGAAGCGACGGATCATCCGCCAGGTGAGGGCTACCTGGTGAGAGCCGTGCGCCGGGCCTGGACGCGGAACGGAGCGGCTCCCGCCGTCGCGGGACCCGCTCCGTTCGCCTGCCCGTGGGCGGCGGCTCAGCCGGTGGCCCGGGCCCGCCGGTAGAGCACGGTGCCCGCGAGCAGCGCCCCCGCGCCGAGCGGCAGCGCGAGGCCGAGCGGCAGCTCGCTGCCGGTCGACGCGAGCTGCGCGAGCCCCTCCGGCGGAACCAGTCGCGAGGTTCCCTCCGGCGGTACGAGCTGCGAGGTTCCCTTGGGCGGCGTGAGGTTCTGCGCGCCCGGGTGGTTCGGGACGACGTGGTCCTCGGCGCTGCCCGGCGGCCGGGGAGCGTGCGGCTTCCCGGGCTTGCCGTGGTCGTCCGGGCCTCCGGGCTTGCCCGGGTGCTCGGGCTTACCCGGGTGCTCGGGCTTCCCCGGGTGACCGGGCTTCCCCGGGTGCTCGGGCTCGCCCGGGTGACCGGGGTGCGTCGGGGGCTTTCCGTGGCCCGGCGGCGTCACCGACGTGCCGGGTTCGTTGGCGCATTCGTTGCCCATGGCTGTGTTGCCGAGGCCGCCGATGGTGACGCTGTTGCCGCAGACGTTCACGGGGACGTCGATCGGCAGCTGCACGTTGTTGCCGGAGCCGACGCCGGGTGAGTTGCTGCTGCTCCCGTGCGCCGACGCTCCGCCGCCCGACTTGTGCGGTCCGCCGCCCCCTCGGGAGGGGTTGGCGCAGTGGTTGCCCGCCGCCGGGTTGAGGACGCCGACCACGTTCACGGTGTTGCCGCACACGTTGACCGGGACGTCGACGGGGAGCTGGACGGAGTTGCCCGACACCACGCCGGGCGAATCCGAACTGCTGCCGACGGCTCCTGAATCCGCGTGTGCGTAACCGCCGGTCGCGGCGAGAACGCCGGTCGCGGCCGCCACAGTCATCAGGCCTTTGCGCGTGACCTGTCGCATAGCTGTTTCCTGCCTTTTGCCTACCGGAAGACGCCCGGACGTATTCGCCCGGACGTGGAATGCCCGTCGGCCCCGGAGTGCATGGCACGCACTCCGGGGCCGACGGACTCAGACCCTCATGGGGCGAGACGCAACACCGTCACTTGTTGACGCAGACGTTGCCGAAGGCGGGGTTCAGCAGCCCGATCACGGAGACCGTGTTGCCGCAGACGTTCACCGGCACGTGGATGGGAGCCTGGACAACGTTGCCCGAAAGCACGCCGGGGGAGTTCACGGCGGCACCCTGGGCGCCGGCGTCAGCGGTGGCGAAACCCGCGCCCGCGAGCACGAGGCCACCCGTGGCTGCCACAGCGGCGACGATCTTCTTGATCATTATTCCTCCTTGTTGGCAATGCAGTCCCAGCCGCGGACTGCATCACCTGTAACGAGAAGGAGGTAGTGGGGCTACGAGCCTATGGTTCCTTTCACTCTTCTCAGGCAAGTACGCACGCGCTGACGATTATTGGAGAGTCGTTTCAGCACGTAAGAAGCCGCTTTCCGAACGATTCCCGGACGCTTCCCGGTCGGACTCGGTCAGGAAGCGTCGATGAACCGGTCGAGCACCCGGACGCCGAACTTCAGGCCGTCGACCGGCACCCGCTCGTCGACGCCGTGGAACATGCCCGCGAAGTCCAGCTCCGGCGGCAGCTTCAGCGGCGCGAAGCCGAAGCCGCGGATGCCGAGGTCGTCGAAGGACTTGGCGTCCGTGCCGGCCGAGAGCATGTACGGCACGGCACGGGCGATCGGGTCCTCGGCCCGCAGGGCGGTCTGCATGGCGTCGACGAGCGCGCCGTCGAAGGTGGTCTCCAGAGCCTTGTCGGCATGGACGTCCTCGCGCTTGACCCGGGGGCCGAGCAGCCGGTCGAGGTCGGCCAGGAACTCCTCCTCGTAACCCGGCAGGTAGCGGCCGTCGACGTGCGCGGTGGCCTGCCCGGGGATCACGTTCACCTTGTAGCCTGCGCCGAGCTGCGTCGGGTTGGCGGTGTTCTGCAGGGAGGCGCCGATGAGCTTGGCGATGCCGCCGAGCTTGGCGAGCGTCTCGTCCATGTTCTCCGGGTCGAGCTCGGTGCCGAGCGCGTCGCCGAGCTCGTCGAGGAAGTGCCGCAGCGTCTTGGTGACCCGTACCGGGAACTTGTGCCGTCCGAGCCTGCCGACGGCCTCGGACAGCTCGGTGATCGCGTTGTCCTTGTGGATCATCGAGCCGTGTCCCGCGGTGCCGTCCACGGTCAGCTTCATCCAGTGCATGCCCTTCTGGGCCGTCTCGACGAGGTAGAGCCGCAGGTTCTCGTTGACCGTGAAGGAGAAGCCGCCGACCTCGCTGATCGCCTCCGTGCACCCCTCGAAGAGACCGGGGTGGTTGTCGACGAGGTAGCGCGCACCGTACGTGCCGCCCGCCTCCTCGTCCGCGAGGAAGGCGAGGACGATGTCCCGCGGCGGCTTGCGGCCGCTGCGCATCCGCTCGCGGACAACAGCGAGGGTCATCGCGTCCATGTCCTTCATGTCGACGGCGCCCCGGCCCCAGACGCAGCCGTCCGCGACCTCCCCGGAGAAGGGATGGTGCGTCCAGTCCACGGCGTTGGCGGGCACGACGTCCGTGTGGCCGTGGATGAGCAGCGCGGGCCGCGACGGGTCCTCGCCCTCGATCCTGGCGACCGTGGAGGCCCTGCCGGGGTGGGACTCGAAGATCTTCGGTTCGAGACCCACCTCGGCGAGTTTCTCCGCGACGTACTCGGCGGCCTTGCGCTCCCCCGGGCCCGAGTGGTCGCCGTAGTTGCTCGTATCGATCTGGATCAGTTCGCGACAGAGGTCGACGACCTCGTCCTCACCGGTGACGGCCTTGCCCGTGCTGGACCCGCTCACGCTGGTTCCTCCCGCATTCGCTGCTGGTGGTCCCCCTCATCCTCTCTCTCCGCGGCTCCACGCCCAAGGGCGGGCGGGTGTCGTCATCAGCAGTTCACAGCGGGTGGCGGGGGTGATCGGGCACCCCTGGAGGCCTGGTAATGTTCTCTGTGTCGCCGCGGGGAACGCCCCGCGAAGACAGACACCTTGTCCGGGTGGCGGAATGGCAGACGCGCTAGCTTGAGGTGCTAGTGCCCTTTAACGGGCGTGGGGGTTCAAGTCCCCCCTCGGACACCAGCTGAGACCCCACTTCATGTGGGGTTTTCTGCATTTCAGGGCAGTGGCGTGACCAACCACGTGACCAACGGCCCAGAGATTCCCCAGGTCAGACCAGGGATGACAGGCCGAGCCTGTTCGCTCCGGAGGCGGCGAGCTTCTGGGCTCCGTTCTTAAGCCTGCCGAAGGTCGACGGCTCGGAACTGTCCGACGCTTATGGGTGGGCCACCGCCCGGCCCCGCGTGATCACGCTCTCCGAGGACGCCCGGCCGCTGTGGCGGATCGTCCGCCGGTACGCGCGCATCCTCGGCGAGACCCTGCCGACCCAGCGGCCGGCCGCTGCACTGTCACCGGAACGGGAGCCGGAACCGCTCCCCGGATCCCGGCCGGCCGCACCTGCACGGAATGGCGCCACGGTTCTCCGCATGGACGCCTACCGGGCCACGCCCACCCCGCCCCGGTCCCCGTGCCGGAACCGAAGCGCCCGGAACCGCTCGACGCCAACACCTTCCGAGCACTCCTCCAACCAAACCAACACAAGCAAGCCCCGGCCCATTTCGGACCGGGGCTTTGTTGTTGAGAGAGGGCCTACCGCAACGGGCACTCCAGTTCCGGCATGGCCCGATTCGGTGAACAGCACACCAGGGCCAGGGACAGATACGAGGGCCGTTCGAGGTAGAAGCCGTGGGACACGTCGCCGCCCCAACCGAGCGTTTCGACTGCCGAGTTGACCAGTACCACCAGCCGCGTACTGTCGCGGCCCGACTCGGAGGCGAACCTAGGCGCGTACTCGGTAAGCCGTTCCCCGAGCCATTCCGCCGCTTCCTTCGGCTCAGCCCAGGTGCCGCGCACGAGCTTCCTGGGCTTGATGAGCCAGTACGACGTTTCGAGTGGCGGGAGGTCCACCATGGGGAACTCCGCCTTTACTTCCCTGTGTCGCTGAATCAGTTCCGGCTTACCGTCTGCCGGAGGCGGGTCAGGGTGGGGAGGCCGCCTCAGCGCCTCGTCATCGAACCGTTGCTTCGGTCCAGTCCACAGATACCCATGGTGGTGCAACTGTCGTCCCCTTCGGGGGAGTACGGAGGAATGGAGTCCGACCGGTCTCCGCCTTACGGAGGGGGGCGGAGGCCGGTCGGAGGCAGGGGGCCGTTAGGCCGACAGGCCGAAGCGAGCCGGGGCGATACCGGCCGCGTCCAGCTCGGCCGTGGTGAACCGCAGCGGCGTCATCTCGGGACGCTTGCTGTCACCCAGCGCCCACGCGTCGGGGCCGATCTTCGCGAGGGTCGCGCAGGACTCGCCATCAGGGTCCGTGTTACCTCCGCACGCCTTCTTGAACGCGGCGGTCTCGGGCAGGGGGAGGTCGTACAGGTCGGTCATCGCTGTGCCTTCCTGAATCGTTTGAACAGCCCAGAGCAGGGCCGTCTACCGCCCGTGGCAGGGCGGAATCCATGGGGATCCTGAGTACCGTCTCAGGCGGGAAAGGGGAGCTTGGAAACAAGCGTCACGCCCGGTCCTTCGGCAATGGCATGACGGTGAAACAGCTCCTGCATGATCGAGCGCGAACCGCCGACCGCATCTGTCAGACGCTCGCTCAGCAATTCCGCCTCCGACGGCAGCAGAACCATTTCTGTGTCTGCCACGTGCTTGCCATCCCTGGCAATCCACATGGGGACGCGAATGTTTCCGTCGCCGTCTCGGTACGCCTTCCGGCTGGGAATCGGATCGAGTCTCCAACCATGCTGCTGCGGTTCCTCGTTGCTCGCCATGCATCCATCATCGGGAGCCAACGGGGCCGAGGGAAGCACTAGTTACGTTGACGCATAAATCCTTCTGATACTTCAGCAAGAAAGGCGGAAGCGGCTTCATCCGTCAGGGCATAGGACCAGAACATCTCAAACAGATTCAGGTGCTGGGCTATGTCGCGAGGGTCACGCAGAACGACTTCCCCGGAGAACATTTCGACCGTCACGAGCCGATCGTCATAGACAACAAAAATGTTCATGGGGGTTCCAGGAACCTCCGCTATCTGCGGAATGACCCCCAGGCGCACGTTCGGCTTCTCGTTGACCTCGGCCATGTGGGCGCACTGGGCCGCCATGACCTCCGGTGCCGCTCGGCGCCATTTGACGGCTTGCTCCGTCATCAGGAAGGAGAACGAGCGGGAGGTGTCGTCCAGGACCCTCTGTCGCTCCATGCGGGCGTCTACAGCCCTGGTCACATCCCGTGCCGGATCACCCTCGACCGTGGGTGACAGGGTGGCGGTCGCGTAGGCCCGGACGTGCAAGAGGCCGGTCGGGATGGCGGGGAGGAAGTGCCTCATCACGTGCGAGGAGGACTCCAGCGCCTTCAACTCGGCTTGCTTCTGGTGCATGCCTACACGGGCATAGGCACGCCATGACGCATAGTCGACGTTAGCCCTGCGAGCAAGCCGAAGTATTTCGTCAGCCACTTGGGTCGGAACCGCAAGAGCTTTCAGGATGCGCTCAACATCCATAACCGTCGGAAGTGCTCGACCGGTCTCAATGCGGCTGATCTTTGTCTGACTCATGTTGCAGCGAACAGCGAGGCGTTCGCCGCTCAGCCCAGAAGCACGGCGGAGGCTCCGTAGAGCCCCCGCCAAATCCTTGCGCTCCTGCGCCTGCGTCTCAGGTTCGATAGGCACTGAATGGAACTGCGCTTTCGAGTGCTAGATCCCGCCATGCGAGGTACTTACTAATGTCAGGATCGTGAATCAGTTCACGGTTGATCTGCGTTCCGTCAGCACGGTAGTTCAGGTGAACCACCGTGCTTTCGTCGAACAGCCAGAAGTCTTGTTCCGGAAGTCCCGGAATCGGGGCGTCCGTCAGGTCAACTATCTGATAGTTCTCCCCGGCCGCGACGTTGCCGGGAATGCACCACTCAAACAGATAGCGGCTGTAGTCGGTCAGCGGCCGTCGCACGATCTTCGCCCGCGTCATCCTGCGCCCGGCCACAGCGTGATCCCGGATCAGGTCGCGCCACGGAGCATTGAAGCCTTCCGGCAGCGGCTCCCCAGCGAGGAATGAACGGACCGTCTCCGCCTCGGCAGGCATGGTGTACGTCTGGTGGACCTCCAAGCGGAACGCGGAGCGCTTGAAGTCCCGGAAGTACGCCTGCCACTCCTCGCCGTCCAGGAAGGTTGGGCTAGAGCCATCCACGGGCACGTGCGGCCTCCTTCAGGGTCTCCTCGGGGATCAGGACAACGGACTCGCCTTCGGGCGTCCAGCGGTCCACGTCGTACCCCTGTATCGCCAACATCGCGGGATCTGCCGTCTCGTACACAGTCGGGCAGTCACCGTTGCCGCACTTGTCGTCGTCATCGCTCCGGCACGGTCCGCCCGCGATCATGCGTAGTTCGTCCACTGAGACCCCCTCCGGTCTGTGTGCTCAGCAAGCTACGGACGGTCATTCCCACGACACAAGGTAGGCCCGCACTTTAGTCACGTTCTCGCATAACTTGGCGGGTGCGAGTCAGGGCGACGGGGGCTCTGAGCTGGGGTGGACAGTGGTTGGTCACGTGACCAACGCATGACCAACAGCGGTCCGGAACGGGCGGAAACGGGGGGAATGCACGACCAACGCCAGCCGTCAACTCATCAGCGTGCCGCGGACATTCCCGCAGGTCAGCTAACCAATGGGCTGATGCCCGAAGGGAGAGGTCAAGTCCCCCCTCGGACACCAGCTGAGACCCCTGTTGATCAGGGGTTTTTTGCTTTTCCGGGGCTGCGGCATGACCAACCACGTGACAGTGGGGTCCAGACGCCCCCGCTGTCCGGCCGTCCCGTCCGCTGCCTGTCCGGCAGCGTCCGAGGTCCGGTGCGGTTCGGGGAGCAGGACCTTGGAGCCCTTCTGGTCGGGGGCCTTGCGGACGATCACCAAATCGCGGCCGAGAATGGTGGAGGTCCAATCAACGAGGCGGCCGGCGAAGCCCTGGTCTGCCCAGACCTTCCGGACGCCCGGGTGGTCAAGCCGGGCCACGGCAGGGGGCCCTTCGTGCCATCGCGGTCCTGGACGTTCTCCGCATCCTGCGCGGTCAGGTTTGGGAGGCTGACGGACCACACCCTGCCCGCACCACATAGAAGATCGCGTCCACGCCCCGCCGTCACGGACACTTCTCCCGCCGCTCGCCCTTGGGGCCCACCCTGGTCTGAGGGAGCAAGGGCCCTTCAGTGCCCACTGCTCGTCCGTCAGGTCAGACGGATATCCACCTTCGGCTCGGTCGGCATGGGTACTTCATCGACCCATCACCTAGGAATCCCTGGTTCATCTGCGGTCTCTGGGACAGGTCGCCGCCCCAGCCCGGCAGCCGCGCCGCTGGGTTGACCAAGCGACTTCAGCGGACCGGTCTCCGGCACGCCTGCAACAGAGCATCGGTGATCTCTACCGAGACACCAAGACCTCCGCGTCCACACGTCTACGTATCCAACATCCAGCTCGGCCGGTCCGTCATCGGCGGGGCCCCGCCACGCGGCCGGAGCCCCGCACAGGCAGCACGACTCCGACTCAGTTCCTCCCCGTCAGCTCGCTCAGCGCGATGTTGAGTCGGAGGACGTTGACCCTCGGTTCGCCCATGAAGCCGAGGGTTCGGGCGTCGGTGTTGGCGGATATCAGGTGCTGTACCTGGCGTACGGATAGGTGGTTGCGGGCGGCCACGCGGTGGGTCTGGAGGCTGGCGTAGGCCGGGGAGATGTGGGGGTCCAGGCCGGAGCCGGAGGACGTGACCGCGTCGGGCGGGACGTCGGCGGGGGTGAGCCTGTGGGTCGGGGTCGAGTTGTCCCTGATCACGGCTGCCTTCGCGGCCTTCACCTGGTCGATCAGCTCCTTGTTGTCGCCGGAGAGGTTGGTGGCGCCGGAGACGAGCAGTTCGTAACGGGTGTTGACGCTGTTCTCGCCGAGGCCGTTGGAGGGGCGCGGCTGGAACCACCTGAGGTCCGGCTCGGGTGTCTTCTGGCCCTTCTTCAGCGGCAGGTCGTAGCGCTGGCCGATGAGTTCGGAGCCGACGGTCCTGCCGTGCGCGCTCACCTCGGAGCCGTTGGCCTTGTCGTGGAAGAGGGCCTGGGCGACGCCGGTCACCGCCAGCGGGTAGAGGACGCCGCAGAGCGCGGTCAGGACGAGCAGGGCGCGCAGGCCCGCCCCCAGCAGCCGGGCGGAGT
The DNA here is from genome assembly GCF_056433985.1 of Streptomyces sp. NPDC044106. Lineage (NCBI taxonomy): Bacteria > Bacillati > Actinomycetota > Actinomycetes > Kitasatosporales > Streptomycetaceae > Streptomyces > Streptomyces sp. NPDC044106. Next base: position 158,082 of record NZ_JBWKFZ010000013.1, read on the forward strand.
TCCGTACGGAGTTGTTGTTCATGACCGCGTCACCCAATGCCGGGGAGGAGGGAGAGGAGTACGTCGATGATCTTGATGCCGATGAACGGGGCAATGAGGCCGCCGAGACCGTAGACGCCGAGGTTGCGCCGCAGCATCCGGTCGGCCGTCATCGGCCGGTACCGCACGCCTTTCAGGGCCAGCGGCACGAGGGCCACGATGATCAGCGCGTTGAAGACGACCGCCGAGAGGATCGCGGACTCCGGCGACGACAGGTTCATGATGTTGAGCTTGTCGAGGCTCGGGTACGCGACGGCGAACATGGCCGGGATGATCGCGAAGTACTTCGCGACGTCGTTGGCGATCGAGAAGGTCGTCAGGGCGCCCCGGGTGATGAGGAGTTGCTTGCCGATCTCGACGATCTCGATGAGCTTGGTGGGGTTGGAGTCGAGGTCGACCATGTTTCCGGCCTCCTTGGCGGCCGACGTCCCCGTGTTCATGGCCACGCCGACGTCCGCCTGCGCGAGCGCGGGAGCGTCGTTCGTGCCGTCGCCGGTCATCGCGACCAGCTTGCCGCCGGCCTGCTCGCGCTTGATCAGCGCCATCTTGTCCTCGGGGGTGGCCTCGGCGAGGAAGTCGTCCACGCCCGCCTCGTCCGCGATGGCCTTGGCGGTCAGCGGGTTGTCGCCCGTGATCATGACGGTCTTGATGCCCATGCGGCGCAGTTCGTCGAACCGCTCGCGCATGCCCTCCTTGACGACGTCCTTGAGGTGGATCACCCCGAGGACCCGGGCGCCGTTCTCGTCCTCCAGGGCGACGAGCAGCGGGGTGCCGCCGGCCTGGGAGATCGAGTCGTGCAGGGTCCGCGCGTCGGGGGCGACCTCGCCGCCGCGCTCCTCGACCCAGGCGATGACCGAGCCGGTCGCGCCCTTGCGGACCTTGCGGCCTTCGATGTCCACGCCGGACATCCGGGTCTGCGCGGTGAAGGGGACCCATTCGGCGCCGGTCAGCTCGCCCTGGTGGCGTTCGCGCAGGCCGTACTTCTCCTTGGCGAGTACGACGATGGAGCGGCCCTCGGGCGTCTCGTCGGCCAGTGAGGAGAGCTGGGCGGCGTCGGCGACCTCGGCCTCGGTGGTGCCGCGGACCGGGACGAACTCGGCGGCCTGGCGGTTGCCGAGGGTGATGGTGCCGGTCTTGTCCAGGAGCAGCGTCGACACGTCGCCCGCCGCTTCCACCGCACGGCCCGACATGGCGAGGACGTTGCGCTGGACCAGGCGGTCCATGCCGGCGATGCCGATCGCGGAGAGCAGGGCGCCGATGGTCGTCGGGATCAGGCAGACGAGCAGCGCCGTCAGGACGATCAGCGAGGTCTGGTCGTCGGCCCCGGCGTAGATCGCGAAGGGCTTGAGGGTGACGACGGCGAGCAGGAAGACGATGGTGAGGGAGGCGAGGAGGATGTTCAGCGCGATCTCGTTGGGTGTGCGCTGCCGGGCCGCGCCCTCCACCAGGTTGATCATGCGGTCGATGAACGTCTCGCCGGGCTTCGTCGTGATCTTGATGACGACGCGGTCGGAGAGCACCCTCGTACCGCCCGTGACGGCGGACCTGTCGCCGCCGGACTCGCGGATGACGGGGGCCGATTCGCCGGTGATGGCGGACTCGTCGACGGAGGCCACGCCCTCGACGACGTCTCCGTCGCCGGGGATGATGTCGCCCGCCTCGCAGACGACCAGGTCGCCGACGCGCAGGTCGGTGCCGGGCACCGACTCCTCGCCTCCGCCGGTCAGGCGGCGCGCCACCGTGTCGGTCTTGGCCTTGCGCAGCGTGTCCGCCTGCGCCTTGCCGCGGCCCTCGGCGACGGCCTCCGCGAGGTTGGCGAAGATCGTGGTCAGCCAGAGCCAGGCGGTGATCGCCCAGCCGAACCAGTCCCCCGGGTCCAGGATCGCGAGGACGGTGGTGACCACCGAGCCGATCAGGACGACGAACATGACCGGGGACTTGACCATCACACGCGGCGAAAGTTTGCGGAAGGCGTCCGGCAGCGACGTCAGGAGTTGGGCCGGGTCGAAGAGGCCTGCGCCGACCCGGGTGTCGTGGGTGGCGGTGTGACCGGTGGGAAGGTCCTGGTGGGGGGCGCGGTCCGCGGTGGCGACGGAACCGCCGCTCCGGTCGCCGGGCTCGTTCTCGTGCAGGTGTGTGCTCATGACGCAAGCCCCTCGGCAAGCGGTCCCAGCGCGAGCGCGGGGAAATAGGTCAGACCGGTGATGATCATGATTGCGCCGACCAGCAAGCCGGTGAAGAGCGGTTTCTCGGTGCGCAGGGTTCCCGTGGTCGCCGGGACCGGCCGTTGCTGCGCCAGCGAGCCCGCGAGGGCCAGCACGAACACCATCGGCAGGAAGCGGCCGAGCAGCATCGCGATGCCGATCGTGCTGTTGAACCACTGGGTGTCGGCGTTCAGGCCCGCGAAGGCCGAGCCGTTGTTGTTGGCCCCGGAGGTGTAGGCGTAGAGGATCTCGGAGAAGCCGTGCGCGCCGGAGTTGGTCATCGAGTTCCCCGGCGTGGGCAGGGCCGTCGCGACGGCCGTGAAGCCGAGGACGAGCGCCGGGGTGATCAGGATGTAGCAGGCCGCCAGCTTGATCTCGCGGGTGCCGATCTTCTTGCCCAGGTACTCCGGCGTCCTGCCGACCATCAGGCCCGCGATGAAGACCGCGATGACCGCCATGACGAGCATGCCGTAGAGGCCGGAGCCGACGCCGCCCGGCGCGATCTCGCCGAGTTGCATGCCGAGCATCTCGATGCCGCCGCCGAAGCCGGTGTAGGAGGAGTGGAAGGAGTTCACGGCGCCGGTGGAGGTGAGGGTGGTGGCCACCGCGAAGATCGACGACCCGCCGATCCCGAAGCGGGTCTCCTTGCCCTCCATGGCCCCGCCCGCCAGGTCGTGGGCCGGGCCGCCGTGGTGGAACTCGGTCCACATCATCAGCGCGGTGAAGGCGAGCCAGATTGTCGCCATCGTGGCGAGGATGGCGTAGCCCTGCCTGACCGAGCCGACCATCTTGCCGAAGGTCCGCGTCAGCGCGAACGGGATGAGAAGGATCAGGAAGATCTCGAAGAGGTTCGAGAACGGGCTGGGGTTCTCGAAGGGGTGCGCGGAGTTGGCGTTGAAGTAGCCGCCCCCGTTCGTGCCCAGCTCCTTGATGACCTCCTGCGAGGCGATGGCGCCGCCGTTCCACTGCTGCTTGCCGCCCATGAACTGCCCGACCTCATGGATGCCGGAGAAGTTCTGCAGGGCGCCGCAGGCTACGAGGACGAGCGCGCCGACGACGGAGATCGGGAGCAGGACGCGGACGGTGCCGCGCACCAGGTCGGCCCAGAAGTTGCCCAGTTCACCCGTGCGGGAGCGGGCGAAGCCGCGTACCAGGGCCACCGCGACCGCGATGCCCACGGCCGCGGAGACGAAGTTCTGCACGGCGAGGCCGCCGGTCTGCACGACGTGGCCCATGGCCTGTTCACCGGCGTACGACTGCCAGTTGGTGTTCGCCACGAACGAGGCGGCGGTGTTGAAGGCCTGGTCCGGGTCGATGGAGCGGAAGCCGAGTGATCCTGGCAGCGAGCCCTGGAGCCGCTGGAGCAGGTAGAGGAAGAGGACGCCGATGGCGGAGAAGGCGAGGACGCCGCGCAGGTACGCGGGCCACCGCATCTCCGTGTCGGGGTCGGCGCCGATGGCCCGGTAGATCCACTTCTCGACGCGAAGGTGCTCCTTCGAGTTGTAGACGCGGGCCATGTGGTCGCCGAGCGGGCGGTATGCGAGTGCGAGCGCCGCCACCAGGGCGAGCAGCTGGAGCACACCGGCAAGGACGGGGCTCATATCCGTACTCAGAACCTCTCCGGAAAGACGAGGGCGAGGACGAGATAGCCAAGGAGGGCGACGGCCACGACGAGGCCGACGACGTTCTCGGCGGTCACAGCTTGGTCACCCCCTTGGCGACGGCTGCCACCAGCGCGAAGACCGCGATCGTGGTGACGACGAAGGCCAGGTCGGCCATCGTGAGCTCCTGACGGAAGAGATGGGGGAACTGCTCGAACGGACGATTAGAGGAAAGCGTCCGTTCGAGCCGTTCCGTCCTGCGTTGACGCCCTCCATACGGCGCCGGCGGGCCTCTTGACGGGTCTCTTACGATCTCTGCCCGTATGAGCGGGCGTGAGGGCTCTGACCTGTGGGGTTACGCGTCGGGGCGCTAGCTGAGCGGGTGTCCCGCGGTCGCGTCCACGTGGTCCGGGATCTCCTCGTGGCGGTCGCCGACGGTCAGGGTGCCGGTGGGTTCGAAGAGCAGGATGCGGGCGCCGTCGGGGGCGTACGGCCGGTGCTCGGTGCCGCGCGGGACGGTGAAGACCGAGCCCTGCTCCAGCGTGACGCGGCGCTCCCCCACGGGCTCGCGCAGATCGATGTGGAGCTCGCCGCCGAGTACGAGGAAGAACTCGTCGGTGTCGTCGTGGACGTGCCAGACGTGCTCGCCCTCGACCTTGGCGACGCGGACGTCGTAGTCGTTGACGGAGGTGACGATGCGCGGGCTCCACAGGTCGTCGAAGGAGGCGAGCGCCTGGTCCAGGGAGAGAGGTTCGCTGTTCTTGAGGTGTGGTTCCGGGTTCATGACATCGATCTTCCGGCGTGACGCGCCGCCACCACGAGTGCTAGAAATCGCGCATGCCGCAAGAATCCTCGCAACCGCCGACGCCGCCACAGGCGCGGATGCGGGCGCGGACGCAGGCGCCCCCGCACCGCGTCGTGGTCGTCATCGACGAGGGGACCAACCCCTTCGAAGTCGGCGTCGCCACCGAGGTGTTCGGGCTGCCGCGCCCCGAACTCGGCCTGCCCGGCGCCCTGTACGAGATCGTGCTGTGCGCCACCGGGCCCGAGGTGCGGATGAACCACGGGTTCTTCAGCCTGACCGGCGTACCGGGACTCGACGCCGCCGACACGGCGGACACCTTGATCATGCCGGGCCGCCCCGACCACACCGTGCCGCGCGCCCCGGCCGTGCTCGACGCCGTCCGGCGCGCCCACGCGCGGGGCGCCAGGATCATGAGCTTCTGCACCGGCGCCTTCGCGCTCGCCGAGTCCGGCATCCTCGACGGACGCCGGGCCGCCACCCACTGGCAGTGGGCGCGCCCCTTTCGTGAGCGATTTCCGGCCGTGCGGCTCGAACCGGACGTGCTCTTCGTGGACGACGGCGACATCCTCACCGCCGCGGGCAGCGCCGCCGCCCTCGATCTGAGCCTGTACGTGGTGCGCGGCGACTTCGGCGCGGAGGTCGCCAACTCCGTGAGCAGGCGCCTCGTCTTCGCCGCCCACCGGGACGGCGGACAGCGGCAGTTCGTGGAGCGGCCGGTTCCGCAGGTGCGGGACGAGTCCCTCGCGCCGCTGCTCGCCTGGGCGCAGGAGCGTCTCGCCGAGCCGCTCACCGTGGCCGGTCTCGCGGCCCGCGCCGGGGTCAGCCCCGCGACCCTGCACCGCCGGTTCCAGGCCCAGCTCGGCACCACTCCGCTGGCCTGGCTCACCGGCGAACGCGTGGCCCTGGCCTGCCGACTCATCGAGCGCGGCGAGGAGCGGATCGACGTGGTCGCGCACCGCAGCGGCCTGGGCACCGCCGCCAACCTGCGGGCCAGGCTGCGCCGCGAGACGGGGCTCAGCCCGTCGGACTACCGGCGCAGGTTCGGCCCCGGTGTGCCCGCGGCGGCTGGCCGGATCCCGGCTGCCGTCACGCCCCGGACTCCGTGAAGACTGGGCCTCTCCCACGCACCGGGGGCCGCCGCCCCACCGCGCGCCCACCCCATTGCCACCGAGCAGAGGCGGACCGCCATGCCGAACGGAGCGCAGATCCTGGTCGACGGCCTCGTGGCCGGGGGTGTCCGAGCGTGTTTCGCCAACCCGGGCACCTCCGAGATGCACTTCGTGGCCGCGCTCGACAAGACGCCCGGCCTGCGGCCCGTCCTCTGCCTCTTCGAGGGCGTGGCGACGGGTGCCGCGGACGGATACGGGCGGATGACCGGCCGCGCCGCCTGCACGCTGCTGCACCTCGGCCCCGGCCTCGCGGGCGGCCTCGCGAACCTGCACAACGCCCGGCGGGCCGCGACGCCCCTGGTCAACGTCGTCGGCGACCACGCCCTGCACCACAAGCGGCTCGACGCGCCCCTGGAGTCCGACATCGGGGCGCTGGCCCGCACGGTGTCGGCCTGGACGCGGCGTACGTACTACGCCTCGGAGCTCGCCGGTGATGTCGCGGCCGCCGTCGCCGCGGCGGCCGGACCGCCCGGCGCCGTCGCGACGCTCGTCGTGCCCGCCGACGTGTCCTGGTCGCAGGCCGACGGACCGCCCGCCGCCCCGCGCCCCGCGCCCGCCCGGCGCGGCCTCGTCTCCGTGGACGCCGTGACGGGCGCGGCCGCGGCGCTGCGGTCGGGTGACGAGGTCGCGCTGCTGCTCGGCGGGGCGGCCGCGCGCGGCGCCGGGCTCGCCGCCGCGGGGCGGATCGCCGGGGCGAGCGGGGCGCGGCTGCTGTGCGAGACCTTCCCGGCCCGTCTGGAGCGGGGCGCGGGGCGTCCCGCCGTCGAGCGGCTCGGCTACCTCGCCGCGGGCGCGGTGCGCCAACTCGCGGGCGTACGGCACCTGGTGCTGGCCGGAGCCGCGTCGCCGGTCTCCTTCTTCGCCCATCCGGGGCAGAGCGGCACCTTGGTTCCCGACGGGTGCACGGTGCACACGCTCGCGGCAGGCGCGGAGGATGTGACGGCGGCGCTCGAAGGGCTCGCCGAAGTGGTCGGTCCGTGCGCGAGGCCCGTACGCCAGGAGGCGGTCCGGCCCGGGATGCCCACCGGTGAGCTGACCGCCGAGTCGGCGGCCGCCGTGATCGGGGCGCTGCTCCCGGCGGACGCCGTGGTCGTCGACGAGGCCAACACCTCGGGTCTCTGGCTGTCCGGGGCGACCGCGGGTGCGCCGCCGCACGACTGGCTGACGCTGACCGGCGGGGCGATGGGGCAGGGGCTGCCGCTCGCGGTGGGGGCGGGGGTGGCCTGCCCCGGCCGGCCCGTGGTGGCGCTGGTCGGGGACGGGGCCTCGATGTACACGCTGCAGGCGCTGTGGACCCAGGCCCGGGAGGGGCTCGACGTCACGACGGTCGTCTTCGACAACGGGTCGTACGCGATCCTGAATCTGGAGCTCGGGGCGGTGGGGGCGGCGGGCGGTGCGCGGGCGCGGCGGCTCCTGGATCTGTCGGGGCCGTCCCTCGACTTCGTCGCGCTGGCGCGCGGGATGGGGGTGCCGGCCGAACGGGCCACGACGGCGGAGGAGTTCGCCGTGGCGCTGAAGCGGGGGCTCGCGGAGCCGGGGCCGTTCCTCGTCGACTGTGCGGTGCCGGCGCTGGGTTGAGGGCCTGTGTCATGTCCCCGGCCCGGCTCCTTCCCGAAATCTCCGGCCGGGTCCGCGAGCCCCGGGTATGCCGGGGCCGCCGTCAGCCGCCGGCGCGTGGTCCGCCGTCGCTCACCGGCTGCACCTGCCGCCATGGCGCGAACGCGCTCGCGCCGCGCGGCAGCAGGCCCGCGAGCTCCGGGCAGTGCCGCAGCAGGACGGAGTTCATGCCGCCCTTCTGCACCCAGTCGATGCCGAGCGGGGTGTAGATCTCGGGGCGGAAGTCGACGGTCAGGAAGCGGTCGCTCTGCAGCCGTCGGGTGGCCATCAGGATGAAGACGCGGAAGGCGGTGTCGCTGAAGCCGAAGCCGTGCGGCGGGTTCTCGGCGAACAGGCCGACCACGGTGTCGATCTCGTCGACGGAGCGGTAGACGTCTTTGAGGCGGGCGACGGTCTCGGGGTCCTGCGAGAGGTCCTCGAACCGGCGGATGCGCGGCTTGTGCAGGCCCTCGACGAAGTCGTTGTAGCGGGGCACGCCGCGCCTGCGGGTGCGAACCAGGTCGACGACGGACAGGTCGATGATCTCGCCGTCGCGCTCGAACCGCTGGAGCGCGCGCGGGAAGTTGTGCAGCGTGATCGCGCCCGGGTGGGAGATGCCGAAGGAGTACAGCGTGTCGGCGAGGCCGGTCTTGCGGATGGCGGCCTCGGCGGCGCCGCCCTGGATGTCGCGGAAGCCGAGGGTCTCGAGGCGCTGCCCGAAGTGGTGCTCGCGCATCTCGAAGTCGTCGGGGATCAGCGGGTGCATGCGGTAGACGGTGACGAACTCCTCCGTCAGGGAGTACGGCGTGCCGTGGTGGTCGGGCAGCGTCCTCGGGATTCCCGTCAGCGAGTGGGATTCGAACAGCCACAGGCCGAGCTTCTGCAGCCAGCGGTCCGGCGGCCCGTCCCAGTTGGTGTGCAGGCCCAGGTCGATGGTCTCGGTGGCGAGGATCGCCGGGGTCCACTCCACCGTGTGGATCTTGGCGATGAGGGCGGAGACGACCAGGCGTGCCGTGTGGTAGACGCTCTCCTCGCTCATCGAGGGGTACGTGTGCCGCAGCGCGTCGCAGACCGCGTTGTGCTCGCGGGCGAAGAGGGTGTGCATGGCGCTGAGGCCCATCCACCAGCTCTCGGCGAAGCCGGTCAGCGGGATACCGTTCGGGCCGATCGGCAGGTGGCCGTCGTCCAGGCGGAGTTTGGCTCCCCCGTCGGGCTCCCGCAGGAACTTGGCGGTCCGCTCGTTCTCGCCGTACACCTCGGAGCCGTCCCACCAGTGGGACGCGAGGTTGTCGAAGAGGATCGGCGGCCGGTCGCCGGGGAGTTCGAGCCCCTCGTTCTCGGCGAAGCGCATCACCTTCTCGGCGGGGCCGCCCGGGGTGTTGTGCCAGGTCGTGCCGGGCGGCAGCGGCACCTCGACGGACTTGCCGCCCGGCTTGTGGCGGCGGTGGTTGACCCAGTCGTGGACCTGGAACTGTATCCAGGCGGCGGCCAGTACGTTCAGCGAGGTCGCGGGCAGGAACGTGTCCCGGTACAGGAGCTGGCGGCTGACCGTGACCGGGTTCGGGACGTCGAAGAGGTCGGGGCGGTAGACCGGCTCGATGTTGCGGCCGAAGACCGCGCCGACCGCGCCCATGGCGGGCCGGGAGAGGTCGTTGTAGGTCCCGTCGTAGGACCGGACGGTGCGCAGCTGCTCGTCGAACGGGGCGGGCACGGGCCCGGCCTCGGGCGGCGCCTCGTACACGTCGGTGTCGATGAGGTTGAAGCGGCGCAGTGCCTTGCGCAGGAAGACGAGGTTGAGCAGGCTCGCCTGCAGCGGCAGCCGGTGCCAGGGCACATAGCGGTTGAGGAGGCGGAGCGCGGCGCCGACCGGCGCGCCGAGCGCCTTGTTGCGCAGGGGCTCCTCCGTGACGAAGCGCAGTCCGTGGCGGTGTGCCGCGCTGGCCTCGTAGGCGGACTTGCGGGCGCGGCTGAGATTGCCGAGCGGACGGAAGTCGTCGGTGGTGTACCAGGGGTTGAAGCCGATGACCTCCACGCGACCGCCCGCGGCCCGCGCCTGAGCGGTGTCGAGGTCCTGGCTGGGGATGGTGAGCGTGGCGACGGCCACCGCGGGCGCGACGGACTCCGGCCACTCGACGGAGCCGTCCTCCACGGGGGTGCGCCGCTCGTCGACGTACCGCTGGACGCACAGGTCGAAGGCGATGTCGTGCCGGACCAGGCGCGTCTCAAGCTCGCGGCGCAGGTACTGCGGGTCGCGCCGCTCGCCGCCGGAGCCGGGGGCGGGGCCGCCCGGCACCGGGCGCAGCAGATAGCGGACGGGCCCGGCCCGGCCCCAGAGGATGGCGCTGCGGCTCCAGTACGTCTCCGCCGCGAGGCTCCTGACGGGATGCCGGGAGGCCGCCCTGACGTTGCGCCGCATGCGGGTGGCGGTGGTGGGGCCGACGGCGAGCGGGAGCTTGACGAACAGGGCCAGCGCCTTCTTCGTCCGGGTGGTCGCGCCCGCCATGGCGCGGGCGAAGGCGACGAACTCGCGGGCGTCGCGGGCGTGCGACACCGGGTGGTTGGTGGCCAGCAGGTCGTGGTTCTCCTCGGCGGACACCGTCACGCGCACGGCGAGGCCGCGCAGGTCGGGCGCGCCGTCGGCCTGCCGGATGCCGCTGGCGTTGGAGAGCCGCACGGTCGCCGGGTAGACCGCGCCGGGCTGTGCGAAGCCGCGGCGCAGGGCGTCGGGGAGGTCGTCGTGGAAGCGCAGGCGGGCGTTCTCCACGCCGAGGGCGGCCTTGGCGTGCAGGGTGCGTTCCAGGCCCGCGGACCTGGCCGCGCGCCGGTTCTTCTCCTGGACCTTCATCACTTCCCGCGCCAGGCGCTGGAACAGCCGGCGCTCGGCTTGCGGACTCCCGCCCATGTAGCGCTCGTAACTCTGCTGCTGTCCGGTGTCGGCCATCGGGCGCCTCTTCCTTCACACGGCTGCGTGCGGGGCTGCGTACGGCACAGGGGGGCAGGCAGACGCTACTGGCAGCGCCGGTGGGCCGCAGCGGCGGTTCCCGCCTATGTACGCGACCGCGGCCCGGTGTCGAACAGGCGGGCGGGGCAGAGCGTTTGGGCCCGTGGGCGGCTGTCAACCGAGTGCGGTGTACGTGCGCCGGACCGCCTTTCACACCCCGTGTGAGTTCACGCTCCCCAGCAGTCCCACGCGCGCGGTCCGCGCGGTGGCCGGGTCCCGACGGGTGGCGGTGCCGGGCCGGCGCCTATTCGATGAAGGTGCCGTCCACGTAGACCCACGCGCCGTCGAGCCGCTCGAAGCGGCTCTTCTCGTGCAGGGAGTCGGGGCGGCCGCCGTCGGTGTAGCGGGCCCGGAAGGTGACCGTGCCGGTGGTGTGGAAGGCGGTGCCCTCGGAGGTCGCGCCGATCTCCAGGCCGGTCCAGCGCAGCGCCGGGTCGAACTCCACGCGCGGCGGCCGGGTGCGCGGGTGCCAGGTGCGCAGCAGGTAGCTCTCGTCCCGCACGGCGAAGGCGCTGTAGCGGGAGCGCATCAGCTCTTCGGGGGTCCTCGCGGCGGCCTCGCCCCGGTGCAGCCTGCCGCAGCACCGCTCGTACGGCTCGGGGTGCCCGCAGGGGCAGGGGGTGGCGGTGGGGCGGGCGGCGCGTCGGGACATGCCGTCCATTGTGGCCGACCGGCGCGGGCTGCCGCGCGCGGGGTTCGCGCGCGGGGTTCAGGTACCGCCAACCGCGTGCCGCGTGCCGCGCCCGGTGTCAGGGGGCGAGGATGTCCAGTTCGTCCAGGGCGCCGAGGGCGATCTCCCGGGTCAGGGCCTCCGCGCGGGCCGCGTCGCCCTCCCTGACCGCCTCGGCGACCTTGACGTGCAGGGTGACGGCGGGCGGGTCCGGGTCCTCGAACATCACCTGGTGTGCGGTACGTCCGGTCAGGACCTCGGCGACGACATCGCCGAGCCGGGCGAACATCTCGTTGCCGGAGGCGTTGAGGATGACCCGGTGGAAGGCGACGTCGTGCCGGAGGTAGCCCTCCAGCTGGTGGCCCCGGGAGTGGGCGACCATGCCGAGGGCGCACTCGGTGAGCTCGGCGCACTGTGCGGCCGTGGCGTGCCGGGCGGCGAGCCCCGCGGCGACCGGCTCGACGGCGGAGCGCAGGACGGTCAGCGAGCGGAGCTGCCGTGCCCGGTCGGCGCCGGCCAGGCGCCACCGGATGACCTGCGGGTCGTAGACGTTCCACTCCTCGGTGGGCAGTACGGTCACGCCCACGCGGCGGCGGGAGGCGACCAGGTGCATGGACTCAAGGACCCGGACCGCCTCGCGCATCACGGAGCGGGACACCTCCAGGCGCTGGGCCAGCTCGTCCGTGCGCAGCACGCTGCCCGGCGGGTACTCGCCGGCGGTGATGGCGGGCCCGAGGCTTTCCAGTACGCGGGAGTGCAGCCCTCGGGCCTGTGCGGTCATGACGGAAGCCTACGAGGGGCACACCCGGAACAATAAGTCAGACTTTTATGTCACACGCTCTTGAATTCGTCAGACCTAATGGGTTTCAGTGACGTGAACAACCGACCGATGTCGATGAAGACAGCGAGGCAGGACGCGATGCAGGAACGGCGCACCCCCCACGTCGTCGTAGTCATGGGCGTGGCAGGGACCGGCAAGACCACGATCGGGCCCCTGCTCGCGGACCGGCTCGGCGTCCCGTACGCCGAGGGCGACGACTTCCACCCGCCGGAGAACATCCAGAAGATGACCTCCGGCACGCCGCTCACCGACGACGACCGGTGGCCCTGGCTCGACGCGATCGGCGCGTGGGCGCACGGGCGCGCCGGCCGGGGCGGGGTGGTCAGCAGCTCGGCGCTGAAGCGGAGCTATCGGGACCGGCTGCGGGCCGCGGCTCCCGGCGTCGTCTTCGTCCACCTGACCGGTGACCGGGCCCTCATCGAGGAGCGGATGGGGCAGCGGCAGGGGCACTTCATGCCGACCGCGCTGCTCGATTCGCAGTTCGCCACGTTGGAGCCTCTCGGGGCGGATGAGGTGGGCGTCGACGTCGACGTCGCCGGGTCCCCGGAGGAGATTGCCGACCGGGCGGTCGAGGCGCTCGGTCGACTCGGCTGAGTGCTCCCGCCGGAGGTTCTTCTGCTGCGGGCCGCATGTGGCTGGTCGCGCAGTTCCCCGCGCCCCTGTCGGGGCACGACTCACTCACGTACAAGGAAAGCACCGTGACCCATCTCAGCGTCGAGATGCTGGCAGCGGATTCCGTCGAGCCGATCACCTCGGCGGGCCACGCCCAGCTGGGGATCGCCGTTCTCGCGGGCATCGCCGTCATCGTCCTGCTCATCACCAAGTTCAAGCTGCACGCGTTCCTCGCGCTGACCGTCGGTTCGCTCGCGCTCGGGGCCTTCGCGGGCGCGCCGCTCGACAAGGCCATCGCCAGCTTCACGGGCGGGCTCGGCTCGACCGTCGCGGGCGTCGGTGTCCTCATCGCGCTCGGCGCGATCCTCGGCAAACTGCTCGCCGACTCCGGCGGCGCCGACCAGATCGTCGACACGATCCTCGCCAGGGCGGGCGGGCGCGCGATGCCCTGGGCGATGGTCCTCATCGCCTCGGTGATCGGGCTGCCGCTCTTCTTCGAGGTCGGCATCGTGCTGCTGATCCCGGTCGTCCTGATGGTCGCCAAGCGCGGCAACTACTCGCTGATGCGCATCGGCATCCCGGCGCTCGCCGGTCTCTCCGTGATGCACGGGCTGATCCCGCCGCACCCGGGACCGCTCGTCGCGATCGACGCGGTCAAGGCCAACCTGGGCGTCACGCTGGCGCTCGGCGTCCTCGTCGCGATCCCGACGGTGATCATCGCGGGACCGCTGTTCTCCAGGGTGGCGGCGCGGTGGGTGGACGTACCCGCGCCCGAGAAGATGATCCCGCAGCGGCCCTCGGAGGAGCTGGACAAGCGCCCCGGGTTCGGTGTCACGGTCGCCACCGTGCTGCTGCCGGTCGTGCTGATGCTGGCCAAGGCGCTGGTGGACATCGTGGTCGACGATCCCGGCACCACGGTGCAGCGGGTCTTCGACGTCGTCGGCTCGCCGCTGATCGCCCTGCTCGCGGCGGTGATCGTCGGGATGTTCACGCTGGGCCGCGCGGCCGGGTTCACCAAGGACCGGCTGTCCACCACCGTCGAGAAGTCGCTCGCCCCGATCGCCGGCGTGCTGATGATCGTGGGCGCGGGCGGCGGTTTCAAGCAGACGCTCATCGACATCGGCGTGGGCCAGATGATCCTGGACCTCTCCAAGGACTGGTCGATCCCCGCGCTGCTGCTCGCCTGGCTGATCGCGGTGGCCATCCGGCTCGCGACGGGTTCCGCGACGGTCGCGACGATCTCGGCGGCCGGGCTCGCGGCGCCGCTCGCCGCGGACATGTCGACGGCGCACACGGCGTTGCTCGTGCTCGCCATCGGTGCGGGGTCGTTGTTCTTCTCGCACGTCAATGACGCGGGGTTCTGGCTGGTGAAGGAGTACTTCGGCCTGGACGTCGGCCAGACGGTGAAGACGTGGTCGGTGATGGAGACGATCATCTCTGTGGTGGCGGGGGGACTGGTCCTCCTGCTGTCGCTGATCATCTGAGGCTCGGGGGCGACCCGGCTCGGGGCGCCCCCGGACCCCGCTCCTCAGTCGCCGGAGGGGCTGGGATTTCCCCCCGGCGACGACGACGCCTTCTCCAGCTGGAACGCCTCGTTGCCGAGTCCGATCCGCGCGTGCGCCTGCGGGTTCGTGGAGCGCAGGAACGCCCCGTAGGCCACGCCGGTCACCGCGGCGGCGAGGATGACGCCGGGCAGCGCCCAGCTGAGCGTGGAGCCCTCGCCCGCGCCTACCAGGACGTCGAAGTCCTTGACGGTGTAGCCGGCGATGACGAGCAGGCCGACCGTGGCGAGCGCGGACGCGGTGATGCGCCAGGCCTGGGCGCGCGCGGCGCCTCGGCGGGCGAAGAAGACGATCACGGCGACGGACGCGGTGGCCATCAGGAGGATCACGCCGAGCGCCCCGATGTTGCCGCCCCACGTGAACAGGTGCAGGACCGGCGCGGTGGGATCGCCCGCCGCCCCGTCGTCCGCGACGGCGAAGGCCACGACGACCACCACCGAGATGACGGTCTGGAGCAGCGAACCGGTGCCGGGCGCACCCGTTGAGGTGTTGGTGCGGGCGAACGCCGCGGGCAGCAGCTTCTCGCGCCCCATCGCGAACGCGTAGCGCGCGACGACGTTGTGGAAGCTGAGGATCGCCGCGAACATGCCGGTCACGAAGAGGACGTGGAGCACGTCGGTGAAGGTGGCGCCGAGCCGGGACTCGGTGAGGCCGAAGAGCAGCCCCGCGCTCTGCTCCCGCGCCGCGGGGACGATGCCGGAGGGGCCCGCCGCGACCGTCAGCGCCCAGGAGCTCACCGCGAAGAAGACGGCGACGAAGCCCACCGCGAAGAACATCACGCGGGCGACCACGACCTGCGGGCGGCTGGTCTCCTCGGCGTACACGGGGGCCTGCTCGAAGCCGGTGAACGCCGCGATGCAGAAGCACAGGGACGTGGCGACGCCCGCGCCGCTGAGGGTGTCCGGGTTGAAGGCGTGCAGCGACAGGCCCTCCTTGCCCGGGTCGGCGAGGGCCGCGATGTCGAAGACGGCGACGAGCGCCACCTCGATGAGGAGCAGGACACCGAGCACCCGCGCGTTGAGGTCGATCTTCAGCCAGGCGAGGACGGCGACCACGGCCACGGTGACGAGCGCCGGGATCCACCAGGCGACCTCGATGTCGACGTACGTGTCCAGGAGCCCGGACACCTCGAAGCCGAGAAGGCCGTACAGGCCCGCCTGGAGGGCGCTGTAGGCGACGAGCGCGACCAGCGCGGCGCCCGCGCCGGCAGTGCCGCCGAGGCCACGGGATATGTACGCGTAGAACGCTCCGGCGTTGTGCACGTGCCGGCTCATCTCGGCGTAGCCGAGGCTGAAGAGCGCGAGGACGACGCCGAGGATGAGGAAGAGCAGCGGCTGGCCGACGATGCCCATCACGCCGTAGGTGGTGGGCATGACGCCGGCGACGACCATCAGGGGCCCGGTCGCGGCGAGCACGGACAGCAGCAGCCCTGCCGTGCCGAGCCGGCCCGCTCGCAGCGCCCGCTCCTGTCCCTTGTACGTGCTGATCCCGGCGTCGCCCGCCGGTTCGCCGGATGCTCTGATGCCGCTCGGGCTCGAACTTCCCGTCGCCATGGCGCGGTTGTCCTTTCGGGGGTACGGATCGGGGGACGGTTGCGGTGGGTCGAGCCGGGGCGGTCGGGCCGAGCCGGTCAGGACGGGCCGAACGCGGTGGTCCGGGCGGCGGTGAACGCCGGGTACGGGTCCCGGTCCGGGTACGACCAGGGGGCCGGGGTCGCGTGCCGTCCGATGCGGTGGAAGAGCGCGGCGGCTTCGGCCGCCCTGCCCTCGCAGGTCTTCGCGTGGGCGAGGAAGTTGAGGTCGATGAGGCAGCGCGGGTGGCCGGGCCGGTGGGCCCTCTCCCACGCGAGCCACCAGTCGAGGGCGGCCTTCATGACGCCGCGGGCGCGCCGCCCGGTCCAGTGCCCGGAGACGAGAGGGTCGGGCGACTCCAGGCCCGCGGTGGCGAGTACGCGGTAGCGCTCGGCGTGCGCGACGACGGGCAGGACGGCCAGCGGCGAGTCTGCGGGCGCCTGTTCGGCGGCCCAGGCCGCGAAGTCGTACACCTCGTGCAGGGGGTCCTGGCCCGCGCCGGGGCGCCGTTCGGCGAGCCGGGCCACCATCAGGTGGTGGGCGTGGTGGTGCTCCGGATGGCGGTGGCGGACCTCGTCGAAGAGGCGTACGACATCCTCCTCGCGGCCCAGTGAGCGTTCGAGCAGGAGCAGCGCGAGCAAGGGCGTCGGATCGTGGGGGACGCGCGCGGCGGCCTCGCGGCACCGGTCGCGGACGGTGTCCGAACGGGCCTTGCCGCGCAGCGCCTTGTGCACGGCGGCGAAGGCGAGGAGCAGCTCGGCGTCGTGGCTCTCGGGTTCGGCGAGGCGCCAGTCGCGGGCCCACGCGGTGGTGGTGGGCACCTGTCCGAGGACGTCGAAGCGGTGTCCCCTGCGGTCCCAGTCGTCGCCGGTCGCGGCGAGCAGCGCACGGACCTCGGTCCAGCGGCCCTGCGCCAACGCGGCCCGCGCGGCGACGAGTTCGGCGTCGTCGAGTGCGGCGTCGAAGGCGTGCGCGGAGGCCTTCTTGCGGGAACGGCCCAGTGGGGGTGGGGGTGGTGACACCGCGGGACGTCCTCCCCGGCGCGGCTTGCGTACGGATGATCACGCACAGCAAAGCGGTAGGCACCACTCCACGTCAAGGCCCGGCAGTGTCCCCGTTCTTCACCAAGTCATCTCGAAATCACCAGACTTCACCCGCCACCTGCGCCAGCCCCTTGCGGCCTCAGTTCACCGCTCGGGCGGCGGCGCGGCCCGCCGTGCGCCCCGAGAAGAGGCAACCGCCGAGGAAGGTGCCCTCCAGGGAGCGGTAGCCGTGCACTCCGCCGCCGCCGAACCCGGCGGCCTCCCCGGCCGCGTACACACCGGGCAGCGACTGCCCGCCCTGGGTCAGGACCCGCGAGGAGAGGTCGGTTTCCAGGCCGCCGAGGGTCTTGCGGGTGAGGATGTTGAGGCGTACGGCGATGAGGGGGCCCGCCGCGGGGTCGAGGACGCGGTGCGGGGGGACGGCCCTGATGAGCCGGTCGCCGAGGAACTTGCGGGCGCCGCGGACCGCTGTCACCTGGAGGTCCTTGGTGAACGGGTTGGCGATCTCGCGGTCGCGCGCGGCGAGGGTCCTGCGCAGGGCGGCCTCGTCGATGAGGGGGCCCGCCGACTCCGCCGCCAGCGCGTTCATGCCGCGCACCAGGGCGCCGAGCTCCTTCTCGACGACGAAGTCGACGCCGTTGTCCATGAACGCCTTGACGGGCCCCGGCACGTCGGCGCGCGCCCGGTCGATGACACCGCGCACGGATTTCCCGGTCAGGTCCGGATTCTGTTCGGACCCGCTCAGGGTGAACTCCTTGCCGATGATGCGCTGGTTGAGCACGAACCACGTGTAGTCGTAGCCGGTCCTCATGATGTGCTCGAGGGTGCCGAGCGTGTCGAAACCGGGGAAGAGCGGCACGGGCAGGCGGTCGCCGCGTGCGTCGAGCCAGAGGGACGAGGGGCCCGGCAGGATGCGGATGCCGTGCCGGTCCCAGATGGGGTTCCAGTTCTCGATGCCCTCGGTGTAGTGCCACATCCGGTCGCGGTTGATGAGGTGCGCCCCGGCCTCCTCGGCGATGCCGAGCATCCTGCCGTCCACGTGCGCGGGGACCCCCGAGATCATCTTCTTGGGCGGTGTGCCGAGCCGCTCGGGCCACTGGGCGCGTACGAGGTCGTGGTTGCCGCCGATGCCGCCCGAGGTGACGATGACGGCCTGGGCGCGGAGTTCGAAGCTTCCGGTCACCTCGCGGCCGCTGGCCCTGCCCCGCTCGACGGACGACGGTTGGAGGATCTCGCCTGTCACCGTGTCGACGCTGCCCGCGCTGCGCGAGAGCCCCGTGACGCGGTGCCGGAACTTGAGGTCGACGAGGCCGCGCGCGGCCCCCGCGCGCACCCGCCGCACGAACGGCGCGAGCAGCCCCGGGCCCGTCCCCCAGGTGATGTGGAAGCGCGGCACCGAGTTCCCGTGGCCCTGCGCGTCGTAGCCGCCGCGCTCGGCCCAGCCGACCACCGGGAAGAACCGCACGCCCTGCCCGTGCAGCCAGGGCCGCTTCTCACCGGCCGCGAAGTCGACGTACGCCTCGGCCCACTTGCGCGGCCAGTGGTCCTCCGGACGGTCGAAGCCGGCCGTGCCCATCCAGTCCTGGAGCGCCAGCGCGTGGGAGTCCTTGATCCGCAGCCGCCGCTGCTCGGGCGAGTCCACGAAGAAGAGACCGCCGAAGGACCAGTGCGCCTGGCCGCCGAGCGACTGCTCGGGCTCCTGGTCGAGGAGGATGACCCGGCGCCCCGCGTCGACGAGCTCCGCGGTCGCCGCGAGACCCGCGAGTCCCGCCCCGATCACGATCACATCTGCGTCGTACGCCATAGGGGTCGTCCTCCTCGACAGGGTCCCGCGTGGTTCCGCGTGGTTACCGGTGGGTCAGATCCTCGGTAGCCCGATGGCCGACGTCAACCGAAACAGGGCCGGGGAATGGCCTTGGCTCCCGGGCGTGGCGCGATCGATGGGCCACTATGGTCGGCGAAGTCCCCATTTCGCGCGCCCCGGCCTGGCCCCCGACCCCCCGAGGTATGTGACGTGTCGGTACTGATCCTCGCCCTCTCCCTCGGGGCCGCCTGCTGCCTCGGGCTGGGCTTCGTCCTGCAGCAGAACGTGGCGCAGAACGCGCCGCTGAGCGACTTCCTCTCACCCCGGCTGCTCCTCGACCTGATGCGGGAGCCCCGGTGGCTGGCCGGCATCGGCCTGATGGTGTGCGGCATGGTGCTCGGCGCGCTGGCGCTCGGCCGCGGGGAGATCTCGTTCGTCGAGCCGCTGCTCACCACCCAACTGCTCTTCGCCCTCGCGCTCTCCCGGCACCAGACCGGCCAGTCGCTGGGCCGCCAGGGCTGGGCCGGACTCATCCTGCTCGCGGGCGGGGTGACCGCGTTCATCGTGGCGGGCCAGCCGCGCGGCGGCGACGCGGTGACGAGTCCGCTGCGGCACTGGCTGATCTTCGGTGTGATGGTGGGCGCGGCGCTGCTCCTGACGGCGTTCGCCAAGAGGACCGAGTTCGGCGTGGGCCCGGTGCTGCTCGCGCTGGCCGCGGGACTCCTCTTCGGGGTGCAGGACGCGCTGACACGCATCACCGGGGACCGGTTCGCCGACGGCGGGGTCTCCGAGGTGCTCACCGGCTGGCAGCCGTACGGGGTGGCGGTGCTCGGCGTCACGGGGCTGATCCTCGTGCAGAGTGCCTTCGAGACGGCGCCGCTGCGGATGTCGCTGCCCGCGCTGACCGCCGCGCAGCCGCTGGCCGGGATCGCGTGCGGCGTCGGGTTCCTCGGGGACCGGCTGCGGACCGACACGGGGGCGTTGGCCTGGCAGGCGGCGGGGCTGGCGGCGATCGTGGCGGGGGTGGTGCTGTTGGGTCTGCATCCCGCGATGCCGGGGTCTGGCCGGGGGCCTGTGCGGGGGTATGTGGACCGGCGATGAGGTGTTGCCGGTTCATCACCGGCTTCGCCGGGTTCGTCCTCGAACGCCGGACGGGCTGCATTGCCCTCGCTTTTAATAATGGCCAGCATTAGAGTTGTCGCATGGCCCGAACCTCAGGTCCCGAGACCCGCGAGAAGCTCATCCGTGCCGCCGAGGAAGTCTTCGCCGCCCAAGGCGTCGACGGTGCCCAGCTGCGCGACATCGTCCGGCTCGCCGGGCAGAGCAACCCCTCGGCGGTGCAGTACCACTTCGGCTCGCGCGGCGGTCTGCTCGACGCGGTGATGGCGGAGCGCCAGCGCCGTACGGAGCAGGTGCTCACCGCCGAACTGGAACGCGCCGGTGCGGACGCCGCCGGGCTGTGCGGGCTGCTCACCGCTCTGGTGAGCGCCGAGGCCACCGAGCTGCGCACCGAGCGCGGGCGCCGCTGCCTGCGCGTCTCCGCCCAGCTGAGCCACGAGAGCGGCGTCCGCACCCGCACCCCGCACCCCACCCTCGACGGCACCGTCTACTGGTCGCTGATCGGGCGGCTCGAGGACTGCCTCGCCGCCGAGCTGCCCGAGCCGGTCCGCCTGGAACGGCTCGACCTCGCACTCACCCTGATCGGCGCCGCGATGAGCGACCGCGCCCGCCAGTACCTGGCGGGCAGCACCCCCCTGACCGGCGAGGACGTGTTCCTCGCGGACCTCGTCCAGACCACCGCGGCCCTGCTGCGGGCCCCGCGACCCACCCTTGGAGCCAGCTCATGACCCAGTACGACCTCACCGGCAGGACGATCGTCATCACCGGTGCCGCCCGCGGCCTGGGCGCCGAGGCCGCCCGCCAGGCGGTCGCCGCCGGAGCGAACGTCGTCCTCACCGACGTCCTGGCCGAGGAGGGCGCGGCCACCGCCGCGGACCTTGGGGAGCGTGCCCGCTTCGCACGCCACGACGTGACGTCCGAGGAGGACTGGCGGCGTGTCGCCGACCTCGCGGTCGCCGAGTTCGGCGCTCTGCACGGCCTGGTGAACAACGCCGGGATATCCACCGGCCAGTTCCTGGAGTCGGAGTCCGTCGAGCACTTCCGCAGAGTCCTCGACATCAACCTCACCGGCGTCTTCATCGGCATGAAGACCGTCGTGCCCGCCATGAAGGAGGCCGGGGGCGGCTCGATCGTCAACGTCTCCTCCGCGGCCGGCCTGATGGGTCTCGCGCTCACCGCCGGGTACGGCGCGTCGAAGTGGGGCGTACGCGGCCTCACCAAGATCGGCGCGGTCGAGCTCGGCACCGCCCGCATCCGCGTCAACTCCGTCCACCCGGGCATGACGTACACCCCGATGACCGCCCAGGTCGGCATCGAGCAGGGCGAGGGCAAGTACCCCAACACCCCGATGGGCCGGGTCGGCGAGCCGCACGAGATCGCGGGCGCCATGGTCTTCCTGCTCTCGGACGCCGCGTCCTACGTGACGGGCGCCGAACTCGCCGTCGACGGCGGCTGGACGGCAGGACCGACCGTGAAGTACGTCATGGGCCAGTGAGGTTGGATGGCCGGTATGAGGAGCGACAGCCGGCCCGTGCCCGACCCCAGCGAAGAGATCATCACCATCGTCGACGAGCACGACGAGGTGGTCGGCGAGGCCCCGCGCGGCGAGGCGTACGCGCGGGGCCTGCGCCACCGCTGCACATTCGTCCTCGCGCGGGACGCCGACGACCGCGTCTTCGTCCACCGCCGCACCCCGGCCAAGCTGGTCTTTCCCTCGCTGTACGACATGTTCGTGGGCGGCGTGGTCGGGGCCGGTGAGTCCTACGACGACGCCGCCCTGCGCGAGGCCGAGGAGGAGCTCGGCGTGCGCGGCCTGCCGCGCCCCGTACCGCTGTTCAAGTTCCTGTACGACGGCGGGGCGGGCCGTACCTGGTGGTCGTACCTCTACGAGGTGCGCTGCGAGGTGCCGGTGCACCCCCAGGCCGAGGAAGTCGCCTGGCACACCTTCCTCACCGAGGAGGAGTTGGAGCGGCGGCTCGGGGAGTGGGAGTGGGTGCCGGACGGGCTGGACGCGTACCGGCGTCTGAAGGCCTTCCGCGCGGGCGCCTGAGGGGCTGCCCCGCCCCGTGATCAGCACGGCTTATGGTGCGGCGGTGAGCAATTTCGTACAGAGTCTGCGGCTGTGGTTCGCCCCCGAGCGCATCCGCGAGGAGGGCGACACCCCCGACTACCGCTTCTCGCTCGCCAACGAGCGCACCTTCCTGGCCTGGCTGCGCACCGCCCTCGCGCTGATCGGCGGCGGCTTCGCCGTGGACCAGTTCCTGCCGGACCTGCGCTGGGGCTGGCGGATCGGTCTCGCCCTGGCACTGCTCGCCGCGGGTGTCCTGTGCTCACTGCGCGCGGTCAACCACTGGGTGCGGTGCGAGCGTGCGATGCGGCGCAGCGAGGACCTGCCGACCAGCCGGTTCCCGACCGTGCTGAGCCTTGCGGTCGCGGTGGTCGCGCTCGCCATGGTGATCGTCGTGCTCTTCGGGTGGGAGGGGTGAGCCGGGACGGTGGGCGGCAGGTCCGTGACCCGGGGCTGCAGCCGGAGCGCACGCGTCTGGCCTGGCGGCGTACGACGCTGTCGGCCACGGTCGCCGCGGTGCTCGCCGCCCGCGCGGTGCTGCACGCCGGGCCCACCGCGCCGGGCCTGCTGTCCTGCGCGCTGTGCCTGCTCCTTTGGCTCGGCTTCCTGGCGGTCGCGCACCGCAGGATGGTCGCGCTGACGGCGCGCGCGCCCCGGACGATGACGCTCCGGGCCGCGCGGACGGCGGCGCTGTGCACCCTCGCCCTTGCGGTGTGCGCGGCGACGATGGTGGTGTGAGGCGCGCGGCGTACCGCAGGGGCGGGTCAGTCGTCCCAGTCGACCGTCACGACCACCTTGCCCCGGGTGCGGCCCTCCTCGCTGCGCCGGTGTGCGTCGGCCGCCCGCTCCAGCGGGAACGTCTCGTCGACGTGCACGGTCACCACGTCCTGCTCCACGAGTTCGGTCAGGCGCCGCAGGTCGGCCGCGTCGGGGCGGACGAAGCAGTAGTGGCCGCCGAGGCCGATCACCCCGCCGTCCGCGATCGACGCGAGCCGGCCGCCGGGGGCGAGGAGTTCGGCGGAGGCCTTGAGCGTGTCGCCGCCCACCGTGTCGAAGGCGGCGTCGACGCCTTCGGGGGCGAGCGCCCGGACCCGGTCCACGAGCCCGTCCCCGTAGGTGACCGGCTCGGCGCCGAGCTCCCGCAGGTAGTCGTGGTTGCGTTCGCTCGCGGTGCCGATGACGCGGGCGCCCGCGTGCCGCGCGAGCTGCACCGCGATCGAGCCGACACCACCGGCCGCCGCGTGTACGAGGACGACGTCCCCCTCGGTCACCTCAAGGGCCCCGTTGAGGACCTGGTAGGCGGTGAGCCCGGCGAGCGGCAGGCCCGCCGCCTCCGGGAAGGTGAGGTTGCGCGGTTTGCGGGCGAGGGTGCGTACGGGCGCAGCGACGTACTCGGCGAAGGTGCCGCGGGAGAGGAAGTCCTCGCGCACATAGCCGATGACCTCGTCGCCGACGGCGAACTCCGGTGCGGCGGCGCCCGGTTGGACCACCACTCCCGAGACGTCCCAGCCGGGGATCACGGGGAAGACCGGGTCGATGAGCCCGTCGAGGTGCCCCTCACGGCACTTGTAGTCGACGGGGTTCACGGCCGCTGCGCGTACCTTCACCAGGACGGAGTCCGGGCCGACCTTGGGGTCGCGGACCTCCCCGTACTCGAGGACTTCGGGTCCGCCGTAGCTGCGGTAGCTGATCGCCTTCATGCCAGTGCCCTCACAGGGTCGCCTTCGCGGAGGTCATCGAAACATCAACAAGGGTCGCACAACGGAATTAATAGGGCATCAGGGGCTAGCCTGAGAGGGTCACCCCTCCCCGGGCGGCACCCCTCTCCCCACGTCACAGAAGGTGTGCGTCATGACCACGCTCCACCATGAACACCCGGTCCACGACCACGTCCACGGCCCGGCCTGCGGCCACCCCGAGGTGCCGCACGGCGACCACGTCGACTACGCGCACGACGGCCACATGCACCGCCTGCACTCCGACCACTACGACGAGTGCGAGCCGACCGGGCACACCGCGCACCAGGGCCACGACCACCGGCACGGGGACGGCTGCGGCCACGACTCCGTGACCCACGGCGACCACGTCGACTACCTTCACGACGGGCACCGGCACGCGGCGCACGACGGGCACTGGGACGACCACTGAGTTGACCGCCCGGTAGCCTCTGGACGGCATACCGACTGGTCGGCATCATGGGGTGGCAGCAGCCACCACGCCGACCAGGAGCAGAAAATGAGCTCAGACCACCCGCCGGGCCTCGACCTCGACCAGTTGCGCGGCCACCTCGACCGCGAGCGGCCAGGTCTGGCCGGCGGGCCGCTCACCGCCCGGCTCATCGAGGGCGGCCGGTCGAACCTCACGTACGCGGTGACGGACGGCGCCTCGCGCTGGGTCGTCCGCCGCCCCCCGCTCGGCCATGTCCTCGCCACCGCGCACGACATGAAGCGCGAGCACCGGGTCATAGCGGCCCTGCACCCGACGGACGTGCCGGTGCCCGCGCCGGTCCTGCTGTGCGAGGACGACGCCGTGATCGGGGCGCCCTTCTACGTCATGGAGTACGTGGACGGGACGCCGTACCGCACCGCCCAGGAGCTCGCGCCGCTCGGCCCCGAGCGCACCCGCGCCGCCGTCCTCGGCCTCGTCGACACCCTCGTGGACCTGCACGCGGTGGCCCCCGCCTCGGTGGGGCTCGGCGACTTCGGCCGGCCCGAGGGCTTCCTCGACCGGCAGCTGCGCCGCTGGGGCAAGCAGCTGGACGCCTCCCGCAACCGCGAGCTCGCCGGCATCGACGAGCTGCACGCCGCGCTCGGCCGCGCACTGCCCGACTCCCCCGCGCCCACGGTCGTGCACGGTGACTACCGCCTGGACAACGTCCTGATCGGCGACGACGACCGGATCAAGGCCATCCTCGACTGGGAGATGTCCACGCTCGGCGACCCGCTCACCGACCTCGGCCTGCTCGTGATGTACAGCGCGAAGCTGGAGGTGCCCGACTCCCCCGTCAGCACCACGGCGGGCGCGCCGGGACACCCCGACCCGGCCGAGCTGATCGAGCGGTACGCCGCCCGCTCGGGCCGCGACGTGTCGGCCGTCTCCTGGTACACGGCGTTCGCGTGGTTCAAGCTCGCCGTGATCCTTGAAGGCATTCACTACCGCTACACGCTGGGGCAGACGGTCGGCGCGGGCTTCGACCGGATCGGCGAGCTGGTGCCCGTGTTCATCGAGCACGGCCGCGCCACGCTCCGGGGACGACAGGAAGGCTGAGACGCACGCCATGGACTTCGCATACGACGCCCGCACCGAAGAGCTGCGCGCCAGGCTGCTCACCTTCATGGACGAGCACGTGTACCCGGCGGAGGCGGTCGCCGACGAGCAGCGCGCCGCACTGGCCTCGCCGTGGGACACGCCCGCCGTCGTCGAGGAGCTGAAGGCCGAGGCCCGCAGGCAGGGCCTGTGGAATCTGTTCCTGCCCGACGCCGAGCACGGCGCGGGACTGACCAACCTCCAGTACGCGCCGCTCGCGGAAATCACCGGCCGCTCACCGCAGTTGGCGCCCACCGCGCTGAACTGCGCGGCGCCCGACACCGGCAACATGGAGCTGCTCGCGCAGTTCGGCACCGACGAGCAGAAGAAGCGCTGGCTGGAGCCGCTGCTCGCCGGTGAGACCCGTTCGGCCTTCGCGATGACCGAGCCGGAGGTGGCCTCCTCCGACGCCACGAACATCACCACGCTCATCGAGCGCGACGGCGACAGTTACGTCATCACGGGCCGCAAGTGGTACATCTCCGGCGCGATGAACCCCGACTGCGGCGTCTTCATCGTGATGGGCAAGACCGACCCGGACGGCGCGGACATCCGCCGGCAGCAGTCCATGGTGCTCGTCCCGCGCAGCACCCCCGGTCTCGAAGTGCGGCGCGCCATGCGGGTGTACGGGTACGAGGACCACTACCACGGAGGCCACGCGGAGGTCGTCCTAGACCGTGTCCGGGTGCCCGTCGACAACCTCGTCGGCGAGGAGGGCGGCGGCTTCGCCATCGCGCAGGCGCGGCTCGGTCCGGGGCGCATCCACCACTGCATGCGGCTGATCGGCATGGCGGAGCGGGCCATTCAGCTGATGTGCGAACGGGCGGTGGCCCGCACCGCCTTCGGCAAGCCGCTGGCCCAGCAGGGCGTCGTGCAGGAGTGGATCGCGGACGCGCGGGTCGCGGTCGAGCAGCTGCGGCTGCTCGTCCTCAAGACGGCCTGGCTGATGGACACCGTCGGCAACAAGGGCGCGCACACGGAGATCCAGGCCATCAAGATCGCGACGCCCCGCGCGGTGGTCGACATCCTGGACCGGGCGGTGCAGCTGCACGGCGCGGGCGGCGTCAGCCAGGACTTCCCGCTGGCCGAACTCTGGGCGGCGGCCCGGACCTTGCGGCTCGCGGACGGTCCCGACGAGGTGCACCAGCGCTCGCTCGCCCGGCGGGAGCTGAAGAAGTACCTGTAGGCGGCGCGGGGGTCGCGCATGCCCTCCTGCTTGCCCTTTCGCACTCTTCCGCTTGCTCCCGCCGCGTCTAGGATCGGCGGAAGCAACCGGAGGGGCGGATGAGCGTGCGCGAGACCCGGACGACAGCTTCGCAGCGGCAGGCGACGGCGCGGGCCGCCGCCGGGCGTGCGGCGCCCCCCACGGGCCTGGCCGCGTTGCAGCGGCGCGCGGGGAACGCGGCCGTCTCGCTCTGGGTGCAGCGTCAGACGGGGGGCACGGGCGAGCACTACGCCACGCGGCCCACCGAGCACCCCGAGTGGGGGCCGTACCAGGAGCTGACGAGGGCCGCGGGCATCCCCCAGGCCGCCGCGGACGACGCGTGGCAGCTGCTGCTCGGCGGGGTCGACTCGCAGGGCGCGCTGAACGACGAGGCCAGGGCGAGGACGGCCGACCACCAGGAGCGGCGCGAACTGCGCGCGTCGAACACGTGGTACCAGGAGTTCGTCAGGCTCATGACGGAGCACCTGGAGATCAGGACGCCCACCATGGCCCTGTGGTCGGGCGGGATCGCGGCCAGCGACTACGCGTACGGGAAAGGCCACACCCCGCTGGAGCGGACCCGGATCGGCGGCGTGCTCAACGTCCTTGAGGTGCACTCGGACTGGAAGCTGAAGACGCCGATGTGGAACGTGCTGTCCAAGGCCTTCGTGGCGCGTGCGACCGGACCCGTGCACATCTTCATGCGGGCCTACGCCCCCGAGAGCGTCCTCATCTCGCAGGAAATCCCGCAGCTGCGGCTGGTCCAGCGGCTGAACCCGGACGTGAAGCTGGTCTGGCACCCGGTGTACACCACTCCCGACGGGCGGCTGAGGGAGATCTCGAAGGACTGCCGGCTCGTGGACGACGCCCAGTACGAGGGGCGGGACGCCTGCGTGAGCGTCCTCTTCCAGTACCTCAGGACGTTCCACGACGAGAGCAACACCGAGGCCGCCCGCGCCCACGAGAGCATGGAGCAGCTGCTCGTCGCGAACGGCCACAAGGACGGCGTCTGAGGCCTGCTCCCGCGGGTGACCGGGCGACCGGCCGCCCGGTCACCTCATGGCCGCAGCGCCCTCAGCAGCAGGTCCGCGAGGTGGTCGGCGACCTGTTGCGGGGTGAGCGGTCCCTCGGGCCGGTACCAGGTGGACAGGTGGTGGACGGAGCCGAAGTGGTAGTCCACGACCAGGTCGGCCGGGGTCGCCGTGGAGAAGACGCCCGACTCCTGGCCCTCCTCGATCAGCGCACGGAACCGCTCGTGGTAGCGGCGCCGTTCGGCGCGGACCTGCTTGTTCTTCTCCGGGCTGAGGTGGTGCATGGAGCGGAAGAAGATCGACGCGTCGTCGAGGTTGTCGATGGTGGTGACCACGACGTCCGCGGCGGCGTCCCGCACCCGCCGCTCGACCGGGGCGTCGGCGTCGGCGATGGTGTCGAGGCGCTCCTGCTGGACGCGGAGCATGCGGGCGTAGACCTCGTGCAGGAGGTCGTCCTTGGAGCCGAAGTAGTGGTAGAGCGCGCCCTTGGTGACGCCGGCCGCCTCCACGATCTCCTGCACCGACGTACGGTCGTAGCCGTGGTCGGCGAAGAGCCTGGTGGCGGCGGCCAGCAGGCGCTGTGGGACGGGTGTGCTTTCACCGTCCGTCGTTCGGGCCACTGTCGCCACCTGCCTTTCGCGTCACTTGTCCTGCCGGGTGCGGGAACGCAGTTCCCGCCGGAGGATCTTCCCACTTGTCGTCTTCGGCAGCTCCGTCAGGACCTCGACCTCGCGCGGGTATTTGTACGCGGCGAGCCGCTCCTTGCAGTACGCGGCCAGCTCGTCGGGTCCTGTTCCGTCGCCCGGACGCAGGCTGACGTACGCCTTGACGGTCTCGCCCCGGTAGCTGTCGGGGATTCCGACGACGGCCGCCTCGCGCACGGCGGGGTGGGCGTACAGGACGTCCTCGACCTCGCGCGGCCAGACCTTGAAGCCGGACGCGTTGATCATGTCCTTCTTCCGGTCGACGACGTAGAGCCAGCCCCGCGGGTCCATGAACCCGATGTCGCCGGTGCGCAGTTCGCCGTCGGGGAAGGACTCCGCGGTGGCGTCGGGGCGCCGCCAGTAGCCGGGCACCACCTGCGGTCCGCGTACGGCGATCTCGCCCTGCTCCCCGAACGGCACCTCGCGGCCGTGGTCGTCCAGGATGCGTACGACCGTCTCGGGACCCGGGACGCCGACGGCGAGGGTGCCGGAGACGGGGTCGACCGGGGCCTCCCGGCCCGGCGGCACGGAGGCGCAGGGCGCGGTGCACTCGGTGAGGCCGTAGCCGTTGTGCAGGTAGGGGCCGAAGGAGGCGCGGAACTTCTCGACCAGGGCGGGCGGCAGCGGCGCGCCGCCCGAGGAGATCAGCACGAAGGAGTCGAAGTGCGCGCGGGTCGCCGAGGGGTGGGCGGCCAGCGCCATGAAGGCGGTGGAGGGGCCGACGGTGTACGCGGGGCGGTGCTCGGCGAAGGCGTCGAGGACCACGCCGGCCTCGAAGCGGTAGGCGAGGGCGAGCGTGCCCGCGTTGGCGATACAGGCCGCGACCTGCGCGACCATGCCGGTGATGTGGAAGAGCGGCGCCATCGCGAAGTAGCAGGAGCCTTCCGGTATCCCGGATCCTGTGCGCTGGCGTTCGGCGTTGTAGGTGATGTTGCCGTGGGTGTTCATGGCGCCCTTGGGGGCGCCGCTGGTGCCCGAGGTGTAGCTGATCAGCGCCACGTCGGACGGGTGAGGCTCGCGGTCGGCGGGGGCCTCGTGCCCCTGGCGCGCGACCGCCACCAGGTCGTCGGCGTCGGCGGGCACCGGCAGGCGCTCGAAGTCCAGGACGCGGGTGTCGTTGCGGGTCTGCAGGTCGAGCTGGCAGGCGGTGAGGACGACGCGCACCGGCGATCCTGCCGCCGTGTCGCGCAGATACGTCTCCCAGGCGCGGTCCGAGCAGATCAGCACGCTCACCCCGGCGTCCGCGAGGACGTGGCCGACCTCGGCGGACTTGTACATGGGGTTGACGGGGACGACGGTCG
Organism: Streptomyces sp. NPDC044106; assembly: GCF_056433985.1. Classification (NCBI taxonomy): domain Bacteria; kingdom Bacillati; phylum Actinomycetota; class Actinomycetes; order Kitasatosporales; family Streptomycetaceae; genus Streptomyces; species Streptomyces sp. NPDC044106. Next base: position 187,333 of record NZ_JBWKFZ010000013.1, read on the forward strand.
CGCCCGCCTTCCACGCGCCGAGGAGCGCGAGCACGAAATGCGGGGTGTTCTGCAGGAGGATGGCGACGCGGTCGCCGCGTTCGACGCCGCGCGCGGCCAGGTGCCCGGCGACGGAGTCGGAGAGGGCATCCGTCTCGCGGTAGGTCAGGCGTCCGTCGAAGTAGGCGAGGGCGGTGTGCCCGGGAGCCCTGGCGACGGCGTCCCGGAAGGCGTGCGGCAGGGAGGCTGCGGGGTGGACGGGGCCGCGCTGGGCGTCGTTGAGGCGGGCGAGCCAGGGCTTGGCCGCGTAACCGGAACCGGCGGGGTGGGGGTCGTTCACCGCTGCGTCGCCTCCCACTTCTGCTGGATGTGGTTCATGCCGGCCAGCCACTTGTCGGGGGTCTTTGCGCGGGCCCGGTAGTACGCGGCGACCTCGGGGTGGGGCAGGATCAGGAAGCGGTCCTCGGCCATGCCCGCGAAGAGCGCGGCGGCGACATCCGCGGGCTCGATCGCGGTGGGGGTGAGCACGAGGTCGCCCGCGGTGCCGCTCGCGGTGAGCATGTCGGTGCGCACGCCCTGCGGGCAGATCGCGTGGACCTTGACGCCGCGGTGGCGGTACGTGAGCGAGAGCCACTCGGCGAAGGCGTACGCCCCGTGCTTGGTGACACTGTAGGGCGCGGCGCCGATCATGGTGAGCAGTCCCGCCGCGGAGACCGTGGAGACGAAGCGGCCGCTGCCGCGCTCCAGCCACTGCGGCAGCAGCGCGTTCGCCGCCCGTACGTGCGCCATGACGTTGACGTCCCAGGCCGTGGCCCAGACCTCCTCGGGCGCGGCCTCGCTGCCGCCGGAGCCGAGCCCGGCGTTGGCGCAGTACACGTCGACCGTGCCGCCGAGCGCCTCCCTGGCCTCCGGCACGATCACGGAGGCGTCGCCCGGCACGGCGATGCCGCCCACCTCGTCGGCGACCGCCCGCGCCTTGTCGCCGTCCAGGTCGTTGACGACGACGCGGGCCCCCTCGGCGGCGAAGCGGCGGGCCAGCGCGGCTCCGATCCCGCCTCCCCCGCCGGTGACGACGACTCCCTTGTCCTGCAAGGTCTCCACGCTCGTTCTCCTTCACCCGCGGCTCGGCTTCCCCGGCAGACTAACCAGTCGGTATGTCGCGGGGAAAGAGGGGCGGCGTGGGTGGAGGGGCGGTGCCCGGACCGCTCAGGCGCGTACGCTCGCGTGCAGGATCCGGGCCAGCTCGCGCGGCTGGGAGAACATCGGCCAGTGCCCGGTGTCCATCTCGACGAGCCGCCAGTGCTCGCTCTTGAGCAGGTCGGCGACCTCCTCCAGCGGCTCTTCCCCGTCGAGCAGGCACTTGACGTACGTCGCGGGCAGTTCGTCCAGCGAGCGTTCGAGCACGGCGGGCTCGGTCAGGGTGGCGCCCGGGTGCGGTGTCGCGCCGCTCGCGATCCGGGCGACCTGCTCGCTGTCCAGACCCTGTCCGTCGAAGTCGCCCGCGCTCGGCGACCAGGAGCCGTCGCCCTTCGCGAGCAGGGCCTCGAAGGCCGGCTCGCCCTGCCACCACAGGGAGGCGAACGACTCCCCGTCGACGGGGACGTTGGAGTCGACGAACACGACACGGGCCAGCCGGTCGCCTATCCGCTCCGCGGCCTGGCCGACGGGGATGCCCGCGTAGCTGTGCCCGACGAGGACGACGTCCCGCGGGCCGAGGCGCTCGGCCTCGTCGAGGATGTCCTGTACATGGGTCTGTTGTCCGGCCGGCACGTGCTGCTTGTCCGCGAGTCCGGAGAGCGTCAGGGGGTGGGCGCCGTGCCCGGCCGCCCGCAGCTCCTGCGCCACGTCCTCCCATGCCCACGAGCCGAGCCATGCGCCTGCCACGAGGATGAATTCAGCCATGCCGTCGAACGTACACGCCGCGGCCGCGGTGGGGCAGACCCCACCGGGCCTGCGGGTGCCTGCCGGATGGTGCCGTGTCCACCCGCGCGGGACCGTGATCCTCCACGCGGAATCCACCGGGGATTCCGGCACGTCGGGGAGGCAGGCATGACAACACGGGTGACGCGGCGCGGGGTTCCGCTCCTGCTGGTGGCGGCGGCCGGGGCGGGCGCGCTGCTCGCTCCCGGGGCCGCGGTGGCCACGCAGCGTCCCGCCGGCCCGGTCGCGGCGATCGAGCGTGCGGCCCACCCGCTGCGCTCGACCGTCCCGGGCGGCGCCGCCAAGGACCTGCGGCCGCTGGGGCGGATGGTGGGCGACGCCTCCGTGGTGGGTCTCGGCGAGGCGACGCACGGATCCCACGAGTTCTTCACCATGAAGGAGCGGGTCTTCCGCCACCTCGTGGCCGAGAAGGGGTTCACCACCTTCGCCCAGGAGGTCAGCTGGACGACGGGGCTGCGCTTCGACGCCTATGTGCGGGGCGGCGCGGGCGATGCGCGCGAACTGGTCCACCGGGAGCTGGCGAAGACGCCGTGGGACACGGACGAGTACGTGCATCTGCTGCGCTGGATGCGCGCGTACAACGAACGGCATCCGGAGCGCGAGCTGCGCTTCATGGGCAACGACCTCAACTACCCGGAGCAGGGCGTGGAGCTCTTCGACGGGGTGCGGGACTACGTGCGCGCGCACGAGCCGGATCTGCTCCCGCGGATCGACGGGCTGTACGCGCCGCTGCGCCGCCTGACGGACGGCGACACCTACATGGGGCGGCCGCTCGCGGAACGCAAGGCGCTGGCGAAGAAGGCAGGCACGGCGTACCGGTTGCTGAGGTCCCGTCAGAAGGGCGCGGAGAGCCCGTCGCTCGGCCTCGCGTTGCACCACGCCCGGTCCGTCGCACAGACCGCCGACATGTACGCCTTTCCGCTCGACACGGACGAGGGCAAGAAGGACGCCATGCTGTACCGCGACCGGCTGATGGCTCAGAACACCGCGTGGTGGCAGCGGTACACGGGCGGCAAGGTGTTCCTGTCGGCCCACAACGCCCATGTCTCGTACGAGTCCTACGACCCGCGCTATCCGAAGATGCAGGGCGCCTTCCTCCGCGACCGCCTCGGCAAGCGGTACGCGAGCATCGGATTCACCTTCGACCGGGGCTCGTTCATGGCGCAGGGCGCGGACAACGGACGGTGGAAGTCGCACTCCGTGGGCCCCGCCACGCGCGGCATGAACGAGCACACCCTCGACAAGGTGCGCCTCGACGACTACTTCGTGGACCTGCGGACGCTGCCCGCCGCCACCAGGAAGTGGCTCGGCACGGCGCGCGTGACCCGCAGCATCGGCTCGGGGTGGCCCGACGGACCGTACAAGATCCGCCTCGCGCCCTCGCACGACATCCTGATCCATCTGCACGAGGTCACGGCGGCCCACCGGCAGCCCGCCGGGTGACGCGGTCTCAGAAGCCGAGACGAGCCGTCCCGGGTATTGACTGCTCCCTGCATCCGCCATGAGAGTGCCGCTCGTGCACAGCGAAGCGACAGCAGCAGAGAAACAGCAGGTCCAGGACGCGGAAGCGAGCCCCGAGAGCCTGCGCAGAGTCGCCGTGGCCTCTTTCATCGGGACGGCCATCGAGTTCTACGACTTCTACATCTACGGCACGGCGGCCGCCCTCGTCCTGAACGAGGCCTTCTTCCCGAACCTCGACCCGGTCAACGCCACCCTCGCGTCGTTCTCCACGTACGCGGTGGCGTTCGCCGCCCGGCCCATCGGCTCGGTGGTCTTCGGGCACTTCGGCGACCGGGTCGGGCGCAAGTCGGTCCTGGTGGCCTCGCTGCTCCTGATGGGGCTCTCCACCGCCCTCGTGGGTCTTCTGCCCGGCTACGGCACGTGGGGCGTCTGGGCCCCGGTGCTGCTGATCCTGCTCCGCTTCCTCCAGGGCGTCGGGCTCGGCGGCGAGTGGGGCGGGGCGGCGCTGCTCGCGGTGGAGCACGCGCCGAGGAAGAAGCGCGGCCTGTACGCGGCCTTCCCCCAACTCGGCCCGTCCGTCGGCTTCTTTGCGGCCACCGCCGTCTTCTGGCTGCTCTCGGCCACACTCTCCGACGACGCGTTCCGCTCGTGGGGCTGGCGCGTGCCGTTCCTGCTCTCCTTCGTCCTGGTCGGCGTCGGCCTGTTCGTGCGGCTGCGGATCAGTGAGACGCCGGTCTTCGCCAAGGTCATGGCGGCGCAGGAGGCGAGCAAGGTCCCCGCCCTCGACGTGCTCCGCCGCCACCCGCGCGAACTGCTGCTCGGCGCAGGCGGCATGGTCGTCGCGTACGGCCTCTTCTACACCGCCACGACCTACTGCCTCTCGTACGCCACCGGCACCCTGCACATCTCCCGCAACACGATGCTCGGCCTCTCCCTGGTGGCCTGCCTCTTCCTCGCGGCAGGCACCTGGCTCGCCGCGACGCGCTCCGACGGTGCGGGGCGGCGCAGGCTGGTCCTCGCGGGCGCGGCGCTCGCGGTGGTGTGGGGGCTCGTGCTCTTCCCGCTCCTCGACACCGGGCAGCCCGCGCTCATCGCCCTCGCCCTCGGCGGCGCGCTGTTCTGCATGGGCGTCGTCTACGGCCCGATGGGCGCCTACCTGCCCGAGCTGTTCGGCACGAACGTCCGCTACTCCGGCGCCTCGCTCGCCTACAACCTCGGCGGGGTGCTCGGCGGCGCGGTCTCGCCGCTGGTGGCCACCCGACTGCAGGCGGCGTTCGGCTCCTCGTCGGTGGGCTGGTACGTGAGCGCGATGGCCGTCGTCTCGCTGCTCTGCGTCCTCGCGCTGCCCGAGACCCGGGAGCGGGAACTCGCCTGAGAGCCTGTGTCATATCCCCGGTCGGATCAGTGGGCGTCGTCTGGTGCGTGCGATCGCAAGGCGCCGGGAAGTCCTCGGTGGGGGTCCCCCCGGGCCGTTCAGGCCTGGGGGAGGAGCTACTAGGGCTTTTCGGCAACGCGGCGAGCGTGCGTGCCAGACGACGCCCACCCGGCCGGGGATATGACACAGGCTCTGAGAGCGCGCCCCCGCAGATCGTGCGCGGCATCTGGCCAGCCGGGCCGGGCGGCAGGACCATACCGGCGTGGAGCCCTACTGGGAATTGACCTTCGACGCCGACGGCGACGTCGACACGGCGCAGCGCGCCCAGCTGCTGTCCGGCGCGGAACGTGAACGCGTCACCGATCTGCTGGTCTTCGCGCACGGCTGGAACAACGATCAGGAGGACGCCAGGAAGCTGTACCGGCGCTTCCTCACCCCCTGCCAGGACCTGTGCGGGGCCGAGGTGCGCCTCGGCTACGTCGGGGTGCTCTGGCCCGCCATCCGCTTCCCCGACGAACCGATCCCCGACTTCGACCCCTCGGCCGCGCCCACCGTCCCCGCGACCCCGCCCGGCCGCCCCGAGCTCGACCCGGCCACCCGGCGGGCGCTCGACCGCGCCTTCCCCGACCACGGCGCGACCCTGGACCGGATCGCCGAACTGCTCGCGGAGCGCTCCCGGGTGCCGTCCCGCATGTACGAGTTCGGGCGGCGCGTGCGCGAGCTGGTCTCCCTGCGCGAGACGCATCCGGCGCGCCACTTCGGCCAGGACACCGGCGCGGGCGAGCCCGCCATGCTCACCGACGACGCGGTCCAGGTGTGCGAGGTGTTCGCCGCCGCGCGCTCGGACACCGGGGAGCCCGCGCTCCTCGGTGAGCTGCGCGAGCGGCTGTGGGACGGCGCGCACGAACTGCTGCGGCAGGGCACGTACTACGCGATGAAGCGCCGGGCCGGCGCGGTGGGCCAGCTGGGCCTCGGCCCGGCGATCGGCCTGCTCGCCGCGGACGTACCGACGATCCGGGTGCACCTCCTCGGGCACAGCTTCGGTGCCCGGCTCGTCTCGTACGCGCTGCGCGGGATGCCTGCGGACGTGCGCGCGGTGAAGTCGGTGACGCTGCTCGAGGGCGCCTTCTCGCACTACACGTTCGCCGAGCGGCTGCCGCACGACAGGTTCCGCGGCGGCGCCCTGCACGGCATGCAGCACCGCATCGACGGCCCGCTGGTCGCCTGCTACTCGCACTTCGACGACGCCCTGGGGCGGCTGTATCCGCTCGCGTCGAAGCTGGCGGGCGACGACACGAGCTTCCTCAACCTGTGGGAGCGGTGGGGGGCCGTCGGGTACAACGGCATCCGGGCCGTGGACGGCACCCGGCGCATCAAGCTGGGCGAAAGGGTGCCCACCGAGGGGTGCGTGAGCATCGACACGTCGTCGGTGGTGCGGCGGGGCGGCCCGCCCGCCGGCGCGCACAGCGACATCTGCCACGAGGAACTGGCGCGTGTCGTGTTCGCCGCCGGGCGGATCGCCCTGCGCTGATGGCGGGTCCGGCTACGGACGGTGCCGGGGGAATTCGACGACCTGCTGGTAGGTCGGGCGGTTCTGCCACTGGATCGGCTTGTGCGTGATGCCGCCGAGCGCCCGGTGGATGACGGAGTCCGCGCACCACTGCTCGCCCGCCTTGCACGCCTCGTCACCGGGGTAGACCTCGGTGGCGGGCTCGGCGACGGCGCGGGCGAGGGTGGTGAGCAGGCTGTCGCGGCAGGCGTCGAGCGCGCCGCCGCCGCAGTAGGTCTGGGCGAGCCCGCCCTTCACCGGCTCCCCGAGGACCGTGCGCAGGTCCTTGTCGGCATAGCCCCACCAGCCGTACTGGAAGGCCGATCCGGCGTGCGCCCCGGTGGGTCCGTGGCCCGCCGATGGTGCCTCGTCGGTGGCGAGCTGGGCGGTCAGGGCCTCGTACAACTCCTTGCCCATACCGGGCTTGAACTCGGCCTCGACGAGGAGCGGCCACCAGGCGTCCATGATCCGTACGGCGTCGGGGTGGGCGTACGTCTTCGATCCCGGCGCCGTCTGGTTGCGTTGCGCGCCCGCCTTGCGCCAGGCGTCCAACTGCTGCACGGCCTTGGCCAGTTGCGGGTCGGTGACCGGCTTGCTTGTGACCACCTTGAGGAGTTCGGGCAGCACCTGTTCGCCGCGCAGGTCGGTGACGGCCGCCTCCGACATGGCGCGGGTGAGTGAGGCGCGGGTGATCCCGCCCTCCTCCGTGAGCTTCTTGACGCGCCCGTCGAGCAGGTCGCCGCGGTGCACGGCGCTGATGCCGAAGCCCGCGGTGCTGAAGTCCTTGGCCTGCTTGTTGTTCCAGGAGATGTAGTAGTCCTGGTTGACGGACTGCGGATGCTCGGCGGGCGGGGTCTGCGCCGAGGTGTTGTCCTGCGGGTCGAAGTCCCGCCATTCGTAGGCCTGTCCGGCCTTGACCGGCAGGGCGGGGTCGACGCTGTCGGCGCGCTCGGGGTTGGCGCCGCTGTTGTAGTACGCGATGTCGCGCGAGTCGGCGTAGAACCAGTTGAAGGCGTAGCTGATGTGCTGGGCGGCCTTCTTGAACGTCGTGGCGTTGTTGACGTACGAGGGGTCGTTCAGCATCTGGAAGCCGATGATGGAGTCGGCCTCGTGGCGGTAGGTGGAGCGCAGCGAGACGTACGCGACGGGCTTGCCCTCGACGCTCGCGCGGTGCGTGACGACGCCGTACTTCGTGCGGAAGACCTGCATGCGGTAGGAGCCCGCGGCCGTGGAGTCGGCGAGGGTGGGCTTCCAGGCGTTCTTCTGCTCCAGCTTCTCCATGGGCGTGCAGGTGCCCCGGTAGAGGTAGCCGGCCGACTGCTTGGTGGGGGCGCCGCCGCCCGGCTCGCACAGCTCGACGGCGTACGTGTCGGTGATGTCCTGTCCGGCGGAGGTGGCCGACCAGGCGTAGTCCTGGCCGCGTCCCAGCTGGACGTACATGCCGACGCCCGCGAAGGAGACGCCGCGGGCGCTGATGCCAGGACCCTGGAGCTCCTGCTGCATGAGGAGCTGGGGCGCGAAGTAGCCGGTCTGCGGGCCGAAGACGGCGACGGGGTGGCCGCTCGCGGTGTGCGCGCCGGAGACGAGCAGCGCGTTCGACATGCCCTTCTTGTGGCCGTCGGCCCGGAACAGGTCCGGGGGCAGGACACCCTTGTCGTAGATGCCCTGGAGCGGCTTGAGCTTCTTCGGCGCCTTCACCGGGTCCTTCGCGCCGGTCCTCGCGCCACCCGTCCGGTCGTACACGAGCTGCTCGCGCTCGACCGATCCCCGGTCGGGCATGGCGGTGCCGCGCGCCTTCGCCGGCTTGCCCGCGTACGGGAAGCTCGTGCCGTCGTGGATGGTCTGCACTGCCTCGGGGTCGTTGCGGGCGCGGAAGGACTCCCAGACCTCGGTGCCCTTCTCGACGCCGTACTTCTCCTGGGACTTCATGAGGGACAGCGCGGACTCGACCTCTCCGCCGCCGCCGTTGCCGAAGAGCCCGCCGACCACGGAGGCGAGCGCGATCATGTCCGTGATCTTGAAGGGTGCTATCTCACCGGCGTTGGTGACCGCGTCGATCTTGCCGGTCAGGACGTACTCGCCGGGGAAGTAGCGGCCGTCCTTCGACTTCGTGCGGTAGGCGTTGAGCCCGTCGATGTAGGCCTGCGCGTCCTCCATGGCCTGTTTGCCGCGCTCGCCCTGCGTCGTCCTGATGTACTCGACCTGCTTCTCCAGGTCCTTCTCGGTGTACGGGGCCTGCGGCCAGAACTGCTGCTCCAGGCCCTGGTTGGCGAGCGCGCCGCCCGCGAACGACGTCAGCTGCCCGCGCCCGATGTGCCGGAAGAGGTCGATGAGCCAGAGCCGGTCCTGGCCCGCGGCGAACCCGGCGCCGAACTCGGTGCCGTAGCGGGTGGTGCCCTTGATGTGCGGGATGCCGTACTTCTTGTCCCGGGTGATCGTCACGTCGTCGCGCGGCCGGGTGACCGAGGCTGCCTGGCCGTCGGGCACCCCGAAGGACGCATCGTTGAAGAACTCCGTGAGGCGGTCGTCGGTGAGCGAGGTGTAGCCGGAGGAGAGCGCGTCGTAGGGGCCCAACTGGTCGTCCGCGTGCGGGGGTTGGGTGCCAAGCAGCCGGTGGGCGAGGATCTCGGCGAGGGTCGCGTTGCCGTTCGCGCCGGGCGGCAGGATGTCCGCGCACTGGCTGCCGCAGTAGTCGTCGTCCCCTGCGGCCCGCCCCTTCGCCGCCGGATGGCCCGGATCGGCCGCGGCCCCGGGCAGTGGCGCCAGGAGGGCGGCGCCGAGCGCGAGCGCCGCTCCCGCCGTGAGTGTTCTGAGCCTGCCGTCGCGTCGTCGCATGGGTGCTCCTCCGGATCCTGCGGAAGACCGATGCGCCGGAGGCTACTGGCGAGTTGACGAACTCGAAAGATGAACATACGTCGCCTTTTCCGAATCACCACAACGCGCCCCCCTTGTGCAGGCATCACCCCAGCCGGGTCGGGCAGGCGAAACACGTCGCGCGATGAGGGAGCCGAATCGCGAGTCGATACGTCTACTCGGCGACGTCGTTTCGAATCGATGGCCGTGACGGGCCCCGTCTCGACAGCGGCGCCGGCGAAAACGGAACACGGGTACCAGTACGGAAGTACGTGTGACGGAGGTGCAGGGCGATGGCCGGATTCCGGAGTCTCGCGAGACAGGTGCGTGATCCGCAGAGCGATCTGGCACTGCGGCGGTACTCGCTGCGCAAGTGCCTGGAGAGGTTCGCGCCGTACGGACACCGGGCGACCTGGGACCATCTGTGCTCCCGGGCCGGCCTGGGGCCGGAGGACAGGTCGCCCGACCCGGCGCGGCTGGTGGCGGCGCTGAACGAGCTGGAGGCGGCGAGGGCGGTCTGGCTCGCCTACGAGGCGGGCTTCGCGGAGCGCCGCCGCAAGGAGAAGCACGACGGGCTCAGGCGCCCCGGGAGCGTCGACGACTGGCACCGCTGCACCTGGGGAGGGTGCGGTATCGCCTGGTGCGACGACCCGGACATCCACCCGCACGCCCCCCTCGCCGAAGTTCTGCGCCGGCTCATCGCGGCGCTGGAGAGGGAGCCGGGCGCGGCCTGCCCGGTCTGTGCGGACACCGACCTCGTCTGGCGGCACGGGCTTGCGCACGAGCCGTCGTCGGGAGTGGTCTGCACGGGCTGCGGCATCGTCGTGCCCGCACCCGTCCTCACGCCGGACGCGGTGGAGCGGGCGCAGGCGCGGCAGCTGCGTCCCCTCGTGCCGGCGTGAGGTGCGGGCCGGTCAGGGCGTCTTCACGTCCGTGTGGATGGCCAGCTTGAACTGGGCGTGTATGAGCGGCGTGGGACGCTTCACGTCTCCCACGCCGCGTGCCGAGATCTTCAGGCCCAGGGGGGTGTCCGGGTGCACGAACAGCTGCCAGAGGTAGGTCCTGTACTGCCCGCCCCGGGTCGGGGTGATGTCGGTCGTGGCGGTCGAGTCGTACCCGGTGGTCAGGCTCAGCGGGTCCCTGACGTAGCGCGAGCGGAACTCGGTCGCCCTCGCGTCCGCCTCCCAGAAGACCATCGCGGAGAGCATTCCCCAGCCCTCGTGGCTGGGCCATATCAGCCCCGAGCGGGCGTCCGGGAACTTCGAGGGTCTCCCGCCGCCCTTCGCGGGGTCGTGCATGTGCCACGGGTCGTACGACTCGTCGCCCGCGCCGTACGGGAAGCGCACCAGGTGGTAGCCGTCACTGTCGTACTTGACGGACTGCCGTCCGTGCCGCGCGGTGTCCCACAGCAGTGAGCAGATGACAACGGACATCGGCCTCTCCCCCGGTCGGCGTCGACGTGCCGCGCGCAAGCCGACGTACGGTGCGCGGCTCCTTTGCGTACCAACACGGTGCTGCCGGGGGCGCGTTCGCGGCTAGGGGTCGCACAGGGAATTTCCGGTGGTCACCCGGTGACACGGCCGACGGGTCGGATCCGGCGGGTCACGTCCTGCGGGACCTGCGGTCCACCAGGAGCCGGGAGCCGCTGTGCCGCTCGCCGAAGACGTCGTCGGGGTTGGAGAGCACGCAGGTGTCCAGGGACAGGCAGCCGCAGCCGATGCAGTCCGTGAGGTGGTCGCGCAGCCGCCCCAGCTGTTTGATGCGCTCGTCCAGTTCCGAGCGCCAGCCCTCCGAGAGGCGCGCCCAGTCCTCGCGGTTGGGCGTGCGCTCCTCGGGCAGCGAGTCGAGCGCCTCCCGGATCGTGGAGAGCGGGATGCCGACGCGCTGGGAGGCGCGGATGAAGGCGACGCGGCGCAGCGTGTCCCGGTGGTAGCGGCGCTGGTTGCCCGATGTGCGGCGGCTGGTGATGAGGCCCTTGGACTCGTAGAAGTGCAGGGCGGAGACGGCGACGCCGCCGCGGTCGGCGAGCTGGCCGACCGTGAGTTCGTTGACCTTCTCTGGGATCTGGGGCACCCCTCGAACCCTACTGGCACCTCCGTTGACACGCGTCGGCGCACACCGCATGCTGAGCAAGCGCTTAGTCTGCGTACGCTTCTGCGTGCGTTTCTGCATACGTCTAGGAGGCCAGGGACATGGCGGAGCCGAAGATCTTCACGTCGGCCGAGGAACTGCGCGCCGGAGTCGGCGGACAGCTCGGGTACAGCGACTGGCTGGAGATCGACCAGAAGCGGATCGACCTCTTCGCCGAGGCCACGGGCGATCACCAGTGGATCCACGTGGACGCGGAGAAGGCGGCGCAGGGGCCCTTCGGCACGACCATCGCGCACGGCTACCTGACCCTGTCGCTGCTGCCGAGCCTGGTGCCGCAGATCATGCGCGTCGAGAACATGAGGATGGGCATCAACTACGGCACCGGCAAGGTCCGTTTCCCCTCCCCCGTACCGGTCGGCTCCCGGCTGCGCGCCACCGCCGAGCTCACCGACGTCACGCCGACGAAGGACGGCGGCGTGCAGGTGACGGCGAAGGTCACCGTGGAGCGCGAGGGTGGCGACAAGCCCGCGTGCGTGGCGGAGACGGTGTCGCGCTACTACTTCTGAGGTTCCCCGGGCCTGGCGCCCGCCGCTCCCACCATCCGCAGCACGAGGTCGGCGTAGAGCGCGCCGACCTCGTCGGGCGTCCGGTGCCCCGCCACGTTGAACCAGCGGGCGACGTCGATGCAGAGCGAGAGCACGGCGAGCGTGGTGCCCGGCACGTCGGGGACGTCGAACTCCCCCGCCCGCACGCCGTCGTTGATGATGTCCCGCACCGCCTCGTCCGACCTGCGGCGCAGCGCGACGATCTCCGTGCGGTGCTCCTCGCCGAGCGCGTCGAGCTCGTACTGCACGACGCGCGCGGTCATGTGGTGGGCGGCGTGCCAGCCGACGAAGGAGCGCACGGCCGCCGCGAGCCGTTCCGCGGCGCCGCCCTCGCCGTCCGCCGCGGTGCGCAGGATGGCGAGCGCCTTGTCGTGGCCGATCCGGCTGATGCGGTGGAGCAGCTCTTCCTTCGTCTTGTAGTGGATGTAGAGCGCGGCGGGGCTCATCCCGGCGCGGCCCGCGATGTCCCGGGTGGTCGTCGCGTGGTAGCCGCGCTCGGCGAAGGCCTCGACGGCGGCGATCAGTAGCCGCCTGGCCGCGTCGGGGCTCACCTCGCCCCACGGCTGCTCCTCGCCGCCGATCTCCTCCGCCGCGCTCATCGCCCACTCCTTCAGCTTTCGGGAGGGACACCATACCTCTGACGGTGAGCAAGCGCTTAGACCCTGTCCTGGGCCCGGGAACCGGGATCAGGTCCCGGTCAGGATGTGCCGAACGGGTCGTGCTCGGCGAGCAGCTTGTCGACGCGGGCCTGGTCGACCCTGCTGACGATCTGCACCACTTCCTGCCGGTCCCTGATCACCTTGGCGAGGGTGAACGCGGACGTCGTCAGGTAGAGCACCGCGATGGCGAGGAAGCCCCGCACCCAGGCCGAGGCGTCGAGGTAGCCGATGCCGACGGCGACGGCCGCGATGGACACGGCGAAGGAGGCCACGGCCTGGCCGTAGAAGGCGTTGGTGGTCTGTTGTCTCACGGGCGGCTCAGTCATGCGAACAGCATCGGCGAGGCGCCACGGGCGTCACATCCGTGCGGATACTCAGGCGCGTACTCAGAACGCCGAAACGCCGGTGAGAGCACGGCCGATGACGAGTTTCTGGATCTGGCTCGTGCCCTCGTAGAGGGTCATCACGCGGGCGTCGCGCAGCAGTTTGCCCGCCGGGTACTCGTCGATGTAGCCGTAACCGCCGAAGACCTGGAGGGCGTTGTTGGCGGCGCGCACGGCGGCCTCCGAGGCGAACAGCTTGGCCTTGGAGGACTCCGTGGCGAAGGGCTGTCCGCGGTCGATCAGGTCGGCGACCCGCCAGGTCAGCAGGCGCGCGGCGTCCACGTCCACGGCGATGTCGCTGATCAGCTCCTGCACCAGCTGATGGTGGGCGATGCTCCTGCCGAACTGCTCGCGCTCGCCGGCGTAGCGCACCGCGGCGTCGAGGGCGGCCTGCGCGATGCCGACGCAGCCCGCGGCCACCGACATGCGCCCCTTGGCGAGGGCCGACATGGCGACGGAGAACCCCTTGCCCTCGGGCGCCAGCATGGCCGACGCAGGGACGCGGACGTCCTCGAGGACGAGTTCGGCGGTGGCCTGGCCGCGCAGGCCGAGCTTGCCGTGCAGGGTGCGGCGGGTCAGGCCCGGGGTGTCCGCAGGGACCAGGAAGGCGGAGACGCCCTTGTGCCCGGGGGCGTCGCCGGTGCGGGCGAAGAGGAGCACGACGTCGGCCCAGGTGCCGTTGGTGATGAACATCTTGGTGCCGTTGACGACGTACGCGTCACCGTCGCGCACGGCGCTGGTCGTCAGGCTGCCCGCGTCGGACCCGGTGCCCGGCTCGGTGAGCCCGAAGCACCCGACGTACTCCCCGGAGGTGAGCCCCGGCAGCCACTGCCGCTTCTGCTCCTCGCTGCCCCAGTACGCGATGGTCTTGGCGACCAGGCCGAGCGAGACCGAGACGATGCCGCGCACGGAGGAGTCCCCGCGCCCCAGCTCCTCGGTCACCAGGCAGTACGCGAGGTGGTCACCGCCCGAGCCGCCGTACTCCTCGTCGATGGTGAGCCCCAGGAAGCCGACCTCGCCGAGCTTCTTCACGAGATTCCGGTCGACGCTCTCGGCGCGGTCCCACTCGACGACGTGCGGGGCGATCTCACGCGCGACGAAGTCCTTGGCCAGTCGCTGGACGGCTGCCTGCTCGTCGCTGAGCTCCAGGTTCATGGACACCTCTTCATGTCTCGTCACGTCTCTTCACGCCGGGCCACGAACCGGCCGCCCGGACTACGTCGCGTTTTAAATTAGCACTGCTAGTTTGTTGTGGCAGCCCTACTATGTGCCGCATGGCCCGACCGCGCAAGCCCCTGCTCAGCCGAGAACGCATCGTCGAGACGGCGCGTGCGCTCGTGGACTCCGAGGGACTCGCGGCCGTCTCCACGCGCCGCCTCGCCGCCGAACTCGGCGTCAGCGGCCCATCCCTCTACAACCACTTCCGCACCAAGGACCAGATCCTCGAGGCGGTCGCGGACTCGGTGAGCGCGCAGGTCGACCTGTCGATGTTCGACGCGGCCGACGCGCGGGACTGGCGCACGGCGCTGCACGACTGGGCGGTCTCCTACCGGGCCGCCCTCACGCTGCACCCGAACATCGTCCCGGTCCTGGCGAGCGGTCCCGGCCGCCGCCCGGCCGGACTGCGGCTCGCCGACGCGGTGTTCGGCGCGATGGTCGACGCGGGTTGGCCGGCCGCGCAGGCCACGTCCATCGGCGCGCTGATGCGGTACTTCATCATGGGCTCCGCGCTCGGCTCGTTCGCCGGGGGCTTCGTGGACGACGAGGCGGCGTACGACCCGGCCGACTATCCGCACCTGGGCCAGGCCCATCTGCTCGCGGAGCGGCAGCAGGTCATCGACGAGCGGGCCTTCGAGGCGGGCCTCCAGGCGCTCCTCGACGGGCTCGCGCTGCAGTACGAGCAGGTGGCGGCGCGCGCCTGACGCGACGCGCTCCGCACACGGTTCGGTGCACGGCTCGGTGCACCGTTCGGTGCACGGCTCGGCGCACGGCTCGGTGCACGGTTCGGCGCAGGCCGAAGGGTTCCTGCCGCATCCTGGACGCATGAAGCCGGGCCACCCGAACACCATCGCCGCGACCGCCCCCGCCCTCGCCTCGCTCGCCGCACTCTTCGCGGACGAGACGCGGGCGGTCTGCCTGCTCGCGCTGCTCGACGGGCGGGCGTGGACGGCCGGCGAGCTGGCCCGGCACGCCGGAGTCGCGGCGTCGACGCTCAGCGAGCACCTGGGGCGGCTGGTCGCGGGCGGCCTGCTCACCGAGTACCGGCAGGGCAGGCACCGCTACGTGCGGCTCGCCGACGCGCGGGCCGCCCAGCTCGTCGAGGATCTCGCCGCCCACGCGGCGCCCGGGGCGCGGGCGAGGCCCCGGTCGCTGCGGGAGGCGGGTGCCGCGGGGGCGATGGCGCGCGGCCGTACGTGTTACGACCATCTGGCGGGGCGGCTCGGCATCACGATCACCGGGGCGATGACGGAGCGGGGGCTGCTGCGGCAGGACACCGGGTTCGCCCTGACCGACCAAGGGGTGGAGTGGTTCGGGGAGTTGGGGATCGGGCTGGCCCGGCCGGGGCGGCGGCCGCTGGCCCGGTCCTGCCTGGACTGGACGGAGCGCAAGCCGCACCTCGCCGGGGTCGCGGGGGCGGCGCTGTGCGGCCACGCGCTGGCCGCGGGCTGGTGCGAGCGGATCGGTACGGAGCGCGCCGTGCGGGTGACGGCGGCCGGGGCGCGGGCGTTCGCCACGCACCTCGGCATCGAGGGCCTGTAGGCAGTCACCGACCGGCCCGCCCCGTCCGCTCAGCAGGCCCCCATCCGCTCAGCCCGCTCAGCCCGTGATGACGCGCTCCACCGCCGCCGCGACCAGCTCGTCGCGCTCGGCCTCCGTGAGGACGTCCGGCAGCGTGAGCTGTTCGAGGATGAGCCAGTTGAGCGCCAGATAGAGCAGCTTGACCGCCGTCGCGTCGCCGGGCAGTCCGGAGGCCTCGTGGTAGGAGAGGTTGGCTTCGAGGTCGGTCTTGACCCGCTCGGTGAGGACCGCGCGCAGTTCGGGGCGCCGGGTCGCCTCCAGGCGCAGTTCGAGCAGGGCGAGGTAGCCCGTACGGAAGCCGCTGACCCGGCCGACGACCTCGCGCATCAGCTCGACGTAGGTCCCCTTGTCCCGCTCGGCCGTCCGCTGCCGCTCGATGACCGCCTCGTCGGGCGTGAGCCGTTCGTAGACCCGGGCACCCGCCTGGGTCAGCAGGTCGTCGCGGTTGCTGAAGTAGTTGGACGCGGTGCCGGTCGGCACGGCCGCCTCGGTGTCCACCGCCCGGAAGGTCAGCCCGCGGGCTCCTTCCCTGGCAAGGACCTCGATGGCGGCGTCGACCAGGGCCGCTCGCCGCCCGTCGTTCCTGCGCACCATTGACACCACTCCATTCACAGTACTACGTTTTCACCACTACAGAGAGAGTACTACAGGGGGAGTCATCGCATGCGCAAGCTCGTCTACTACATCGGCGCCTCCATCGACGGGTACATCGCGGGCCCCGGCGGCGAGGTCGACTTCTACCCCACGGGCGACGAGGAGCAGACCGCCGCCTACGCCGCGTCGGTCAACGCCCGCTACCCCGAGACGGTCCCGACCGCCTTGCGCCCGCTCGTCGGCCTCGCGGACGCCCCCGACCTGCGCTTCGACACGGTGGTGATGGGCCACGGAACCTACCGCCAGGCACTGGCCCACGGCACCCCGAGCCCGTACGCGCACCTGCGCCAGTACGTCCTGTCGAGCACCCTGGGCGCCGCGCCCGATCCGGCCGTGACCGTGACCGCGGACGACCCGCTCACCCTGGTCCGCGTCCTCAAGCGGCAGCAGGGGAAGGACATCTGGCTGTGCGGGGGCGGACGCGTCGCGGCGGCGCTGCTGCCGGAGCTCGATGAGCTGATCGTCAAGAGCTACCCGGTGGTCGCGGGGGCCGGGGTCCCCGTCTTCGCCGGGGAGTTCGACCCGACGCGGTTCCGGGTGGCCGCGCGGGAGACCTTCGCCAACGACGTCCTGATGACGTGGTTCGAAGCGGCCGCCGCACCGGAAGCCCCCACTCCGGCCGGGTAGATGTACTCTGCATCCGTTCTGTCGGACGCAACAGGGGCATGAGGCGGGGAGTGGCCGTGGGGTACGCGAGGGACGCGCTGGACGCCGGTGGCTCGACCGGGGGGACAAGGCGGGCGATCGGGTCGCCGCGCGCCCGCGTCTTCGCCGCGCAGGTGCTGCGCGGGCACGCGCAGGTCACCTTCATGCCAAGCGCCGCCGCGGGCGTCCTCTTCTGCGCCGCGCTCTTCGCGGCGGGGTGGGAGTACGGGCTCTACGGCCTGGCGGGCACCGCGGTCGGCACGGCCACGGCCCGACTCCTCGGCGTGGCCGACGACCGCGTGTCGGTCGGGCTCGAAGGCTTCAACGCCTGCCTGACGGCGCTGGGTTGTGCGGTCTTCCTCGGCACGGAGCACCTGTCGACCGCGCTGGTCGCCGTCGCGGGCAGCGTGGTCGTCACGGTCGTGACGGCGGCCGTGGTCAGGCTGGCCGGCGCCTGGGGGCTGCCCACGCTGACCCTGCCGTTCTGCCTGGTCGCCTCCGCGACGACCGTCGCGGCACCCGGCTTCCGGCACGTCTGGCACCACGGCGAGGGCCTCGCGGCGCTCACCGCGTCCGCGACCGGCCCGACCGCGCTCCGACCCGTCGACCTCGCCCGGGGGTTCTTCGCCGGTTTCGGCCAGATCTTCTTCATGCCCCAGTGGTACGTGGGCGCCCTGCTGCTGCTCGGCTTCCTCGTCGCCGGTCCCCGCGCGGCGGGCGTGGCGTGCCTGGGCAGCGCCACCGGCATCGCCACCGCCTGGGCGCTGGGCGCTCCCGCCGCGCGGATCGCCGACGGCACGAGCGGGTACAACGCGGTCCTCGTCTCCCTCGCCCTGTGCGGCGTCTTCCTGCCCGCGCGGGGCGCGACCCTCGCGTACGCACTCGTGGGCGCCGCCACCGCCACGGCGCTCGGCCCGGCGGTGGCGGCACTCGCCGCGCCGTCCGGCGGGCACGCGTTCACGTGGCCGTTCGTCCTGACGACGTTCGTGTTCCTGGCGGCGGCCACGTCCTTCCCCAGGCTCACGGCCCCGGCGGCGAAGAGCTGACCGCCGCGCCGCCGGGGACCGGTCAGAAGACGACCAGCGCCCGGCCGCCCCTGCCCGCCATCATGTTCTCGAAGGCCGCCGGGATGCCGTCGAGCCCGATCCGGTCGGTCACCAGGGCGCCCAGGTCGAGGCGGCCCGCGCGGATGTGACCGGCCAGGACCGGCAGGTCGACGGCCGGGTCGCAGTTGCCGTAGACGCAGCCGGAGAGCGTCCTGCCCCAGTGGAAGAGTTCCAGGGCGTTGAAGGTCACCTGCTGGTCCTTGCCGCCAATGCCGACCACCGTGGTGCGCCCGCCACGCCGCGTCGACTCCCAGGCCGTGCGGATCGTCACGGCGCGGCCCACGCACTCCACGGCCACGTCGACGCCTTGGCCGCCGGTGAGCCCGCGGATGTCCTTGGCCGTCGTCTCCGAGGCCACCACGTAGTCCGTGGCACCGGCCGAGCGGGCCAGCTCCTCCTTCGCCGGGGACACGTCGACCGCGACGATCCGTCCCGCGCCCGCGATCCTGGCCGCCTGCAGCGTGGCGAGGCCCACCCCGCCGACGCCGAACACCGCGACGCTCTCGCCCTCGCGGACCCGCGCCGAGTGGTGCACGGCCCCGTACCCGGTCAGGACGGCGCAGCCGAGCAGCGCCGCGTCGGTGAGCGGCACGCCGTCCGGCGCCGGCAGGACGCAGCCCGCGGCGACCACCGTCTCCTCGGCGAACGCGGCGACGTTCAGGCCCGGGTGGAGCTCCGTCCCGTCCGGTCGCTTCGCGTAGACGTCCGCGGCGCCCGCGAGGGCGTTGCCGCAGAGCCACACCTCGCCGAGCGAGCAGGCGTGGCACGTCCCGCAGGACGGCGCCCAGTTCAGGACGACGCCGTCACCGGGAGCGAGGTGGGTGACGCCCTCCCCCACGGACACCACGGTGCCCGCGCCCTCGTGGCCGAGCACGGCGGGCACGGGGACCCGCATCGTGCCGTTGGTCAGGGACAGGTCGGAGTGACAGACCCCCGCTGCGGCGAGGCGCACCCGGACCTGGCCGGGGCCCGGCTCCGGCAGGTCGATCTCGGCGATCTCCAGCGGAGAGCCGACGGCGGGCAGGATGGCGGCGCGGACCACGTTCACGTACTCCTCGGGATCGGAAGGGTCAGAAGCCCAGAAGGGTCAGAAGGGTCAGAACTGCAGGGACTTGGTCTGGAGGTACTCGGTCAGGCCGTGCGCGCCCAGCTCGCGGCCGACGCCCGACTGCTTGTAACCACCGAACGGGGCGAGGGGGTTGAAGCTGCCGCCGTTGATGTCGACCTGTCCGGTCTCCATGCGGCGGGCGAACGCCGTCGCCTGCGCGTCGTCGGCGGCCCACACCGCGCCCGCCAGCCCGTACACGGTGCCGTTGGCGATGCGCAGGGCGTCGTCCTCGTCCTCGTACCGGATGATCGAGACCACCGGTCCGAAGATCTCCTCCTGGGCGATGGTCATCTCGGGCGTGACGTCGGCGAAGACGGTCGGCTGGACGAAGTAGCCCTTGTCCTGGGGCGATTCGGGGCCGCCCGCCACGATGCGGGCGCCTTCCTCGACGCCCTTCTCGATGTAGTCGCGCACGCGCGCCTGCTGCTTGGCGTTGACGACGGGGCCGATGCGCGGCCCGTACTTGGCGGCCGCGGCCGCGGCGAGCTCCACCGCCTCGTCGTAGTGGTCGGTGTGCACCAGCATGCGGGTCCAGGCGCTGCACGTCTGGCCGGAGTTGGACATGACGTTGGCGACGCCGACGTTGACGGCCTTGGTGAGGTCGGCGCCCGGCAGGATGACGTTGGCGGACTTGCCGCCGAGCTCCAGGGCGACGCGCTTGACGGCCGCGCCCGCGGTGGCGCCGATCCGCCTGCCGACCGCGGTCGATCCCGTGAAGGAGACGAGGTCGACGTCCTCGTGCTCGGCGAGCGCCTGGCCCGCGACCGGGCCGAGCCCTGTGACCAGGTTGAACACGCCCGCGGGTACGCCCGCCTCGTGCGCGGCCTCGGCGAAGAGCTGGGCGGTGAGCGGGGTGTCCTCGGCGGGCTTGAGCACGACCGTGCAGCCCGCGGCGAGCGCGGGCGCCACCTTGTTGACGATCTGGTGGAGCGGGTAGTTCCAGGGCGTGATGGCGCCGACCACGCCGACCGGCTCCAGATAGACGGTGGAGTTGCCCACCCGCTCCTCGAAGGGGTGCGTCGCGGCGAGCTCGGCGTACGAACCGGCCACCAGGATCGGCACTCCGGCGTGCACGGCCTGCGAGAACGGCAGCGGCGAGCCAAGCTCGGCGGTGACGGTCGCGGCGACCTCGTCCTTGCGGGCGACGAGGCGGTCGCGGAGGGCGCCGATCACTGCGGCGCGCCCGGCGGGCGGGGTGGCGGCCCAGCCGGGCAGGGCGGCACGGGCCGCGCGCACCGCGGCGTCGATGTCCTGCGCGGTGCCCGCGGGGACCTCGCCGATGGGCTGCTCGTCGGCCGGGTTCAGGACCGTGATGGTGTCGGTGCCCGCAGCCGGGCGCCAGTCGCCGTCGATGTACATCCCGTCATGGGCCTTCATCGCATTCCTCCAGGTTGTCGTCCGCGCCCCAAACTAGCGCTGATAGTTTTCTGGCACCAGGGGCAGCGGGGACCGGGCCACGCGCCGCACCGGTCCGAGCCGCCGTCGTGCCGTGGCGGGTCGCCTCACGTCCCCTTCTCGGGGGTGGCGTACCCGGCGACGGGTGCGTACGCGTCGCCGGGGCCCGGGTTCCGGTCCGGGGCGGGCAGGACCGTCCGGATCACCTCGTAGTTCGAGGCATGGGCGACGGCGATCTGTTGCCCCATCATGGGGCAGACGTTCATGGCCGCTTCCCAGTGGGCGGTGGACTCCCATTCCGCCACGTTGACGAGAGAGAAGGTGCTCCCCGCAACGATCGTGCGGAACATGTACGTCCTGATGAAGCCGGGTTGAGCGGCCATCACTTCCGCGGCGCCCTCCCAGGCTTCCAGATACGCGCCTTCCTTGTCCTCGTCGATCTCGATCGGAATGATCACGACATGTCGGCGACAGTCCAGCTGCTGCGTCATCAGGTTTTCTCCGCTTCCCTCTGATCCGCCTTCCGGACACAGCCTGCGCTTTCCGAAGCTGTAACGGCAAAGAGAGTTGCCCGATTGGCAAGGCCTGACTCATCACCGCTCACCTCATCGCGGCGCAGCTCCCCGCCGCGTACGCGCTGTCGCGTCCCGCAGGCCGTCCGCGCCTGCGGGGCGCCTTCGTACGCCGAGCCCCGCCGCGACGAGCAGCAGCCCGCCCAGCATCACGAACGGCGCGGCCACCCCCGCCACTCCGGCGATCAGGCCCGCGGAGGCGGGCGCGGCGACCTGGCCGAGGCGGTTGCCGGTCAGGCGCAGCGCGAGCGCCGTCGAGCGGGCGCCGTCCGGGGCCGCCTGGACGACCGTCGTCATCGAGAGCGGCTGGCCGACGCCCAGACAGAAGCCGAGCAGGACCAGCATCGCCCCGAGACCCCACACCGGCACGGGCAGCGCGATCCCCGCGCAGAGCAGCGCGCCGAGCGCGCAGGTGAGGACGGTCAGGGCCGCGCGGCCGAGCAGGCCGATCAGCGGTGTCATCACCAGGCGGCAGGCGATGGTCGCCGCGGCGCGCAGCGAGAGGAGCAGCCCGACCGTGGCGGGCGCGATGCCCCGGTGTTCGCCGACCACCGGCAGGTAGGCGGTGAGGACGTCCGTCGCGGAGAGCACGGCGAGGCTGATGAAGATGCCGGCGGGCACGCCCCGGCTGCGCAGGATCGTGGTGACCGGCACCTTCGCGGTCCGCCTCGCGGGTCCGGCCGCGGCACGGACGTGCTCGATGCGCCACAGCGAGGTCAGCGAGAGGGCGGCGACCGCCGCCGAGACGAGCAGGGCGAGCGTGCTGGTGCGGTCGATGTCGGCGCCGATCAGGGCACCCGCCGCGAGCGGCCCCGCCAGCTGGCCGAGCGAGGCACCGATGGTGAAGTGGCCGAAGTTGCGGTCCTGTTCGGCGGGCGCGGACTGCCGGGCGACGATCGACTGGGCGCCGATCACGAAGCAGAGGTGGCCGAGCCCCATCACGCCGCTCCAGGTGGCCATCGCGGCGAGCGAGTCCGCCGTGCCGCTCAGCGCGCAGCCCCCGGCGATCAGGACGACGCCGAGGGGCAGCAGGGGCGCGCACCTGCCGTGGTCCGTCCTGCGTCCGAGGGGGACGGCGGCGAAGAGCGGCAGCAGGGCGTAGACGCCCGCGATGACGCCGACGGCCCGCTCGTCGGCACCCAGCGCGAGGGCCCGGTAGGAGACGGCGGGCCGCGCCATCGACACCGCCCCCTGCGCGAAGCCGAAGGCGATGACGAGACGCAGCAGCCAACCCCGCCCACCGGGCCCGGACGATCCGCCGGGCACAGGTCGGTCAGGCATCAGATGATGCCGAAGAGGATTCCGGCGCCGAGCACCACCAGCGAGGTGAGCACGGCCCACTTGACGGTGAACTTGGTGTGGTCGCCGAACTCGACCTTGGCCATGCCGACGAGGACGTACACGGCGGGCACCAGCGGGCTCGACATGTGCAGCGCCTGGCCCGCGATGGAGGCGCGGGCGATCTCCAGGGTGGAGACGCCGTGCGCCTGGCCCGCCTCGGCGAGGACCGGCAGGACGCCGAAGTAGAAGCCGTCGTTGGACATGAAGTAGGTGAGCGGGAGGGAGAGCAGGCCGGTCACCAGGCCCATGTGCGGACCCATGCCCTCGGGGATGGCGTCGACGAGCCAGTCGGCCATGTGGTCGACCATGCCGGTGCCGGTGAGGACGCCGGTGAAGACGGCGGCGGCGAAGACCATGCCCGCGACGTTGAGGACGTTCTCCGCGTGGGCGGCGATACGGGCCTTCTGATCGGGCATGTGCGGGAAGTTGACGGTGAGGGCGAGCGCGGCGCCGAGCAGGAAGAGGACCGGGATCGGCAGCCACTCCATGATCATGGCGGTGAGCAGCAGGACGGTGAGGGCCGCGTTGAACCAGTAGAGCTTGGGGCGCAGGGTGGCGCGGTGCGGGTCGAGTCCCTGGAACCCGTCGTCGTCGGACTCGGTTCCCGACCCGGCACCGGTGTCCGCCGCGGCGGTGTCGGCGCCGGTGCTCTTCTTCGCGGGCGCCGTCGTGTTCTTCGTGAGCGAGGCGTCGCCGTCACCGCCGCCCGCGCCCACCAGGACGGTCCCGCCGGCCGTCTCCTTGACCAGGACCTCGTCGAGCGAGAGCACGCCGAGCCGCTTGCGCTCGCGCAGGCCCAGGGCGTACGAGAGGAGGAAGACGGCGACCAGGCCCACGGCGAGCGCCGGGATCATGGGCACGAAGATGTCGCTGGCATCGACCTTCAGCGCGGTCGCGGCGCGGGCCGTCGGACCGCCCCAGGGCAGTGTGTTCATCACGCCGTTGGCGGTGGCGGCCACGCCGGTCATCACGACAAGGCTCATCTTGAGGCGCTTGTACAGCGGATACATCGCCGAGACCGTGATCATGAAGGTGGTCGAGCCGTCGCCGTCGAGCGAGACGATCGCCGCGAGCACGGCGGTGCCGATGACGATGCGCACCGGGTCGGCCTTGCAGAAGCGCAGGATGCCCCGGACGACCGGGTCGAAGAGGCCGACGTCGATCATGACGCCGAAGTACACGATGGCGAACATGAGCATGGCCGCCGTGGGCGCGAGGTTGCCGACGCCGTCGAGGACGTAGTCCCCGAGGTGGGCGGCCTTCCCGACGAACACGCAGAACAGCGCGGGGATCAGCACCAGCGCCGCGATCGGCGACATCTTCTTCATCATGATCAGCACCAGGAAGGTGGCGATCATGACGAATCCGAGGATTGTCAGCATGGGGGGGCTACCTCACGTTCACCATCGAACTCCCACCAGGTCTGGCGGTCCGGATGACGTTAGGACCCGCCATGAAGCGTTAACAAGATGTTGACCCGCGAGCAATAAGCGCAAAACTCCTGGTCACGGCCGCGTCTCGGGCGCACTCACGGCAGGTGTGTCCAGCAGGATCACGCCGTTGCGGGTGGCCACGGCCAGCTCGCCACCGGGCCCGGCCGCCAGTCCCGTGCACACCGAAGGGAGCTCGACGCCCCGTCGTACGGCCCCGTCCCGGACCCCGGCGACCAGCAGCGTCCGGCGGCCCGCCACCGCGTACTCCTCGGCCCCGGGCAGGATCACGGCGTAGCGGGCCCCGTCCAGCGGCGTCGGGTGCCTGCGCGCCGGGCTCACCTCGGCATACGTGGCCCTCCCGGCCCCGGCGCGAAGGTCCGCGACGACGGGGGCGAGGGGCAGCGTCCGGGTGACGCGGGCGCCGACGACCACCAGCTGCGGGCCCGCGGGCTCGGAGCCCGGCCGGGCCGGGACGACGGCCAGGGCCCGCACCGATGTCAGGTGGGGCAGCCGGGTGCGGTGCCCGGTGGCGAGGTCGATCACGTACAGGCCGCGGGTCATCGGCACGCCGAGCAGCAGCCGGTCGGCGCAGCGCAGCACGGTCGCGCCGCCGGGCGTGAGCTCCGAGCGGCCGTGGAGGACCGCGCCCTCGTGGAGCGGTCCGCGGCCGATGGCGTACACCGAGCCGTACGAGCTGTCGGGGCCGAACGGGCCGAGGCTCAGCGCCAGCGCCCCGTCGGGTACCCCGGCAAGGCTGGAGTCCGGCGCGGACGTGGGCAGGACGACGTCGCGCAGCACCGTCCTCGCCGGGCGCCCGGACACCGTGAGGTCGAGGTCCCAGTACTCCACCACCCCGAGCTCGCTGCGTGCGAACAGCGCGGGCCGGGGCGGGCCGGAGGGCCGGGGGCAGGGGGCCGCGAGGAGTTCCGCGACACCGCTCTCGCACACCGGCCGCAGCTGGTGGCGCAGCGCGCCGTCGGCCCCGTCCCGCACCTGGACCGTGCCGTCGGACCCGCCGACCGCCACGGCGGTGGCACCGTCCGCGGTGAACACCGCGACAGCCGTGGCACCGGGCACGGCGTCGAGAGCCTCCGTCACCTCCCAGCCGCCCGCGCCCTCCGCCAGGTGCCAGACCGTTCCCCGCTCGTCGGCGCACAGCAGGCCACCCCCGTCCGCCTCGGCCAACGCCCTCACCGGCAGCGGGAGCCGGCGTTCCCAGTCCCCGACGGACAGCGCGACGAGACGGCGGTCGCCGCCCGCGCTGAAGGCCCGTACGCCCGGCGCGCTCCCCCGCGCGAAGGCGAGGGCGTGCACGGGCGCGCCGTGCACCCGGCGCGGCGGGCCGATGGGCCGGCAGGCGGGCAGGTCCCAGGCGCGGACGGTGCCGTCGTCGGCGCCCACGAGCAGCCGTCCCGAGCCGTCGGGGTCGAGGGCCAGCGCCGTGGTCCAGGCCGGGGGTCCGGGCACGGGGCCGAGCGCGTACCAGCGGCCGTTCGTGACGTCCCAGCAGGCGACGCGCCCGCTGTCGGTGGCGGCCACGACGACGTCACGGCCCCGCACCCGGCCCGTCACCAGCGCGGTGACGATGCCGGGGACGGTGAACCGCTCCTCCCTCAGGGGCACTTGGGCGGGCAGCGTCAGGACCGTCACCCGGCCGCCGACCTCCCCCGCCGCCACCAGGCCCTCACCCTTGAGGGTGGCGCCCACGGCGGCGCAGGAGACCAGCGGTCTCGTCCACGAACCCGTGCCCGGCAGCGCCCGCCGCCACAGCTCCCGGTGCCCTTCGACGTCCCAGCAGCGGATGAGGTAGTCCTGTCCGACGCTCACGACGGCGGGTCCGGCGCCGCGCACGGCGCCCACCGGGCCCACCGCGATCACCGGCGCCTCGTGAGCGGTGATCTGCGTCGAGTCGGCGGCGTGCGGGCCCGCCCAGAGCCGGATCACTCCGTCGCGGCTGCCGATCACCGTGGTGGCACCCGCCGCGCAGAGCGCCGAGGCATCGTTCCATCCCACCTGTCCACCGACGCGGTCGCCGGTGACCAGGTCGTACAGCTGCAGTCCACGCCCGTCCGCCTGCACGCTCACGCACTCCGCGGAGCCCAGCCGGAACGTCGCGAGGCGCACCCGGGCCCCCCGTCCGGTGCGCAGCGGCAGACCGACCGGGCGACCGCTGTCCAGGTCGACGCGGTGCAGTTGCCCGTCCCTGGTGGCGACGGCCACGACCCACTGCCGGCCCAGCCGGTGCACGGCGAGCGCCCGGGGCGGCACGGCGTCCTCAAGGAGCGTGCGCACGGGCGCCCGGTCGGTCAGCGAGGTCAGCCGGACCGTGCCGTCCGCGCCCGCCGTGACGACGAGTTCGCCCCGCGCGTGACCGGCCACGTACACGAGGTCGAGCACCGCGCCGTCGTGCCCGGTGGGCACGGCCTCGCCGGGCTTGTCGAGGTCGGTGACGCGCACGGTGGCGTCGGAGTACCCCGCGAGCACGCGACGGCCGTACTCGGCGGGCAGCGCCGCCAGGGCGGTGATCCGCCCCGCCGTCCCCGGCCGCTCACCATCCCGCGTGACATGGCGTACGGGGACCGCCGTGAGATGCCGCTCCAGCCGCTGCCGGTCCCCGCTCGTGTAGGTGGCCAGTGCGCGCCGTTCACGCCGGGACGGGCGCGTCGCCGGGCGCTTCGTGGACAACGTGTACTCCAGGCAGGAGCCGTCGGCGAAGCGGAGCACCGCCCCGGTGGGGCCCAGGCCGTCCGATCCGCCCCAGACCTGCACCTGCTGCGCCGCGCGCAGTCCGTGACGCTGGTGTCCGGCGTCGGCCACCGGGTGCGGCGGCAGCCGCCAGCAGGTGTAGCGCCGCCGGGAGGCGTCGAAGACGTGCAGCAGCCGCCACACCTCGTAGCGCGTCTCCCCCTGCACCCATCGCACGCCGGTGAAGTGCGACAACGCCGCGGCGCAGCCCGGCAGTCGGGGCGTCACGGTCCAGCTGCCCGCGTACAGCGGCTCGTCGGTGCCCGGCAGCTCCACGCGATCCCCGGTGTCCAGGTCCCACAGCGCGGCCCCGGACGCGGAGCGCCGCTGCTCGATGAAGTACGCCCCGGTTTCCGTCGGCACCACGATGCCGCTCGCGAGCAGGGCGTCCATGCCCTCGTAGCGGCGCGCGCCGCCGTGCGGGTTCCAGGCGGCCCACCGGGCCCGCCACGGCAGGTCCCCCCGGTCGCACGACGCGGCGAGTCCGGTCGCCTTGCGGCAGACCGCGGCGAGCCGCAGCCGCGCCCGGCTCTCCGGGTCGGCGACGCGCGCCCGGCGGCCACGCAGCAGCTCCTCCACGTCCCGCACGGCACGCCCGGTCCGCCGCCCCTCGGCCGTACGCAGCCGGGGCAGCACGGCGAGCAGCTGGTCGGGGTCGGCGGTGAGCACGAAGTCCGCGTCCGCCACCAGTGGGTCGAGGACCCCACCCGCCGCCGCGTGCAGCGCCAGGTACTTGCGTACATAGGGGTGGTCGACGCCGCCGAGCACGCGCGTGACCACCCGCTGCACCCGTTCGGTGTCCTGGCCCTCTCTCAGGTACTCGATGAGGGCGAGGTGGTAGACGCGGTAGACGGAGTCGCCGTCCTCGACGTCCTCGACGACGTACGAACCGGCGGCCCCCCGCAGCCAGACGATGTCCTCGTCGCCGTAGGAACCGCCGCTGAGCGCCGCCGCCAGGCGCGGCCACATCCCGGCCCAGGGCAGCCCGGCGCCCTGGGCGAAGGCCAGCGGGCGCAGCAGGTCGCGGGCGCGGTCGGCGAGCGGGCCGAGGCGCTGCTCCAGGTCCCGCTCCATGGCCTCGCCGGGCAGGCGGGGCAGCTCGTCGCGCCAGCGCTGGTCGTACGGGTCGGCGGCGTGGGTCTCGCGGGCCGTGGTGCGCGCGGTGATCCGGGCGACCAGGAAGGAGCGTCCGGCCGCATCGGCGATGGCCCGGGCGATGGCGTCCACCTGGGCGGGTGGTGCGGTGCACAGCACGGAGCCCGGCGGGGTGAGGAGTTTGCGGGCGTAGGCGCAGACGGCCTCCGGGTCGCCGTAGCGCTCGTCGTCGAGGTCGACGCGGCTCGCGGCGGCGGGCAGCAGCCGGGCGATGTGGGGGCGGGCGCCGATGAGGAGGCGCACGGGGAGCCGGCGCCTCGGGTCGGTGAGCGGGGCGATGAGTTCCTCGACGGCCACCTGCGGATCGAGCGCCTCGTCGAGGGAGTCGATGAGGACGACGAGCGGGTCGGTCCTGGCCTGGAGGTGGGCCGCCAGCGCACCGAGGGAGGTGGCGGCGCAGCCGGCGGCCGCGGAGAGCGCGTCGAGGAGCTGCTGCTTCGTCTTGTGGCCCGCGTTGACGGCCGCGTCCACGTCGCCGGGCCCCGGGAGCGTGGCGGGCAGCCCCGCGCGGGGCACCGCCGCGCCGTGGGCCGCGTCGGTGAGCACGGCGACCATGCCGAGCAGCGAGGACTTGCCGGAGCCGGGGCCGCCGGTGACCACGCAGAGCCGGTCGGCGGCGCGCCGCGGCGCGAGCCAGCCGGTGACGTCGGTCAGCGCGGTGTGCCGGCCGGTGAAGTCCCAGACCTCTTCGGTGGGTACGTCGGTGCCGCGCGCCCTGGGCAGGAAGAACCCGGTCAACTCGGCCTGCCTCGCGCGGCGTTCACGTCCGGCAAGCTCGACGATGCGGTCGATCTCCTCCAGCTTGAGACCCGAGGCGCCCGGGACGTGGCGGGGGTTGGGGAGGAAGTCGGGGATGTCGGCGACGGCGTGGGTCAGGGACCAGCTGGTGCGCTGGGTGCGCGGCACTTGCGGGTCGGCCTTGACGGCGCGCATGACCTGGCCGATGCCGATGTGGGCGGGGGCGTTCCCGGCGGTGGCCCGGCTGCGCACGGCCCGGTCGAAGGCCGCCGAGAGGGCTCCGGCCCTGGCCTCCTCCTTGCGCCGGGACGCGGCGACGAGCACCAGTCCCGTGCTGTCGTGGTCGGTGAGGGAGGTCTGGAACCTGCGCGCTTCGAGGGCGGCGCGCAGCGCGCGGTCGGTGCCTTCCTCGGCGTAGCAGGCGTCGAGCAGGACGAGGAGCCGTTCGACGGGGGTGTCCTCCCACAGCAGGGCCACGAGGTCCTCGGTGGGCAGGGCGGTCCCCCGCAGGTCGGCCGCGTCGCTGTCGGCGAGGAGGAGGTAGTGGCGGCCGCTGCGTTCGGCGGTGACGCCGTGGCAGGCGAGGTAGAGGGCCACGTGGTCGGCGGGTCCGCGGTCCGGGTCGGTGGCGAACTTCCGCAGGGCTTTGGTGAGTTGTTCGCGGGTCGGGTCGAGGCCCAGGTCGGCGCCGCGGTGGTAGCCGAGTTCGCCGAGGAAGAGCCGGTCGATGCGGGCCACGTCGTCGGCGAGTTCGGGCAGCGCGGCCTCGGGGTGCGCGTGCACGTGCGCGACCGCGGTCGACAGCAGGAAGTGGCGCCGCGGCGCGGGCGGGGCGGCGGGGGCGTCAGCCGGCACCGAGGCCCTCGCCCACCGCTCTGCCCGCCTCCCCGGTGCACAGGTAGCGGGTCACGTCGTGCGCCTGTGCGCCGTTGTGCACGAGGTGGCAGCGCACCCGCTCGCCGAACAGCGGACGCAGGTCCTTGACGAGGGCGACCACGTCGCCTTCGTCGGCGATGTTGGTCCAGTGCCGTACGGAGCCCGGCCACTGGCCAGGACTGCCGTGGTCGCCGGTCCGCAGGCGGTCGAAGACGAGGTGGCGGATGCCCAGCGGGGAGCCGAGCGTCAGCAGCGACCGTACGGGCCATTCGGGGTGTGCGCAGAGGGCTTCGTAGGCGACGACGCCGCCCAGGGAGTGGCCCACGACGACACGGGTGTCGTCGGTGACGGCAGCCGCGACCCGGCGCTGCACCTCGGCGCTGATGTCGGGGTCGGTGAGGTAGGCGGCGACCTGCTTGAGGTCGAGGACCAGGGAGCGCAGCGCCACGCCGGCGAAGAACCGGGAGCGGCTCAGCGCGTTGAGGGCGCGCTGCACGGTGTGCGGGGTACGGGCGAGGGTGCGGGCGTCGGGCGGGACGACGGCGGGATCGGTGCGGGCCGCCTCCTCCCACCATCGCTGGAGCAGTTCGCTCTCCAGCTCGTCGGCGACGTCGGCGGCGTCGAGCGGCGGGTCCTGCACGGACAGGGTGCGGCCCGCGGGCCGGAACAGGTTGCCGTAGAAGACGCAGGCCACGTCCGACGCAGCGAGCGGCCCGGTGGCGGCGCGGAGCAGGCCGTCGGCGAGCGCCGGGTGCCAGGTGGCGTGCAACTGGGCCTCGCCCACGTGCTGTTGTCCGATCCCGTGGACGCACACCACCCGTGCCATGTTCCCCCTCGGCCCGTCACCGCGTGCGATCACCTTAGCAACGGGCCGCATTCCGGGCGCTGTTGCAGCAGAATCCGGGGATCCGCCGCTCAGCCCAGCGACCGTGCGAAGTAGGCGTGCAGCAAGGTGCGGGCCTCCTCGATCAGCTCCGCGTCCCCTTCCGGATCGGCCCGGAACGCCAGCTGGAGGACCGCGTCGACGGCCTCGACACCGACCAGCGTCGTGCGGCGCAGGACGGCGTCGAGCGGGCGGCCCAGGTGGTCCGCGAGCAGGGCGGCCACCCGCTCGGCGACCCGGAGGTTGGCGTCGGGCATCGCGTCGGGCGCGGAGGGGACACCGAAGTCGACGAGGCCGAAGCCGGGGACCGTGCGCATCATCGCCAGGTACTCGTCGAAGGCCGCGTCGACGGCGCCGCGCCAGTCGCCGCGCCCGACGCCGGTGACGCGCTCGGCCACGCGCCGGGCGTACGCGTCGAGGTTGCGGTGGGCGAGGGCGTCGGCGAGGGCCCGCTTGTTGCCGAAGAAGCGGTAGACCGAGCCGATCGGGACGCCGGCGCGCTGGGCGACGGCGCGGGTCGTGAGGCCCTCGTAGCCTGCCTCGTCGAGGACGGCGGCGCAGGCGTCCAGGATCCGGGTCAGCCGTTCGGCGCTGCGCTCCTGGACGGGTACGCGGCGCATGGAGGCCGGGGGGCGCGGTTCTTCCGGCCGGTTCGGGTGGGGCATTCCGGGAGAGTAGAGCATCGCTCACATTCCCCGCTCCCCCTTGCGGAAGGAAAACGTGAATCCTACGGTGTCCCATAGGAATCATTGACGAGGGAGCGGTGATGAGCGGGCACCAGGCAGGCAACGTGAACCGGACGGGCGCGGACCGGGCGGGCGCGCACGACGCACGGAAGGCCGCCGAAGGGCTGGCCTACCTCTCCGGCTTCGGCAACGAACACAGCTCCGAGGCGGTGCCGGGCGCCCTGCCGCACGGCCGCAACTCCCCCCAGCGCGCGCCCCTCGGCCTCTACGCCGAGCAACTGAGCGGCAGCGCGTTCACCGAGCCCCGGGCGCACAACCGCCGTTCGTGGCTGTACCGCATCCGCCCCTCGGCCGCGCACCCGCGGTTCACGCGCGCCGACAACGGCGCGCTGCGCACGGCCCCCTTCGCCGATTCGGTGCCCGACCCGAACCGGCTGCGCTGGAACCCCCTGCCCGAGCCCGCCCCCGGCACCGACTTCCTCGCGGGCCTGTGGACGCTCGGCGGCAACGGCGACGCGACGCAGCGCACCGGCATGGGCATCCACCTCTACCACGCCGACACCTCGATGCGGGACCGGGTGTTCAGCGACGCGGACGGCGAGCTGCTCATCGTGCCGGAACACGGCGGGCTGCTCCTTCGCACCGAGTTCGGGCTGCTGCACGCCGAGCCCGGCGAGGTCGCGCTGATCCCGCGCGGGGTGCGCTTTCGCGTGGAGCTCCTCGACGCGAGCGCCCGCGGGTACGTGTGCGAGAACTACGGCGCGCCCTTCCAGCTCCCCGACCTCGGGCCCATCGGTGCCAACGGGCTGGCCAACGCCCGGGACTTCCGGGCGCCCGTCGCGGCGTACGAGGACGTCGAGGGGCCGGTGGAGGTGATCAACAAGTTCTGCGGCAATCTGTGGCGTGCGACGTACGACCACTCGCCGCTCGATGTCGTCGCCTGGCACGGCAACCACGTCCCGTACGTCTACGACCTGCACCGCTTCAATGTGCTCGGCTCGATCAGCTACGACCACCCGGACCCGTCGATCTTCACCGTGCTGACCTCGCCGTCCGACACCCCGGGCCTCGCGGGCGTCGACTTCGTGGTGTTCGCGCCGCGCTGGCTGGTGGGCGAGGACACCTTCCGGCCGCCGTACTTCCACCGGAACGTGATGAGCGAGTACATGGGCCTGATCGAGGGCGCGTACGACGCGAAGGCTGCCGGAGAAGGGGGATTCGTGCCGGGCGGCGGCTCGCTGCACAACATGATGTCCGCGCACGGCCCCGACCGGGAGACCTTCGAGAAGGCGTCGGCGGCCGAACTGAAGCCGCAGAAGATCGACGACGGCCTCGCCTTCATGTTCGAGACGCGCTGGCCCGTGACGGCGACGGAGCAGGCGGCGACCGCGTCCCACCTGCAGCGCGGTTACGACGACGTATGGCAGGGTCTGGAGCGCCACTTCCGCAACTGACGCAAAACCACCTCTGATTCGGAGAGACCGTGACCGCTTTCGCCCCGGACTCGATCGTCCTGAATCGGAAATTGCCGCTCTGGTACCAGGTGTCGCAGTCCCTGCGCGCCTCGATACTGGGCCGCTCCCCCGACGCCCCGCTCCGGCTGCCCACCGAGGAGCAGCTGGCGGGGCACTACGGGGTGAGCGTGCTGACCATGCGGCAGGCGCTCAAGGAGCTGGAGGACGAGGGGCTGATCACCCGCCACCGGCGGCGCGGCACCTTCATCGAGCCGAGCGCGCAGCGCGGCTCCCCCGTCCGGCTGCTCGGCTCGGTCGACGCGATCGTGGCCCAGCAGTCGGGCATGAGGACCCGGCTCCTCGACCACGGCACGGTCCCGCTCCCCGCCGAACTGGCCGGGTACTTCCCGGGCTCGGCCGAGGTGGCGGCGTACCACCGGCTGCGCTGCGACGAGAAGACCGGCGAGCCGACCAACCACGCCCGCAACTACGTACGCCCCGAACTGGCCGCCCGCATCGAGCCGGACGATCTGGTGCGCTGGCCCATGACGAAGGTCCTGCGCGACGTGGTGGGCATCCGCATCAGCCGCATCACCGACACCGTCGAGGCCACGCTCGCCGACCCGGAGACCGCCCGGCTCCTCGAAGTGCCGCTGCTCAGCCCGATCCTGCACTACACGGGCGTCACCTACGACGAGGAGGGGCGGACCCTCGACGTCGCCCGCATCCACTACCGGGGCGACCGCTTCTCCTTCTCGGTCACGCTCGACGCGACGTGACGGGCGCGGGCGGGCACGTCGTACGATGCCCGGCGTGACGCACGACGAAGCGCCGCTGCTCGCGGACCTCATGCCGTGGTCCGTCGCACCGCTCCGGCCGGGCCGCGGGTGGCCGATGGGCCCGGACGCCGCATCCCTCAAAGCCCGTTGGGCGGCCCTCGTCCGCGCCGAGGGCCCCGAGCGCGAGGCACTCTTCTGCCCCACGCGCGCCCGCACCCCGCACACCGCGGTGGCGCAGCTGCCCGGCCACCCCGCGGGCACGGGCCGCATCGCCAGGGAGAGCGGTCCCTGCCCCGAGCCCGTGCGCGTCCTGCACGGCCCCTTCGACGAGCAGTGGCTGATCCCCGACCACCGCCTCCTCGACGTCGCCCGCCCCGAGCTGTGGCGGGTCGCGGGCGAGGGGCAGCTCTTCGCCGTCGAGCAGGGATACGTCCCCGGCGCCCCCGGGCCCGCCGTCCTCGCCTCGGCGGTGCTGCCGGACGGGCGCTCGCCGGCCGGGCGTCCGGGCCGCATCAGGCCGCTGTTCCGCCGCCCCGGGGGCCTGGAGCCCAATGTGGCGCCGGGACTGCTCGCCGAGCTCTCGGGCGTGCTCGGCCAGGACGTCACGGCGCGCGCCCTGCTCGCCTGGGTGCTCGCGGCGGGCACCGCGTCACCGGCGGGCTGCCGGGTCCCTCTCACCCGCGACGCCGACGTCTGGGCGCGGGGCGTGGAGCTCGGACAGCGCCTGCTCCGGTTGCGGATGCGGGGCGACGGCGAGCGCCCGAAGCTGCCCGGCGGTCGCAGGCCGTACGTCAGGGCGCCACTGCCCGCGTGGCCCCGCGCCCTGTCCTACGACGCCGAGCAGGAGGTCCTGCGGATCGGCGAGGAGGGCGTCGTCTCGCCGGTGCCGCGGGAGGCTTGGGAGTACGAGGTGAGCGGTGTGCGGGTCGTCGAGCGGTGGTTCGCGGTGCGTACGCAGGACGCGGAGGCGGGGACGCTGGAGGCGATCCGGCCCGCGGCCTGGCCCCAGCCCTGGACGTCCGAGCTCCTCGAACTGATCACGGTACTCGCGCTGACCGCGGAACTGGCCCCGCGCCAGGAGGATTTGACGGCCACGCTCGGCACACCGCTCACCGAGAGCGAGCTGCGCCGGGCGGGCGTCCTGCCCGTCCCCGACACGGCGCGGCGCCCCGCTTCGGTCCTCGACCACCGCGAAGAGGGCCCCGACGGGCAGTTCGCCCTGATATGACACAGGCTCTGAGCGTCGGCTACCCCGCTCCCGGCACGTCCGAACGGGACCGGAACGAGTCGAGAAGCCGCCGAAGCGCACGCTCGAAGCTCTCTTCGGCGTCGCCGGGGGCCGGTGCCTGCGCCAGCACCGCCGCGAGCCGCGGGTAGGCTCCGGCCGCCAGCTGCGCGGCGAGGTAGGCGGAACGCACCTCCTGCTCCTGCTCCGGCGACCACGGCAGGCTCCTGGCGCGCTCGGCGACGGCGATCTCGTTGGCCACGGACGTCAGCACTGTGCCGTTGACCATGGCGATGAGCTCCATCTTGGTGCCGTGCGGCGCGTCCAGTCCCTCCAGGATGCCG
Organism: Streptomyces sp. NPDC044106; assembly: GCF_056433985.1. NCBI lineage: Bacteria > Bacillati > Actinomycetota > Actinomycetes > Kitasatosporales > Streptomycetaceae > Streptomyces > Streptomyces sp. NPDC044106. The sequence goes on from NZ_JBWKFZ010000013.1 coordinate 222,167, forward strand.
AGGCAGTGCTCCAGGTACCGCAGCACGTTCGGGCTGAAGCCGTACCCCGTCGCGGGCACGGACATGACGCGCACCATCCACGGGTGCCGGTGCAGGATCGTCCGGGTCTGCCGTCCGATGGCGAGCATGCCCGCGTACCAGTCGCCGCCCACGGCGTCCTCGGACAGCTCGTACTCGCCGCCGGCCGCGTCGATCATGAGCTCGTAGAGGTCCTCCTTGCGCGGCACGTAGTTGTACAGCGACATGGTGCCGCAGCCCAGCTCACCCGCCACGCGCCGCATGGACACCGCGTCGAGGCCGTCCGCGTCGGCGATGCCGCTGTCGCTCGTCGGGCTCGCCATGGCGTGGCGGATCGAGGGCGGGCCGCTCGCGGCGGTCGGCGCGTTCGGGCTGCTGCTGCTCTTCCGGTTCGCGACCACCTGGGTCGGGATCCTGCTCGGACTCGCCTCGCGGAGCGAGGAGGCGGCGGGGCAGCTTGGCAGCGCCACGTTCATGCTGCCGCTGCTGTCGAACGCGTACATCCCGGCCGACGGGCTGCCCTCCTGGCTGCGCCTGGTCGCCGAGTGGAATCCGATCAGCGCGGTGGCGACGGCGGTACGCGACCTGTTCGGCAACGCCCCCGTCCCGGCGGGCGCGGCCTGGCCGGTGGCGCACCCCGTGGCGGGCTCGGTGCTGTGGTCGCTGGTGCTGCTCGCGCTGTGCGCGCCGCTCGCCGTACGCCGGTACGCGCGCGGCGAAGGACGCTAGGAACGTCCGGCGCAGGCCTGGAACAGCCACTGGGCCGCCACCCGGGGAGTTGGGGCGTGGCGGCCCGGCGGTCGTTGACGGCCCGGCTGGGATTCGACGGCCGCGGAAGGTGCTCGGAGACGGGCTCGGGGCACGGGGCGGCCGGGACAGGTGGTGACAGGTGACGGGGTGAGCGGGGTGGGTGGGAAAGATCCGCCGCGGAGCGGCGGTTCCGTCCCGGGACCACCCGCGGTCAGCGTCCGCCGAACAGCGAGCGCCGCAGCCTGCGCAGTGGCGCGAAGAGCGAGACTCGCCTCACTCGGGCACCCCTGCTGCTCCGGGCGTGCGCGGCGTCACGTGAGGTCAGCTCACGCATCAGCAGCGTCGCCTCGTACGACTCGCGCTGCGGGACGGCGGGGCCGCCCAGCACCGAGAGATGACGATCGAGACGCGAACTGCTCGCGCTGCTGCCACAGGTGATCGCAGGGACACGCGCCCTGCTGCGCACCGTTATCTGTTCCATGTCACTCCCCACCCGTACGAGGGCACCCGGCCCAGGGCAGGTTAACCCTATCGCCCTGCCACGACACTCGTGTATCCCGGTCACAGGATTCACCTACCCTGCAAGGAGGTTGACGATTACTCTCCGAATCCGAGTGATTCCAGGGCGAGTTGGACATACGCCCCCACGTCGGGGCGGGAAGCGCCTCCGCCGGGCCCCGCGGCGCTCACGGCAGACGCGCGCCCCCTGGCGCCGAGCGGATGTGACGTGGGGTATCTCACGTGCCGTCGCCGGGAACCGGTGCGGTGGTCAGGCGTAGTACCGGTAGACGGCACGGGCGACGCACGCGGGCTTCCCGCCGCCCTCGACCTCCACGGTGAACATCAGTTCCAGCTGCACGCCGTCTCCCTTGACCGCCGTCACGGAGTCGACGGCGCCGTGCAGGCGGATCTTCGCGCCGACCGGTACCGGGCGGGGAAAACGGACCTTGTCCAGGCCGTAGTTGACGCTCATGGACACCCCGGTGAGTTCGAGGAGTTCACCGAAGAGAGGGATGATCAGGGAGAGGGTGAGGTAGCCGTGGGCGATGGGGCCGCCGAAGGGGCCGTCCTTCGCCCGCTCCGGGTCGGTGTGGATCCACTGGTGGTCGTCGGTGGCGGTCGCGAAGGTGTCGACGCGGTCCTGGGTGATCTCCAGCCAGTCGGTGCGGCCGAGATCCGTACCGGCGAGGGCCGTGAGGCCGGCGAGGCCATGGGCGACAGCGGGCATGGGAGTGCCTTTCGAGGAGGGCGACCGGACGGGCGCCGGTCACGGTGACGGGGGCCTACACATTCGGGTGGGACGCGCGCACCGCGGCCTTGACGACCTTTCCGGAGGCCGTGCGCGGCAGGCTCCCGGCGAAGGCGACGGATCGGGGCACCTTGTACTTGGCGAGGCGGTCCCGCAGGTGGGCGAGGAGTTCGGCAGCGCTCGTACGGGCGCCGGTTTCGAGGACGACGACGGCGTGGCCGCTCTCGCCCCAGGTGTCGTCGGGCACGCCGACGACGGCGCACTCGCGGACGGCGGGGTGCGCGAGCAGCGCCCGCTCGACCTCGGCCGGGTAGACGTTCTCGCCGCCGGAGACGTACATGTCCTTCACCCGGTCGACGATGTAGGCGTATCCGCCGTCATCCGTCCGGGCGATGTCACCGGTGCGCAGCCAGCCGTCGTCGGTGAGCGCGGCCGCCGTGTCCGCGGGGCGGCCCCAGTAGCCGGTCATGACGTTCGGGCCGCTGACGTGGATCTCGCCGCTTCGGCCCGGCGGCGCCTCGCCGCCGTCCGGCAGGACCACGCGGGTGTCGGTGAAGAAGTGCGGCAGGCCCGCGGAACCCGCCTTCGCCGCACTCTGCTCCCGGTCCAGCAGGAGGATGCCGGGGGACGCCTCGGTCATGCCGTAGCCCTGGCCGAACGCCAGTCCGCGCGCGAGGTAGGTCTCGATGGTGCGGGCGGGCACCGGCGCCCCGCCGCAGTTGAGGGTGCGCAGGCTCGACAGGTCCGCGCTCGCCCACCGGGGCCGGGCGACCATCGCGTCGTACATCGTGGGAGCGCCGAACATGGTGGTCACGCGGTGGTGTTCGATGGCGTCGATGACGGTGTCGGCGTCGAAGGAGCCGAGCAGCACCACGCGACCGCCCTTGAGGAGGGTCGGCAGACACGTCATGTTGAGGGCGGCGGTGTGGAACAGCGGGGCGACGGCCAGGGTGACCTCGTCGCCCGCGAGATCGCTGTCGACCAGGACGTTGACGCTGTTCCAGGTGACGTTGGCGTGCGAGAGGACGGCGCCCTTGGGACGGCCTGTCGTCCTCGAGGTGTACATGATCATGCAGGGGTCGTCGGGGGCGACGGCCTCGTCCAGGGGCTCGGTCGCGGCGCCGTCGAGCAGCTCGTCGTAGCCGACGGCGGCCGTACCGGACGCACCGGACGTACCGGACGCACCGGACGCGCCGAGGGCGACGCGGTGGCGTACGCCGGCCTCTGTGGCGGCCTCGGCGGCCGTGGCGCCCTGCTCGGTCCCGTGCACGAGGACGGTGGCGCCCGCGTCGGAGAGGTTGTACGCCAACTCCGCTGCGGTCAGCCGGGTGTTGAGGTGTACGAAGACGGCGCCGAGCACGCCGGCCGCGAACAGGGCCTCGACGAAGGACGGGTGGTTGGGGCCGAGGTGGGCGACCCGGTCGCCGCGGCCGGTGCCGAGGGAGCGCAGCCCGTGGGCCAGGCGCAGCACGCGCCGGTGCAGCTCCCGGTAGTACGCGGCCGTCTCGTCGATGGTCGGCTGCCGGTGCCCGTGGGCCTTGAAGTACTTCTCGGAGGCGCCGAACAGCTCGGGGCTCAGGGCTCCGTGGCCGTCCTTGGAGATCTCGGCGTGGGTGTGGACGTCGATGGCGGTCAGCGCGGCGACGTCGATGGCCGGGGCGTTCATGTCAGGCCTCCGGTGTCCGGGGTGCGGGGATGCCGTACGTCTCGGGCTCGGCGCCGACGCCACGGTGCCACTCCTCGCCGATCGCCTCGGCGCTCCAGCCGCCGTCGGCGAAGGCGACCGCCTTCTCCTTGGGGTGCGCCCACAGCGCGAGGCGGTCGTATCCGCGTGCGGTGAACCGCTCGGCGACCTTCTCGAAGAAGACGTACCGGCTGTTCTTGTCGTAGGGCAGCCGGACGAGCACGGCGGGGGCCGGTTCCTCGCCAGCGCCGTACACATCGGTCGCCAGCAGGATCCCGTCGCGCGTGCGCACGTGGTGCTGGCGGGCCCGGTCGGACAGGGGCTGGGGCGTGACACGCTCGAAGGCAAGGCTCATGACGGCCCTCCACGCAGAGGAAACATTGAGAAAAACAATGTGATATAACAACGTTGCATTTAACTGCCGACACCGTCACCCCCCTCTCTGAGCTAGGTTTCCTCCATGCCGATCGACGTCGACGAAGTCCAGCGCCGCAAGGAGATCGCGGAGGCCACGCTCGCCGTGGCCGCTCGCGACGGGGCGCGGGCGATCACCATTCGCGCCGTCGCGAAGGAGCTCGGCGGCTCCACGGCCATGGTCACGAACTACGTGCCCACCCGCACCGCCCTGATCACCAACGCCGTCCGCGCCGCCGAGTCGCGCTGGCGCTCCGAACTGGCGGCCCGCACCGGGGAGCTGACCGGCCCCGAACGCCTGCGCGCCGTGGTCGAGTGGAACCTCAGCACCGACGCGGACGACCTGCTGCTGCGGTCGCTCTGGCTGGAGATGCTGACGTCCGCGGGCACCGACCCGAACGGCGTCGACCTCACGGAGACGCGTGAGTCCCGCCAGGAGTTCGCCGAGGCCGCCGCCGCGGCCGGCGCGCCCGACGCCCCGCTCGCCGCCGACATCCTCTCCCTGCTGACCCGCGGCTACTTCGTCTCCAGCGTGGAGGATCCCGCGCACTGGACCGAGGAGCGCACCGCCCGCGTCGTCGGCGCCGTGGTCAGGGCCCTCACCCAGAACTGACGTGCGTCGCGGGCGGATTGGTGTGGAAGGGGCCGCAACAGCGCTCGCTTGAGCTACTTTTGGGGAGCATCGCACTGCTGCGAATGGGGGCACCCGTGAGTCGGCCAGAGCGCGTGATCGCCGGGCGCTACCGTCTCCTCGCCCCCTTGGGCGAAGGCGGCATGGGCACCGTGTGGCAGGCCCGCGACGAGGTGCTCGGGCGCGAGGTGGCCGTCAAGGAAGTGCGCGCCCCCGCCGGGCTCCCCGCCGTCGAGGTCGACCGGCTGTACGCCCGCCTCGAACGCGAGGCCTGGGCCGCCGCCCGCATCCCGCACCGGAACGTGGTCACGGTCTACGACGTGGCGAGCGAGGGCGGCCGTCCGTGGATCGTCATGGAGATGGTGCGCGGCCTCTCCCTGTCCGACGTGCTCGACGCCGAGGGAGCGCTGCCCCCGCGGCGGGCCGCCCACATCGGCGCAGAGGTCCTCGCCGCGCTGCGCGCCGCCCACGGCGCCGGGGTCCTGCACCGCGACGTCAAGCCGGGCAACGTCCTGATCGCCAACGACGGCCGCGTCGTCCTCACCGACTTCGGCATCGCCCTGGTCGAGGGCAGCTCGGCGCTGACGATGACCGGCGAGGTCATCGGTTCGCCCGAATTCCTCGCCCCGGAGCGGGCGTTGGGGCAGCGTCCCGGGCCCGCTTCCGACCTGTGGTCGCTCGGCGTCCTGCTGTACGCGGCGGTGGAGGGCAGCTCGCCGTTCCGCCAGGACACCCCGCTGAGCACGCTGCGCGCGGTCGTCGACGAGCCGCTGCCGCCCGCACGCGGGGCAGGGCCGCTCGCCCCGGTGATCGAGGGGCTGCTGCGCAAGGACCCGGACGAACGGATGTCCGCCGCCGACGCCGAGCGCGACCTGCGGACCGTGGCCGCGGGCGGCACCCCGCACGCGGAGACCTCGCTCTCCCACCAGCCGACGGCCACCACCGAGCGGCAGCAGTACGGTCCGGCCCCGCCGGTGCCGCTCCCCCTCCCCCCGCCGCCGTCCACCACGACCACGGACACCACGGCGACCGGGCAGCAGGGCCGGTCCCGGCGCGCGGTAGCAGCCTTGGTGGCGGGGCTCGTCGTCCTGGCGCTCGCGATCGGCGGCATCGCGTACGCCCTGATCAACCGCGACAACGGCGACGGGGACGGCGGGAGTTCGGCGGGCGCCGACGGCAGTGCCGGGACCGCCGACGGCCAGGGCGGCGACAGCGGCGCCTCGAACGGGGCGAACGGCTCGGACGGGGGCTCCGGCGGAGGCGGGACGACCGGCTCGGCGGACGGGAACGGCGACGGTGGCGGCACCACGACCGGCGGTGGCGGCACGAACGGAGGCAGTGGCGGGAGCGGCGGCCACGGCGGTACCGCCCCGACGCCCGTCCAGAGCGTGAAGGTGTACGTCTCCGGCAGCCGCACGCAGTACGAGGGAGCGTGTCCGCCCGCGGCCGGCCGGGCGCCGTCGTTCACCGCGACGTTCACGGTGGGGCGCGTCCCCGCCACCGTCGAGTACCGCTGGGTCACGAGGTCCGGCACGTCGGGCGATCCCGGCTGGAAGACGCTGTCGTTCGCTTCGGGCGGTGGCAAGGTCCGGCAGGCCAGTCACGTCGAGACCGCGTACGACCCGGGCGGCGGGACGTACGAGAACGCGGTCGGCGTCCAGGTGCGTGCGCCGGTGACGACGGCCTCGAACTCCGTCGCGTACAAGGTGACCTGCGTGCAGGAGACCCCGACGGGCGAGGCCTCCTACACGCCGTGACGGGCCTTGTGGGGTCAGGCCGCCGCGGTGAACACGGGGAGGTAGCCACCGGACTGTCCGGCGGCGGTGGGGTGGTAGGACTCGCCGATGTTGAGCCAGTTCACGCTGTGCAGCCAGGAGCTCGACGAACAGATCTCGTGCCCGGTGAAGGCGGACGTGACGCTGCCGAACGTGAAGCCGTGGTCGGCGGCGCGCTTCTCGGTGGCCGCGTTGAGGTAGTCGGACGCGGAGTTGATGGCGGTCCGCTCGCGCTCGGAGAGGCCCGCGAGGCAGCTGCCGCCCAGCTTGTAGAAGCGGGGGTAGCCGAGGACGACGACGTGGGCGGCGGGGGCCTTCGCCCGGATCGCGTCGTAGACCCTGTCGAGGTTGCCGGGGAGCGTGGAGTCGACGTACTTGCGGGCGGTGTCGATGCGTGCCAGGCAGGTGCTCTCGGACTGCAGCACACAGGTCGTCATGACGTCGGCGAACCCGGCGTCGTTGCCGCCGATGGAGATCGAGACGAGACCCGTGCCGCTGCCCAGGGGACCCAGCTGGCCCGAGAGAACATCACCCGTACGAGCGCCCGAGCAGGCGACGAAATTAAAGCTTGCGGGTGAATGGGCGGCGGCCCACAGGGCGGGGTAGGCGCGGGTGCTGCGCTTGCAGTCCCCGCTGGCGCCGTCGTAGTTGCCGGCCCCGACGCCCGAGGAGTAGGAGTCCCCGAGGGCCACATAACCGCCGGCAGCGGCCCGCGAGTCGGCCGACTGGTCCGCGTGGGCCGCTGCCGCGCCGGTGAGGGCGAAGGCGGCCGCGAGGAGGAGCGAGGACATGTATGCCGTGATTCCGGACAATTTCATGGAACCTCCCTTAGCAGGATTTCTGCCTCGACCGTGGTAGCACGCACCCCCGGCCGCCGATAGTGTTCATGACAATGAGTTCCTCAACAATTCCCTTGCCCGTTCTGGAAGTTCGCCAAGCCGACGGGGACGGCGGGAACCAACAGGGGAACAACGGGCAGCGACGGGGAACACCCGCACCCCCTCCCGGAACGGGACACAAGGGACGCACTGCGGAAACCTGATGCACAACGGCGTGTACGTGCCGGATCATGTCGGCATGTCTGCGAACCCACAGGACGCCCTGCCGATGCGGCTCAACGTCGACGACAGCGACTCCCCGGCGGATGTCGTGGACGCGCTCTTCCTCGGCCGTTTCGCGACGGGCGAGCAGCCCTTCTCGCACAGCGCCAACATCGACCGCGTCAAGTCCGGTTCCACCCTGGTGCCGCCCGGCGCGACGGTGCTGCGCGCGGCCCGCGACGACGACCGCAGCGCGACGCTCGCCGAGGGCGAGGGATGGACGGTACTCGTCTCCCGCTGGAACCGCGGCGCCGACGTCACAGTGACGGCGACCACCGCCGAGCTCGCCGAGAAGGTCCTGAAGCAGGCCACGGACGACGCGCAGGACGAGCCGGAGCCCCAGCCGGAGAACGTGACCATGGGCTTCTGGTACGTCTCCCCGCGGCGCGGCCCGCACCGCACCACCCGGCAGATCTCGGCCGGTACGTGGGAGGAGGTGCGGTCCAACTACACGGCGCCGGTCGCCGGCGCCATGGACTCGCTGATGAAGACCACGCCCGAGGACATCTCGGGACGGCTCCTGCTGCTGCACGGCCCGCCGGGCACGGGCAAGACGTCGGCGCTGCGGACGCTGGCCCGCTCCTGGCGCGACTGGTGCCAGGTGGACTGCGTCCTCGACCCGGAGCGGCTGTTCAGCGACGTCGGCTACCTCATGGACATCGCGATCGGCGAGGACGACGGCACGGCCAAGGGCCGCTGGCGGCTGCTGCTCCTGGAGGACTGCGACGAGCTGATCCGCGGCGAGGCGAAGCACACGGCGGGCCAGGCGCTCTCGCGCCTGCTCAACCTCACCGACGGCCTGCTCGGCCAGGGCAGGAACGTCCTGGTGGGCGTCACGACCAACGAGGACCTGGAGCGCCTGCACCCCGCGGTGGTCCGCCCCGGCCGCTGCCTGGCCCGCATCGAGGTCGGCGCGCTGACCCGCCGCGAGGCCGTGGAGTGGCTCGGCACGGAGGACGGCGTGAGCCGCGAGGGCGCGACCCTGGCGGAACTCTTCGCCCTGCGCCGTGGCACGACGCCGACGTCGGTCCCGGGCCAACGGGAGGGCGCGGACGCGGGGTTGTACCTGTAGGGGCGCGTTCAGGGAGAATCGTTCGGCACCGTCCCGGACCCGGGCCCCCGGCCCCGGGCACAGGCACAGGCACAGGCACAGGCGGACGCCCTAGCCGACGTCCCCGTACGCCGCGCGCAACGCGTCCCGCACAGCCGCCGCCGCGTCCTCCTCCGAGAGTCCGAGCCGCCGCACCCGCTCCGCGTACGCCTGCGCCTCGGCCGACGCCGCCCGAGCCGCCGCGTCGCCCGCCGCGGCGACGAACGTGCCGTTGCGCCCCCGCGTCTCGACGACCCCGTCGGCCTCAAGTGCCCGATAGGCCTTGGCCACCGTGTTGGCCGCGAGCCCGAGCGATTCGGCGAGCCCCCGCACCGTGGGCAGCTTGTAGCCGACCGGCAGCGCCCCCGACCGCGCCTGCCCGGCGATCTCCGCCCGCACCTGCTCGTACGGCGCGACGCCCGCGCCCTCATCGATGTCGATCTTCAACGTCACGGGGCGATTGTCCCGCACGACCCGGCCCCGGCGGCACACCCGCGCTCCCCGGACCGCGCACCCGCGGAAAATGGGAGGCACCTCGGCGCGCCCCGCGCGTACCGTGCCGGTCCATGACAGTGATCGTTCGAGCCCTCGCCCACAACGCCCCGGCGGCAGCCGCCGCCGCGGACGACGCGGGTTTCGCCGCCGTACGGCGGGCCTGTGTACCCGCCATGCTCGCCACCGCCGACTCGGTCGCCTTCGACCGCGCGCACGCCCACCCGGACTCCGCCTACCGGCAGTTGGTCGCCGAGGTGGACGGCGAGATCATCGGCACGGCGCAGGTGGGGCTCGCCCACGACAGTCCCGAGCCGGGCCAGGGCTTCGCCAACATCTACGTCCGTCCGGAGCGGCTCGGCAGAGGCGCGGGGACGCTGCTCCTGCGCACCGCGGAGGAGTATCTGGCGGACGCCGGCGCGCACACCCTGTACTCGTGGGTGCTCGACAGCCCCGAGAACCTCGCCTTCGCCGCGAGCCGCGGCTATGCGGCGCGGCGCACCGCGCACTTCCTCCGCCTCGATCTGGCGCACGGCGCCCTGCCGCCCCGCCAGGAGCCGCCCGCCGGGGTCGAGCTGGTCAGCGGATCGGTGTTCGCGGACGACGCGCGGCCGCTGTTCGCGCTGGACGCGGAGACCGCGGCGGACGAACCGACGGATGTGGCAGCCGAGTTCACGGACTACGAGCACTGGCTCACCGAGACCTGGCGCCACCCGCTGGTCAGCCAGGAGCTCACCACCGTGGCTCTGGTGGACGGTGTCCCCGCGGCGTTCACGCTGGCCCGTACGGACGGCGCGGGACGGTACGCCTCCGGCATGACGGGCACCGCGCGCGACCGTCGCGGCCGCGGCCTGGCCAAGCTCGCCAAGAACGACTCCCTGCACCGGGCCCGCGCGGCAGGCTGCACACAGGCCTTCACGGGCAACGACGCCGGGAACGAGCCGATGCTGGCGATCAACAAGTGGTTCGGCTACGAGATCTGTGACACGGAGGTACGTCATGTCCGCACCCTCGGCTGACGCGACCGGGTCGGCGATGACCGTGGAGATCGCCCTCGTGAAGGCGGGCCGGACCAAGATCCGCTACCCGGCACGGCTCCTCCACGACGACGGCAGCCACATCACCGTCCGGGCGCCCTGGGCCGCCCCGCACGTCCGCGACTTCGGCTTCGTGCGCTTCGAGCCGGGCGACGTCTTCACCGAGCACTACTGGCGCGACCGCTGGTACGCGGTCAAGGAGGTGTACGCCGCGGACGGCACCCTCAAGGGCTGGTACTGCGACGTGACTCGCCCCGCGGTCCGCGACGGCGCCGTCCTCACGGTCGAGGACCTCGACCTGGACCTCTGGTGCTCGGCGGACGGCTCCGACGTACTGCGCCTGGACGAGGACGAGTTCGCCGCGAGCGGCCTGTCCGGCACGGACCCGGCGGCGGCCGCGGCGGCGCTCCGGGCCCTTGACGATCTCGAGTCGATGGCCCGTAGCGGCGCACTCGTGACCGGGCCTCGATCAGAAAGCGGGCCGGAAGAGGTCTACCGGGCGCCGTGAATGGACATCGGTAAGGCAGGGCGTCGGAATGCCGGGAGGCCGCCATGCGTCGAGTGACCACGCACAAACCCGTGGGCAAGCCGGTCAGCCGCCGGGTGCGGGAGCGGCAGGAGGCGGAGATCCGGCCGCGCGAAAGGCCCGAGGTCCGCAAGGACATCCAGCGGACCTGGTGGCCGGACGGCTGAGCCGGGGATGAAGCACGGCTGAGCCGTGGACGAGCCCTCGTCAGTGGTCCGCGAGCCGCTTGCGGTAGTGGATGCGGTCGTAGGGCCCGTCCACGCGCCGCTCGACGACCTCGTACCCGTAGCGGGGATAGATCTTCTGGTTCTCCCACATCAGCGCGTTGGTGTAGAGGCGGATCTCGGGAAGTCCCAGCGCACGCGCGTGCGCGTCCACGAAGGCGAGAAGACGACGGCCCACCCCCTGCCCGGCGGCATCGGGGTGGACCGCGATCGACTCCAGCAGGAGCGTCCCTTCGTACGGGCGCGGGACGAGCACCAGGAGACCCACCACGGGGTCCCCGGTGACGTACACGAACCCGGCCGCCACATCGGCCGCGTGGTCGGCCTCCATCGGGACGGGGACGAGCCCGATGCGTTCGATGTAGCGGTGGTACGCCGCGTCCGTGACCGCCCGCACGGCGGGCACGTCGGCGGCGGTGGCGGGGCGGATGTCCGCAGGGGCCTTCGGTGTGGTCATGCCCCTACGTCTACGTCACGCCGGCGCGCCCGCACCACCACCTTGCGCAACAAGGGCCATGCCACGATCAGGACGATGAGGCCATAGACCGTCACGGAGAACGGTGTGTCGACGAGGCCGGACACGCTGCCGTCGCTGATCTGCAGGGCGCGGCGCAGCTGTTGCTCGGCGTTCGGGCCGAGGATGACACCGATGACGGCGGGCAGGATCGGCAGTCCGTACCGTCGCATGCCGAAGCCGATCAGGCCGATGACGAGCAGAATGACCAGGTCGAGCGGCTCGCCACCGACCGCGTAGGCGCCCACGGCCGCGAAGAAGAGGATGCCCGCGTAGAGGTAGGGGCGCGGGATGCGCAGGAGCTTCGCCCAGAGCGGCGCCAGCGGCAGGTTCAGGGCGAGGAGCAGCACCATGCCGACGAAGAGCGAGGCGATGAGGCCCCAGACGAGGTCCGCCTCGCGTTCGAAGAGGAGGGGTCCGGGCTGGATGCCGTACTGCTGGAAGGCGGCGAGCATCACGGCGGCGACGGCGGTCGTGGGCAGGCCGAGCGTCAGCATGGAGACGAGGGTGCCTGCGGCCGAGGCGGACGAGGCCGACTCGGGGCCCGCGACGCCCTCGATGGCGCCCTTGCCCCACTCCTCCTTGTGCTTGGAAAGGCGCTTCTCGGTGACGTAGGAGAGGAAGGTCGGGATCTCCGCGCCGCCGGCCGGGATCGCGCCGAACGGGAAGCCGATGAGGGGGCCGCGCAGCCATGACTTCCAGGTGCGCCCGACGTCGTTCCTGTCGAGCCAGGGGCGGCCCACCGGGATCGCCTGTGTACTGGTGCGGCGCAGGTGGGCGGCGACCCACAGAGCCTCGCCGATCGCGAAGAGCCCCACCGCGACGATCACCACGTCGATGCCGTCGGCGAGTTGGAGCGAGCCGAAGGTCAGCCGCTGCTGGCCCGTCATCTGGTCCAGGCCGACGAGGCCGATGGTCAGGCCGATCAGGAGTGAGGCGAGTCCGCGGATACGGGACGAGCCGAGCACGGAGGTGACCGCGATGAAGGCGAGCACCATGATGGCGAAGTAGTCGGGCGCGCCGATGTCGACGGCGAGGTCGGCGACCGTCGGCGCGAGGACCACCAGGAGCGTCGTGCCGATCATGCCGCCCGCGAAGTGCCCGATGGCGGCGGCCGCGAGGGCCTGTGCACCGCGCCCCGACCTGGCCATCGGGTGGCCCTCCATGGCGGCGACGACGGCCGCGCTCTCCCCCGGCGTGTTGAGCAGGATCGACGTCGTCGAGCCGCCGAACATCGCGCCGTAGTAGATGCCCGCGAACATGATGAAGGCGCCGGTCGGTTCGAGGCCGTACGTCACCGGGAGCAGCAGCGCCACCGCCATCGCGGGGCCGATGCCGGGCAGCACGCCGATCGCCGTGCCGAGCAGGACGCCGACCGCGGCCCACAGGAGGTTGACGGGGGTGAGAGCGGTGCCGAAGCCGTCCATCAGGGAGTTGAAGGCGTTCATGTCACAGCACTCCCATCAGGGGGCCGCCCGGCAGAGGCACGCCGAGCAGGTTGTTGAAGACTTCGTAGGTGACGACGGAGAGTGCGGCGGCGATGAGCGGGTCGCGGTCGAGGTGGCGGCTGCCGAGCGCGTGGGCGGCGCCCCAGAAGAGCAGCGCCCCGGCGACCGGGAAGCCGGCCGGTTCGATGAGGACGGCGGTCATGAGGAAGACGCCCGCGAGCAGCAGCACGGTGCGCCGGTCGGCGGGTTCGGACAGGTCGATGTCCTCGCCGCCCTCGGCCTCGCCGCGCCCGCCGCGCAGCACGTCGACGGCGAGCAGGACGGCGACGACGAGCAGTCCGGTGCCGACGACGACCGGCACGGTCTTCGGGCCGATCGGGCCGCGCTGGGTGATGTCGACGTCCATGGTGAGCGCGTCGGTGAGGACGAGCGCGCCGAGGGCGAGGAGCAGGACGCAGACGCCGAGTTCGGAGTGCTCGCGCAGCCAGGCCCTGCGGTTTCGCGGATCGCGGGGGAGGTCGGCGGTGGTCACAGTCCCAGCTCCTTCAGTACCGAGACGACGCGCTGGTCCTGGGCGTCCAGGAAGTCGCCGAACTTCTCTTTGGTGAGGAAGGCGTCGTCCCAGCCGTTCTTCGTCAGGGACTCGCGCCACTCCTTGGAGGCGTGCAGCTTCTCGACGAGCACGGTGAGCTTCTCGCGCTCGGCGTCGCTGAGGCCGGGCGGGGCGACGATGCCGCGCCAGTTGGTGAAGTCCACGTCGTAGCCGGACTCCTTGAGCGTCGGCCCGTCGAGGCCCTTCACCCGCTTCGGCCCGGTGACGGCGAGCAGCCGCAGCTCCCCCGACTTGATCTGGTCGAGGTATTCGCCGACTCCGGAGACCCCGAAGGCGACCTTGCTGCCGAGGATGGAGGCGAGCAGTTCGCCGCCGCCGTCGAACGGAACGTAGTTGACCTTCCGCGGCTCGATCCCGGCGGCACGCGCCATCAGCATCGGGGCGAGGTGGTCGGGCCCGCCGGGCGACGAGCCGCCGCCCACGGGTACCTTGCCCGGGTTCCTCCTCCAGGCGTCGACGAGCTGGCCGATGGTTTCGTACGGGGAGTTTCTGGCGACCACGACGACGTCCTGCTCCTCGGTGAGCCGGGCGATGGGGGTGGTGTCGGCCAGGGTCTTCGGGGAGTGGTTGGAGCGGGCGGCGCCCACGACGCCGAGGCCCATGGACATGGCGAGCTTGCCGTTGCCGTGTTCGCCGACGAGCCGGGTCAGGCCGACGGTGCCGCCCGCGCCCGGCAGGTTGAAGACCTCGATGTTGTGGGTGAGTCCGGCGTCCTCGGCGTTCTTCGCCGCGGTGCGGGCGGTGATGTCGTAACCGCCACCGGGCGTGTTGGGGACCATGAGGCGCAGGCCGGGGATCTGGGTGCCGGTGTCCGCGCCGCTGCCCGGCGTGAGCAGCGGCGGCGCCACGAGGACGAGGAGAGCGGCCCCGAGCAGGGCGAGGGGTGTGCGCAGGCGCACGTGTGCCACCACCTGTCGGTCGGTAGTCGGGTGTGAGGTGGCCCACATGTTGCCCGCGCGTTGACAACCTGTCTCTCTTCCGGAATCAACGGACGTTGTGGTCGTTGTGGTCGCGCCCATAGCCTGCGGCGATGACAAGGGTGCTGGTCGTGGACGACGACTTCATGGTCGCCAAGCTGCACAGCCGCTACGTCGCGTCGGTGGAGGGCTTCACCGTGGCCGGCGTCGCCCACAGCGGCGCCGAGGCGGTCGACGCGGCGGCGCGCCTGCGCCCCGACCTCGTCCTCCTGGACGTGTACCTGCCTGACATGGACGGCATCGCCGTGCTGCGCGAGCTGCGGGCCGCCGAGGAGCGCGATCCCGGGCGCAGGCCGGTGGACGCCCTGTTCATCACGGCCGCGCGGGAGGCCGGGGTCGTCCGGGCCGCGCTGCGGGCGGGCGCCCTGCACTACCTGATCAAACCGTTCAACCAGGCGGCGCTGCATGCGCAGTTGAGACATGTGGCGGCGCTCAGGGCCCGGCTCGACGGCTTGCGGGAGGCCCGCCAGGAGGACGTCGACCAGCTCTTCGGCACGCGCCCGCCCGGCTCCCGCGAACTGCCGAAGGGCCTGGCCGCGCACACGGCGGAACTGGTGGAGCAGACGCTGCGCGGTCACCCGGGCGGTCTCTCGGCGTCGGAGTGCGCGCGGGCGGGCTCGTTGTCCCGGGTGAGCGCCCGCCGCTATCTGGAGTTCTTCGTGGCCACCGGGCGCGCGGAGGTGACGCTCCGGTACGGCGGGACGGGGCGGCCCGAGCGGCGGTACCGGTGGCTGGGCGAGGGCAATTCGGGCACGACCTGAGCGGAGTCCGAAGGCTTCCTTAACCGCACCATAAGGATCACCGTTCCCCGCTCCCAGCAGGGGATTTCGCGGTTTTCAGGGGCTAGCTTTCTGCTCGCCCCGCCTTGCCCGGCGAGCAGAGAACCAGCCCCTGAACCGCTGCCCGAGGAGAACCCCATGACCACCCGCCGCAAGGCCGCCGCGATCGCCGCCGTCGGTGTCGCCCCGCTCGCCCTGACCGCCCTCTCGGTCGCGCCCGCCGCCGCGCACGGCTCGATGACGGACCCGGTCAGCCGGGTCTCCGCGTGTTTCCAGGAGGGTCCGGAGTCCCCGAGGTCGGCTGCCTGCAAGGCCGCTGTCGGGGCCAGTGGCGCGCAGGCGTTCTACGACTGGAACGCGGTGAACATCGCCAACGCCGCCGGCAAGTCGAAGCAGATCATCCCCGACGGCAAGCTGTGCAGCGCGGGCAACGACAAGTACAAGGGCCTCGATCTGCCGCGCGCCGACTGGCCGGCCAGCAAGCTCGCAGCGGGCCACCACACGTTCCGCTACAAGGGCACCGCCCCGCACAAGGGCTCCTTCGAGCTGTACGTCACGAAGGCCTCGTACGACCCGCGCAAGCCCCTGAAGTGGTCGGACCTGGAGAAGAAGCCCTTCGTCAAGGTCACCGACCCGAAGATGGAGAACGGCGACTACGTCTTCGACGGCCAGGTCCCCGCCCGCTCCGGCCGCCACCTGATCTACTCCATCTGGCAGCGCTCGGATTCCCCCGAGGCGTTCTACACCTGCTCCGACGTCGTGTTCGGCAAGGGCACCGGCGGCTCCGGCGCCGCTCCCGCCCCGGCCGCCTCCGCCCCCTCCGAGCAGGAGATCGCGGCGGGCGCCGACAAGTCCACCGTCGAGCACCACGGCCACGGCCACGGGGACGCCGACGCCCACACGGGCGCCGGGGCCACCGGGGCGCCCGACGCCGCTCCCGCCGCGGACGAGGCGGCGGGCGACAACCGGCCCGAGGTGAACGGCGGCGCCGACAAGCCGGCCGTCGCGGCGGACGGCAACCTCGCCGAGACCGGCGGCGACAGCACCACCCCGTACATCGCGGTCGGTGGCGCCGCCGCCCTCGCCGTGGGCGCCGCGGCGATGTTCGCCACGACCCGCCGCCGCGCGGCCGGCCGGCACGGCCGCTGAATGATCTAGGAGAGGCAGGTGCTCGGCGTCGCGTGCTGCGGGTCGAGCGCGTTCGCCACCTCGTGGTGGGCGACGCGGTCCAGGATGCCGATCGCCACGTGCTCCGACAGAGCGACGGGGCACAGGTCCTGAAGGGTCACGTTGCGCACGTCGGGGCCGTCCAGGAACTGGGTGCGGTACGGGGTGACCACCTCGTCGTACCTGGTGGCGATGACGGTGTAGCGCACGCCGGGCACCGTGTCCCCGCCCTCGTTGAGCTTGGTCAGGAAGGGTGATCCGGCGACCTGGTCGGCGAGGGCCGGGGTGTTGGTGGTCAGCAGGTCCTCGACGCCGGGGAAGTACGGCAGCAGCTTGGTGAGGCCGAGCAGGGTGGTGCCGTGGTTGTCGGGGGCGAGGCCGATCAGGGCGTTCACCTTCTCGGCGCCGCCGAGGAACTTGAGGTAGTAGCGGGGCATCATGCCGCCCTGCGAGTGGCCGACCAGGTCCGCCTTCCTCGCGCCCGTCGCGGCGAGCACCTTGTCGACGAAGCCGTCGAGCTGCTCGGCCGACTTGTCGATGGGGCCGAGCCCGTTGAAGAGCGGTACGCCCCGCAGCTGGCCGTAGTCCAGGGAGTAGACGCAGTAGCCGCGGTTGACCAGGTAGGGCGCGAGGACGAGCCAGTTGTCGACGGAGTTCCCGAAGGTGCCGTGCACGAGGACGACCGGGCGGGGGTGCGCGGCGGACGGCTTGCAGTCGTAGTCGTTCCAGCCGCGCGAGACGGCCGCCGGCGCCGCGCTGTCGGCGGCCGCCGCGGCCGCGGGGGTGAGGGTGGCCGCGCCCGTGAGGAGCAGGGCGGCGGCGAGCGCGCGCAGCGCGCGTCTCCAGGGCAGCATCGTGTGATCTCCTTGCGGCTCGGATGAGTTGCGAGGGGGTACGACCTGTGACCCGGATCGACAGGATGCCGTGCTCACGTCAAATTACGCGCCGGTAGATGAAGAGTGAAGCGGCGCGACAGCAAAAGTTTCCAGTGAACACTGGCACGGTCACCGGGCCGCCGGGCTCCGGTCCGGGGCGCCCCCGAGAGTAGGTGGTGGCGCGACGAACGGCGTTGCCAGTGGCCCCTTCCGGAAGTGAAATCACTCGTTCGTGTCGCGGCCGGGTCCGGCGCGGGGCTGAGGCCCGGTCACGGTCCGCCTCACGCCGCCAGCGTCCCCGGCACGATCGCGCCGGGCCCGAACTTCTCCCGCGCCCGGTCGGCCACCTCCTCGATCCGGCGGGCCTTGTCGTCCGCCGGGTCGAACGTCAGCTGGTGGGTGGCGCGTTCGGCGGGGCAGATCCCCTCCGCCCGCAGGGACACCGCCCGCACCCGGGCGCGCTGCAGGCCGAGCGTCTCGTACATCCGGTAGGCGGCCGCGGTCAGCGCGGCGGAGTGGGCGGTCGGCTCGGGCAGGGTCCGGCTCCGGGTGATCGTCGCGTAGCCGGTGCGGTCCGCGTACCGCACGGTGAGGGTCAGCGTGCGGCACACCTGGGCCTCCCCGCGCATCCTGACGCCCAGTTCCTCGGCGCCACAGAGCAGGGCACGGCGGTGCCGGAAGGGGTCCAGCTCGTCACGGGGGAAGGACCGTTCGACGGCCGTCGAGCGCGCGGCGGCGTTCGGCACGACCCGGGTGCGGTCGACGCCCCGCGCCTTCTCGCGCAGCTCGCGGCCCGCGCGGGCGCCGACGAGCCGCTGCAGGGTGGACAGGGGCGCGGCGCCGACCTTCTCCAGGGTGTCGAGGCCGTACTCGCAGAGGGTGCGGGCGGTGGCGCGGCCGATGCCGGGCAGCTCACCGACCGGCCGGCCCGTGAGGAACTCCCGTACGCCGTCCGCGCCTTCGGGCACCGCGCGGGTGACCCCCGGAGCGGCGCCCCGCGCGGCCATCCGCGCCAGCATCGGCCCGGGGCCCGCGCCGATCGCGCACTCCACCCCGTACAGCGCGAGCGCCCGCACCCGGATCAGCGCGGCAAGATCGACGGCGCCCCGCCGGAAGTACCGTCGCGCGCCGCGCACGTCGACGAGCGCGGCGTCCGGCGGCAGCGCCTCGACCTGCGGGGTGAACTCGCCGAGCAGCGCGATGAGCTGAGGCAGCGCGGCCTCGTACATGGGCGGCAGCAGGAAGCGTGCGTAGAGGGTGGTGGTCCCGTCGTTCATCCCGCGCTCCCCTGACTCTGGTGCCACAACTTCCTGCCGACGCCCGCGGCGCCTTCACCCGCCGGGCGCAGATCGGCCCAGGGGTGCATCTCGTACCCGTTGGCCATCCGGATGCGGCGCCCGTCCGCCGGGCCCCGGCCCTCGTCGGGTGCGGGTCCCGGCTCCGGATCCGCCAGGCGCGCGGCCACCGCGTCGAGGCCGCCCTCCTTCCGCACCTCCACCAGGTCCGCGAGGTTCCACGCCGCGGCGCCCACCACACTGAGGCTGCGCGGTCCGCGGCGCTGCACCACGCCGCGTACGAGCAGCAGCCAGGAGTGGAAGACGGTGTGCGCGCACCGCTCGTGGGCGTCGTCGAAGAAGGCCAGGTCGACCAGGCCCGTGCCGTCGTCGAGGGTGGTGAAGATGACGCGCTTGCCGGAGCGGATCGGCGGGGTCTGGGTGGCGGCCTTGGCGCCCGCGACCAGGACGGTCGCACCGTGTTCGGCCTCGCGCAGGCGCCGGGCGCTGTACACGCCGAGTTCGTCGAGGAAGCCGCGGTGGTCCGTCATGAGGTGGCGCGAGGAGTCCATGCCGAGGACGCCCAGTTCGGCGCTGAGCCGCTCGGCGTCGTCCAGGTCGGGCAGGCCGGCGGGCGCCGTCCTCCGCCCGCCGGCCAGCGGGAGCTGGGCCCCGGCCGCACCGCGTGCGCCGCGCCGCAGCTCGGCCAGGTGCAGTTGCAGATCGCGACGGTTGGCGCCGAACGCGTCAAGCGCGCCGACCTGTGCGAGCCGTTGCGCGACCGGCTTCGAGGGCCTGGCCCGCTCCCAGAAGTCGACGAGTGAGGCGTAGGGCTGCCCCTCCGCGATCCGCGCGGCCTCGGCCTCGCTGATGCCGTGGACGTCGCTGAGCGCGAGGCGCAGGCCCCACCGGTCCGGAGCCGACTCCGAACCGGACACCAGTTCGATACGGTGGGCGACCGCGGACCGGTTCACGTCCAGCGGAAGGATCGGCACCCCTCTTCGCCGCGCGTCCGCGAGCAGCAGCCGCTTCGGGTACATGCCGGGATCGTGCGTGAGCAACCCCGCGTAGAACGCCGCCGGGTGATGGGCCTTCAGCCAGGCCGACTGGTAGGTGGGCACGGCGAAGGCCACCGCGTGCGCCTTGCAGAAGCCGTACGAACCGAAGGCCTCGACGATCTCCCAGGTGCGGCCGATCGTCTCCGCGTCGTACCCCCTCGCCGCCGCGTGCTGCGCGAACCAGAGGCGGATCCGGCCCTGCGACTCGGGGTCGGAGAGCCCGCGCCGCACCCGGTCCGCCTCGTCGCGTCCGCAGCCGGTCATGATGTTCACGATCTCGATGACCTGCTCGTGGAAGACGACGACGCCGTACGTCTCCTTCAACGGTTCGGTGAGGTCGGGGTGGGGGTGGCGGACGGGCGCGCGGCCGTGTCTGGCCTCGATGAAGGGCCGCACCATGTCGGCGGCGACAGGTCCTGGCCGGAACAGTGAGATGTCGACCACCAGGTCGTGGAAGGTCTCGGGCTGGAGGCGCCCGACCAGGTCCCGCTGGCCCGGCGACTCGATCTGGAAGCAGCCGAGCGTCTCGGTGGACTTGATGAGCCGGTACGTGGCCGGGTCCCCGGGCGGGACCTGGCGCGGGTCGTCGAGATCCACGGGGACACCGGTGGCCCGCTCGACCTCCGCCGCCGCGTGCGCCATCGCCGACTGCATCCGCACGCCGAGCACGTCCAGCTTGAGCAGGCCGAGGTCCTCGACGTCCTCCTTGTCGAACTGCGACATGGGCAGGCTCTCACCGCTGGTCGGCACCACGGGGGTGCGGGCGAGCAGCGAGGCGTCGGAGAGCAGCACCCCGCACGGGTGCATGGCGACGCCGCGCGGCAGCGCGTCGAGCGCCTCGACCAGCTCCCACAGCCGGTCCCTGCCCCCCAGTTCCTCGGCGACCTTCCGCAGTTCGGGCAGTTCCTCCAGCGCGGCGCGGGCATCGCGCGCGCGGATGTGCGGGAAGGCCTTGGCGATCCTGTCGATCTCGGCCGGGTCCATGGAGAGGGCGGCGCCCACATCGCGTACGGCATGGCGTACGCGGTAGGTCTCGGGCATGGCGACCGTCGCGACCCGCTCGGTGCCGAAGCGGCCGATGATCGCGCGGTAGACCTCCAGGCGGCGGGCCGACTCGACGTCGATGTCGATGTCCGGCAGGACGTGCCGCCGCTTGGACAGGAACCGCTCCATGAGCAGCCCGTGCTCGACGGGGTCGGCGTGCGCGATGCCGATGAGGTGGTTGACCAGGGAACCCGCGCCGGAGCCGCGCGCCGCGACCCGGATGCCCAGGCCGCGCACGTCGTCGACGACCTGGGCGACGGTCAGGAAGTACGAGGCGTAGCCGTGGTGGTCGATGATGTCCAGCTCGTGGTGCATCCGCTCCCAGTACGCGCGGCGGGAGTCGAGGCCGAGCCTGACCATGCCCGCCGCCGCCCGCGAGGCGAGGACGCGCTGCGCGGTGCGGCGCCCGGCGCCGACCAGGCCCGGCTCGGGGAAGCGCACGGAGCCGATGCCGATGTCGTCCTCGGGGTCGACGAGGCACTCGGCGGCGGTCGCCCGGGTCCGGTCGAGCAGCCGGTGGGCGGTGTCGCGGCGGAACCCCGCCGCCTCGACGACGCGCTCGGCGACGCGCAGCATGTCGTCCGCGCCCTTCAGCCACCGTTCGCCGCCGTCGAGTTCCTTGGTCGGGTCGACGGGGACGAGGCGGCGGGCGGCGTCGAGGACGTCGGCGACGGGCCCCTGGCCCGGGTCGGCGTAGCGCACGGCGTTGCTCAGGACGGGGAGTACGCCCTGCTCCGCGGCGAAGCCGACGGTGCGCGCGGCCAGGCGCAGCGAACCGGGCCCGGTGCCCTCGCGGCCGTGCCAGACGGACTCAAGGCGCAGCGCGTCGCCGTACCGCTCGCGCCAGGGGGCGAGGAGGCGGGCGGCGCGGTCGGGGCGTCCGGCGGCCAGCGCGCGGCCCACGTCGGAGGCGGGGCCGAGCAGCACGGTCAGGCCCTCGCCATGATTCTCCCCCCACGGCAGGACGGGCGGTCCTTCGCCGGAGCGGTGCGCGGCGGTGATCAGCCGGCAGAGCGCGGCCCAGCCGGTGGCGCCGTCCCTGGCGAGGTAGGTCACGCGCGGGGCCGACTCGTCGATGAAGGCGCCGCCACGCACGGGTGCCCGCCGTCGCTCGCCCGTGTCCGGGGCGGAGGTGCCCACGGCGAGCCCGGCCCCGAACAACGGCCGCACGCCCGCCCTGGCGCAGGCCTTGGCGAAGCGGACGGCGCCCGCGAGGGTGTCCCGGTCGGTGAGGGCGAGGGCGTCCATGCCCCGTTCGGCGGCGCGCTCGGCGAGCCGCTCCGGGTGCGAGGCGCCGTAGCGCGGGGAGAACCCGGAGACGGTGTGCAGATGCGTGAACCCCGGCACACGCACCTCCTGAAACCCTGAACCGATCCGATCTCACATCCCCGTCTCTCCACCATAGACCAGTTTCGAACTTACGTACGACACGTATGTTCGATTCACGAGCGAGGCCGTCCCGCACCGCCTCCATATCGCCCGTTCGGCCCATCCCACCTGCGAGAACGACCGCGGCCCCCGAGCGTTGAGGCATGAGCTTCGCCGACGAATTCAAGAGCGCCGTCACCCCGCGAGCAGCCCTGCTCGTCATCGGCGTACTCGCCCTGCAGCTGCTGTTCATCGCCTCCTACGTGGGGGCGCTGCACCATCCGAAACCCAAGGATGTCTCCTTCGGAGTCGTCGCCCCGGGGCCCGCGGCCGACCGGACCGCGGACCGGCTGAAGAAGCTCTCCGGCAAGCCCCTCGACCCCCGCGTCCTCAAGGACGAGGCCACGGCCCGCCGCCAGATCATGGACCGCGACATCGACGGTGCCCTGATCGTCGACCCGCAGAGCACGAAGGACACCCTCCTGGTCGCGTCCGGCGGCGGCACCGCGCTCTCCAGGACCCTCACCGAGATCGTCACCAAGGCCGACGCGGCCGAGAAGCGCACGGTGACGGCCGACGACGTGGCCCCCGCATCGGGCCAGGACTTCAACGGCCTCTCGTCCTTCTACCTGGTCGTCGGCTGGTGCGTCGGCGGCTATCTGTGCGCGTCGATCCTCGCGATCAGCGCGGGCTCCCGGGCCGCCAACCTCTCGCGCGCGGTCATCAGGCTCGGCACCATGGCGCTCTACTCGGTCGTCGGCGGACTCGGCGGCGCGGTCATCATCGGACCGATCCTCGGCGCCCTGCCCGGCAGCGTCCTCGGGCTGTGGGGCCTCGGCGCCCTGGTGATCTTCGGGGTCGGCGCGATCACGCTCGCCCTGCAGGCGCTCACCGGGATCGTGGGCATCGGACTCGCCGTCCTGCTCATCGTCATCGGGGGCAACCCGAGCGCGGGCGGCGCCTTCCCGCTGCCGATGCTGCCGCCCTTCTGGCAGGCGATCGGCCCCTGGCTGCCGCCGGGGGCCGGGACCTGGGTGGCCCGCTCCATCGCGTACTTCGAGGGGAACTCGGTCACCCGGGAACTTCTCGTCCTCTCCGCCTGGGCGGTCGTCGGCGTCGTCGTCACCCTCGTCCTGTCCGCCCGCCGGAAGCTCCCCAGCAGCTCGATCGACCTCAGCGGCACGCGCTACGGCAGCGGCATCGGGTGACCTGGGCGCCCACCGCGGTCAGGCACCTCCCCCGCTGCCGTAGTACGCCAGCCGCATGAGCTCCCGCATCTCGTCGATCATCGGCATACGGGGGTTGGCGGGCGCGCACTGATCCGCGTACGCGTTCATCGCCTGCTGCGGCAGGGCCTCGATGAAGGCGGCCTCGTCGACGCCCGCCTCCTGGAAGGACGCGGGGATGCCGCACCTGGCCCGCAGCTCCTCGACCGCACGGGCGTAGGACTGGACCCCCTCCGCCGGACGCCGCCGGCAGCCCCAGCATCCGGGCGATCTCCTGGAACCGCTCCGGTGCCCGGTAGACCTCCGCCTTCGGCCACGGCGTCGCCTTGCCGGACAGCGTGCCGTTGTGCCGGATGACGTGCGGCAGGAGCAGCGCGTTGGTGCGGCCGTGGGGGATGTGGAAGGTGTTGCCGAGGGTGTGGGCCATGGCGTGCACCAGGCCGAGGAAGGCGTTGGCGAAGGCCATGCCCGCGACCGTCGAGGCGTTGTGCATCTTCTCGCGCGCCTCGGGGTCCGCGGCCCCGTTCACGACGCACCGCTCCAGGTTCTCGAAGATGAGCCTGACCGCCTGGAGGCAGAGCCCGTCGGTGTAGTCGTTCGCGTACACCGAGACGTACGCCTCGGTGGCGTGGGTCAGCGCGTCGAAGCCGGAGTCGGCGGTGACGTCCGGCGGGAGCCTCATCGGCAGGACCGGGTCGACGATCGCGACGTCCGGGGTAAGCGCGTAGTCGGCGAGGGGGTACTTCTGGGCGGCCGCCGGGTCGGAGATGACCGCGAAGGGGGTGGCCTCGCTGCCCGTGCCCGAGGTGGTCGGGACGGCCACCATCCGCGCCTTCGCGCCGAGACCGGGGAACCTGAGGGCGCGCTTGCGGATGTCGAAGAACTTCTCACGAAGCCGAGCTCCGACATCGTCCGGTCCGTCACGATCGAGACGCGCCTGATGCCCTCCATCTCCCCGAGGTACCGCAGGGAGTTGCGCTCGAAGTAGATCTTCTGCGGGACCTTGAACCACTGCATGTTGTTGTTGCGCCGTCCGATCCGCTTGATGTTGAGCAGGTTGACCGCGGAGACGTTGTCGGACACGGAGTTGTGTCCGTAGCTGCCGCAGCCGAGGGTGAGCGAGGGCAGGAAGGAGTTGTAGACGTCACCGATGCCGCCGAAGGTGGAGGGCGCGTTGACGATGACGCGGACCGCCTTGACGCGCTTGCCGAACTCCTCGGCGAGTTCCTCGTCCTCGGTGTGGATGGCGGCGCTGTGCCCGAGCCCGTGGAACTCGACCATCCGAGCCGACAGTTCGAGGCCGTGCTCGGTGGTGTCGGCCTTCAGGGCGGCCAGGACCGGGGAGAGCTTCTCGCGGGTGAGCGGCTCGCCCTCGCCGACCTCCGCGCACTCGGCGATGATGACGGAGGTGCCCTCGGGCACGGCGAACCCGGCCTGTTCGGCGATCCACCGGGGGGACCTGCCGACGACGTCCGCGTTGAGCTTCGCACCCGAGCAGTTCTCGGCGTAGGCCGTCGTACCGAAGAGGAACTCCTCCAGCTTGCTCTTCTCGGCCGCCGTGACGACGTACGCGCCGAGCCGCTCGAACTCCGCGAGCCCCTCGGCGTAGATCTCCGCGTCGAGGATGACGGCCTGCTCCGAGGCGCAGATCATGCCGTGGTCGAAGGCCTTGGAGAGCACGATGTCGTGAACGGCCCGCCGCGGCCTGCCGCTTCGGGTGACGTACGCGGGTACGTTGCCCGCGCCGACGCCGAGCGCGGGCTTGCCGCAGGAGCAGGCGGCCCTGACCATCGCGTTGCCGCCGGTGGCGAGGATCGTGGAGACGCCCTCGTGGTGCATCAGCAGCCCGGTGGCCTCCATCGAGGGCTCCTCGACCCACTGCACGCAGTCCTCGGGGGCGCCCGCCTCGACCGCGGCGTCCCGCACGATGCGGGCGGCCTCGGCGGAGCAGCGCTGGGCGCTCGGGTGGAAGGCGAAGATGATCGGGTTGCGGGTCTTCAGGGCGATGAGCGCCTTGAAGACGGTCGTCGAAGTCGGGTTGGTCACCGGGGTCATCGCGCAGACGACGCCGACCGGTTCGGCGATCTCGGTGACGCCGTTCAGCTCGTCGCGGGAGACGACGCCCGCGGTCTTCAGGCCGCGCATCGAATTGACGACGTGCTCGCAGGCGAAGAGGTTCTTGACCGCCTTGTCCTCGAAGAGGCCCCGGCCGGTCTCCTCGACCGCCTGCCGCGCCAGTTCCCCGTGCCGGCTCAGCGCGGCGAGAGAAGCCTTCTTGACGATGTGATCGACCTGTTCCTGGTCGTACGTCCCGAACCGGCCGAGCGCGGTGAGCGCCCTCTCGACCAGTCCGCCCACCATCTCCATGGCCTGCATGGCGGTTACTCCTTCTCCGAGTCCGTGGAGCCTCTTCTCCACGAATCCGATTCCACACCCGCGGACATCCGCCCCCGCCCCGAAAAGGTCCTGGGCCGCCGGGCACAAGGTCCCTGCGGAGCATCGCCTGCGACCGCCCGAACCCGTCGTGAACTGCGGGAACACCAAAGGACTTTGACCCCTTGCCCTCTTGTGAAAACTTTCACAAGAGGTGCGCGAAAGAGTCCCGCCCCGGTTTCCGGGACGGGACTCGAACGGGGCTCAGGCCCTCCGGCCGAGGTCAGCCGATCTCCGCTCCATAGGCGCTCAGCGCCTCCGGCACCGGCTGGAAGAACGTCTCCCCGCCCGATGAGCAGTCGCCGCTGCCGCCCGAGGTGAGGCCCAGCGCGGTGTCACCGGCGAAGAGCGCGCCGCCGCTGTCACCGGGCTCGGCGCAGACGGTGGTCTGGATCAGCCCGTCGACCTGGCCCTCCTGGTAGTTCACCGTGGCGTCGAGCGCGGTGACCTCGCCGTCGTGGACCTGGGTGGTGCTGCCGCTGCGCGTCACCTTCTGGCCGACCGTGGCGTCACCGGCCTTGCTGATCGCCTGGGTGCCGCCGTAGAGGTTCACCTCGCTCGGGTGCGGGGTGTCCGCCGTGTACTTCACGAGGGCGTAGTCGTTGCCGGGGAAGCTCGACTCCTGCGTGGCACCGATCTCCGCGCCGCCCTGCGAGTCGGACCAGCTCTTGACCGCGTTGCCGCAGTGGCCCGCCGTCAGGAAGTAGGGCTCGCCGCCCTTGACGACGTTGAAGCCGAGCGAGCAGCGCGCGCCGCTCCCCCAGATCGCGTCGCCGCCGGCGATGAAGGCCTTGTACTCGCCCTTGCTCCGCTTGAGTTCGGCCTTGCCGCCGAGCTTCTCCACGATCGCGCCGACCTTGTCGAGCGCGGCGCCCTTGACGGTGCGGTCCGCCGTGACGACCACCTTGTTGGCCGCCGGGTCCATCACCCAGGAGGTGCCGGGCACGGCCGCCTCGTCGTCGAGCGTCGCGCGGGCGCTCTTCAGCTCGGCCAGGGAGTTCTCGACGATTCTGGCCTTGCCGCCCGCCGACTCGACGGCGTCCGCCGCGCTCTTGTCCAGTACGTTCACGACGAGGGCCTTGGCCTTGGCGTCGTAGTACGTTCCCGCGGCGTCCGCGCCGAGGTCCTTGCCCAGGGACGAGGCGAGCTTTCCGGCCTTCGCCACCGAGAGGGTGTCCGGCGTGGGGGCCGGGTCGTGCTCGCTCGCGTTCGCAGTCTGGAAGGTGATGCCCGCGGCGACCAGCGCGGCGATGCCCGCGCCTGTCACGACGGCACGCCGCTTGGGTATGCGTCGGTGCTTCAAAGCTCACGACCTCCTGTGGGGGGAACGACCCGCCCGGCGTGGGGGCCTGACGGGTCGGGAAGGCTGGTGCGACATGGCGCTGCCGAGCCAAAGAAGCCGCGTCCATGTCAACTGGCCCGGCCCACTATCCCGACGCCGTCCGGTAGCACACAAGGTCTACTTCAGGACGCGCGCGCGACACGGCCGCACGCCCCCCGGCCCACCCCACGGGGTCGTACCGCCACGTCGGTTCCCGTTGCAAACACTGCGCGCGAGGAGCGGTCGTCAGCCTGTGAGGACTAGTCCTGTCCGGTTCTCGCCCCTCAGGAGAGCTTCGGCTCTCCGGCTTCCGCCTCCCGCACTCCGGATTCCGGCAGCTTCACGGACTCCGCGTACGGCGGCTGTTGGGGCTGGGCCTGCGGCTGTGGAGGCTGAGCCTGCGGTTGCGGTTGCGGTTGCTGCTGCTGCTGCGGTAGGGCCTGCTGGGCCCGCTCCAGGAAGCGGAGCAGTTCCACCGGGAAGG
Source organism: Streptomyces sp. NPDC044106 (assembly GCF_056433985.1). Lineage (NCBI taxonomy): Bacteria > Bacillati > Actinomycetota > Actinomycetes > Kitasatosporales > Streptomycetaceae > Streptomyces > Streptomyces sp. NPDC044106. The sequence goes on from NZ_JBWKFZ010000013.1 coordinate 249,738, forward strand.
GCAGGACGAGGGTGGAGTTCTTCTCGGCGGCGACGGCCACCACGGTCTGCAGCAGCCGCAGTTGGAGCGCGGCCGGCTCCTCGGACATCTCGTGGGCGGCCTCGGCGAGCTTCTTGGAGGCCTGGAGTTCGGCGTCGGCGTTGATGACCCGGGCGCGCCGCTCGCGGTCGGCCTCGGCCTGGCGGGCCATCGAGCGCTTCATCGTCTCGGGCAGCGAGACGTCCTTGATCTCGACGCGGTCGATCTGCACGCCCCAGCCGATGGCCGGGGAGTCGATCATCAGCTCAAGGCCCTGGTTGAGCTTCTCGCGGTTGGACAGCAGATCGTCCAGATCGCTCTTGCCGATGATCGAGCGCAGCGACGTCTGCGCCATCTGCGAGACCGCGAAGCGGTAGTCCTCCACCTGCACGACCGCCTCGGCCGCGTCGACCACCCTGAAGTAGATGACCGCGTCCACCCGGACCGTGACGTTGTCGCGCGTGATGCCGTCCTGCGCGGGCACCGGCATCGTCACGATCTGCATATTGACCTTGCGGAGCCGGTCCACGAGAGGCACGACCAGGGTGAGACCCGGGCCGCGCACGGAGTGCTGGAGCTTGCCGAGGCGGAGCACCACGCCTCGCTCGTACTGTTTGACGACGCGCGCCGCCGCCATCACGTAGACCACCCCGACCGACCCGAGGGCCGCTCCCACCGCCACCAGCTCCTCGACCATGCCGGCTCCCAGGGTCCGAATTGGGCGTGTTGGGTGTCCGCTTCGAAGGTAACCCCGCGACGGGCACAAAGGGAGGGGGCGGTGAGAGGCGGTGGTGGCTTCCGGCCGGGCAGGGGTGAGCCCCCGCCCGGTGTCCGGACGGGGGCTCATCCACTGACGGCCGCGGAACTCAGTAGACGCTGACGTTGTACGCGCGCAGCGCCTCGGTGACCGGCTGGAAGAAGGTCGTGCCGCCCGAGGAGCAGTTGCCGCTGCCGCCGGAGGTCAGACCGAGCGCCGTGGAGCCCGCGTACAGCGGACCGCCGCTGTCGCCGGGCTCGGCGCAGACCGTGGTCTTGATCAGGCCGTAGACGATGTCACCGCCGCCGTAGTTGACGGTCTGGTTCAGCGCGGTGACCCGACCGCTGTGGATGCCGGTCGTGGAGCCGCGCCGGGTGACGTTCTGCCCGACGGTGGGGTCGGCTGCGCCGGTGATGTCCTGGCTGCCCACGGTGCCGGACTTGGTGATCGAGTTGTTGGTGTAGCGGACGATGCCGTAGTCGTTGGTCGGGAAGCTGGAGCCCGACGTGGTGCCGAGCACGGTGGTCTTCGCCGAGTTCGACCACCAGGTGGTCGCGCCGTCGGTGCAGTGCCCGGCGGTCAGGAAGTAGTAGGCGCCCGCGCTGTTGCGCACGTTGAAGCCGAGCGAGCAGCGCCAGCTGGTCGCGTAGATGGGGTCGCCGCCGGAGATGTACTTCTGGAGCGTGCCCGCGGTGCGCTCGATCTTCAGGGCGCCGGCGTTGCTCCCGGCCGCGGCCTTCAGCCTGGCGATCTCGGCGCGGGAGACCGTGCTGTCGGCGGTGACGACGACCTGCTTCGTCTTCGCGTCGACGCCCCAGGCGGTGCCCGCGACATCGGCGCCGAGCACGGCGTCACTGGCCTGTTCCAGCTGTGACGCGCTGAAGGTCTCCGTGCCGTCCTGCGCGTTGGCCGCGGGGACGGCGAGCGCTCCGGCGGCCACGAGTCCGGTGGCCACGGCGAGCAGGCGGGCGTGTCTCGCTATGCCGCTGTGGGGGGTGGTGCGCTTGATCCTCACGTTGTTCCTCCCGAGGGAAGTCAGTGGGTCTTTGCGGGTTGAAGACCCGTGAGGCGCAGCCAAAGAGCAAGCCCGGATTCCGGATACGCCGTGCTCCTGACAAGCGCTGCTCGGGAGTATTGGCGGCGGGCACGACCCGCACAAGGGCGCCTTTCGGCCGCCGACCGATCAGTACACGCCGAACGGCCCCGGTGCTCCCGTACCTGTCGTACGTCACCGGGGCACCGCCCTTGTCCGGCTGCGTGCTGCGCCCTCCAGCTCCGGCGCCTCAGCGGTCGCGGAGGTTCCGCTCCCCCGCCGCGACCTCGGTGACCAGGGTGTTGCCCGGCGGCGGGAAGGGGCAGATGAAGTGGTCGGCGAAGGCGCACGGGGGCAGCAGCGCGCGGTTGAAGTCGACCGTGGTGCGGCCGTCCGCGTCGGGCGCGGCGGGCCGCAGGAAGCGGAAGCGGTAGCTGGACGTTCCGCTCGTGGCGTCCGCGAAGACGGCCCAGAGCGAGCCGCCGGCCTCCACGCTCACCTGGAGGGTGTGCTCGACGCCCCCGAGGCGGAAGGAGAGTTCGCCGTCGAGGCCGAGGCCGCGCTCCTTGCCGTCCGCGTTGCCGACCATGACGGTGCGGTCCTCGCCGTACGGGGTGAAGCGCCCGGGCACCGCCCAGCGGGCGTCGTACGCGGTGACCTCGATGCCCCGGAAGACCTGGCGCGCGGTGGCGTCCGGGTCGAAGTCGCGCACCGCCCAGAGGCCTTCGCGCCGCATGACGACGAGGCGGCGCCTGCCGTGCGCGACGCGGGCCCCGGGGACCGGACCGCTCTCGACGTCCAGCCGGACCTCGCCGGTCAGGGGCCGGCCGTCGACGGTGAGGCCGGCGTCGGGGCCCGCCGTCAGGACGAGGGCGTCGGGTGTCCCGGTCCAGCGCCCTGGGATGCCCGGCAGGTGCCCGTCGGGATGGTCCGCGAGCCAGTGCGTGCCGGTGAGGGAGAGCGGCCCGTAGGGGGCCGACACCGTCTCCGTCCGCTGCTCGTGCCAGTGCTTCCACTCCTGCGCGGCGGCCGCGGCCCCGTCGTCGAAGGCGTTGCCGGTGTGCTCGGTGCTCATGCCGGTCAACCTTTCCACATCCGTCGGCGTGGCCCGGCTCAGGCGGGACCGGTCAGAGTCCGCAGTCGCAGCAGGAGCAGCACTCGCAGCATTCACAGCAACCGCCGTCGCAGTTGCAGTCGCAGTCGTTGCAGCAGCCCTCGCGCCGCTTGCGCGACCAGGGGCCCTCGTAGTGGTCGGCGCAGCACACCTTGCAGGTGCAGCAGAGTCCGATGGCGACGGCGCAGCCCGCCCAGAAGCCGCGCTTGCCGGGCTTCGGCGGCTGCGGGTCGAAGGCGGGCCCGCCACCGAAGCCACCAGGGCCACCGGGGCCACCAGGACCGCCCTGCCCGGGACCACCGGGCCCACCGGGTGCGCCGCCCCCGTAAGGGTTCCCGCCCCCGTAAGGGTTGCCGTCCCCGTAAGGGTTGCCGTCCCCGTAGGGGTTGCCGCCCCCGTAGGGGTTCTGCGACCCGTACGGCCCATCGGCGGGAGGCCCGTACGCGCCGCCCTGCTGCGGTGACCCGTACGCACCCCCCTGATGCGCCGTCACCTGATGTGTGTGTCCGCACGCTTCGGTGCCGAAGGCCCGGTCGACCGACCTGGACAGCTCGTGCGCGAGGAGCATGTGCGCCAGCTTGCCGTCGGTGAACTCGGCGTCGCGCAGTGCGAGCCGGATGCCGTGCAGCGCGTCGTCGGCCAGGCGCCGCGCCTCGGTCAGGGGCGTACCGGTCGCGGTGAGCGGGTTCCAGGCGCCCGACGCGGCGTCAGCTTCCCTGTCCTCCACGGCGTCGAGGAGGTGGGCGAGGCGCCCGAAGAGCCGGCCCGCCTCGGCGAGCGGCGCCGCGTTGCCGGGCCGCCCGGCGAGCACGGCGGTGTGCGCGAAGGCCGCGGCGGTCGCGGTCTCGGTCGGCTCGGTGACGGTGAGCAGCGAGGTGCCGGGCCCCGCCAAGGCCTCGATGCCGGCCTGCCGTTCGACGGCGTCGACCAGGACCGCGGTGTCGAACCCCACATCGGCGCCGGTCCGCGCGCCGGCGCGGTCCCAGCCCCGGGCCACCCGCCGGGCGGCGACGGCCACCGGCCTGCGCGCCAGGACCCCGTCCCCGTCGACGACGTGGTCCCTGACCTTCGCCGACGCGAGCACCAGCGAGACGGCGGCGGCGAGCCGCGCCCCCTCGCCCCGGGCGACGGACGCGGTCCGCATGCCCCGCAGCGGACAGGGCCCCGCGGTGCGCCGCCACCCGGTGGACCGCTCGGCCTGAGCCTCCGTCAGGACCGAGATGATGAGGCCGTCGTAGTTGGTGACGACACGGGCGAACTGACCGTGGTCGCTGCGCAGCGCGAGGCAGAGGCCGCACAGATGCGCCATCCACTGCGTCTTGAGCCCCTCCCCGAGGCGATGGCTGCAGGGCCTGACGATTCCGAACAAGACGACTCCCCCGAGTGGCCCGAAGCGATCAACTCCGCGCATCGTAGCGACGGCCCCGTTCACCCGTACGCACGGGCCGTCACCCATACGCCGTGAAGAATCATATTTCACTCACAGTCAGCAGCCGTACACAGGACGGCCCTTGGAGCGCACCGCACATCGGCGTGTTGACTCTGCACCAGTACCGTCACGAAAACCCCGCGCGGCGACTATCCACTTGGCGCATCATCCGCATCATGGACGACGATAGGGATGCGGAATCCAGGGAAACCGCTGTGAGAGGAGGCGTCCATGGGATCGGTGCGCAAGGCGAGTGCTTGGCTTGGCCTCGTCGACGACGACAACAACGAGCGTTACTACGACGACGGCTACGAAGACGACCGGGCTGAGGGGCCCGACCAGCCGGAGGCCTGGGTCACCGACCCGCGGGCGCGGGTGGCGACCGAGGCGGCGGCTGAGGAGGACCGCCGGATCGGGACCGTGACGCCGGACAGCTTCCGGGACGCGCGCGCCATCGGCGAGCTCTTCCGGGACGGCGTCCCGGTCATCATGAACCTCACGTCCATGGAGCCCACCGATGCCAAGCGTGTCGTCGACTTCGCCGCGGGCCTCACCTTCGGCCTGCGCGGTTCGATCGAGCGGGTGGCGACGCGGGTCTTCCTGCTCACCCCCGCCGACACGCAGATCGTCGGCGAGGCCAAGAGCCGCCTCTCCGACGGCTTCTTCAACCAGAGCTAGAGGCAGGGCCGCTCACCGGAGGCACGAAGGAACGAACCGGCTCACCGGAAGGCATCGAGACCGGTGAGCGCCTTGCCCAGTACCAGTTGATGCATCTCGGCGGTGCCCTCGTAGGTGAGCACCGACTCGAGGTTCGTCGCGTGCCGCATGACGGGGTATTCGAGCGAGATCCCGTTGGCGCCCAGGATCGTCCTGGCCGTGCGGCAGATCTCGATCGCCTCCCGCGCGTTGTTGAGCTTGCCGAAGCTGATCTGTTCGGGACGGAGCCGGCCCGCGTCCAGCCGCCGCCCGAGGTGGTGGGCGAGCAGGATGCCCTTGTGCAGTTCGACCGCCATGTCGGCGAGCTTGGCCTGGGTCAGCTGGAAGCCGCCGATCGGCCGGCCGAACTGCTCGCGGCTCTTCGCGTACTCCACGGCCGCCTCGAAGGAGGAGCGGGCCGCGCCCATGGCTCCCCAGACGATGCCGTAGCGGGCGTGGGAGAGACAGCTCAGCGGCCCCCTGAGCCCGGTGACCTCGGGCAGCACGGCGTCCGCGGGCAGCCGCACCTCGTCAAGGACCAGCTCACTGGTGACGCTCGCGCGCAGCGACCACTTGTGCTTGATCTCGGGCGCCGAGAAGCCCCGTACGTCGGTCGGGACGACGAATCCCCTGATGCCGTCGTCGGTCCGGGCCCACACCACGGCGACCCCGGCCACCGACCCGTTGGTGATCCACATCTTGCGCCCGGTGAGGATCCAGTCCGTCCCGTCCTTCTTGGCGTGCGTCCGCATGGACGCCGGGTCGGAGCCGTGGTCCGGCTCGGTCAGGCCGAAGCAGCCGATGATCTCGCCGGCGGCCATGCCCGGCAGCCAGCGCTGCTTCTGCTCCTCTGAGCCGAAGCGGTGGATGGCGTACATGGCGAGGGAGCCCTGCACGGAGACGAGGGAGCGGATGCCGGAGTCGGCGGCCTCAAGCTCCAGGCAGGCCAGCCCGTACTGCACGGCGGTGGCGCCCGCGCAGCCGTACCCCTCAAGGGACATGCCGAGGGCCCCGATGGAGCCGAGCTCCCGCGCCAGTTCCCGGATGCCGGGCAGCTCGCCCCGCTCGTACCAGTCGGCGATGTGCGGCAGGACCCGGTCGGTCGCCCAGGTCCGGACGGTGTCCCGGATCGCGAGGTCCTCGGGGTCGAGGAGGTCGTCGATGCCGAGGAGGTCGGCGGGGTCGAGGGGCGGCAGAGGGGTGCGGGCACGGGCACTTGCGGACATGCGGGCCTCCGGCGACACAAAACTAGCGGTGATAGTCAACTACGGCTCGCGCCGACGTTACGACGCAGTCTCCCGCACGTCCAGAGCTTCCCGGCCCGCCGTCAGGGGCGCGGTGACCGGCGCGCCGACGGCTCCCAGGGGCGCGAGGAACTGTGCACCCAGCCACGAATCACCCGCAGCCGGAAAAGAAGCCGAGCCCGCCCAGGGGCGCGAGGAACCGCGCACCCAGCCACGAATCACCCGCACCCAAAGACCCCGCCGAAAGGTTCACGCATCCACAGACGACGACCCCGCCCCGACCCGCGCCGGGTCACGAGGCGAAGGCACCCCCCGCTGCGCCCCCCGCTCAGGCCGCCCCGCAGGGGCCGGCCCCCCGCACTCCATCCCCCGCGGCAGCCTCAGCGCCGCCACCGCGCCGAGCAGCAACAGCCCCGCGCTGACCAGCAACGTCACATGCAGCCCGTGCACGAAGGAGTCCCGCGCCGCGCTCCGCAGCGCGTCCCCCGCCCCGCCGCCGAGCCGCGAGGCGACCTCGTACGCCTCGCCGAGCGAGTGGCTCGCCGCGGCGCTGTCCGCCGCCGGCACCCCGTTCACCGAGGAGAGCCCCGGCGCGTACGCCGCGTTCATGACGCTGCCGAGCAGCGCGATGCCGATGCCCGCGCCGAGCTGGTATGAGGTCTCGCCAATCGCCGCGGCGCCGCCCGCCTGGTCCTGCGGGGCCTCGCTCAGCATCGACTCGTACGCGCCGAAGAGCGTGGTCTCCAGGCCGAAGCCGAGCAGCACGAAGCCGCCGAGGAGCAGCGCGTCGTTGGCGTGGGCGCCCATGCCGGTGAGCAGCACCACGGCGAAGGCGGTGAGGCAGAAGCCTGCGCAGACCATCGTGCGCGGGCCGAGACCGCCGAGCAGCTTGGATCCGGCGAGGCCCGCGGTCATCGCGGCGATGGTGAGAGGGAGGAGACGCAGCCCGGTCTCCAGCGGGGTGAGGCCGAGGACCAGCTGCAGATACTGCGCGGCGATCAGTTCGAGGCCGACGAGGGCGAGCATGGCGAGGACGATGCAGCCGACCGACGTGCTGAACGCGGGCCGCGCGAACATCGACAGGTCGACCAGGGGGTACCGGCGCCTGCGCTGCCTGCGGACGAAGCCCGCGAGGAGCGCGCCGCCCACGGCGAGGGAAGTGAGGGTGGTGGGGCCGAGCGGCGACTCGCCGCCGCCGAGCCGCTTGACGCCGAGGACGATGCCGAAGAGTCCGCCCGCGGCCATCAGCGCGCCGACCACGTCCCAGGGCCCGTTCCTTTCGCCGGTCGACTCGGGCAGCAGCCAGCGCCCGACGGGCAGGCTGACCAGCATCAGCGGGATGTTTATGAGGAAGACCGAGCCCCACCAGAAGTGTTCGAGGAGGAACCCGCCGAGCAGCGGGCCGACGGCCGCGCCGACCGCGGCCACCGCGCTCCAGAGCCCGATGGCGACGGCCCGCTCGCGCCGGTCGGGGAAGACCTGGCGCAGGATCGACAGGGTGGCGGGCATGATCATCGCGCCGCCGACGCCGAGCAGCGCCCGGGCCGCGATGAGGACCTGCGCGTTGTCCGCGAGGGCGGCGATCGCCGAGGCGACGCCGAAGAGGGCGTATCCGAGGAGGAGGACGCGTCTGCGGCCGACGCGGTCGCCGAGCGTGCCGAAGAGGATGAGGAGCGCGGCGCAGACCAGTGGATAGATGTCGACGATCCACAGGAGTTCGATGGCGCCGGGCTTGAGGTCCTCGGTGACCGCGGGCACCGCGACGTGCAGCACGGTGGCGTCGACGGCGACGAGCAGCAGGCTGACGCAGAGGACGACGAGCACGACCCAGCGGTTGGTCCCCGCGCAGGACCCGGGTCCCCGGCGGCTCCGCGGTGCCGCGGCCGTGGTCGTCCCGGACATGTGCGTACCTCCCAGTGGTCCCTCGCGTCGGCGGCGGGCGGGATTGCGTACTCCCTGCTCCGGCGGCGCAGACATCGGCGAGTGAGCCGTCAGAGTACGCGAGTCCACGCGAGGGGCGCGTGGTGGACCTCTCATGGTTGTACGGATGTGCTGTGGCATGCGCCACGCCGCGGCCCGCCGCCGTGCCCCGCCGGAGTGGCCGGCTCCCCCGACGGCCGATAATCGAGCCCGTGACCGATCTTGAGCTACGCCCCTCGCCGCCCCCGGCGGGCCACGTGCTGCGCCGTGCGGTGCCCGCGCTCCTCGTGTACGCCGGGGTGCGCGCGCTGGGTCTCGCGGTGCTCGCGGTGTGGGGCGCGGCGGCGGGCAGGAGTCCGCACACGCTGCTCGCCGGCCGCTGGGACTCGCTCTGGTACACCCGCGTCGCCGAGCACGGCTACGGCTGGCAGGTGACGCTGCCGAACGGCGACGTCCACTCGAACCTCGCGTTCTTCCCGCTGCTGCCCTGGCTCGAACGGCTCGTCTCCGCGATCGGCCCTCTGTCGTACGCCGACGCGGGTCTCGTGGTGAGCTGGCTCGCCTCGCTCTTCGCGGCCGCGGGGATCTTCGCGGTCGCCGAGCGCGTCCACGGGCGCCGGGCCGGGATCTGCGCGGTCGCGCTCTGGGCGGTGCTGCCGGTCGGCATCGTGCAGTCGATGGCGTACAGCGAGTCGCTGTTCACGGCCCTCGCCGCCTGGTCGCTGTACGCGGTGCTCAGGGACCGGTGGGTGACGGCGGGTGCGCTCGCCTCCCTCGCCGGTCTGACGCGGCCGGTGGGCGCCGCGGTGGTGGCCGCGATCTGGGTGGCGGCGGCCGTACGGATCCACCGCGAGCGGCGGGCCGGTCCGCGCCTGGTCCTAGGCGTGGTCCTGGCCCCGCTCGGCGCCGCGGCCTATGTGCTGTGGGTCGGCCACCGCACCGGCGGCGGCCTGTTCGGCTACCTCGACGTCCAGGCGGGCTGGGGCAACGGCTTCGACTTCGGCTACGCCTTCGCACGCTTCATCGGGGAGAAGTTCACCTCCGTCCCCGGCGCCCTCGCCGGTCTCGGCCTCATCGCCGGTGTCGCCCTGGTGGTCTGGCTCTACGTCCTCGGCGTGCGGGGGAAGCAGCCGCTGCCGCTGCTCGTCTACTGCGGGACCGTCGTCGCGCTCGCGCTCTGCGCGGCCGGATACTTCGGCTCGAAGCCACGGCTCCTGATGCCCGCCTTCCCGCTGCTGCTGCCCGTAGCGGTGGCGCTGGCCCGGCTGCGTACGTCCAGGTCGGCGCTGATCCTCGGCTGCGTCGCCGTGGCGAGCGCGGTCTACGGGGCGTTCTGGCTGCACGGCTCGGGGCCGCCCTGATCACGTCATGATCATTTCCGCGGCCCTCCGGTGATCGGACGGGAAATTCCACACCAGGCCCCGGTGAACGAATTCATAAGGCCCATAAAACAGCATCGGAAATGATCAACGAATTGGGTAAGGGCGTCGGCGGGGATTAAAGAAACCCCGGGAATAAGCCACGTCCTGAGATCAATCCCACATCACATCGTCATCACAAAGACACTGATTCGGCCTAGTGCCGCACTCACCCGCTGTAACGTCGATTGGGTGCGTACCGAACGAAACCTCACCCGTCTTGACCGGGTCTTCGCCCGGCTTGACCGTGAGCCGGAACGACCGACCCACCTCGATGTGCCGAGGATGAGCCGGCACAGGGTCGTGCTCTTCAGCGCGACCCTGGCCTTCTACCTCGCCATCGTCGTCGCCGTGCTCGCCACCTCGTGGCTGGTGCGGTTCGACTGGCAGGTCATGTTCTTCCGGCCCTACCAGCAGTGGCCGGAGATCCACGCCTTCCTCGACTACTGGGTCGTCCTCGGCCAGCGCGGTCCGACCGCCGTCATGGTCGCGGCCTGGCTCGGCTGGCGCTCCTGGCGGCAGCACACGCTGCGCCCGCTCCTGATGTTCGGTGCCGCACTGCTCCTGCTCAACGTCACCGTCGGCGCCGCCAAGCTCGGCATGGGCCGCCTCGGCCCGCACTACGCCACCGTGATCGGCTCGAACGAGATGTGGCTCGGCGGCGATATATTCCCCTCGGGCCACACCGCCAACGCCGTGGTGACCTGGGGAATCCTGGCCTACCTCGCCTCCACCCCACGCACCCGCCGCTATCTGTCGGCCCTCTCCGCGGTGGTCTCCCTGAGCGTCGGCCTCACCACCGTCTACCTCGGTACGCACTGGCTGAGCGATGTCTTCCTCGGCTGGGCGGCCGGTCTGCTCATCCTGCTCGCGCTGCCCTGGTGCGAAACCACGATCGCCCGCGTCGAGGCCACGATCTTCAGCCTCCGCGACGCCTGGCGCGCCCGCCGCACCGGCGTCATCACGGTGCCCGGACCGCAGCCCACCCCCGTCGGTGCCCCCGCGATGGTCCCGCAGCGCACGGGGACCGACGACGCGCCCGTGCGTGAGCCCGTCGGCGCCGCCCGCGCCGCGCGGCCCGCGGCCTATCTGGCGCCCGGCCCGCACACCGCCCGCTCCGAGCGGACCCCGGTCACCCCGGCCGGCAGCCGCCGCCCGCCGGGCTCCGACCGCGCCTCCCGCGCCACTCCGTCGGCCCGCCCGGTGGCGGGCGGCTGACCCCACGGACAGCGGGGGCGGTACGCACAGCCCATCCCCCGCACCGCGAAGGCCCCGGTTCCTCATCGGAACCGGGGCCTTCGTCGTGGGCCGCGCGGGCCCGCTCAGCCCTTCCAGGAGCGGGTCACGACGCCTTCCTCGACCTCGAAGTTGAGCCGCCCCGCCAGGTACTCCATGGTGATGACCGTGCCCGGCGGCAGCGATCTGACAGTGGACCAGCCCTGCTCGCGCGCCTGGCGCTCGGCGTCGTCGGCCGGGAGGCCCACGTACCGGTCGGGGCTGTCCTCGGGCTCTGCGGGAGGGGTCGGGATAGGTGCCATGCGGCCCACGTTAGGCGGCGCGGCACCGGCGGGGAAGGCCGGGCGGCGGACACCATGCGTCACCGGTACCTCTCCGGTCACGCTTTTGTCACAGGATCAGCACGCGCGTTTCGGTCGAACTCCGTCACACGTATGGGCGGTTCCGTACTTGTACCGGCGTAATTCAGCGATGTCTTCGAGTCACTCGGGAGCAGACTTCGACAGCTACGGATAAACCCTCGCCGAATAACACCACGGACCCTTTACGGGCCCTCCGCAATTCCGAATACCGGACGCCGTACGGGATGTGACGAGGCGTGATGGAATTCCCGATTCCGGCTTGTTCGGCCGCATGCGGGGCGCCTGGAGTCGGCGCGTACGCCCCCTGTCGGAGCCGGGACGACACGAGCATCATGGCGTGGGCCCGGAGAGGCTCCGGGCAGGCCCAGTACGCGATGGCGAAGGGGCGACCGATGGGGACCGAGACGGCGAGCGTGACCGAACGACCGGTGCGGGACCGGCGTCCCGGCCGGATCATCGTGGACTGGCTGACCACCACGGACCACAAGAAGATCGGCCACCTCTACCTGATCACCTCGTTCGGCTTCTTCCTGCTCGCCGGCGTGCTCGCCCTGCTGATGCGGGCCGAACTGGCCCGGCCGGGGCTGCAGCTGATGACCAACCAGGAGTTCAACCAGGCCTTCACCATGCACGGCACGATCATGCTGCTGCTCTTCGCGACGCCCACGTTCGCGGGGTTCGCCAACGAGATCATGCCGCTGCAGATCGGCTCGCCCGACGTCGCCTTCCCGCGGCTCAACATGCTGTCCTACTGGCTGTTCCTCTTCGGCGGCCTGATGGTGATCGGCTCGCTGTTCGTGCCGAGCGGGCCCGCCGGGTTCGGCTGGTTCGCGTACGCCCCGCTCAACAGCCTGGAGCGGTCACCGGGCATCGGCGCCGACCTGTGGATCATGGGACTCGCGCTCTCCGGCTTCGGCACGATCCTCGGCTCGGTCAACTTCCTGACCACCATCATCGGGATGCGGGCGCCGGGCATGACGATGTTCCGGATGCCCGTCTTCACCTGGAACGTGCTGTTCACCTCGATCCTGGTGCTCATCGCGTTCCCCGTGCTCGCCGCCGCGCTGCTCGTCCTGGAGGCCGACCGGCGCTTCCACTCGCTGGTCTTCGCGCCGGAGAACGGCGGTGCGCTGCTGTGGCAGCACCTCTTCTGGTTCTTCGGGCATCCCGAGGTCTACATCATCGCGCTGCCGTTCTTCGGCATCATCTCCGAGATCATCCCGGTCTTCAGCCGGAAGCCGATCTTCGGCTATCTGCCGCTGATCGGCGCGACGATGGCCATCACCGGCCTGTCCGTCGTCGTGTGGGCGCACCACATGTTCGCCACCGGCGCGGTCCTGCTGCCCTTCTTCTCCTTCGTGTCCTTCCTCATCGCGGTCCCGACGGGCGTGAAGTTCTTCAACTGGACGGGCACGATGCTCAAGGGCTCGCTGTCCTTCGAGACACCCATGCTGTGGGCGGTCGGCTTCCTCGTGAGCTTCCTCTTCGGCGGCCTCACCGGGGTCATCCTCGCCTCGCCGCCGCTGGACTTCCACGTCACCGACACGTACTTCGTCGTCGCGCACTTCCACTACGTCGTCTTCGGCACCGTCGTCTTCGCCACCTTCGGCGGCTTCTACTTCTGGTGGCCGAAGCTGACGGGCAAGATGCTCGACGAACGGCTCGGGAAGATCCACTTCTGGACGCTCTTCGTGGGCTTCCACACGACGTTCCTTGTCCAGCACTGGCTGGGCGCCGAGGGCATGCCGCGCCGCTACGCCGACTACCTGGCGGCGGACGGCTTCACGGTGCTCAACACCATCTCGTCCATCGGCGCGTTCCTGCTCGGCATGTCCACCCTGCCGTTCCTCTACAACATCTGGAAGACGGCCAAGTACGGCAGGAAGGTCGAGGTCGACGACCCGTGGGGCTTCGGCCGCTCCCTCGAGTGGGCGACGTCCTGCCCGCCCCCGCGCCACAACTTCGTCACGCTGCCCCGGATCCGCTCGGAGTCCCCGGCGTTCGACCTGCACCATCCCGAGTACGCGGCGTACGCGGCGCCGGGCGTGGACCGGGTGCCCGCGGATCCGCAGACGGAGCACCCCGGTCCAGGGCCCGGCTCAGGAGGTCCCTCGACGACCTGACCCGGTCGGCGAGCTCCGCGGGCTCGACGATCTCGAATTCGATGCCCATGAACAGCACGTGGAAGACCATCACGTCCAGGCTCGCCGCCCCCGTGCGCAGCAGGCAGCTCCCCTCGGTCTCGGCCTCGAGGACGCCGTCGGCCGGCCCGATCCGCTGCGCCGCCTCCTCCATCGGAACGAGGAGGCGGACCACCGCCCGTGCGGCGTACGCCCGCGTGGAGACGCCCTTGGCGACGTACGCGGCGAGGTCGTCGGCCGGCGGGGTGCGCTGGGCGAAGCGCGGCCCGTGCGGCGGCCTCGGTTCGATGCGGTCCGCGCGGAACGTACGCCAGTCGTCGCGGTCCAGGTCCCAGGCCACGAGGTACCAGCGGCGCTCGGTGCACACCAGGCGGTAGGGCTCGACGGTCCTGCGCGTCGCACTGCCCGAGTGGTCCCGGTAGTCGAAGCGCAGCCGCTCCGAGTCCCGGCACAGGTCGGCGAGTTCGGTGAGCACCGCCGGGTCGACGCCCTGCGGCTGCGGGGCGCGCAGCATGGGCACGGTGAACGCGTTCAGGGCGCCCACGCGGCGGCGCAGCCGGTTCGGCAGCACCTGTTCGAGCTTGGAGAGCGCGCGGACCGAACTCTCGCCGATGCCCTCGACGCCCTGCCCCGCGGCGGTGCGCAGGCCGACGGCGACCGCGACCGCCTCGTCGTCGTCCAGGAGCAGCGGCGGCAGCTCGGCCCCCGCGCCGAGCTGGTAGCCGCCGCCGGTGCCGGGGCTGGCGTTGACCGGGTAGCCGAGCTCACGCAGCCGGTCCACGTCACGCCGGATCGTGCGCGGGGTGACGCCGAGCCGGTCGGCGAGGGCCGCGCCGGACCATTCGCGGTGCGCCTGCAGCAGGGAGAGCAGGCGGAGCAGTCGTGCGGAGGTCTCCAACATGGAGGTGATTGTGCCGGGGATACGACACAGGCTCAGGCCGAGGACAGCCCCGGTCCGCGGTGTCAGCGCTCCGGCCCGGCCTCCGATGCGCCGCGCGCCCCGCGGACCAGTACCGACAGGTCGTTGTCGGTCGTGTAGTACGGGCCCGCCTCGACCGCGCCGTCCGCCGTCGCGACGCTCACCACGGGGTAGGTGAAGATCGCCTTCTTGTCCGGGACGTCGTCGAGGATCCGGGCCAGGCGCACCCGGGGGCCGCCCTCGCCGGCCGGGAGCAGCCACAGGTCCCAGGGCCCGGATCCGCTTCCGGCGAGCGGGCCGTACGGCAGGGTGACGGTGAACTCCGCCTCCTTGGTGGCGGTGTCGGCCCGGTGGACGGTGTCCGGCTGCTCGCGCCGGACGGCCTCGACGTACGCGGTGTCGGAGAGCTCGGTGCCGTAGACCCGGCCGTGCACGGTCAGGGCGGTACTGGAGATCTCGATCTCGCCGGCCTCGGCGTGCGGCGCGCGCAGCCAGCTGCGCACCGAGAGGTTGCCCTGCTTCGTCGCGTACGGGATGCGCACCGCGACATGGCCCCGGCTGCCGCTGGGCGCGCGGTCGACCAGCGAGCGCAGGTCGTTCACGCCCGGCATCAGACGGCGCAGCTCACCACCGGCGACCTGCGCGTACGCGTTCCAGCGGCCCTCGGCGAGCTCGACGCTGCTGGGCAGCGCGGCCCGCAGCCGACCGTCGGCCGAAGGGGAGAGCGGCAGGCGCACGTAGTCCTCGGCGGAGTCGGCGTCGCGGCGGCGGAGCAGCAGGTGCGCCTCGTCCGCGCCGGACCCGCCGGGGTCCGTGACGTCGAAGGTCAGGCCTCCTGCGGAGTCGGCGATGCAGTCGGCGCGCGGCGCGTCGGGCGCCTGGCCGTCGTCCCCGGCGTGCGATGCCGCCTGCGAGGCGGTCAAGGCCGTCATGCGGTCGATCCCTTCGTCTGTACCCGGCCGAGATCCCGCACCGCGTACGCGCCCCCGAGCAGCGCGCCGCGCGTACGGTGCAGGGAGCCGCGCATCCGGCCCCCGAGCGAGCCCCCGCGGGCGAGCATCCCGGAGAACATCGCGTCGTAGCGGTCGGCGATGCGCTGGGGGTCGAAGCGCTCGGAGTCCTGGAGCGCCGCGCCCGCCATCTGCCGCCGCAGCGAGTCGTTGTTGATCAGTTCGAGCAGTCCGCCCGCGATGGCGTCGGCGTTGCCCGTCTCGACGAGCCGTCCGTCGACGCCGTTGTCGATGATCTCGCCGGGACCGTGCGGGCAGTCGGTGGCGACCACCGGCAGACCGCAGCGCATGGCCTCGACGATCGTCATGCCGAAGGACTCCAGGCTGGAGGTGACCGCGGCGATGGAGCCCTTGGCCCACTCGGGCTCTATGGGGTGGGCGGGGCCCATGAGGAACACGTGGTTGTACAGGCCGAGTTCGTCGATCAGGGCCCGCAGCTTGTCCTTCTGCTTACCGCCGCCGTAGATCCGCAGCCGCCAGTCGGGGCGCTCGCGGCGCACCTTGTCGAAGGCCCTGATCAGCAGGTCGTACCGCTTGACGGGGGCGAGCCGGCCTGCCGCGACGACCCACTTGTGGGTGCCGTCGGCGGGCTCGATGCCGGGCGCGGGCACCGGGTTCGGCACCGCCTGGACGTGCACGCCGGGCAGCCGCATCTTGCGGGTGTACGCGCGGGCGTCGGCCTCGGTCGTCGTGGTCAGGACGTCCAGGCGCGGGTAGACGCTGCGCAGTTGGCGGCGGAGCTCCTTGGAGTGGCTGTCGAGCGTGAGGTGCTCCTGGCCCACCCGCAGCGGGCCGCGCGCGGTCTGGCGGGCGATGTGCACGTTGATGCCGGGCCGGGTGCCGACGACGACGTCCGCGTCGAGGGCCGCGAGGTGGCCGGCGATCCGCCGGTCGGTCAGGGCGCTGTACTGCTGGTAGCGGCCCTCGGCGCTGGGGAAGGTCCGGGCGGGGCTCAGGTGCTCGGGGTCCTCGCCCTCGTAGCCCGGTGTGTCCTTGCGCAGGTCGACGAGGTGGCTGAGCCGCACGCGCTGGTCAGGCGCGAAGACGGGCACGTCGCGGTGCCGGAAGACGGACACGATCTCGACGTCATGCTGCTGGGCCAGCGTGTTCGCCAAGTTGTACGTCGTCCGGATCGTCCCTCCGATCCCGTACGCGTTGTGAATCAGGAAAGAGATGTGCATGCGTCCCCGTATTCCGCGCTTCCATGCGGACAGTCCCCCTCGTCCGCCTACCACAGGGTTAGACGGGGATTCCTGGCCAAGGGTTGGGTTTCCTCACCATCCTGTTCCCGAACAGATGCCTGATCGGTAGCCAGGGATGGGAACCTTTTAGCGAAACGACGCATCAAGGCTGGTAGGAGAGCTGGGGGACGTCAAAGCAGTTGGTGGTCATTTCGCCGCCTTGGGTGACCCAGCCGTGCCCATCTTGCCAGCGGACCACCGACATGCACGTCCGACGCGACCTGGGCGGCTCCGATCGGTGGGCGAAGACCACCGGCACAAGGAGCCCCCGCGCGGAGTACGGCTCGTTCCGTTCCATGAAGCGGTCCACGCACCCGCGCGTCACGTCAGCGCCCGCGCTCAGGCAGGACCGCGCGGCGTCGGTGAACCACATGGCGGCGGCCCAGCCCTCCAGCTGCCACTGGGAGAGCGCCCGGCCCTTCGTGGCCGCGCGGAACTCGCGCACGGCCGGGTGGCCGGTGTCCTCGTAGTTCCTGCTCGAAGCGGTGGCCCACAGCGCGTTGCGGCAGCGGGGCGCGTCCTTGTAGTCGTCGCCGACGGACGAGGTCCAGTTCTGCACGTTGGTGACCTTGGCGGTGACCTTCGCGCCGACGTCGTCCATCGCCGCGCACAGCCGGGCGTTGCCGTGCGTGTCCATCGCGTCGAAGACGAGGTCGGCGCCCTGCTCCTTGAGGTCGGCCGCGGCGGCGCGGAAGTTGGGCAGCGCGAAGTCGAGCTGTTCCGTGACCACCTTGTACCCCTCGGCCTTCAGGCCCCGGGTGACGAGCCGGGCGTACGCGGCGGAGGCGGCCTGGTTGTAGGAGACGACGGCGGCGGTCCTGGCGCCCTGCTCGCGCTTGAAGTAGCGGTAGACCTCGGTCCCGCCGTACAGCCTGCCGTCCCAGCCCGGTTTCCCGCGGCGCGGGGCGAGGCTGCCGTAGATCCCGTACAGATGCGGATACGTCTCGTACGCCGCTCCGATCGGCTGCCCGCCGATGTCGGGCACGCCCGCGCGGGAGACCCGGGCCGCGCCCGCGTAGTCCAGGGAGGCCGTGGCCACCAGGGCGACGACCCGCTGCTCCTCGACCAGCCGGTGCACGCAGTCGTTGTTGCCGACCCCGCTGCCGCCGTCGTCGCAGGTGCGCACCTCGACCCGGCGGCCCGCGAGGCCGCCGCGCGCGTTCAGCCGGTCGAAGTAGGCCTTGGCGCCGTCCCGCGGCCCGGTGAACGCGGCGCCGCCGACCGGGCTGGTCGCGCTGGTGATGACGCCGACCCTGACCGGCGCTCCCCCGGCGGCGGGGGCGGGCACCGTGCCGCGCCCCTCGAAGTCGCTCTCGGGCAGCCGGCTCCCGCAGGCCGCGCCCGCCATCAGGAGTACGAGGGCGAGCAGCGCCTCAGCAGCCCGGGGCGGGCGACGCATTGCCGCTCAGCTTCACCAGGGCGCAGAGGGTCTTGACGGAGACCTTCCAGGTGCCGTCCTCGTCGACGGCCGTGCCGGAGGCGTCGGGCAGCGCGGTGGCGCCCTTCAGCGTCAGCGCGTACGTCACCTCCGCCTCGGTGGCCGAGCCGAACTCGACCTTGCCCACCTTCGCGGCGACCTGCCCGCCCCGCTTGTCGCCACTGAAGCTCTTGAGGACCGGGCGCATCGCGGCGCCGTTCTCCAGGACGGCCTCCTTGTCCTTCATGGACACCTCGGGGTCGAAGAACTTCTCCCAGTTCGCGCGGATCTCGTCCTCGGCGGCTTTCGGATCGGCGGGCGCGGACGCGGTGTCCCCGGCCGGTTCCTGCGACTTGCGCGCGGACGACTTCTGTACGGACGGCTCGGGTGGTGTGGCATCGCCGCCGCCCCCGCTGTCGTCACCGCAGGCCACGGCGGCCGGGACGATCAGCAGGACCGAGGCGGCAGCCAGCGCCGCGCTCCGCACCCTCCCCCGCCCGCGGGGTGTCCCCTGCCTTGGGCTGCTCCCGAGAACCATCTGGCTCACCACCGGGTGTCGGTCCAGGCCTTCTCGGCCCGGAGCTTTCAGGGTCGGCTTGTAGAGGGCATAGTGCAAGCCATCGGCTGACATGGACAGCCCACCGACGTGACTGATGTGACCGACGACGTGTCCCAGGGGGGCTCGATGCGGGCGGCTCGGACAGCTCGGACGGACGGTGCGCCGGGCCCGGCCCGCCCGCGCGGCGCGCACCCCGTGGTGTGGACGGCCTGCGCGGCGCTCGCCACCGGCGCGGTGCTCTGCGTGATCGGCTGGTACGGCGTCTCCGGGGAGCGCTTCGCCGAGCGGCAGTTGCCCTACCTCGCGTCCTGCACGGTGCCGGGCGCCGCGCTGATCGTCGCGGGCGCGGTGCTGCTCACCCACGGCAGGAGCGTCTTGGCGGCCGCGCGCGTGGAGGAGTTGTACGGCCTGCTGGTCACGGTGGAACCCGCGGCCCCCGGCGAGCGGGCGAAGGCCCCCGCGGCGACCGGCGGCACGCTCCTCACGGTCCCCGGCGGAACGCTCTGGCACCGCGCGGACTGCCCCCTGGTCGCGGGGAAGCCGACGGCGGCCCCTGCCGACGCCACGGTCCTCGCGGCGGACGCCCTGGCCCCCTGCCCGATCTGCGAACCCCCGCGCCCCCCGGAACCGGACGCCCCGCCGCACGCCCCGCCCGACACCCCCGAGCCCGCCCCGGAGCCCTGACCCGGTGGCGTCCCTGAGCTACGACCTCACGCTGGCCGGGCTCTCGGTCGGCAGCGCCGCCGCCCTCACCGGCACCGGCCTGATCGTCACGTACCGCGCGACCGGCGTCCTCAACTTCGCGCACGGCGCGATCGCGATGCTCTGCGCCTTCGTCCTGCGCCAGCTGGCCGTCGGCTGGCACTGGCCGCTCCCGCTGGCCGCCGCGTGCACACTGCTGCTCGTCGCGCCGGGGACCGGCCTGCTCCTGGAACGCGTGGTCTTCCGCCCGCTCGCGGTCCAGGAGCAAGGGTCCCCCGGGGGCGACCCGGCGCGGACGCTGGTCGCCTCCATCGGCGTCTTCGTCCTGCTCGTCGGCGCGGCGGCCCTCCTGTGGGGTACCGGCGCCCGGGACGACGCGCCCGTCCTCCTCTCCGCCGAACCCTGGGCGCAGCTGGGCACCGCCGTCGCCCTCGCCGCGGCGGTGGGGGCGGCGACGCGCTTCACCCGCTTCGGCGGTGAACTGCGGGCCGTGGTCGACCACCGCGGCCTCGCCGTGCTCTGCGGCATCGACGCGGACCGGGTGGCCGCGGCGGGCTGGGCCTTCGGCTCCTTCACGGCGGGCCTCACCGGCGTCCTGCTCGCCCCCTACGTACGTCTCGACCCGTACGGGATGCCTCTCCTCGTCATGGAGGTGGTGGCCGTCGCGGTGGCGGCCGGCATGCGCAGCCTGCCCGTCGCCGTGGCGGTCGCCCTCGGCCTCGGCGTGGCGCAGAGCCAGCTGACCCGCCTGCACCCCGGCGGCCTTCAGGAGCAGCTCCTGCAGACGGCGGGCGCGAACCTCTTCGTGATCGCCCTGCTGGTCGCGGCGTTGGCCCTGCCGGGCATCGGCGCCAAGGACGCGCTCCCCCGCACCGCGGAGGACCGCGTCCCGACGCCGCCGGGCGTGTGGATCGTGGCGGCGGTGCTCTTCCTCCTCCCGTTCGGCTTCGCGGGCCCGGACCTGACGACCGCCGTCCAGGTCCCGGCGCTGGCGGTGATCCTCCTCTCGCTCGTGGTCGTCACCGGCAGAGGAGGACAGATCTCCCTGGGCCAGGCGGCGTACGCGGGCCTCGGGGCGCTCTTCACCGCCCTGCTCGCGGCGGGCCGCTTCCCCGGCCTGCCCGCTCTTCCGCACCTCCCGGCCCTGGCGGTGGCGGTCCTCCTGGTGGCGCCTCTGGGACTGCTCACCGGGTGGCCCGCGATCAGCAGGCACGGCCTCGCCCTCGCCCTCGCGACGTTCGCGGTCGGTGTGGGGGTCAGCCGCTTCGTCTTCACCCAGCCGTACGCCACGTCGGGCCTGACCCTCGGCCGTCCCGCGGGCTTCGCGGACGACCGCGCGTACTACCTGCTCGAACTCGTCCTGCTGGCCGGGGCGTTGCTCACGGCCTCCGCGTTGCGCCGGGGCCGTACGGGGCGCGCCCTCGCAGCGATGCGGGACCACGAGGCGGGCGCGGCGGCCGCCGGGGTGCGGGTCCCGGCCCTGAAACTCGCCGCGTTCGTCACCGGGGCGGCGCTCGCGGCACTCGGCGGCGGCATGCTCGCGCTCGGCCAGCGCGCGTTCGACGCCGGGGCGTACGACCCGGTACGCGGACTCCTCTGGTTCGCCGCCGTGGTGGTCCTCGGCTCGGACAGCCTCATCGGGGCCCTGGCGGCGGCGGCCCTGCTCGTCGGCCTGGACGCGGGGACGCGCGGCGGCGTGGCGGCGGCCCTGATCGGCCTCCTCGCGGTCCTCGTCGGCCGCTTCCCGGGCGGCCCGTACGAGGCGCTGCGTGCGGCCGCCCGGCGATTCCGCCGCACCCCGCGTCTGACGCGTGCGGGCAGGAGGGCGCGGGCGGTCCTCGCGAGTGCCCCTGCCGGGGGCGGATGCCCGCCCGCCCCCGACAGCAGTGCTCCGGACACCGTGCCGCCCTCTCGCCCCGCCCACCCGGAGCGTCCCCGCCCCGGCACCACTCCAGCCCCCCGCCCCACCCAACCCGGGCACGCCCGCCCCAGCGCCGCCCTGACGGCCCACCACCTCACCGTCGCCTACGACGGCTTCACCGCCCTCGACGACGTGACCCTCGCCGTCCCGCCCGGCCGGATCACCGCCGTGGTCGGCCCCAACGGCGCGGGCAAGAGCACTCTCTTCCACTGTCTGGCCGGCACCCTGCGCCCCGCGTCCGGCCGCATCACCCTCGGAGCCCGCGACCTCACCGCGCTGTCCGCGCACGCCCGCACCCGGACCGGCACGGCCCGCACCTTTCAGCAGCTGGCCGTGTTCCCCTCGCTGACGGTCGCGGAGAACGTCCAGGTCGGCGCGGAGCAGACGCCCCGGCGCACCCCGCACTCGACCGCCCGCGCCCTGCGTCTGCTCGACCTGACCGGCCTGCGCGCGCACCCGGCGGCAGGCCTCCCCACCGGCGCCCTGCGCCGCACCGAGCTGGCCAGGGCCCTCGCGGGCGATCCGCACACCCTGCTCCTCGACGAGCCGGCCGCGGGCCTCGACGAGTCCGAGGTGCGGGCGCTCGCCGTCCTGTTGCGGGCCCTCGCGGCCGACGGCATGGCGCTCCTGGTGGTCGAGCACGACCTCGACCTGGTGGCGGGCCTCGCCGACACCGTGCACGTGATGGCCGCGGGACGCATCGTCGCCTCGGGCCCGGCGGACCGGGTCCTGAAGGAGGCGCGCTGACATGCGCGGCGTCGAACTGCGCGGCGCCCGCGTCCGCTACGGCCCCCTGGAAGCCCTGCACGGCGTCACCCTCGCCGCCCCCGCCGGCG
Organism: Streptomyces sp. NPDC044106; assembly: GCF_056433985.1. NCBI lineage: Bacteria > Bacillati > Actinomycetota > Actinomycetes > Kitasatosporales > Streptomycetaceae > Streptomyces > Streptomyces sp. NPDC044106. The sequence goes on from NZ_JBWKFZ010000013.1 coordinate 271,711, forward strand.
CCGTCACCGTCCTCCTCGGCCGCAACGGCGCCGGCCGCACCACGGCCCTGCGCGCCCTGGCGGGCACGGTCGCCCTGACCGCGGGCGCGGTCCTCCGCGACGGCCGGGACATCACGCGCCAGGCGGCGCACGAGCGGGCCGCGCGGGGACTGTGCTTCGTGCCGGACCGCCAGGCGGTGTTCGCCTCCCTCACCGTCGCCGAGAACCTCTCACTCGCGCGCCCGGCGGGAGGCTTCGCCCGGGCGCTGGACGCCTATCCCGAGCTGCGCCCGCTGCTGTCCCGCCGTGCGGGCACGCTCTCGGGCGGTGAGCAGCGCATGCTCGCGCTGTCCCGCGCCCTGCTCTCGGACGCCGGGGTGATCCTCGCCGACGAACCGACGCAAGGCATGTCGCCCGCCGTCGCGAGCAGGACGTACGCGCTTCTGGCGGGCTCGGCGGCCTGTGTGGTCCTGGCCGAGCAGCGGCTGCCGCCGACCCTTCGCGCGGGCGCGGGCCGGACGGCAGTCGTGCACGAACTGCGGCGGGGCGCGGTGGTGTTCAGCGGGGAGCCGGAAGAGCTCAGAGCCTGTGTCATGTCCCCGGTCGGGTCAGTGGGCGTCGTCCGGTGCGTGCGATCGCAAGGCGCCGGGAAGTCCTCGTAGCGGAGCTACCAGGGCTTTTCGGCAACGCCGATGGGGGTCCCCCCGCGCCGTTCAGGCGTGGGGGAGTGCGTGCCAGGGGGCGCCCACCCGGCCGGGGACATGACACAGGCTCTCAGAGCCTGTCTTTGAACCCCCGCCTGCGCAGCGGCGCCCGGCACGCGCCCTCGGCGCACGGAGCCCCAGGACAGGTGGCTCCGCCACATGACCTGTGACTCCGCACACCGATCGCACGCACCGAACACCGCTGCGCCCGCGCTTCGCGCGGACGACGGGGATTCAAAGACAGGCTCTCAGCCCCGCCCGGTCGCGGTACCACCCGGGATGACCAGGGCGGTGCCCACGGCGAGCAGGTCGGGGCGGCCCCCGACCACGTCGCGGTTGGCCTCGTACAAGGTCTGCCAGCCGCCCGGCAGGGCGTACCCGTGGGCGATCGAGCTCAGGGTCTCGCCCGCCTTCACCTGGTGGGCGGGGCGGGCGGACCGCTCTGTCCTGAGCTTCTTGGAGCAGGCGGGCCAGGCCCCCCAGCCCTGGGCCTGCACGACCTTCTTGGCCACCTTGATCTGCTCCTCCCTGGTGGCGAGATCGGCGCGCGGCGCGTATTTGAGCCCGCCGTACGCCTCCCAGGTGGGCTGGTAGAACTGCAGCCCGCCGTAGTAGCCGTTGCCGGTGTTGGTGTCCCACCGGCCGTTGCTCTCGCACTCGGCGAGGCAGTGCCACGGCCCCTTGTCCGCCGAGCAGTCGGACACCGCGGAGGCGGCGCCCGGCGTCGACGGTGGGGCGGCGGACGCGGCGGCGGGCGGCAGTGCCATCGCCGCCAGGGCCGCGCCGACGACCAGGGACAGGGGCCGGAGACGCTTGGTCAGCTTCGGATGCATCGGGTCACGCTAGGCAGCTCCGCGACGGGCCCCGGTCGTGCCGCGCCGCGCCGCGGAGCCGACCCACCCGGTCGGACTATCAGCAGGTCAGACCGTGAGCCGCTGACCCGGCACAATCACGTCCGGGTCGCCGCCGATGACCTGCCGGTTGGCGGCGTACAGCTGCTGCCAGCCGGTTCCGTGCCGGGCCGCGATGCGGCTGAGGGTGTCGCCCTGCCGGACGGTGTAGTTCCCGGGGGTGCCGCGCGAGGCCCCCCGGTCGGAGCGGTACGGGGCCGTGCCGGGCCGCTGCCCGACGGCCCTGGGCGCCGGTTTGGCGGCCTTCGGCACCGGCGTCGCGGCGGACGGGGCGCCGCCGTAGGCGCCTGCCCGGGCCGCGCAGGTGGGCCAGGCGCCCCAGCCCTGGGCGCGCTGGACCCTGGCGGCGACGGCGATCTGCTGCGCCTTCGACGCTCTGTCGGCGGTCGGCGCGTAGGCCCCGCCGCCGTACGCACGCCACGTACCGGCGGAGAACTGCAGCCCGCCGTAGTAGCCGTTGCCCGTGTTGATCTGCCAGTTTCCGCCGCTCTCGCACCGTGCGATGCGGTCCCACACTCCGCTGTCCGCCGCACCGGCCTGGCCGGTCGCGGCAAGCAGGCCCAGCGGAGCCAGGAGTGCGGCCCCTCCGATCACTGCCATGGTGCGCGTGTTCCTGGGACGTGCGGACATGAATATCCCTCTCGAAGGACCCGGGCTCCCCCTGGCCGTACGGGCCCCCTCGCGCATCCGGCGTCCGGGGTCCCGGCGGTCCCGCCTCCGGTGTCGGTGATGGTGCCGTCCGACGCGACCGGTGGCGTACCCGAGCGGTGCTCGCTGCACACGGCCGTGGAATGTAGGAGCCTTCTCGACCCGCCATCAACCAAGCCCTTGTCGTTCCAGGCCAGTTGAGTGTTACCCGAGGTAGCAACCAGTTCCGGACACCCACTTCATCGGCCAATATCGTCATTTAGCCGTCAGCCGGACGCTCACCCTGTGACTCAGGTCACCGCACCAACTTCCGTGCCCCCGGCACCTGTTGGCGCGGAGTGACGGATTCCGCCGCTCCGTTGACCCTCCGTTGCGGATGGTTCGATTCCGTTCCCCTTCGCGCGTGACCTGCGCCACTGATCCACCGTTGTCTCCTTATGAGCCGGGCACGGTCCGGCTCGCCACACCCTCCCCATGCACCCCAGATGACGATCCCGAGGAGCCACCCGTGCCGCGCATGCTCGACGTCAGCGACGACGTACGCGCCGAGATCGGCGACGAAGAAGCCGACCGGCTGCTCGCCGGAGACAACACCCCGGGCAGCTACGACTGCACGTCCTGCCGCACCCCGGGCGACGCCGAACAGGAGCGCACCAGCACGGTCCTGTTCGTCGGTGACGAGACGGCCGTGCTCGCCTTCGCCCACGCCACCTGCCTGCCTTCCCAGATCGTCACGGTGACCGAGGAGCAGTTGCAGGGCGCCGTGCGGTCGATCACCGGCGACGACGGCGGGGCACCGGGCGGCGCGGCGCCGAACCAGGCCGTGCTCGGCGTGACCAGCGGTCTCGTCCTGATCGACGGCGAGCTGCGCCCCGCGCTCGTCGTCGAACCGGCCGGTGCCATCGCCCGCCCCGGCGCCGCGCCGGGCGGCGGGGACGACTTCCTGACGCTCCTGGTCGAGCAGGGCTTCATGCCGGCCGCCTCGCTCGACTCCGTACCGCCCCCGCTGCCCGGCTGGTCGGTGCTGCTCGCGATGGGCCAGCTGCACGCCATCCTCCAGCCCGGTACCGGCGGCGGCTCCCCCGTCGCCTGGTGGCAGGCGCACCACCCGCTCCAGGTCACCGAGGACTGGCGGACCGCGGCCAACAAGACGCAGACCGTGCTGCTCTTCGCGGCGCCCGCGGGCTCCATCGGCCGGCAGCCGCGCGAGGACATGCTGCGGGACGCGCTCGACAGGGCGGCGACCCACGGCCGGCTCGTCGCGGCCTCGATGCCGCTCGCCGGAACCTGAGCGTCGGTCGGCGCCGACGGTGGCCGCCGGGGGCCGAACGCGCCGGTCACACTGGTGCGGGAGCGGGAAAGCGGCGCGGCCCCCGCATCCGCGGGGCGCCGGTTTCGTTGGCACAGACGTGCACACATACGACCCCTCCCGCCCCCGGCCGGCGTACCAGAGCCCCATCCCCTCCATGCGCACGGCGCAGGAGTCGACGGACAGCCACTCGGCCACCCCCATCTACGACACGCTCTACTCGGAGTACCGCAGGGCCTTCCGGGCGCTGCCGGGCGACCGGAGCGGCGAGGAGGATATGGGGTTCATCGCCTTCGGTACGGGGTCGTACGGCTTCCAGCACCGGGGCGACGGGCGGTACGACTCCCGTCACGACCAGCGCTACGGCTCCTACGGCCACTTCCAGGTGGCCCGCTACGGCCAGCACGAGTACCACCCCACGGGCCACCACCAGTTCCCCGCGGCCCTGCCGCCGGGCCCGCGCCGCGAGCACTGAGCGGGTACGCCGCACGGACCAATGCCCGGCCTCCCACGAAGGGGGCCGGGCATTGGTCCGTGCTGGTGCTGCCTGCTACTTCTTGCGGCCCCGCTTCTCGCGCACCCGCACCGAGATATGGATCGGCGTGCCCTCGAAGCCGAACTCCTCGCGAAGACGGCGCTCCAGGAAGCGGCGGTAGCCCGCCTCGATGAAGCCGGAGGCGAAGAAGACGAACCGCGGCGGCTTGGTGCCCGCCTGCGTGCCGAAGAGGATGCGGGGCTGCTTGCCGCCGCGCACGGGGTGCGGGTGGGAGGCGACGATCTCGCCGAGGAAGGCGTTCAGACGCCCGGTCGGCACGCGCGTCTCCCAGCCGTCGAGCGCCGCCTCGATCGCCGGGACGAGCTTCTCCATGTGGCGTCCGGTGGCCGCCGAGACGTTGACGCGCGGCGCCCAGGCGACCTGGGCGAGCTCGGTCTCGATCTCCCGCTCCAGGTAGTAGCGGCGCTCCTCGTCGAGGGTGTCCCACTTGTTGTACGCGACGACGATCGCGCGGCCCGCCTCGACGGCCATCGTCACGATGCGCTGGTCCTGGACCGAGATGGTCTCGGAGGCGTCGATGAGGATCACCGCGACCTCCGCCTTCTCGACGGCGGCGGCGGTGCGCAGCGAGGCGTAGTAGTCGGCGCCCTGCTGGAGGTGGACGCGCTTGCGGATGCCCGCCGTGTCGACGAACTTCCACGTCACGCCGCCGAGCTCGATCAGCTCGTCGACGGGGTCGCGGGTGGTGCCCGCCAGTTCGTTGACGACCACGCGGTCGTCGTTCGCCACCTTGTTGAGCAGCGAGGACTTGCCGACGTTCGGGCGGCCGATGAGCGCGATGCGGCGGGGGCCGCCGATGGCCGTGCCGAAGGTCTGCGCGGGCGCCTCGGGCAGCGCCTCGAGGACGGCGTCCAGCATGTCGCCGGTGCCGCGGCCGTGCAGCGCGGAGATGGGGTGCGGCTCGCCGAGGCCGAGGGACCACAGCGCGGTGGCGTCGGCCTCGCCGGAGGGGCCGTCGACCTTGTTGGCGCAGAGCACGACGGGCTTGCCCGCCTTGCGGAGCAGGCGTACGACGGCCTCGTCGGTGTCGGTGGCGCCGACGGTGGCGTCCACGACGAAGACCACGGCGTCGGCGGCCTCGATGGCGTACTCCGCCTGGGCGGCGACGGAGGCGTCGATGCCGAGCACGTCCTGCTCCCAGCCGCCGGTGTCGACGAGCTTGAAACGGCGGCCCGCCCACTCGGCCTCATAGGTGACGCGGTCGCGGGTCACGCCGGGGCGGTCCTCCACGACGGCCTCGCGGCGGCCGATGATGCGGTTCACCAGGGTCGACTTGCCGACATTGGGGCGGCCGATGACGGCGAGGACGGGCAGCGGGCCCTGGCCCGCCTCCTCGATGGCGCCCTCGACGTCCTCGACGTCGAAGCCCTCTTCGGCGGCGAGCTCCATGAACTGCGCGTACTCGGCGTCGCCGAGCGCCCCGTGGTCGTGGTCGGCGAAACCGTCGCCCTCGGGCTGGATCTGGTCGCTCATGAAGTCCGTACCTCGTCGTTCATCGTGGTGATCGGTGCAGCGGCCCGTGTGTCGGACCGGGGCACTACTGGATAAGTCTCGCTCAGCGCCCGGTCAGGCGCCTGGCGTTTTCCAGGTGGGCGGCGAGCCGCTCCTGGATGCGCACGGTCGCCTCGTCCAGCGCCTTGCGCGTACGCCGCCCGCTGCCGTCGCCCGCCTCGAACGGGTCGCCGAAGACGACGTCGACCCTGCTGCGCAGCGGGGGCAGCTGCTTTATCAACCGTCCGGCGCGCTCGGTGCTTCCCAGCACCGCGACCGGGACGATCGGGGCGCCGGAGCGCACCGCGAAGTACGCGAGCCCGGACCGCAGCGACGCGAAGTCGCCCTCCCCCCGGGTGCCCTCGGGGAAGATCCCCAGGACGCCGCCCTGCTCCAGGACGCCGAGGGCCCGGGTGATGGCCGTCCGGTCGGCGACCGAGCGGTCCACCTCGACCTGGCCGATCGCGTGCAGGAAGGAGCCGAGCGGGCCGATGAACGCTTCCTTCTTGATCAGGAAGTGCGTGGGCCGGGGCGCGACGCCCATGACCATCGGTCCGTCGACGTTGTGCGAGTGGTTGACGGCCAGGATCACGGGGCCGGTGGCGGGCACCCGCCAGGAGCCGAGCACCCGCGGCTTGAACAGGCCGTACATGAGGCCGACGCCGATGCGGCGGCCGACCTCGGCCCCGCGCTCGCCGGCGCCCCGCGCGGCGGGAGCCTCGCTCACTTCGCGGCCCGCTTCTCCTCGACGAGGGTGACCACGCACTCGATGACCTGCTGGAGCGTGAGTTCGGTGGTGTCGACCTCGACCGCGTCGTCGGCCTTGGCCAGCGGGGACGTCTTGCGGCTCGAGTCGGCCGCGTCCCGCTTGACCAGGGCCTCCTGGGTCGCCTTGACGTCGGCGCCCTTCAGCTCGCCGGAGCGGCGGGCGGCGCGCGCCTCGGGCGACGCGGTGAGGAAGATCTTCAGGTCGGCGCCGGGCAGCACGGTCGTACCGATGTCACGGCCCTCGACGACGATGCCCTTCTCGGCCGAATCCGCGATCCAGCGCTGCAGCTCGGTGATCCGGGTGCGCACCTCGGGGACGGCGCTGACGGCGCTGACCTTGGAGGTGACCTCGGCGGTGCGGATCGGCCCCGCCACGTCCGTGCCGTCGACCGTGATGGTCGGGCCGAGCGGGTCGGTGCCGGAGACGATCTCGGGCTTGCCCGCGACGGCGGCGATGGCGGTCGGGTCGGTGAGGTCGATGCCGTTGTGCACCATCCACCAGGTGATCGCCCGGTACTGGGCGCCGGTGTCCAGGTAGCTGAGGCCGAGCTGGGCGGCGACGGCCTTCGAGGTGCTCGACTTGCCCGTGCCGGAGGGACCGTCGATGGCGACGATCACGGCTGCCGGGGCGGCGGTTTCGGCTGTTTCCACGGGGCGGAAAACACCTTTCGCTGTACGCGGGCCAGGGGTGCGGGGCGCGAACACGCCCCGCACAAGGTTACTGGCTCGCACACCCTGCCCCGACAGCCCCTGCGAAGGCCGCCTCCGAAGGCCTCGCGCGAGGCCCGCACACGGCTACTGGCGGATCGACCAGCCGCGCTCCCGCAGCGCCGCGCCGAGCACGGGCGCGGCCGTCGGCTCGACCATCAGCTGCACCAGACCCGCCTGCTGCCCGGTGGCGTGCTCGATGCGCACGTCCTCGATGTTGACGCCCGCCTGGTCCGCGTCGGCGAAGATCCGGGCCAGCTGGCCCGCCTTGTCGTCGATGAGCACCGCGACGACCTCGTACGCCGCCGGGGCCGCCCCGTGCTTGCCGGGCACCCTGGTCCGGCCCGCGTTGCCGCGCCGGAGCACGTGCTCGACCCCGGCCGCGCCCGCGGAGCGCCGCGACGCGTCGTCCGACTGCAGCGCGCGCAGCGCCGTCACGGTCTCGTCCAGGTCGGAGGCAACCGCGGCGAGCAGGTCGGCGACGGGTCCCGGGTTGGCCGAGAGGATGTCGATCCACATCCGCGGGTCGGACGCGGCGATCCGCGTGACGTCGCGGATGCCCTGGCCGCACAGCCGTACCGCCGTCTCCTCGGCGTGCTCGAGGCGGGCCGCGACCATGCTGGAGACCAGGTGCGGCATGTGCGAGACGAGGGCGACCGCGCGGTCGTGGGCGTCGGCCTCCATGACGACGGGCACCGCGCGGCAGAGCGCGACCAGCTCCAGGGCGAGGTTGAGCACCTCGGTGTCGGTGTCCCGGTCCGGGGTCAGCACCCAGGGCCGCCCCTCGAAGAGGTCGGCGGTGGCGGCCAGCGGGCCGCTGCGCTCGCGCCCCGCCATGGGGTGCGTGCCGATGTACGGGGTCAGGTCGAGGCCCAGCTCCTCCAGCTCGCGGCGCGGGCCGCCCTTGACGCTCGCCACGTCGAGGTAGCCGCGGGCCACCCCGCGCCGCATGACGTCGGCCAGCGTGGCGGCGACGTGCGAGGGCGGCACGGAGACGACGCAGAGGTCGACGGGCCCCGCGGGCTCCTCGTCGGTGCCCGCGCCGAGCGCGGCGGCGGTGCGGGCCTGCGCCGGATCGTGGTCGGCGAGGTGGACGGCGACGCCGCGGGAGGCGAGGGCAAGGGCGGCGGAGGTGCCGATCAGGCCGGTGCCGATGACGAGGGCGGTTCTCACTGGGCGATGTCCTTGCGGAGTGCGGCCGCGGCGCCGAGGTGCGGATGCGGGGCCTCGGGGCGGGGCCGGTCGGTGTCGGCGGTTGCGTACGCCACAGCTGGCCGTATACGTACGCCGTTGCTGGGGCCCAAGCCTATCCAGCGGCCCGCACGGGGGCGCGCGGCGCCCGTCAGCCGAGACGAGGACGGCGGATCCCGGACGTACGGCCGCCCGCGACGAAGATCACAGCCGCCGGAAATTCCCTCACTCCCGGCCGGTCACGGCCCGTACGCTCGCCCCCATGCGCCCCCAGGACCTGCCCCTCGTACGCGACCACACGGTCTACTCCTGCGTGATGGGCTCGCGCGCCTTCGGGCTCGCCACGGAGGGCAGCGACACCGACCGCAGGGGCGTCTTCCTGGCTCCCACCCCGCTGTTCTGGCGGTTCGAGAAGCCGCCGACGCATCTGGACGGTCCCGCCGAGGAACAGTTCAGCTGGGAGCTGGAGCGCTTCTGCGAGCTCGCCCTGCGCGCCAACCCCAACGTCCTTGAGTGCCTGCACTCACCGCTCGTGGAGCACCTCACGGACACCGGCCGCGAACTGCTCCGTCTGCGCGACTCGTTCCTCTCCCGCGAGGCCCACGGCACCTTCGCCCGCTACGCCCTCGGCCAGCGCAGGAAACTGGAGTCGGACGTCCGCATCCACGGCGCCCCGCGCTGGAAGCACGCCATGCACCTGCTGCGGCTGCTGATCTCCTGCCGCGACCTGCTGCGCACCGGCGAGCTGACGATCGACGTCGGCGACCATCGCGATTCGCTGCTCGCCGTCAGGCGCGGCGAGGTCTCCTGGCCCGAGATCGAGGCGCGGATGAACCGCCTGGCGGCCGAGACCGAGGAGGCGGCGCCGCGCAGCCCGCTCCCGGCCGGCCCCGACCGGAAGCGGATCGAGGACTTCCTGTTCCGCACGCGCCGGGCTTCGGCCCTGCGGCAGGGCGCCGCGGGGAGCTGAGTCCGCCCGCCGCGTGCGAAGACAGGCCCTCAGGCGTCCCAGAGCGCCCCGAACTCCAGGAGCTCGGCCCGGTACTCGATCCGCGCGGTCCAGTCGGCGGGCCAGGCGTCCGCGCCGAGGTGGGCGCCCGCGAAGGCCCCGGCCAGGCAGGCGATCGAGTCGGAGTCACCGGCCGTACAGGCCGCCCTGCGCAGCGCGGTGACGGGCTCGTCGACGAACTGCAGGAAGCACAGCAGCGCGGTGGCGAGCGCCTCTTCGGCGATCCAGCCCTCGCCGGTGGCGAGGCAGGGGTCGGTCTCCGCGTTGGCGTGCTTCAGCGCGGCATCGAGGCGTTCGAGGACGGCCAGGCACTCGTCCCAGCCGCGGGCGATGAACACGCGCGGCGTCGGCGCCCCGCCCCTCCTCCACAGCTCCCCGAGCCAGCGGGCGTGGTAGGTCTCCCGGTTCTCGTACGCGTAGGAGCGAAGGAGTCCGACGAGCCCCGTCGGCTCGGCGCCCTCGGCGAGCAGCCGCACAGCGTGCGCGGTGAGGTCGGACGCGGCGAGCGCCGTCGGATGGCCGTGGGTGAGCGCGGACTGCAACTGGGCGGCGCCCGCGCGCTGTTCTGCGCTCAGGCCGGGCACGAGGCCGAGGGGGGCGACGCGCATGTTGGCGCCGCAGCCCTTGGAGTGCGCCTGGGTGGCCTCCTCCCACGGCTTGCCGGTCCCCAGGAGGTAGCAGGCCTTCAGGCAGGTGTTGCCGGGCGCGCGGTTGTTCTCCGGCGACCGGTACCACTCCACGAACTCCTCGCGCACCGGCCGCTCCATGCGCTTCGGCCCGAGGCTCCCCCGCTCCATGGCGGTGCGCAGGCCGCGGGCGAGCGCCAGCGTCATCTGGGTGTCGTCGGTGACGATCGCGGGCGTCGGCAGCTCCATCCCGCGCCAGGGCCCGCACTTGGCGAGGATCGAGGGGACGTCGTTGAACTCGGTCGGGAAGCCGAGCGCGTCGCCGAGAGCGAGGCCCATGAGGGCTCCGGTGGCGGCGCGTTTCACGAGGGCCGTCATGAGGGCTGTCCTTCCGGCGCGGGGCGGAGCAGGGGCGGGTGCAGGGCGGTGGCGGTGCCGGCCCGGAAGAGGGCGGCGGGCTTGCCGCGGCCGCCGGTCAGCCGGGCGGCGCCGGGCACCGCCTCGACGAGGCCCGCCGTGCCGACCACCTTGCGCCGGAAGTTCGCGGGGTCGAGCTCGGCGCCCCACACGGCCTCGTAGACCTGGCGCAGCTCGCCGAGGGTGAACTCGGACGTACAGAAGGCGGTGGCGAGGCCGGTGTACTCCAGCTTGGCGCCGACCCGGTCGTGGGCGTCGGCGAGGATCCTGTCGTGGTCGAAGGCGAGCGGCCGGTACGTCGCCGGGCTGTAGGGCAGCCAGGCCGCGCGGGCCGCGTCGCCGCCGCCCCGCACCTTTGGCGGGTCCGGTACGAGGGCCGCGAAGGCGACGGAGACGACTCGCATGCGCGGATCGCGGTCCGGCTCGCTGTAGGTGCGCACCTGCTCCAGGTGCAGCCGCCCGACGTCGGCGATCCCGGTCTCCTCGGCGAGTTCCCGCCCCGCGGCGTCCTCGGCCGACTCCTCGGGCAGCACGAAGCCGCCGGGCAGCGCCCAGCGCCCCGCGTACGGCTCCTGGCCGCGCTCGACGAGCAGTACGTGCAGCGCACCGTCCCGGACGGTGAACACCGCCAGGTCCACGGTGACGGCGAACGGCTCGAAGGCGTACTTGTCGTACTCCTGCATGCACCACCACCCCCCTCTCTTAATAGTCCAGCTGACTATAAAGAGAGGGGGGTGGTCGGGGCAAGCGATTCCTGACGGGTCTACAGGCCTACAGGGCTACCGCCCTACAGGTCGACCTCCTGCATCAGCATGCCGACCTCCGTGTTGGAGAGCCGCCGCAGCCAGCCGGACTTCTGGTCGCCCAGGGTGATCGGCCCGAAGGCCACCCGCACCAGCTTGTCGACGGGGAAGCCCGCCTCGGCGAGCATGCGCCGCACGATGTGCTTGCGGCCCTCGTGCAGGGTGACCTCGACCAGGTAGTTCTTGCCGGTCTGCTCGACGACGCGGAAGTGGTCCGCGCGGGCGTACCCGTCCTCAAGCTCGATGCCGTCCTTGAGCCGCTTGCCCAGGTCACGCGGGATCGGGCCCACGATGTGCGCGAGGTAGACCTTCTTCACGCCGTACTTCGGGTGGGTCAGGCGGTGCGCCAGCTCGCCGTGGTTGGTGAGCAGGATGACACCCTCGGTCTCGGTGTCGAGCCGCCCCACGTGGAAGAGCCGCGTCTCGCGGTTGGTCACGTAGTCGCCCAGGCACTGACGGCCCTCGGTGTCCTCCATGGTGGAGACGACACCGGCGGGCTTGTTCAGCGAGAAGAACTGGTACGACTGGGTGGCGACCGTCAGGCCGTCGACCTTGATCTCGTCCTTCTCGGGGTCGACGCGCAGCCCCTGCTCCAGGACGATCTCGCCGTTGACCTCGACGCGGGCCTCGTCGACCAGCTCCTCACAGGCGCGGCGCGAGCCGTAGCCCGCGCGGGCGAGGATCTTCTGAAGGCGCTCGCCCTCCTGCTCGGCGCCGGGGAAGGTCTTGGGCAGGCTGGTCTTCGGCTTGCCCGCGTACCGCTCGCGGTTGCGCTCCTCGGCCCGCGCGTCGTACTCACGGGAGGTGGCCGGGGCCCAGCGCCCCCGTCCGGCGCCCTGGCCCTGCTTGGGCCCGCCCTTGGCACCGCCGCGCGCCGAGGCGCCACGGCCCGACTTCGGACCGTTATGCGTGCCGTCGGACCCTACGTCGTAGCGCCGCTCCTCCGGACGCGGCTTCTTCGGACGGCCGCTGCCGCCCTGCTTGTCATCGCGGTTGTTGCCGGCCCCGCGGGGGTTGCCGCGGCCGCCGCCGTTCCCGCCGCGGCCGCCGCTGTTGCCACCACGGCTCCCGCCGTTGTTTCCGCTGCTGTTCCTGCCGCTGCTGCTTCGCATCAAAAGTTCCGTCTAGTCGACTGAGTCCTGGGTGTACTCGTACCCCGGCGCATCGGGTGCGTCCGGGTCGAACGACGGCATACCTTCCAGCGTCTCGCCCTCGATCGCGTCCGCCTCGGGGAGGAAGGGCGCGAGCTCGGGGAGCTCGTCAAGGCCGCGCAGGCCCATCCGCTCCAGAAAGTAGTTCGTCGTCCTGTACAGGATCGCACCTGTTTCGGGTTCCGCGCCCGCCTCCTCCACCAGACCCCGCTGGAGGAGGGTGCGCATCACGCCGTCGCAGTTCACCCCGCGCACCGCGGAGACCCTCGAACGGCTGACCGGCTGGCGGTACGCGACGACCGCGAGGGTCTCCAGAGCCGCCTGGGTGAGCCGCGCCTGCTGCCCGTCGAGGACGAAGCCCTCCACGGCGGCGGCGTACTCGGGCCGGGTGTAGAACCGCCAGCCACCGGCCACGAGGCGCAGCTCGAAGCCGCGCTTCTGCACGGTGTACTCGTCGGCGAGCTCACGCAGCGCGACGGCGACCGCACGCCTGGGCCGTTGCAGGATCTTCGCCAGGTGCTCCTCGGTGGCCGGCTCGTCGACGACCATGAGGACGGCCTCCAGGGCGGGCCGCAGCTCGAGATCGGCCACGGCACCGGCCAGGTCGCCCGTGGGGCTCTGCGCGCTCACGCCTTCTCCTCCATGGGCTCGGGGGCCCGGTCGAACTCGTCGGTCACGGTCGGCTCCGTCGCGCCGTCCCCGCCGGTCCAGCGGACCATCAGCTCGCCCAGGGGGTCGTCCTGGTCCAGGGTGACGGCCTTCTCCCGGTAGAGCTCCAGCAGGGCCAGGAAGCGGGCGACGACCGTGAGGGTGTCCCCCGCGTCCGCCACGAGCACCTGGAAGCTGGCCTCGCCCTGTTCCCGCAGCCGGGCGATGACGAGTCCCGCCTGCTCCCGCACGGAGACCAGCGGGGCGTGGATGTGCTCGACGTACACCTGCGGCTTCGCGCGCGGCTGCGTGGCCTTCACGGCGAGCTTCGCGAAGCCCTCGGCCCCGATGCTGATGACCACTTCCGGCAGCAGCTCGGCGTGGTGCGGTTCGAGGCCCACGGTCCGCGGGTAGCGCCGCGCCTCGTCGTCGAGGCGCCCGCTGAAGATGTCCGCGATCTGTTTGTAGGCGCGGTACTGGAGGAGGCGGGCGAACAGCAGGTCGCGCGCCTCCAGGAGCGCCAGATCCGCCTCGTCCTCGACCTCGGCGGTGGGCAGCAGCCGCGCCGCCTTGAGGTCGAGCAGCGTGGCGGCGACGACCAGGAACTCGGTCGTCTGGTCCAGGTCCCAGTCGGCCCCCATGGCCCGGATGTGCGCCATGAACTCGTCGGTCACCTGGGAGAGAGCGACCTCGGTGACGTCCAGCTTGTGCTTGGAGATGAGCTGGAGCAGCAGGTCGAAGGGGCCCTCGAAGTTCGCGAGACGGACCGTGAACCGCCCGTCACCGGCTTCGGCCTGCGCCGCCTCGGGCTCCGGCTCCGGTTCCGGCTCCGCGGGAGCCGTCCCCGGCCCACGCCCCAGAGCACGCCGGGCGGGCGGGGCAGCTTCTTCGTTCAGGCGCATCGCCGGTGAACGCTACCCCTACCGCCCGCGCAGCCGTCGTACGAGAATGCTCGCGTCGCCGCGCGACTCCAGGTCGGCGAGGACGACGGCGACCGCCTCGCGCACGATCCGCCCGCGGTCGACCGCGAGGCCGTGCTCACCGCGCAGCACGAGGCGCGCGTGTTCGAGGTCCATCAGCTCCTCGGCGGAGACGTACACGGTGATCTTCTCGTCGTGCCGCTCGCGCCCGCTGGGGCGCCGGTTGGCCGCCCGTGCCCGGCGCCGCGCCTGGGCCGTCGACGAACCGCCGGACTTGCCGCCGGACTGCGCGGCCGAACCTTCCTGCGCCGGACGCCGCCCGGCGCTCTTCTCGCCCTCGGCGGTGGCCGCACGGCTGCGCGACTCGGCCCCGGAATCCGCGTCGGCCGTCGCGTGTTCGGCGGGCTCGCCGCCGTCGCCCTGCGCCGCCGTGTCCTCGGCCGCCGCCGTCTCGTCGCTCTCGCCCGCCGGGGCGGGCACGCGCGCCTCGCCGTTGGCCGGGCGTCGCGGGGACGACGACTGCAGCGCCATCCCCCCGGTCGTGCGGAACAGTTCGTCGGCCCCGGGCAGACTCACTCGGCGTGACACCGGGCGAGCACCTCCCTGGCGAGCTGGCGATAGGCGGCCGCGCCGACCGAGTTGGAGGCGTACGTCGTGATCGGCTCGCCGGCGACCGTGGTCTCCGGGAAGCGGACCGTGCGCCCGATGACCGTGTGGTAGACGTGGTCGTCGAAGGCCTCGACCACGCGCGCGAGCACCTCACGGCTGTGCACCGTGCGGGAGTCGTACATGGTCGCGAGGATGCCGTCGAGCTCCAGGTCGGGGTTGAGCCGCTCCTGGACCTTCTCGATGGTCTCGGTCAGCAGGGCCACGCCGCGCAGCGCGAAGAACTCGCACTCGAGCGGCACGATCACCTTGTGGGCCGCCGTCAGGGCGTTCACGGTGAGCAGGCCGAGCGAGGGCTGACAGTCGATCACGATGTAGTCGTAGTCCTGCATGAGCGGCTTCAGGGCGCGCTGCAGCGTGGACTCGCGCGCGACCTCGCTCACCAGCTGCACCTCGGCCGCCGACAGGTCGATGTTGCTCGGCAGCAGGTCCATGTTGGGGACCGCCGTCTTCAGGAGCACCTCGTCCGCGGACATGCCGCGCTCCATGAGGAGGTTGTAGACCGTCAGGTCCAGCTCCATCGGGTTGACCCCGAGGCCCACGGAGAGGGCGCCCTGCGGGTCGAAGTCGACGAGCAGGACGCGGCGTCCGTACTCCGCGAGGGCCGCGCCCAGGTTGATGGTCGACGTCGTCTTGCCGACGCCGCCCTTCTGGTTGCACATCGCGATGATCTTGGCGGGCCCGTGGTCGGTCAGCGGGCCGGGGATCGGGAAGTACGGCAGCGGGCGTCCCGTGGGGCCGATGCGCTCGCGGCGCTGGCGGGCCGCGTCCGGGGCGAGCGTGGCCGCGTACTCCGGATCGGGCTCGTACTCGGCGTCGGGGTCGTAGAAGTGCCCCTGGGGCAGTTCCTCGTAGTCGGCGAGGTGGGTGTGGGTGTTATCGCCACTCCGGTCGCCGGCCATGGCGTTCACGTGATGGCCATCCATGCTCTGGGGTGCTGGCTGTGTCGGCTGGGGGCTCTGCCGGGCTTCGAAGGTGCGGACAGCGACCGAGCCGACGGCCTCGAGCCCCACGGGACCCTGGTCCCGTACAGACGTTCCTGGTTGACCACCCCCGGGAGCAAATGTCGACTCATTCACAAGTCGTCTTACCTCCTTGGTGACCAGGAAATTTCTCGATAGGTCAGCGTGGCACCATGCCGACGGTTGGCGACTCTATGGCGTGTCACCGGTCCACAGCAACACAATCCGCCGGACCGGGCCCGATGTGTCGGCAAAGGGACACAGCGATGTCAAGGGCGTGCGGCTTGCCAGTGGCACGTTTCCGGGGTGGGCGAAACGGTTAAAGGGTTACGTTCAAGGCGAGTTGACCGCGTCCGCACACATACGCATACGGCCGGACCCCTCTCAAGGTCCGGCCGCGGGCGTGAGATTGACGACTTTCGTTGACGAAAGCGTCGGTGACCGACCGGAGTCGGCCGCCTGGGTCAGCCGAGGAGCGACTCGAGCTCGACGTGGTCCAGGCCGTGGGCCTCGGCGACCTCCTTGTAAACGACCTTGCCGTCATGGGTGTTGAGACCCAGGGCGAGCGCCGGGTCGCGGCGCAGGGCCTCGACCCAGCCGCGGTTCGCCAGCTCGACGATGTACGGCATCGTCGCGTTGGTCAGCGCGTAGGTGGAGGTGTTCGGCACCGCGCCGGGCATGTTGGCGACGCAGTAGAAGACCGAGTTGTGGACCGGGAAGGTCGGCTCGGCGTGCGTGGTCGCGCGGGAGTCCTCGAAGCAGCCGCCCTGGTCGATCGCGATGTCGACAAGGACACTTCCCGGCTTCATGCGGGAGACGAGCTCGTTGGTGACCAGCTTCGGAGCCTTGGCGCCCGGGATGAGGACGGCGCCGATGACGAGGTCGGCGTCCAGGCAGGCCTTCTCCAGCTCGAAGGCGTTGGAGATGACGGTCTGGATCTTCGTACCGAAGATCTTGTCGGCTTCCTTGAGCTTGTTGATGTCCTTGTCGAGCAGGGTCACGTGGAAGCCCATGCCGATGGCGATCTGCGCGGCGTTCCAGCCGGAGACGCCGCCGCCGATGACGACGGCCTTGCCCGCGGCCACGCCGGGGACGCCGCCCGGGAGCACGCCGCGGCCGCCGTTGGCCGCCATCAGGTGGTAGGCGCCGACCTGCGGGGCGAGGCGGCCCGCGACCTCGGACATCGGGGCGAGCAGCGGGAGCGCGCGGCCCGCGGTCTCGACCGTCTCGTACGCGATGGCGGTGGTGCCCGACTCCAGGAGCGCGTCGGTGCACTCCTTGGACGCGGCCAGGTGCAGGTAGGTGAAGAGGGTCTGGTCCTTGCGGAGGCGGTGGTACTCCTCCGCGATGGGCTCCTTGACCTTCAGGAGCAGGTCCGCGGTGGCCCAGACCTCATCGGCGGTGTCCAGGATCCGGGCACCGGCCGAGACGTACTCGTCGTCCGTGATCGAGGAGCCGACTCCGGCGTTCCGCTCGATGACGACCTGGTGGCCGTGGCGCACCAGCTCGTGCACGCCGGCGGGGGTGATGGCCACCCGGAACTCGTTGTTCTTGACCTCGCGGGGGATGCCGACCTTCATCGTCGATCACGGTCCTTGGCTCAGGGGATATCTCGGGCAATGCAACGCATACCGGTGCACGGGGGGCGCAACGGGAGACACCGCGGAGGTACGCGGCGGAGCCAGTCTAATGAAGGATTTCTCGCTGTCTAGCCTTCCAATACTTCAATCTTCTGCGGAAGTGCTACGGATTTCGTAGGCGGAAGACCCCGCTCCACCATTCCTTTCAAGCCTCGCGACCTGCGGCAGCTCACTTCCCAGCATGCGCTCGGCCGCGCTCCGGTGCAGCCGGGCGGCCGCCGGGTCGCCGAGCCGCTGAAGGGTGTCGGCGAGCCGCAGCTGCAACGCCGCCTGCAGCCGCACGTCCTCGGCGCTGCGCGCCAGCTCCACGGCCTCCTGGCAGGTGCGCAACGACTCCTCGGGCCGCCCCGCGTACTCCTGCACCCGGGCCATCTCGCTCAACGCCCGCGCCTGGGCCGCGACATCGCCGTTCTTGCGGTGGCCGGTGACCGCCGAGCTCCAGTTGCGCAGCGCCTCGCCGTAGCGCCCCGCGTACGTGTGCACGGTGCCGATCCGGCCGTACAGCCGGGCGGCGTCCGCGCGCTCGCCGCGGGCGAGGCGGTGGGCGAGCGCCCGGCCGAACCAGTCGGAGGCCCGCGGCCAGTCCCCCAGCTCCTGATGGGCGCCGCCTACGGATTCCATCGCGCGTCCGACGGCGTACGGATCGTTCGCCGCCCGCCCCGCGTCCAGCGCCGCCCGGTAGCGGGCCAGCGCGTCCCGCGTACGTCCGGTCCGCGCGTCCAGGTCCGCGAGGTTCAGCAGCGCCGCGGCCTGCTCGCGCGGCAGGTTCCGCCGCTCGGCCACGCCGAGGACCAGCTGGTGGATGCCGTACAGCTCGGGAGCGGCCGCCTCCGTGCCGCGGTGCGCGGCCAGGGCCCGGGCCAGGGCCGCCATCAGGCGCCGCGCCAGGGTGTCGAGCTCGCCGTCGGCGACCGCGAGCCGGGCGGCGGCGAGCAGCGCGGGCTGCCGGATCCGCAGCCATTCCTCGGCGGCCTGCGCGCTGGGGAAGCGCAGGGCGCGCGGCAGCCCGGAGAGCTTTCCGCGTGCGGTGGAATCCGTCGCCTCCGTGACCGCACGGCAGGACTGCAGCAGCCGCACGGTCCGCTCCAGCATCCGGGCCCTGGCCAGCTGGATCTCGGCAGGGCGGTCCTGGCTGCCGGTGCGGGCGCGCAGCAGCGGCACCAGGCAGCCGGGCACCTCGTACTGCGGGAGCGGGGAGGGGACGGCCCGGACGAGGCCGAGCGAGACGAAGTCGTCGAGGGTGGTCTTCGCCCCGGAGACCGAGCAGCCCGCGAGCGCGGATGCGGTGTGCGGGTCGACGTGACCGGCCGGGGCGAGGCTGAGGAGTCGCAGTATCCGGGCGGCCGGGGAGGGCAGCGAGGCGTAGGTGTGAGCGAAGACACGCGCGAGCGCCGACCCGTCGTCGGGCAGCGCGCGCAGCCGTTTGGCCAGGTCCGCGACGGTGGCCTTGGGGCGCTCGGCGAGCCAGCCCCCGGCGAGGACGAGCGCCGCCGGATGGGCCGCGCACACCTCGACGAGGGATTCCGCGGAGCCGGGGTCGACGGTGATGCGGACGGGTCCCGCGGCGCGGGCGAGGATGGCGACGGCGGCCTCCTTGTCCAGGCCGCCGAGCGTGCAGGGGCGTACGTCGGGGATGCCGGTGAGCGGCCCCTCGGAGACGGCCACGACCAGGCAGTCGGGCGTGTCCGGAAGGAGTGCGTCGACCTGCTCGGCGTCGGCCGCGTCGTCGAGGAGCAGCAGCACCCGGCGGTCGGCCAGCGCCGACCTGAGGGTCTCGGCGAGGTCGTCCTCGGCGGCCCCCGGCGGCGCGGGCACCCCGAGGGCGTCCAGGAGGTCACGGGCGGTGCGCTCGGTGGGCACCCGGCTGCCGTCGGGCTCGGTGAGGCGGGCGCGCAGCACCCCGTCGGGGTAGCCGTCGGCGAGCTGCCGGGTGAGTTCCCCGGCGAGCGAGGTACGGCCGGATCCGGGGCGTCCCGCGATCAGCAGAACGCGGGCGCGGGGCGCCTTGCAGCCCGAGAGGGTGTCAAGCCCTGCGCGGTCGATGTCGGCGCGGAGTTCCTTCAACTCCCGGCGCCTGCCGACGAACTGAGCCCTCGCCGGGTCCAGCGAGGCGCTCGCGGGGTGTGGCACCGTGCCACCCGCCGCCGCACCGTCCGTGTCGACCGCCTGATCCGTCACGGGCCACGCTCCCGTCCGCCTGCGCACGAACCCGCCGGGGCTCCGGGCGGGACGCTTTCAGAGCCTAGTTCAGGCCCCGCGCCCCACCCGGGCGCGCAGCACGCGCAAGTCGCCCGATCGGATCAGTAGATCGTCACACCGGACGGTTGGCGCGCTCTCAGGCCTCGAAGGGGCGGGCGGGCCAGGGCGCCTCGGCCGGGCGCAGCGCGTCCACGCCGTCGCCGTTCAGTACCGCCTGGAGCGAGAGGGCGCCGACCACCAGGCAGTTGTTGTGCAGCTCACCGGCGAGCACGCCGCGCACCAGTTCCTCAAGGGGGACCCGGGCGAGCTCCATGTCGGACTCCTCCTCGGCGACCTCGAAGCGCTCCCCCTCGGCCTCGGAGAGGTCCTGGGCGAGGAAGACGCGCACGGCCTCGTCGCAGCCGCCGGGGGTGGTGTAGACGTCGGTGAGAACGCGCCAGTCCTCGGCCTTGACGTGCGCCTCTTCGTAGAGCTCGCGCTGGGCGGCGTGCAGGGGGTTCTCGCCGGGGACGTCGAGGAGGCCCGCGGGGATCTCCCAGAGCTTGTGGCGGACGGGGTGGCGGTACTGGCGGATGACCAGGACCCGGCCCTCGCCGTCGAGCGCGAGGACGGCGACCGAGCCGGGGTGCACCTGGTAGTCGCGGCGGACCACGGACCCGTCGGGCATGACCACGTCGTCGGTGCGCACGGAGGTCTTGTTCCCGACGAACGGGGTGTCCGTCGCCGTGACCTGCCACTCCTCGGCGGTGTCCTTGATCGTCATGCGCCCTGTCCTCCCACACGTGCAAACAGAAACCGGGGCACGCGCCTCATCAGGCACGTACCCCGGCAACCGTATCGCTCCGGTGTTACTTGCCCGGCTTGCCGCCCTGCTTGCGCTCGCCCTGCCCGCGCTCCTGCTGGCGCTCGACGGCGGCCTTGACCAGGCCGGCGAAGAGCGGGTGCGGACGGGTGGGACGCGAGCGCAGCTCCGGGTGCGCCTGGGTGGCGACCAGGTAGGGGTGCACCTCGCGGGGGTACTCGACGTACTCGACGAGCTTGCCGTCCGGGGAGGTGCCGGAGAACAGGATGCCCGCCTTCTTCTCCAGGTCGGCGCGGTAGGAGTTGTTCACCTCGTAGCGGTGGCGGTGACGCTCCTCGACGTACTCCTTGCCCTCGTACACCTCGCGCACGATGGAGCCCTCGGCGAGCTTGGCGGGGTACATGCCAAGGCGCATCGTGCCGCCCATGTCGCCCTCGCCGGCCACGATGTCGAGCTGCTCGGCCATCGTGGAGATGACCGGGTGCGCGGTGGCCGCGTCGAACTCGGTGGAGTTGGCGTCGGGGATGTCCGCGAGGTTGCGGGCGGCCTCGACGACGATGCACTGCAGGCCCAGGCAGATGCCGAGCAGCGGCACCTTGTTCTCGCGGGCGTACTGGATGGCGCTGACCTTGCCGTTGACGCCGCGCTCGCCGAAGCCGCCGGGGATCAGGATCGCGTCGACGTCGCCGAGCTGCTTGGCGGCGCCCGCCGGGGTCTTGCAGTCGTCGGAGGTGACCCACTTGACCTTGACGCGGGCCTTGTTCGCGAAACCGCCGGCGCGCATGGCCTCGGTCACCGACAGGTAGGCGTCGGGCAGGTCGATGTACTTGCCGACCAGCGCGACCGTGACCTCGTGCTTCGGGTTGTGCACCCGGTCGAGGAGGTCGTCCCACTGGGTCCAGTCGACGTCGCGGAAGGGCAGGTCGAGCTTGCGCACGACATAGGCGTCGAGGCCCTCGGTGTGCAGCACCTTCGGGATGTCGTAGATCGACTTGGCGTCGATGGCGGCCACCACCGCGGCCTCGTCGACGTCGCACATCAGCGAGATCTTGCGCTTGATGGCGGTCGGCACCTCGCGGTCGGCACGCAGCACGATGGCGTCCGGCTGGATGCCGATGTTGCGCAGCGCGGCCACCGAGTGCTGGGTCGGCTTGGTCTTCAGCTCGCCGGAGGGGCCGATGTAGGGCAGCAGCGAGATGTGCACGACGAAGACGTTGTCGCGGCCGACCTCGTGGCGGACCTGGCGGACGGTCTCAAGGAACGGCAGGGACTCGATGTCGCCGACCGTGCCGCCGACCTCCGTGATGACGACGTCGACGTCGTCCGCGGCCATGCGGCGGATGCGGTGCTTGATCTCGTTCGTGATGTGCGGGATGACCTGCACCGTGTCGCCGAGGTACTCGCCGCGCCGCTCCTTGGCGATCACCTGGGAGTAGACCTGGCCGGTGGTCACGTTGGCCGAGCCGTCGAGGTCGACGTCGAGGAAGCGCTCGTAGTGGCCGATGTCCAGGTCGGTCTCGGCGCCGTCGTTGGTGACGAACACCTCACCGTGCTGGAAGGGGTTCATCGTGCCGGGGTCGACGTTCAGGTACGGGTCGAGCTTCTGCATCGTGACGCGCAGACCCCTGGCCTTGAGCAGCGCGCCGAGACTCGACGCCGTCAGTCCCTTGCCGAGGGAAGAGGCGACACCCCCGGTGACGAAAATGTGCTTGGTCGTCGTGGCTGTGCTGTTTCGAAAAGCAGCGGGCTGCTTAGCCAAAGGGGGGCTCCCGTGGTCGCGGTCTGGAGGGTGCGTACCGGCGTTCTCACCAGGGGTCCGGGGGAGGTGCCGTCGCTGCGGTTCGGGGGTTCTATGACCACCGGCTCACGGGCTACCAGGGTATCAGCGACGCGACGGGCCCGCTTCCGGCCACGCTCCGCCACCGGGCGTACACAACCTGGTCACGGGATTCGCACACGCCGCTACTTTTCCCCGCCGCACCCGCTCTCACCTGCCGCTCACCCGTTCGGCGGCGGCTCGTTGCCGGGAGGGGCGCGCAGATCACCGAGGTGCGTCGTATCCTGCTCGGACACTCGCTGCCGAGCCCCTCCGGCACACGGCACCATCCCGCCTTGCACCCGGAAGAAGCGCTCGTCAACGATCACTTGACCGCTGATTAGTAAGCGCCCCGCGGGGCGAACGTGGCCGTTCGACTGGAGATGCACGTGGCCGGGCGCATCGAGGACTACGCACTCATCGGAGACATGCAGACCGCAGCCCTGGTCTGCCGGGACGGCACAGTCGACTGGCTGTGCCTCCCCCGCTTCGACTCCCATGCCGTATTCGCCGGCCTGTTGGGCACCGAGGAGCACGGCTTCTGGCGCCTCGGGCCCGCATACAACCCGGACGCGCAGCCACCCGCTGCCACGCGCCGCAGGTATCGCGGCGACTCGCTGGTGCTGGAATCCGAGTGGGACACGACACGCGGCACCGTCCGCGTGATCGATTTCATGCCGCCGCGCGACACCGACGCGCCGCAGCTCATCCGCATCGTCGAGGGCGTCAGCGGACGGGTGCCGATGCGCTCCGCGCTGCGGATGCGGTTCAGCTACGGCCGGGTGGTGCCCTGGGTGCACAAGATCGACGGGCGTACCGTGGCCGTCGCGGGGCCCGACTCCGTGTGGCACGACACGACCGCCGAGACGTACGGCAAGGACCTGACCACCTACTCGGACTTCACGGTCGCGCCGGGTGAGCGGATCGCGTTCACCATCTCGTGGCAGCCCTCGCACAAGGACCAGCCGGCCCTGCCGGAGCCCGAGGCGGCGCTCACCGCGACGGAGGACTTCTGGCGCGAGTGGGTCGATCACTGTACGTACCACGGCCCTTACCGGGAGGCCGTGATCCGCTCCCTGATCACCCTCAAGGCGCTCACCTACGCGCCGACCGGCGGGATCGTCGCGGCGCCGACCACCTCGCTGCCCGAGGACATCGGGGGCTCGCGCAACTGGGACTACCGCTTCACGTGGCTGCGCGACGCCGCGATCACACTGTCGTCGCTGCTGCGCACCGGCTACCGCGAGGAGGCCCGCGCCTGGCGCGAGTGGCTGCTGCGCGCGGTGGCGGGCGACCCGGAGAACCTGCAGATCATGTACGGCATCGCGGGCGAGCGCGAGCTCGGCGAGACGGAGCTGGACTGGCTGCCCGGATACGAGGGCTCCACGCCGGTCCGGGCGGGCAACGGCGCCGCCCACCAGCTCCAGCTCGACGTGTACGGCGAGACCATCGAGGCCCTGCACCTGGCGCATATGACGGGCCTGGCCCGCAACGACTACGCCTCGCTGCTCCAGCTCAGGCTGATCCGCTACCTGGAGGACCACTGGGACGAGCCGGACGAGGGCATCTGGGAGGTGCGCGGTCCGCGCCGCCACTTCGTGCACTCCAAGGTGATGGCCTGGGTCGCCGTGGACCGCACCATCAAGCTCATCGAGTCCGGCGACGCGGACGGCCCGCTGGACAAGTGGCGCGACCTGCGCGACGACATCCACCGGGACGTGTGCGAGAAGGGGTACGACCCGGAGCGGAACACCTTCACCCAGTCCTACGGCTCCAAGGAGTTGGACGCCTCGCTGCTGCTGATCCCCCAGATGGGCTTCCTGCCGCCCGACGACAAGCGCGTCATCGGCACCATCGAGGCGATCCAGCGGGAGCTCGCGACCCCGGACGGGTTCATCCTGCGCTACCCCACGGCCGGTGACGACGAGGGCGTGGACGGCCTGGAGGGCGACGAGGGGGCGTTCCTGGCCTGCTCGTTCTGGATGGCCGACGACCTGGCCATGATCGGCCGGGTCGACGAGGCCCGCAAGCTCTTCGAGAAGCTCCTCGCACTCCGCAACGACCTCGGGCTGCTCGCCGAGGAGTGGGATTCGGCGGCGCAGCGCCAGGTGGGCAACTTCCCGCAGGCGTTCAGCCACGTGCCGCTGATCGACACGGCACTGCGGCTGACGGCTTCGGGGGCGTACGGGGGGTAGCGGCCCTCGGCTGACGCCACATCACGCGTGCCCCCGTCGGATGCCGGCGGGGGCGCAGTGTTTCTTCCGCGTCTCTTCCGCCCACGCCTTAGAGCCTGTGTCATATCCCCGGTCGGATCAGTGGGCGTCGTCTGGTGCGTGCGATCGCAAGGCGCCGGGAAGTCCTCGGTGGGGGTCCCCCCGGGCCGTTCAGGCCTGGGGGAGGAGCTACTAGGGCTTTTCGGCAACGCGGCGAGCGTGCGTGCCAGGCGGCGACCACCCGGCCGGGTATATGACACAGGCTCTTACGTGGCGTCGGTGAAGGAGAGGATGAGGGCGGCGGTACGGGACGGCTCCTCCAGGATGGGGGTGTGCCCGGCGCCGGGCAGCATCGTGACGCAGGCGCCGGGGACGGCGCGGTAGTCGGCCGCGGACGCGGGGCGCCAGCGACGGTCCTGGTCGCCGAAGATCACCCGCAGCGGCTTGCCGAGGGCGGCGAGCCGCTCGGGGAGCGCCCGTTCACCCAGGTACGCGGTGGACGCCCGCATGGCCGCGGTGACCGCCTGGATCCGGCTCTCCCGCAGTTCGTCGACGAGCTCCTGGGGTACCTCGAACCCGGCGCGGAAGCCGCCGCTCGCGAAGTGCCGGATCTGCTCGTCGGTCGGCGGCCAGTGAGCGGGGTCGAAGGCGGCCGTCTGCGGTGCGATGTAGGCGTGCGGAGAGGGGCCGGTGTTGATGAGGACGAGGGCGCTCACGAGGTCGGGCCGTTGCTCAGCCAGCGCGGTGGCGGCGTAGCCCCCGCTGGAGTGGCCGACGACGGTGGCGTGCCGGACGCCGAGCCGGTCCAGGGCCGCGCCGAGGGTCCGGCCGAGGCCGGTGGTGTCGTAGCCGCGGCCCACGGGTTCGGCCGAGCGGCCGTGACCCGGCAGGTCGGCCCGGATGACGCGGTGGGCGTGGGCCAGCAGGGGGACCAGGGCGTTCCACGACGTGCCGGTGGTGGCGGAGCCGTGCAGGAGCAGGAGGACGGGGGCCTCGCGCGGGCCGTCCTGACGCACGTGCAGGTCGCCGTGTTCCAGGGGCAGGAGGGCCTCCTCGTGGATGACTTCGCCGTTGCTTCGCGGGTGTTTTCCGGAGGTGGTCATGGAGCGACTGTCTCCCCCGCGGCTCGTCGCCGGATTGGACGAATGTTCCCCGCGCCGCCCGCGTAGCCTGGAGCGATGGGGCTCACCACGCACAGGCGTGCCGATCCCGCCGCGTGGGACGTCGCGCGTCCGCGGCGGAGTGTCGGGGTGGCCGGTGTCGACATGGCGGGGTTCCGGGTGTCCGGCCCGCTCGCCGGAGGTCTGCGGATCGTTCCGCACCCGGCCGTGATGCTGGTCATCGAGTTCGGTCCCGGCCGGCCCGCCGTGGACGACGGTGCCGGGCGGCGGCACCGGGGCAGCCTCGTCGCAGGGCCCGGTTTCGGTACCGGCGGGGGCGTACGGGCGTGGGGCGAGGACATCGCCTGCGTACAGGTGCGGCTCTCGCCTCCGGCCGCGGGCGCGATCCTCGGCGTCTCCCCGGCCGAGCTCGACGGGGCCGTGGTCTCCCTCGACGACGTGTGGGGCCGCCGGGCGGCGGAGGTGTGCGAGCGCCTCTCCGGCCTCGGCTCCTGGGAGGAGCGCTTCGCGTACACCGAGGCCGAGCTCGCCCGCCGGTGCGAGGGCCGGGCTCCGGTGGATCCGGCGGTGGCCTGGGCCTGGCGGCGCATCGTCGACAGCGGGGGTCTCATACGGGTGGAGCGACTGGCGGACGACCTCGGCTGGAGCCGCAAGCGCCTGTGGTCCCGCTTCCGGGAGCACCTCGGCATGCCGCCCAAGCAGGCCGCGAAGCTGGTCCGCTTCGACCACGCCGTCCACCGCCTGGTCGCCGGGGCGGGACCGGCCGGGGTCGCGGCGGACACCGGGTACTGCGACCAGTCGCATCTGCACCGGGACGTCGCGGCCTTCACCGGCGCGACCCCGGCCGCCGTGGCCGGCGAACCCTTCCTGACCGTGGACGACCGCGCGTGGCCGACCGCCCCTCGCACGTGTGGGGTACGCCACAGCTGACGGCGGGGTGGGCAAGTGCCGCGCCGAGGCGAAGAGTTACCGGGCGGTCGGGACCTCGGGCGGGGCCACCGCGCCGGCCGGGATGTTCCCCTCCCGTGCGCCCCGGTAGCGTCCGCGCCATGGACAGTCAGGGCACTCAGGGCGGCATCACCGTGCAGCGCGCACTGGAACTCCCCGGGTTGCGCGGCGGGCTCCCCGAGGTCGTCGCGGGCGCGGAGCGGCTGCAGCGGACGGTGCGGTGGGTGCACGCGGGCGAGGTGCCCAACATCGCCTCGCTGCTCAAGGGCGGCGAGCTCCTCCTCACCACTGGCCTCGGCCTCGGCACCCGCCCGGCCGACCAGCGCGCCTTCGTGCGCAAACTGGCCGAGCGGGGCATCGCCGCCCTCGTCGTCGAGCTGGGTCCGCGCTTCGGCCGCCTCCCTGCGGCGATCGTGGAGACGGCGCGGAGCGCCGGGCTCCCGCTGGTGCAGCTGCACCGCGAGGTGCCGTTCGTCACGGTCACCGAAGAGGTGCACACCGAGATCGTCAACGGCCACTACGCGCTGCTGCAGCAGGCCGAGGAGGTGCACAGGCGCTGCACGGAGGCGCTGCTCGGCGGGGGCGGCATTCCGCAGGTCCTCGCGATCCTCGCGGAGTTCAGCGGCAACCCGGTGTTCCTGGAGACGGCGGACGGGCAGCTCCTGTACGCCGCCGGGGCGGGCACCGAGTGCGCGGACCCGCTCCAGGTGTGGGAGGGGCTGCGCGGACGGCCCGGCGACCGGGAGGGCCCGCCCGCGAGCGCGGTCCTCGTCGACGTGCCGGGCGGCGGCCCGGGGGCGGGCTCGGTGCGGGCCCGGCTCGTACTGCTCGCCGTGGAGTCGGCGCCGCTGCCGGTGCACCGGATCGCCGCGGAGCGGGCGGCGGGCAGCCTCGCGGTCGTCCTGATGCAGGCCCGCCAGGAGGAGGAGCTGGCGGCGCGCGGCCGCGGCGACTTCCTGACCGACCTCGCGGAGGGCCGGATCACCGCCGAGGACGCGCCCGCGCAGGCCCGGGTCCTCGGCTTCAAGCCGGCCCCCGCCGACAGCCCGCTCCTGCCGGTCGTGATGCGGATCGCGGACGGGCTGCCGGCCGGCGGCGGCTGGGCGGTGCTCGCGCGGGCGGTCGCGGAGGAGCTGGCGTCGGTGGGAGTGCCCGCCCTCCTCGGCGTACGTCCCGTCGAGGGTCGCGTGCCCCTCCTCCTGGGCCTGCGCTCGGAGACCGAGCGGACCGCGGTGGCCGACCGCGTCGCCGCCGCGCTGCGGGCCGGGGTCGAGCGGGCCGGGATGCGGCGGCCCGGGGCGCAGCCGCCGGTCGTGGTGGTGGGCGTCGCGGGCGGCTGGGCCGCGGCGTCGGCGGGCCTGCGGCACGCGGCGGAGACGGCGACGGCCGCGCAGGGACTCTCCGACCGCCCCTGGTACGACGCGCGGCGGCTCGACATCGACCTGCTGCTCTGGCGGCTGCACCGCCATGACGAGGACGGGGTCCTCGCGGCGTTCGTGGACCGCGCGATCGGCCCGCTGCGCGCCCACGACGAGCGCTCCAAGCCGCCGCTCCTGCCCACCCTCCAGACGTACCTGGCGCACGCGGGCCGCAAGGCGGAGACCGCGCGCGAGCTCCACCTCAATCGCCAGACCCTCTACAACCGCCTCGCCCGGATCAGTGAGCTCCTCGGCACCGATCTCGACGACCCGCAGACGGTCCTCGCGCTGAGCCTGGCGCTGCGGGCACGGAGGCACGTGGCGTAACCGGAGCGGAAGGACAGGGTCTCAGGCGTACGGCAGGGGCGTGGTCAACTCGTCGTATACGCTGAGGACTTGGGTGACCGTGTCGTCCTCGGTCGGCCAGGTGGCGGCCTGGGCGGCGCCCTTCGCCGCGAGCTCGGCCCGGCGGACGGGGTCGGCGAGGAGGCGTACGACGGCGGTGGCGAGGGTCTGCGCGTCACCGTACGGGACGAGTTCGGCCGCGTCGCCGACCAGTTCGGGGATGCCGCCCACCGCCGTCGCCACGAGCGGCACACGCGCGTGCAGCGCCTCCTGGGCGAGCAGGGAGCGGGACTCCCAACTGCTGGGCAGCACGGCGAGATCGGCCGCCGCGAGCAGGTCGGGAACGTCCTCGCGCCGCCCGATGAGCCGGGCCGGCAGCTGCTCGTCCTCGATACGGCGCTGCAGGGCGGCCCGTTCGGGCCCCTCCCCCGCGACGACGAGGAGCGGCTGCGGGTCCAAATGCCGCCAGGTGCGGGTGGCATCCAGGAGCACGCCGTAGCCGCGATCATGCTCCAGTGCGCCGACGGCGAGGATCAACGGCCGGTCCACGGCGCCGACTTCGGCCCGCGCCTTGTGCAGGAGGCAGTCGGGCTCGTCGGCGCCCTCGGGACGGCGCGGCGCGGGCAGGGCGACGGCCGCGAGGCGGGCGTCGCGCGCGCCCCTGCCGCGGGCCCGGTCGACGAGGTCGGACGAGGTGCCGAGGACCACGGCCGCCGCCCGGGCGACGCGCCGCTCGAGCAGGCGCAGTACGTGGGCCCGGGCGCCCTTCGCCTGCGCGCGGGTGTGCCAGGTGACGACGAGCGGGGTGTGGCGTCCGGTCAGGGCGACGGTGGCGCGCAGGGCGGCGTGCAGCCCGTGCGCGTGTACGAGGTCGGCGTCGGCGCAGGCCGCGCGGAGGGCGGCCACGGAGGCGGGGTCGCCGCTGCGGGGCACGGAGACGTGCCGGGCGCCGGTACCGGCGAAGTCGTAGGCGCGAGCGGCCTCGTCGGGGGCGCAGACGGTGACGCGCACGCCCCGGGCGGCGAGACCGGCGGCCAGCGATCTGACGTGCGCGCTGCTGCCCGCGCTGCCGCCTCCGAGGACTTGAACGGTGTGCAGCGGCGTCTGTCCGTGCGGCGAGTGGCTGCTCACGTGGCTCACGCGGCCGGGGCTCCTGGGTCTGCGTCGGTGACTGCTCGGACTGGTAATCGGGCAGATGCTGCGCCAAGGATGCCAGTCGGCAGGGGCGTTCCGGCACTGCCGAAAGGTCACTTCCGCGAATGGCCGGGCGGGGCGGGGGCGGGGATCACCCACGTGGGTGATTGCGGCGGACCCGTTTGCCCCGCCGCGTACGGCGGGAGCAGGGACCAGGTGCGCTACGAACAACAGGCGCCCCAGCCCCGACGGGCCCGCACAGAACCCCGCCCGAGCGCAGCCGCCCACGAACCCTCAGGCATCCCCCCGGGCCGTCGCCAGCAACTCCTCCGCATGCGCCCGCGCGGTCTCCGAGTCCTCCTGCCCCGCCAGCATCCGCGACAGCTCTCGTACCCGGTCCTCGCCCTCCAGGACCTGGACGCCGGAGCGCGTCACCATCCCGTCGTTCGTCTTCTCGACCAGCAGCTGGCGGTCGGCGAAGGCCGCGACCTGCGGGAGGTGCGTGACGACCACGACCTGCGCCGACTTGGCGAGGCGTGCGAGGCGGCGGCCGATTTCCACCGCCGCCTTGCCGCCGACGCCCGCGTCGACCTCGTCGAAGAGGTACGTGGGCACCGGGTCCGTACCCGCGAAGACCACCTCGACGGCGAGCATCACGCGGGACAGCTCACCGCCCGACGCGCCCTTGGCGATGGGCCGGGCCGGCGCGCCCGGGTGCGGAGCGAGGAGCAGCTCGACCTCGTCGACGCCCGCGGGACCGTACGCGACGGTGCGGCCGCCCACCTCCACGCCGTCGCTGCCCGCGGGAACCTCCGTGCAGCTGATGGCGATCGACACGCGCGCGTGGGGCATCGCCAGCGAGGCCAGTTCCTCGGTGACGGCCGCGGCGAACCGCGACGCCGCCTCGTGCCGGGCGTCGGTCAGCGCTCCCGCGAGCCCGGCGAGCTCGGCACGCAGTGCGTCCCGCTCGGCGGTCAGCTCCTCCAGCCGGTCGTCGTCGCCCTCCAGTTCGGTGAGCCGCGCGGCGCCCTCCTCGGCCCAGGCGAGTACGGCGTCGATGTCCGCGCCGTACTTGCGGGTGAGCTGCGTCAGCGCGGCCCTGCGCTCCTCGACCGCGGCGAGCCGCAGCGGATCGGCGTCCAGGTCGTCGGCGTACCCGGCGAGCTCGCCCGCCACGTCGCCGAGGAGGATCCCGATCTCGCCGAGCCGGTCGGCGAGGCCGGAGAGGGCGGGGTCGTGGGACCGGACGGCTTCCAGGGCCCGGGAGGCGCCCGCCACCAGGGCGGTGGCGTCGATGCCCTCCGGGTCCTCGGGGTTGCCCGCGAGCGCGGCGTGCGCGGACGTGGCGGCGGAGGCGAGCGCCTCGGCGTGACCGAGCCGCTCGGCCTCGGCCGCGAGCTCCGTGTCCTCGCCGGGGCGCGGCTCGACGCCCGCGATCTCGTCGAGGCCGAACCGCAGCAGGTCCGCCTCCTGGGCACGCTCGCGCGCGCGGGTGGTGATCTCCTCGACCTCGGTGGTGACGGCCCGCAGCCTGCGGTACGCGGCGGTGTACTTGGCGAGCGGCACGGAGACCGCGTCGCCCGCGTACCGGTCGAGGGCGGCGCGCTGGCGGGCCGGCTTGAGCAGGCCCTGCTGGTCGGTCTGGCCGTGCACGGCGACCAGGTCGTCGGCGAGTTCGGAGAGCAGCCCCACCGGCACCGACCGCCCGCCGAGGTGCGCCCGCGAGCGCCCTTCCGCGGAGACGGTACGGCTGATGAGCAGCGCCCCGTCGTCCAGTTCGGCCCCGGCCTCCTCCGCCCGCAGGACCGCCGCGGCGCCGGGGGGCACGGCGACGCGCCCCTCCACCACCGCCGACTTGGCGCCGATCCGCACCAGGGCGGGGTCCGCGCGCCCGCCGAGCAGCAGGCCAAGGCTGGTGACCACCATCGTCTTGCCCGCACCGGTCTCACCCGTCACGGCGGTGAAGCCCGGCGAGAGCTCGACGACAGCGTCGTCGATGACTCCGAGCGACCGTATCCGCATCTCCTCCAACACGCACCTGACCATACGAGGTTTCCCCGGTGCCCCGCGACGTCGCCCCTGTATCGGTGCACGAAGGCGCAGGTTGGCGACGGACGCCGAGGATCGGTTGTCACTCTCCGAGGGGACGGCGGTCGTCCCGGGCACGGCCGGGGGAGACGAGGTGGGGTTGTCCCCAGCAAGATCCACCGGCTCGCCGCATGGCCGTCGTCCCGCCCCCGGCACGACCATGATCGACATGGCGACAGGACTGGCACAGGCGGCATTGCGCGCGCACCGCCCGGCGTTCGTGGGCACGGCGGTGGCCGCGCTCTTCGCGTCGACCGTGGTGAGCGCGTCGACGATGATGCTCGGCACGACGAGCACCCACCGCGACGACCTCCCCACCCCCACCGGCGGACTCTCCGCCGCCGCGCGCGAGCGGATCACGGAGAACGGCGTGGGCGACATGGCGGTCGTCCTCCTGATCGGTTCGATCTACATGTCGATATTCGTGGTCGTCTCGACGATGGGCACGGCCGTCGCGCAGCACCACCGTGAACTCGCGATGGTCCGCTCCATCGGCGCCAGGCCCCGCCAGATCCGCCGAGCGGTGGCCGTCCAGGCCCTCGCCGCTTCGGTCCCCGCCGCGCTCGCCGGTTTCGTGCTCGGCGGCTTCGGTGCCCGCTGGTGGCACGCCGGCATGGTCGAGCACGGGCTGCTGCCCGCCGAGGCCACCTTCCGCTTCAGCTGGCTCGCGCTGCCCGTCTGCGTCGGCGTGGCCGTGGTGACGACGGCACTGGCCGCGCTGCTCTCCGCCCTGCGGTTCTCCCTGCTGCGCCCGGCCCGCGCCCTGAGCGAGGCGGCGACGGGCCGGCGCGGCCTCGGCGTCCTGCGGGCACCGCTGGGTGTGCTCGCCGTGGCGGGAGCGTGCGCGGTCTCCGTCATCCTGTCCCGGCAGCCCGCGGACGAGGCGGGCGAGGGCGCGTTCCTCGTCCTCATCCTGTTCTGCGCGGGGACGGGGCTCCTCGGGCCCCGCCTCATCGGCCCCGCCGCCTGGCTGGTCTCCGCGGCGGTGGGCCGGTTCGGCCCGAGCGCGCGGCTTGCCATGCTCAACATCCGCTCCCAGCCGCGCCGCTTCTCCGCCGCGGTCGTCCCCCTCGTCCTCGTCGTGGGCTTCGGCCTCACCAAGATCGGCATGCACACGACGGCCCAGCACCGCACCGGCTCGGCGGGCAGCGCGGGCGAGGTCTGGCTCGACTACGTGGGCACGGGCCTGTACGCGGGCTTCGCCGCCATCGCCGCGGCGAACACCCTCGCCATGATCTCGTTCGAGCGCCGCCGCGACGTGGCGCTGCTGCGGGTGGTGGGCAGCGGGCGGGGCCAGGTGGGGGCCATGGCGGCCTGGGAGGCGGTGGTCGTCGCGGGGACCGCGCTGCTGCTCGGCGCCGCGATCGCGCTGGGCACCCTGGCGCCGATCCTCAAGACCGCCTTCGGCAGCGCACTGCCGTACCTGCCGTGGCCCGTACCGGCCGGCATCGTGGCGGGCACCCTGCTCCTCACCCTGCTGGCGACGGGCCTCCCGGTACGCGCGGCCGCACGAAGGCGGGCGATCTCCGTGGTCAGCTCGACGTAGAAGCCGGGGACGAGGTTCAGGGACAGGCCCTCAGGGGCGCGGGGAACTGCGCGCCCGGCCCTCGACGACCCGCCCCGCACAGCCCGCCCCGCACCTCCAGAACCGCCCCACCCATCGGAGCGCTACGGTGCCCCCCGCCACCCCGAGACAGGCAGCGCGAACTTGGCGACGAGCCGATCGGTGAACGACGCGTGGTGCAGCCGCGCCAGCCGCACCGGCACCTCGCCCCTGCGCACCTCGACCCGCGCGCCCGAAGGCAGTTCCACGGTCCGCCGCCCGTCGCACCACAGCACCCCGTGCGGCGTGTGCGGCTGGACCTCGACGGCGAGCACCGAGTCCGGCGACGTCACCAGCGGCTTGGCGAACAGGGCGTGGGCGCTGATCGGCACCATGAGCAGCGCCTCCACCTCCGGCCACACCACGGGCCCGCCCGCCGAGAACGCGTACGCCGTCGAACCGGTCGGTGTGGCGCAGACGATGCCGTCGCAGCCGAAGCCGGTGACGGGCCGCCCGTCGATCTCCAGGACGACCTCGAGCATCCGCTCGGGCGACACCTTCTGCACGGCCGCCTCGTTCATGGCCCAGTCCCGGTGCAGGACATCGCCGTTGCGCCGCACGACGACGTCGATCGTCATGCGCTCCTCGACCTCGTACGTCCTGGTGACCACCCGGTCGACGACCTTGTCGAGGTCGTCCCGCTCGGCCTCCGCGAGGAAGCCCACGCGCCCGAGGTTGACGCCGAGCATCGGCACCCCGGAGGCCCGCGCGAACTCGGCGCCGCGCAGCAGCGTCCCGTCGCCGCCGAGGACGACGATCAGCTCGCAGTCGTCGATGCAGTCGGCCGTCGCCTCCTTGACCGTCTGGACCTCGGGGGGCAGCGGAAGATCCACCGCCTCCGCGTCCAGGACCCGCACGCCGATGCCGTTGCGCAGCAGCCCCTGGACGACGAGTTCGGCGCTGCGGATGGCCGCGGGGCGCCCGGTGTGCGCGAGCAGGAAGACGGTACGCGTCCCGGGCTCGGTCCCCCCGGTCTCGGTCCCTCTGATCCGGGTCTCACTGATCCGCTTCAACGGGGCCCCTCCGCCACGGCACGGTCGACGTCCGCCGGGTCCAGCTCATCGGCCCCGGCGCGCAGCCACAGAAAGTACTCGACGTTCCCGGAGGGCCCCGGAAGCGGGCTCGCGGTCACCGCGCGCACCCCGAGGCCGAGCCCCCACGCCTGCCGTGCCACCCCGCGCACGGCGTCGGCGCGCAGTTCGGCGCTGCGCACCACACCGCCGCTGCCGAGCCGCTCCTTGCCGACCTCGAACTGCGGCTTGACCATGAGGACGAGGTCCGCGTCGGGCGCCGCGCACCGCACGAGGGCGGGCAGCACCAGGCCGAGCGGGATGAAGGACAGGTCTCCGACGACCACGTCGACGGGGATGCCGTCGATGTCCTCGAGCGTCAACTCGCGTACGTTCGTGCGGTCCTTCACGGTGACCCGGTCGTCGCTCTGCAGCGACCACGCGAGCTGGCCGTATCCGACGTCGACGGCGACGACGTGCGCGACACCGGCGCGCAGCAGCACATCGGTGAACCCGCCGGTGGACGCGCCCGCGTCCAGCGCGCGCCGCCCCTCGACGACCAGGCCCCGCGGCCCGAAGGCGGCGAGGGCGCCCGCGAGCTTGTGCCCGCCGCGCGAGACGTAGCCGGGATCGCTGTCGTCCTGCGAGACGACGATCGCGGCGGCCGTCTCGACCTGGGTCGCCGCCTTGGTCGCGACGGTCCTGCCGACCGAGACCCGGCCTGCGGCGATCAGCTGGCTCGCGTGCTCGCGCGAGCGCGCGAGCTCCCTGCGGACGAGCTCGGCGTCGAGGCGGCGTCGTGCCACTCCTGCCACGTTCGGTTCAGCTCCTGTCGTTCCTGTCGTACGAGTCGTTCCTGTCGTACGAGGATGACGGCGCGCCGGTGGGTGCCGGCGGGCCGGGGCGCGCGTCGAGCGCGGTCAGCGCGTCGCGCAGGCCCCGGTGTACATCCTCGTACACCTCGATGTGGCCGTCCGTGGCGAGGTGGTCGGCGTCGCCGAGCCGGGCGAGTGCGGCGTCCACCCCGGCGCTGCCGGTGGGGGTGCGCTCCACGCCGAGGGGCGCGGGCGCGGCGGGGTCGTACGACGGCTCGTCCGGGACCCGGGGCTCCGGCCGCGCCGCTTCCCCCGCCTCGGGTCCCTGGTGTGCGGGGCCCGCGTATGAGTCGCTCATGGCACGACGCTACCGCGAAGGCCTGGGGTACGGTCGATCACGATGGCGACCATGGCGGAGTGCCGCACGGCACTCGACAGACTCAGCGACAGTCTCGCGTCGGCCGACGGCGAGGTGCGCGGGGCCGCTGCCCTGAACCGCTCGCTGAGCTGCCGCATCACCGATCTCGACACCACCTTCACCGGCCGTCTCGAGAACGGCCGGATCACGGTGCTCGGCAGCCATCCGGGTCCGCCGCGCGAGAAGGCGGAGATCCGTCTCGCGATGACCGGCGACGACCTGGTGGCGCTGGTGGCGGGCGAGCTCGCCTTCGCCAAGGCGTGGGCCTCGGGCCGCGTCAAGCTGGAGGCGGGCTTCCGCGACCTGCTCAAGCTCAGATCGCTGCTCTAGCGGGGCTCCGGCGCCCCGCGCGGGCCGCCGGGATCACCAGGGGTGTCCCGCTCTCGGGATCCTCGATGATCCGGCAGTCGATGCCGAAGGTCTCCTTCACCAGCTCCGCCGTGACGATGTCGGACGGCGCGCCCTCGGCGAGCACCGCGCCCTCGCGCAGGGCGATGAGGTGCGTGGCGTAGCGGGCGGCGTGGTTCAGGTCGTGCAGGACGGCGACGAGCGTGCGGCCCTGCTCCTCGTGGAGTTCGGCGCAGAGGTCGAGGACGTCGAGCTGGTGCTGGATGTCGAGGAACGTCGTCGGTTCGTCGAGGAGGAGCAGCGGCGTCTGCTGGGCGAGCGCCATGGCGATCCAGACGCGCTGGCGCTGGCCTCCGGAGAGCTCGTCGACATAGCGCTCGGCGAGTTCGCGCACGCCGGTCGACGCCATGGACTCGTCGACGATCCGCTCGTCCTCCTCGGACCACTGCCGCAGGAGGCCCTGGTGGGGGTAGCGGCCGCGGGCGACCAGGTCGCCGACCGTGATGCCGTCGGGCGCGATCGACGACTGCGGCAGCAGGCCCAGCGTCCTGGCCACCTTCTTCGCCGGCATCGACTGGATGACGTTCCCGTCGAGCAGCACGCGTCCCGCGGACGGCAGAAGCATCCGGGACAGCGCCCGGAGCAGCGTGGACTTGCCGCACGCGTTCGGACCGACGATCACGGTGAAGGAGTTGTCGGGGATCTCGACGGAGAGCTTCTCCGCGATGACGCGCTGGTCATAGCCGAGGGTGACGTCGTCGGCGACGAGCCGGTTCACAGCAGCACGCTCCTGGTCCTGGAGGTCGTTCTTGGTCATATCCGTCCGGCCTTGCGCTGGGTGACGAGCAGCCACAGGAGATAGCCGCCGCCGAACACGCCGGTGACGACGCCGACGGGCAGCTGGTCCGCGCCGAAGGCCCGCTGCGAGGCCCAGTCCGCGACGATCAGGAGCGTGGCGCCCATGAACATCGCGGGCATCAGGTTCGGCCCCGGCGAGCGTGTGAGGCGGCGCGCCAGCTGCGGCGCGGTGAGCGCGACGAAGCTGACGGGGCCCGCGGCGGCGGTGGCGGCCGCGGTGAGCAGCACGGAGGCCGTCAGCAGGACGAAGCGGGTACGTTCGACGGGTACGCCGAGCCCGGCCGCCGTGTCGTCGCCCATCTCCAGCATCCGCAACGGCCGTCCGTACACGAGCACGAGCGGTACGAGGACGGCGCAGAGCACGAGCAGCGGCCAGACCTGGTCCCAGTCGCGGCCGTTGAGGGAGCCGGTCATCCACACCACGGAGCGGGCGGCGTCGACGAAGTCGGCCTTGGTGAGCAGATAGCCGTTGATCGCCGTGATGAACGCGGAGACGCCGATGCCGACCAGGACGAGCCGGTAGCCGTGCACGCCGCGCTTCCAGGCGAGCAGGTAGATGGCGAGGCCGGTGACGAGTCCGCCGACGAGCGCGCCGCCCGCGACCTGGACCGCGCTGCCCTGGAACACGACGATCATGGTGAGCGCCCCCGCGGTCGCCCCCTGGCCGAGGCCGAGCACGTCCGGGCTGCCCAGCGGGTTGCGGGCGATGGACTGGAAGAGCGCTCCCCCGAGGCCGAGGGCCGCGCCCACCAGGAGCCCGACCAGGACTCGCGGCAGCCGCAGGTCGTTGATGATGAACTCCTGCCCGGCGTTGCCTTCGCCGAGCAGGGTGCGGATGACGTCGGCGGCCGGGATGTCGAAGTCGCCGGTGCCGATCAGGACGACGCTCGCGACGAGCGCGGCGACGGCGAGCAGGGCGACGACCACCGTCGTACGGAGGTCGAGCCGGACGGAGAGGCCGCCCCGGGTGCGCAGCGCCCTCACAGCTGGGCCACCTTCCGCCTGCGTACGAGATGGACGAAGACGGGGGCGCCGATGACCGCGGTCACGATGCCCACCTGGAGCTCCGCGGGCCGGGCCACGACGCGCCCGACGACGTCCGCGCCGAGCAGCAGCACCGGCGAGAGGACGGCCGCGTACGGCAGGATCCAGCGCATGTCGGGTCCGGTGAAGGAGCGCACGATGTGCGGCACCATCAGGCCGACGAACACGATGGGTCCGCAGGCGGCGGTCGCCGCCCCGCACAGCAGGGTCGCCGCGGCCATGGAGAGCGCGCGGGTGCGGTTGAGGTGGGCGCCGAGCGCGCGGGCGGTGTCGTCGCCCATGGCCATGGCGTTGAGCGGCCTGGCCAGGGAGAGGGCGAGCACGGTGCCGATCGCGAGGAAGGGCAGCACCTGCTTGATGGTGTCCATGTTGGCGGAGGCCAGCGAACCGACCGTCCAGAAGCGCATCTTGTTGAGCGCGGCACCGTCCATGATCATGACGGCCTGCAGATAGCCGTAGAGCGCCGCGCTGATCGCGGTGCCGGCGAGCGCCAGGCGTACCGGTGTCGCGCCGCGCGCGCCGCCGATGACGTAGAGCAGGACGCCGACGAGCATGGCGCCGGTGAAGGCGAACCACACGTAGCCGCTCAGTGAGGTGACGCCGAAGAAGCTGATCGCGCTGACGACCGCGGCGGACGCGCCGAGGTTGATGCCGAGGAGCCCGGGGTCGGCCAGTGGGTTGCGGGTGAGCGCCTGGAGCACGGCGCCGGAGAGGCCGAGGGCGACCCCGGCGAGCAGTCCGAGCAGGCTGCGGGCGAGGCGCTCGCCGACGACGACGTCCCCGTACGTTCCGGTGTCCTGGAACAGCCCGTGCCAGACCTCGCCCATGGACATCGATTTGGCGCCGACCGCGATGCTCGCGAAGAACACGAGCAGCAGGACGGCCACCGAGACGAGCAACCCGGCGCTGCGTATCGCGCGGCGTTTCGGGGGCGCGGGGGCGGCCTCCGCGCGCGGTTCTGGGGGACTGTCGACCAACACCTGGTTAGGTTAGCCTACCCTCGCACTGGACTTCGACGAGAGAAGCACCGCCCATGCCCGACAGCGGCGAGGAGGCCCGAGGCCCTGCGCCATATCCCTGGTGACACGGGCTCCGACGCCGCGCCCACCGCAGCCCTCCCCCTAGCCGCGCCCGCCAAGAACCCCTTCCTTGGCGGGCGCTCCCTTCCCCGGTATCGACTTCACGGTGGCCCCGAACACGTCCGCGACCCCGGCCTACGCCCCGCCGGGCCCCGCCTCACACCCCCAGCCGCCCCAGCACCTTCTCCGAGTCCAGCTCGCACACGCCGTCCCCCGCCTCCGTCCAGGCCGCCGCGCACAGCGCCCGGAGCCCGTCCAGGGGATCGCCGTCGCCGTCCAGCGCCAGCGCCCCGTCCCGCACCGACGCGGTCCACCCGCCGCAGCCGAAGCCGCCCTCCTCCTCGGCCACTTCGGGCTGCCCCGTGAGCATCCCCCGCAGGTCCGCGGCCACATACGTCGGCCGGTGCTCGGGCCGGGCGGCGAGCAGCTGCGCGCCGTCCGTGACGCCGGTCAGCACGAGCAGCGAGTCCACCTCGCCGTTGAACGCTCCCTCGATGTCCGTGTCCAGGCGGTCGCCCACCACCAGCGGCTTCTTCGCGCCCGTCCGCAGGATCGTCTCCCGGTGCATGGGCGGCAGCGGCTTGCCCGCCACCCGCGGCTCCGCGCCCGTCGCGATCCGGACGACCTCCACGGCCGCGCCGTTGCCCGGCGCGATGCCGCGCGCGCTCGGGATCGTCAGGTCCGTGTTCGACGCGAACCACGGCACTCCGCGCGCGATCGCGTAACACGCCTCCGCGAACCGCCCCCACGCCAGGTCCGGGCCCCCGTACCCCTGCGCGACAGCCACCGGGTCGTCGTCGGCCGAGTCGACCGGTTCGAGGCCCCGCTCGCGCAGCGCGACCCGCAGCCCCTCACCGCCGATCACCAGCACCCGGGCGCCCCGCGGCACCTGCTCACTCACCAGGCGGGCCACCGCCTGCGCCGACGTGATGACGTCCGAGCCGTCCGTCGCGATGCCCAGCTCCGTCAGATGCTCCGCCACCGCGTCCGGCGTGCGCAGCGCGTTGTTCGTGACGTACGCGAGGTGCATGCCGCCGTCGCGTGCGGTGCCCAGCGAATCGACCGCGTGCGCGATGGCCTGACCGCCCGTGTACACCACCCCGTCCAGGTCGAGCAGAGCCGTGTCATAGACCTCGCTCAGCGCCCGTCCGCTGCCCGCGGGCCGCGTCCTGACGTTCCGGCCGGCGCTTCGGTCCGCGGTCTGGCTCATTGCACATCGCTCCTCGCTCGATCTCTCCCCCGATCATCGCTCATGCCACTGACACACATACGATGCCCTAATGAACACAGCGGGTCACACCGATGCCAGCGGCCTCGACCTGGTCCCGTTCCGGGGCGTGCGCTATGTCCCCGAACGGGTCGGCAGTCTCGCCGCCGTGACCTCTCCCCCGTACGACGTGGTCGTACGTCCGGACGGCCTGCTGCACCTGGAATCCGCCGACCCGCACAACATCGTCAGGCTGATCCTGCCGCAGGCCACCACCCCGGCCGCCCGCAACAAGCAGGCCGCCGAGACCCTCCACACCTGGCTCGCCGAAGGCATCCTCGCCCCCGACACCGAGCCCAGCCTGTACGTCTACGAGCAGCGGGACGACGACATCCTGCAGCGCGGCGTGATCGGAGCGCTGCGCCTTTCCGACGCCGCGGACGGCGTCGTCCTCCCCCACGAGGGCGTCATGCCCCACGTCGTCGAGGACCGCGCGGCCCTCATGCGGGCCACCTCCGCCAATCTCGAACCGCTCCTCCTGACGTACCGCAGCAACGGCGACGGAGGCCCCAGGGGCGCGACTGCCGCCGTCGAACGCACCGCCCGGCGCGAGCCCCTCTTCTCCACGACCACGGAGGACGGCTTCCACCACCGCCTGTGGTCCGTGACGGATCCCGCGGAGATCGCCGAGATCCAGTCGGACCTCTCCCGCCACCAGGCGCTGATCGCCGACGGCCACCACCGCTGGGCGACCAACCTGCGGCTGCGCGGCGAGCACCCCTCACCGAGCGCCTGGGACTTCGGCCTCGTCCTCCTGGTGGACACCGCCCGCTACCCCCTGCGCGTACGTGCCATCCACCGCTACCTCCACCGGCTGCCGGTGTCCGACGCGCTGCGCGCCCTCGGCGACTCCTTCCGCATACGAACCGTCGACGGCCCCCTCGACCGCGCCCTCCAGGCCCTGGCCGAGGCCGCCGCCGAGGGCAACGCCTTCGTCCTCGCGGGTGACGGCGCCTTCCACCTCGTCGACCGCCCCTCCCCCGACCTCCTCGCCCGTACGATCCCGGGCGACCTCCCCGAGGCCTGGCGCACCCTCGACGCGACGGTCCTGCACGCCACCCTCCTCGACCACATGTGGCGGACCCCCGACACCCCGGAACACATCGCGTACATCCACGACACCGCGGCGACGGTCGAGAAGGCGGAACGCGACGGCGGCACGGCGGTCCTGATGCACCCGGTCCGCGAGGAGGTCGTCCGGGACCTCGCCCGGCAGGGCGTCACGATGCCCCGCAAGTCGACCTCCTTCGGCCCGAAGCCGGCCAGCGGCCTGGTCCTGCGGGACCTCACGTGTTGAGAGCCTGTGTCAAGAGCCTGTGTCATTCGCGGGTGTTGAGCCGGGCGGCCTGACGCGTCAGATGGTCGCGCTCGGCGGGGTTGGTCGCCCGCCGGGCCGCCTCCACGTACAGCCGTACCGCCGTCACCGGGTCGCCGTCGCGCTCGTGGAGGTACGCCGCCACCGCGGAGTAGCGGGGCAGTGAGCCGTCCAGCTCGGCGAGCGCGGCCAGACCGGCCCGCGGCCCGTCGGCCTCGCCGACGGCGACCGCGCGGTTGAGCCGGACGACCGGACTGTCGGTGAGCCGCGCGAGCTCGTCGTACCACTCGACGATCTGCACCCAGTCCGTCTCCTCGGCGGCGGGCGCGTCGGCGTGCAGCGCCGCGACGGCGGCCTGGGCCTGGAACTCACCGAGCCGGTCCCGCGCGAGGGCCGCCTGCAGGACCGCGACCCCCTCGGCGATCATCCCGGTGTCCCACCGGCCGCGGTCCTGCTCGGCCAGCGGCACCAGGCTGCCGTCCTGCGCGGTCCGCGCGGCGCGCCGGGCGTGGTGGAGCAGCATCAGGGCGAGCAGCCCCGCCACCTCGGGATGGTCGATCACGGCCGTCAGCTGCCGGGTCAGCCGGATGGCCTCGGCGGCGAGGTCGACATCGCCGGAGTACCCCTCGTTGAAGACGAGGTAGAGGACGCGCAGCACGGTCGCGACGTCACCGG
Organism: Streptomyces sp. NPDC044106; assembly: GCF_056433985.1. Taxonomy (NCBI): domain Bacteria; kingdom Bacillati; phylum Actinomycetota; class Actinomycetes; order Kitasatosporales; family Streptomycetaceae; genus Streptomyces; species Streptomyces sp. NPDC044106. The sequence goes on from NZ_JBWKFZ010000013.1 coordinate 313,334, forward strand.
GCTTGTCGAACCGTACGGCGGAGACGGTGCGCTTGGCCCGGCTGATGCGCTGCGCCATGGTCGCCTCGGGCACCAGGTAGGCCTGGGCGATCTGTTTGGTGGTCAGACCTCCCACGGCCCGCAGCGTGAGCGCGACCGCTGACGACGGCGTCAGCGAGGGGTGGGCGCACAGGAAGTAGAGCTGGAGCGTGTCGTCGACGGCGGGCGCGGGCCCGGGCGCCGGCTCCTCGTCCACCAGGTCCTCGCGCCGGCGGCGGGCGGTGTCGGCCCGGGTCGCGTCGAGGAACTTGCGCCAGGCCACGGTGATCAGCCAGCCCTTGGGGTCGCGCGGCTGCTCGGCCGGCCAGCCGCGGACCGCCTCGACCAGCGCCTCCTGCACGGCGTCCTCCGCCGCCGCGAAGTCTGCTCCGCGGCGGACGAGGATGCCGAGCACGCTCGGTGTGAGGCTCCGGAGCAGAGCCTCGTTCATCGGTGTGCTCACTCCGTGATGGTGGGCGGCTCGGTCAGGAACGGCCGCAGCTCCAGCCACTCGTGGATCGGCTCACCACCCGCGCCGGGAGCGGCGGACAGCTCCCCGGCCAGCTCCACGGCGCGCTCGTAGGTGTCGACGTCGATGACCATCCACCCGGCGATGAGGTCCTTGGTCTCGGCGAACGGTCCGTCGGTGACCGGGGCGCGCCCCTCGCCGTCGTACCGGACCCACGTCCCCTCGGGAGCCAGCGCCTGGGCGTCGACAAACTCGCCGGTCTTCTCGAGACGGGCCCCGAAGTCCTGCATGTACTTCACATGCGCCGTGATCTCCTCCGGCGTCCACTGGTCCATCGGCACGCAGTTGGCCGGAGCCGGGGCGCCACGGTAGTGCTTGAGCAGCAGGTACTTGGCCATGGTGATTCTCCTCTTCGCGGTACGACCCATTCTGGTCGCGTTCACCACGGGGACGGAGCCGATCACGGATTCTCGACATCGCCCACGAACTTTTTCCGACCGAACGACGTCACGAGCCACCGGACGAAGACGCAAAAAGGGCGGGCCCCCATGGGGGCCCGCCCTTTCTTCTCAAGCAGGAGGTCGGTTCGCAGGCAGGAGGTCAGTCCTCGTCGGCATCCCGGCGGGCCGGCTCCGCGGAGTCCTCCGCGCTCTCGCCACGCGCGGCGTCCTCGTCCCGCTCCTCGTCCTCCGCCAGGGCGTCGACGAACTCGACGCCGTCCAGCTCGGCGAGCCGGTCGGAGGCGTCGGTGCTGCCGTCCTTGTCGGACTCGACGACCTTCGCGAACCACTCGCGCGCCTCGTCCTCGCGACCGGCCGACAGCAGCGCGTCGGCGTACGCGTACCGCAGCCGCGCCGTCCAGGGCTGCACGGAGTTCGACGCCAGCTCGGGGCTCTGCAGGGTGACGATGGCGGCGTCGATCTGGTCCATGTCGCGGCGCGCCCCGGCGGCGACGAGCCGCATCTCGACCTGCCCCGCCTTGTCGAGCTTGTGCACCTCGGGAGCGCCTGCCATCTCCAGGGCCTTCTCGGGCCGGCCGAGGCCGCGCTCGCAGTCCGCCATGACGGGCCACAGCTCGACGCTGCCGGTCATGCGCCGCGCGGCGCGGAACTCGGCGAGCGCCTCGCTGTACTTCTGGTTCGCGTACGCGGCGAAGCCCGCGGCCTCACGCACGGCGGCGACCCTGGAGGCCAGCCGCAGGGCGATCCGCGCGTAGGCGTAGGCCTGCTCCGGGTCCTCGTCGAGGAGGTTGGCGACCATCACCAGGTTCCTGGCGACGTCCTCAGCGAGCCCCTTGGGGAGACTCTGCAGCTCCTGCTGTACGTCCTTGTCGATCTCGTACCCCGTGACGTCGTCCGGGATCGGCAGCCGCTTGATGGGCTCGCGGTCGCGGTCGCGGTCGTCGCGCCCGCCCCGGAAGCCGCCGCGGTCGCCGTCGCGACGGTCGTCCCGACGGTCGTCGCGCCCACGGAACCCGCCGGGACGGCCGCCCCGGTCGTCACGGCGCGGCCCACGCCCACGGTCGTCGCCCCGGCCCCGGTCGTCGCGGCCTCGGAACCCGCCGCCACTGCCGCCACGATTGTCGTCGCGACGGAAACCACCGCGGTCACCGCCGCGGTCGCTGTCACGACGGTCATCACGCCGGTCATCGCGACGGTCGTCACGGCGGAAGCCGCCGCGGTCGCCGCCGCGGTCGTTGCCAGGCCGGTCGTCACGTCGGTCATCGCGACGGAAGCCGGGGCGGTCACCGTCACGGCGGTCGTCACGGCGGAAAGCGGGGCGGTCCCCGCCACCGGAGCGATCGTCGCGCCGGAAGCCACCACGGTCACGGTCGTCACGACGGTCGTCACGACGCGGCCCGCTGGGCCGGTCATCGCGCCGGTCGTCCCGACGGTCATCACGGCCGCGGAAGCCACCGCCGCCGCCACGGTTGTCGTCACGACGGAAACCACCGCGGTCACCGCCGCGGTCGTTGTCGCGGCGGTCGTCACGGCGGAAGCCGGGGCGGTCCCCGCCACCGGAGCGGTCATCACGCCGGAATCCACCACGGTCGCCGTCCCGACGGTCATCACGGCGGTCGTCACGACCCCGGAAGCCGCCACCACCACGGTTGTCGTCGCGACGGAAACCGCCACGGTCACCGCGGTCGTTGTCACGCCGGTCATCCCGGCGGTCATCACGGCGGAAAGTGGGCCGGTCACCGTCACGGCGGAAGCTGGGGCGGTCGCCGTCCCGGCGGTCGTCACGGCGGAAAGCGGGGCGGTCCCCACCACCGGAGCGATCGTCGCGCCGGAAGCCACCACGGTCACGGTCGTCACGCCGGTCGTCACGACGCGGCCCGCTGGGCCGGTCATCGCGCCGGAACGGAGGACGTCCACCGCGGTCCCGGTCGCCGTCACGACGGTCGTCCCGGCGGTCGTCACGCCCCCGGAAACCACCGCCACCGCCACGGTTGTCGTCGCGACGGAAACCGCCACGGTCACCACGGTCGTTGCGGTCGTCCCGGCGGGGAGCCCCGCGGTATCCGCCCCGGTCACCACCGTCCCGGCTGCGCTGGTCGCGCTCCGGACGCTCGTCGGGAGAGTTGGGGGACATGGGTGACTCCTAGTCTTCGGTACCGCAGTCATTCTCGCGCAGCCGGCAGGCCGGCGCGCTTCGGCAAAAACAAAAAGGACCCTTGGTCCCAGCGTGGACGCTGGGACCAAGGGTCCTCCAAAAATTGTTCGGCGGCGTCCTACTCTCCCACAGGGTCCCCCCTGCAGTACCATCGGCGCTTTGAGGCTTAGCTTCCGGGTTCGGAATGTAACCGGGCGTTTCCCTCACGCTATGACCACCGAAACCCTATGAAATATCCTACGGAAACGCAGGATCTCAAACAGGGCAGCGAACAAGCACACTTTTCAATTTGGATAGTGACGCTGTTCAGCCGACACAACTGTTCGTTGTTTCAGAACCAACACAGTGGACGCGAGCAACTGAGGACAAGCCCTCGGCCTATTAGTACCAGTCACCTCCACCCGTTACCGGGCTTCCAGATCT
>NZ_JBWKFZ010000014.1:0-254684 GCF_056433985.1 Streptomyces sp. NPDC044106
ACCGGCGACTCCGCCCGCCGCCTGGGCAACGAACCCCTCTTCCAGCAACTCGGCCAGGAAAACGTCATGTCACTGAACATGGCGTTCGGCGAGGAGCTCGACGACGACGGCAAGGCCACCCCGGAATCCGCCAAGCCGAAGTCGGCGAAGAAGATCGTGGCGACCTGCCCGCACTGCCTCAACACGCTCGGCAACGAGTACCCGCAGCTGGGCGGTGACTACGAGGTCATCCACCACACCCAGCTCCTCCAGCACCTCATCGACGAGGGCAAGCTCATCCCGGTGACACCGGTCGAGGGCCTGATCACCTACCACGACCCCTGCTACCTGGGCCGCCACAACAAGATCTACACCCCGCCCCGCGAGATCATGACCGCCGTCCCCGGCCTGCGCCAGCAGGAAATGCACCGCCACAAGGAACGCGGCTTCTGCTGCGGCGCCGGCGGCGCCCGCATGTGGATGGAAGAACGCATCGGCAAGCGCATCAACAACGAACGCGTGGACGAGGCCCTCAGCCTCAACCCCGACATCGTCTCCACCGCCTGCCCGTTCTGCCTCGTCATGCTCACCGACTCCGTCAACGGCAAGAAGAACGACGGCCAGGCCAAGGAATCCGTCCAAGTCGTCGACGTCGCACAACTCCTCCTCGACTCCGTGAAGACACCGACCGACCCGGCGAGTGAGCCGGACGCCGAAGAGGCCACGGAGCCCGAACCCGCCAAGTAGCGGCACGTCGGACGCACCGACGCGAGAGAGGGCCGGAACCGCGACATGCGGTTCCGGCCCTCTTCGTCTGTGTCCGGACGTCTGTGTCCGGACGTCTGTGTCCGGCCCAGTGCCTGTGGCCCGGCTACGCGTCGAAGTCCAGCCGTACGTGGGCCGAGGCCGGACGCGCCTGGCACGGCAGCGTGTAGCCGGCGTCCTCTTCCTCCTGGGTGAGCGCGTAGCGCCGGGCCAGGACGACCTTGCCGTCGACCACCCGCGCGCGGCACGAGCCGCACAGGCCGTCGCGGCACGAGTACGGGGTCTCCGGCCGGTGCCGCAGGACCGCCGCGAGCAGGGAGGGGTCCTGCGGGGTCATCTCGGCCTCGGTGCTGCGGCCGTGCAGCGTGGCCGTGATCCGGGCCCCGCCGTCGCCCGCGGCCGTGCCCCGGCGGTCCGTCCGGGCGTCGCGCGCGTCCGGCTCCGTCGTGAACAGTTCCCGGCGTACGCGGGACGGGTCGGCGCCCAGCTCCCGCAGGACGTGCTCCACCGATTCCACCAGGCCCCACGGGCCACAGAGGTAGAAGTGCGTGCGGGCGTCGTGCGGCCCCGCGCCGAGACCGGCCAGCAGGCGCGGCAGCTTCGCGGCGTCGATCCGGCCCGACAGCACCTCGGACTCGCGCTCCTCCCCGGACAGCACGTGCAGCACGAAGAACCGGCTGGTGTAGCGGTCCTTGAGGTCCGCCACCTCCTCGGCGAGGAGGATCGAGCGCGCCGTGCGGTTGGCGTGGACGAGCGAGACCTTGCACCCCGGGTCGTCGCGCAGCGCGGCGGTCGCCATGCTCAGCAGCGGGGTGATGCCGCTGCCCCCGCCGATCAGCACGTGGTGCGCGCCGGGCCGGTCCGCGAGCGTGAAACTGCCCTTCGGCGGGCCTGCTTCGAGGGTGTCGCCCGCGCTGAGCCGCGTGACGGCGTACTCGCCGAAGCCGCCGGGGCCCAGCTGTTTGACGACGATGCGCAACGTCCCGGGTGGCGCGGAGACGGGCGGCCCGCAGATCGAGTAGCTGCGCCGGATCTCCGCGCCCTCACCCCCGTCCGCGCCCGCGAGCCGGTGGCGTACCGCGATGTGCTGGCCGGGGCGGTGGGCGAAGGTGGCGGCCAGTTCGCCGGGGACCCCGAGCGTGACGGCCACGGCCGTGTCGGTGAGCCGGTCCACCCGGCGCACCGGCAGCGCGTGGAAGCCGGGTCCGGCCGGGGCCGGGCCGGGCGGGTCGGGGCTCTGCGTTCGCTCCATGAGGGTACGGACAGCTCCGTCTCGTGGTGTCATATCGCCTTCATGTGGCCGAAGGTCTCCCGGCAGGAGAGGCAGACCAGCACGGACTGGCAGCGCGTCGCCCCGAAGGGGCTCTGCGGCCGGGTGGCCGTCGAGCCGCAGTGCGGGCAGCCCACGCCGGTGCCGAGCCGCAGGTGGAGCGGCGCGGTCCGGCTGCCCGGTGGTGAGATGCCGTTCTCGGCGAGCTTGCGGCGGCCGTCCGCGGTGATCCAGTCGGTGGTCCAGGCGGGCGCGAGGACGGTCCGCACCCGCCCGTCCGGATGCCCGCAGCGGGCGAGTTCGGCCCGGATGTCCGCCACGATGGTGTCCATGGCGGGGCAGCCGGTGTAGGTGGGCGTGACGGTGACCTCCACGGTCCCGTCGGGGCCCGCCGTCACCTGGCGCACCACCCCCAGTTCCCCGAGGGTGATCAACGGCAGCTCGGGGTCGGCCACCGCGCCGACCCGTTCTCGGACCCGCTCGGGGGACAACCGCTCGCGTACCGCCGTCACCACGTGCCCCCGGGGTACTGCCGGTGCACCGCCTGGAGTTCGGCGACCAGCGGCCCGAACCCCTCGGTGTGCAGGCCGTCCCGGCCGCCGCGGGCATGCCAGTTCGGCACGGGCAGGGTCAGCCCGGCCTTCTCCAGCACACCGCCGACGGCCGCGTCCCACGGGGCCCGCAGGCCCGCCGGGTCCACGGCGACACCGTCCGCCACGAGCCGTGCGGTCACCGGGTCCGAGGCGAACAGCTCGGCGGTGTACGGCCAGACCTGTTCGAGCCCCGCCTGCATCCGGCGGTGGCTCTCCTCCGTTCCGGTGCCGAGCCGGACCGTCCACTGCTCGGCGTGCGTGCAGTGGTACGCGGACTCCTGGACCGCCTTTCCGGCGAACGCGGCGAGTGCCGGGTCCGCGGAGTCGGTGAGCGCGGTGTACAGGAGCCTGGTGTGGTGCGTGAGGCAGAGCTGACGCGCGAGGGTGAGCGCGTAGTCCCCGTTGGGGATCTCGGCGAGCAGGACGTTGCGGAACTGCCGCTCGGTGCGGGTGAACGCGAGGGTGTCCTCGTCGCCGTGGCCGGTCAGCTCGGCGGAGTACGCGAGCAGGGTGCGGGCGTGGCCCAGGAGGTCGAGGGCGATGTTCGACAGCGCCAGGTCCTCCTCGATGGAGGGCGCCCTGGTCACCCAGGCGGAGATCCGCTGGCAGAGGATCAGGGCGTCGTCGCCCAGGGCGAGGGCGTACCGCGCGGTGTCGTCCTCCAGCGCGGCGGTGTCCCGCGGCGCGATGGTGTCCCGCGGCGCGGACGGGGCGGGCGCGGTCACGGTCTCAGTGCCCATGGTCGCTGCCGCCCGCCGGCGCCGCGTACTGCTCGGAGAGCCGGTACGGCTTGCCCGTGCCGCTGCTGAACAGCGGCTCCTTCTCGTCCGGCGCGGTGGCGCGGATGTCCGAGGAGCGGACCACCCAGATCGACGACGGTTCCCCGCGCCGCGTGTACAGGTCGCGCGCGTTGGCCATCGCCAGGTCGGCGTCGGCGCCGAGTACCGAGCCGACGTGCTGGTGGCCCAGGCCGCGGCGGGTTCTGACGAAGACCTCCCAGGGCGTCTCGGCCCTCGTGGTCGGGTACGTACTCATCACGGTGTCCCTCTGCTCTGGTCGGCGGCCGGTGCGCTCGCACGGGCCGCCTCGTGTGCCTCGTCCCGGGCGGCGGCCGCGAGCGCGGCCTCCCGTACCCAGGCCCCGTCCTCGTGCGCGGCGACCCGGTGCGCGAGGCGCTGCCGCGCGCACTGGGAGTCGTCCGCGAGCACCTCGCGGTACTGGTCCCAGCTGACGGGCGTGAAGTCGTGGTGGCCGCGTTCGGGGTTCCAGGCGATGGCCGGGTCGGGCAGGCTCAGGCCGAGCTCCTCGGCCTGGGGCACGCAGATGTCGACGAACCGCTGGCGCAGCTCGTCATTGGGGTGCCGCTTGATGCCCCAGGCGATGGCCCGCGCGGTGTGCTTCGCCCCGAAGGCAGCCGCGCGGTCCTTGCTGGCCGGGGTGTCCGGCGGCCCGAACATCAGCGCTACGGCCGGCAGCCACCAGCGGTTCACCGCGTCCTGCGCCATCTGCCGCTGCTCGGGCGTGCCCTGGCACAGCGCGCGCAGGGAGTCGAAGCCCTGGCGTACGTGGAAGGTCTCCTCCTGGCAGATGCGCAGCATGGCGCGGGCGTACGGGCCGTACGACGTGCGGCACAGCGGCACCTGGTTGATGACGGCGGCGCCGTCGGTGAGCCAGGCGATGGCCCCGGTGTCCGCCCAGGTGAGCGCCGGGTGGTTGAACGTGCCCGCGTAGCGCTGGCGGCCGCTGTGCAGGGCGTCGAGCAGTTCGCCGCGGCTGACGCCGAGGGTCTGCGCCGCCGCGTAGAGGTAGAGCCCGTGCCCCGCCTCGTCCTGCACCTTCGCGAGGAGTACGGCCTTGCGGCGCAGCGAGGGCGCGCGGGCGATCCAGGCGCCCTCGGGCTGCATGCCGATGATCTCCGAGTGGGCGTGCTGGCCGATCTGCCGTACGAGCATGCGCCGGTAGCCGTCGGGCATCCAGTCGTGCGGCTCGACCCGTTCGTCGTTGCGGAGCAGTTCGTCGAAGCGCTCCTGAAGGCGCTCGGGGAGCGCGGTGTCAGCGGTCAAGTCAGGCCTCCCGTCCGGTGCCTGCGGGCTCGCGTCCGGCGACCGCCGCCGGGGGCGCGGCGGGCTCGTCCCGCTCCTGGAGTCCGCTGAGGAAGCGCGTGTGGAAGCGGCGCAGCGGACCGGGCGCCCACCAGTTGGCCTTGCCGAACAGTGCCATCAGCGACGGCACGAGCAGGGCGCGTACGAGGGTGGCGTCGATGATCACCGAGACGGCCGTGCCGAAGCCGAGCTGCTTGATGAAGATCAGCCGGGACAGTATGAGGGCGCCCATCGGGATGCAGAAGAGCACCGCGGCCAGCGTGACCGTGCGGCCGACCTTCTCCAGGCCGCCCGCGATGGCCTCACGGTCCGGGAGCCCCTGGTCGACGCCTTCCTTGATGCGGGAGAACAGGAAGACGGTGTAGTCGGTGGACATCGCGAGGGCCACGGCGAGCAGGATGATGAGCATCGTCGGCTGGAGCGCGTCCTGGCCGGTGAAGTCGAAGGCGCCCGCCAAGTGCCCGTCCTGGAAGGCGAGGACGAGCAGGCCGAGGGTGCCCGCGAGGGTGAGCAGGTTGGTGATGACCGCCTTCAGCGGGAGCACCACCGAGCCGGTCATCGCGAAGAGGATGAGCAGCGTGGTGAGCGACATCAGGATGATGCTCAGCGGCAGGTGGTCGCCGAGGCTGCTCATCATCGCGTCGTAGAGCGCGGTGTTGCCGGTGGACACCGTCGGGTACGGGGCGTCGACGGCCTTGACCGCGTCCAGGGTGTCCTGGGCCTCCAGCGACAACGGCGCGTCCTTGAGCGCCAGTTGGGTCTCCCACATGCCGTCGCCGATCGGGCGGGGCGCGGTCACGGCGGCGACGCCGTCGAGTTCCGAGAGCTGCTCGCGGTAGTCGGCCAGCTTGGCCCCCGCGTCCTTCGGCGCCTCGGAGATGAGGTGGACCGGCGACTGGAGCGAGCCGGGGAAGTCCTTCTCCAGCGTCGCGTACACCCGGCCCGCGTCGGAGTCGGCGGGCATCGAGGCGGAGTCGATGCCGGTGAACTTGGTGCCGAAGGCGGGCAGCGCGAGGACCACGAGCACCGCGCTCGCGGCCACCGCGGCACTCACCGGGCGGCGCATCACGCCGTGCGAGAAGCGGTACCAGCGGCCGCCGGACTCGTTGCCCGCGCTCAGCTCCTGGGAGCGCTGCCAGCTCTTGGGCGCCCACTTGTTGATGCGCCCGCCGAGCGCGGTGAGCAGCGCGGGAAGGCCGAGCAGCGCGAAGATCAGCGCACCGAGGGAGGTGGCGATGCCTGCGATGCCCATCGTGTAGAGGAAGCGCTGCGGGAAGACGAGCAGCGAGGCCAGCGCCACGGCGACGGTCAGGCCGCTGAACAGGACGGTGCGGCCGGCCGTGCGCATGGTCCTGCCGACGGCGTCGCGGGTGTCGTGGCCCGCCCGAAGCTCCTCGCGGAAGCGGGAGATGATCAGCAGGCTGAAGTCGATGGACAGGCCGATGCCGAGCGCCATCACGAGGTTGAGGGCGAAGATCGAGAGGTCGAGCACGGTCATCACCGCGCCGAGCACGCCGAGCGCCACGGCGATGGCGACGAGGGCGCCGCCGAGCGGGATCAGCGCCGCGATCACGCCGCGGAAGATGAAGAGCAGCAGGATCAGCAGGATCGGGAAGGCCAGTGCCTCGGCCTTCCCGAGGTCCTCGCTGGAGATCGCGCTGGCCTCGACGTTGGACGCGGTCGGGCCGCCGAGGGTGACGCTGTCGCGCAGCTGCTTGTCCGCGTCGAGGGCGTCCTGGGTGGCGGTGACGGCCTTGGTGACGGCGTCGCCCGGCGCGAAGCCCTTCACGGAGGCGACGAAGTACGTGCTCCGGTGGTCCTCGCGCACCATCGCGGGGTTCTTGGCGGAGACGAAGTCCGCGACGTCCGTGACCTCGGGGCGCTTCTTGATCAGGTCGATCGCGCGCCGCAGCCGCTCCGGGCGCTCGGCGGACCGGGGGTCCACGGGCTTGTCGAGATCGACGAGGACGACGTAGCCCTGTTCGAGGCTGGCGCCGGTGGCCTTCTCCACGTCGCCGAGGACCTTGACCGCGGCCGACCCGGAGTCGTCGTAGTCGTCCACGCCCATGGTCATGGACTTCATCTGGGATCCGCCGGCCGCCAGACAGACGAGCGCGAGAAGTCCGACCGTCCAGAGCAGACGCCGCGGTCCCCTCTCCAGCAGGTGCAACAGCCTTTCGAACACTTCTCAAACTCCCTTTCGCGGAGGGGGGCGTGACAGGGCTGAGGGCGGGACACCCCCGTCGGTGATGAGGTCGCGGAACGGCCGTGCAATCCACGGCGGGGCTATGGGGTACGCCACACCGTCTTTTCCGGCCGGCGAGGGATAGCCGGGGCGGTGCGGCGGACTCTTCTGTGGTGCGTGCCGCTTCGGCGCGCAGGCCCTGTGCCCGTTTGCGGGCCACTTCCTTACGTACCGCTTCCGCATCGCCCGAGCGCCCCACCGCTCCCGTACCGCTTCCGTACCGCCCGAGCGCCCCGCCGCGCGCTCGTGGCCCTCGCTCGCCCCGCCTGCCAGGAAGGACCGCGCCACCATGTCTTCTGACGTCCGCGCACGCGCCGCCGCGCCGCCCCCCGAGGGGGACGACGGCGCGGATCCCGCGCTGCGGCCCTGGCTCTCGGCGCTGCGCGAACTGGTGCCGATGCCGGAGCGGTTCCGGGAGCTGCGGGTGGGGCGGGACGAGGCGCGTGCCCTGCTCGGCTGCGACGACGCGCTCCTCGACCGGCTCGCGGCGGGCGGCCTCGCCCACGCGGGGTCCGGCGCCGGCCTCCGCTTCGACTACCACGACCTGGCCAACACGGCCCTCTACTCCGGCGCCGTGAGCAGCGTCCCGCTGGCCGGGCAGCGGATGATGCTCCGGTTCGCCTCTGGCGCCCCCGAGACCTGGACCCCGCCACGCCACTGGACGCTGGACTGGCGGCTGCGCTGCCGCGAACCCCGCTGCCCGGGTGGCGGCTGGCGGATCGCGCTGCCCACGCCCGAGGTCTTCGGCGGCAGCGTCGACGCGCTGGAGTGCGAGCAGCCCGCCGTGCGCGAGGGCGGCGAACTCGTCGTCGAGAACGCCGCGGCACTGCGCCTGACCGGCCGGGTCACCACCTCCGGCCGGCGCGCCCCGCTGCTCTCGGCGACCGCCAGGCGCCACTTCGACACGCTGGTAAGCGTGTTGCGCGACGGGCCCTACCGCTTCCAGTGGATGCATCCGGCTCTGCGCACCGACCCGGCCGAGACCGAGCGGCTCGGGATCATGGACTGCACGGTCTGCTCCCTGGAGCTCCGGCGCCGGGCGGAGGCGGACGGGCTCACCGCCCGTACCCGCCGCGGCCGCTACCTGGGGGTGCTCGACGCCGAGCACGCCTGGTGCGAAGTCCTTGACGAGGACGGCGTGTTCAAGCCCGTCGACCCGGTCTTCGCCGTCCTCTCCGAGCGGCACAGACCGCCCCACGAGGAGTTCTCCGATTTCTGCGCCGGCTCCGTCCCGAGCCGGTTCCTGCCCTGGTCCGTGCCGGCCGGTGAACCGCTGGCCGTGCACGACTGCCCCGTCGGCGACGGGTCCTGGGACAACACCTTCAGCGGCACCACAGCGAAAGGCAACGCATGAGCACCGTACGGGAGATGCTCGTCGAACTGACCGGCCTGACGGAGTTCGGCGGCGAGATCACGGACGACGCCAACCTCAGCGCGAGCGGCGTCGACTCCGGCGACCTGGTCCGCCTGGTCCTGCTCATCGAGGAGCGCACCGGCGTGGAGGTCACCGCGGAGGACATGGACGACCTGTCCTCCATCGCCGACTACGAGCGCATGATCGCCGCGCGCCGCCCGGCAGCGGGAGCCGCCTGATGTGGCTCGGCCAGGTCCTGCACCGCAACCGGCAGTGCTTCGGGGACCGCACGGCGCTGATCGACGCCGAACGCTCGGTGACCTGGACCGAGTTGGATGAGCGCACGGCGAGGCTCGCGCGCGCTCTCGCGGCGCGCGGCGTCTCCAAGGGCGACCGGGTCGCCGTCCTCTCGCTCGACCGCGTCGAGGTCATCGAGTCGTACTTCGCGCTGGCCAGGCTCGGCGCCCTCTTCGTACCGCTGAACCACAGCCTCACGGCGACCGAGGTCACCGGCATGGTGCGGCGCACCGGCGTCAGCGTGATCCTCGGCGAGGCCGCGCTCCTCGACCGCCACCCCGGGCTGCCGGTGCGGATGCGCCTCGCGGTGGACGGCCCGGAGTACGCGGAGCTGACCGCTCCGCAGGCCGGGGACGCCGCGGACGCCGATGACGCCGCCCCGGACGACGGGGACCTCTTCCGGTTCCCGCACGTGGCCGACAGCGACCTCGCCGCGATCCTGCACACCTCGGCCACCACGGGCCGGGCCAAGGGCGTCACCGTCGACCACGGTTCGTTCCGCGGCATCTCGCTCGGCTGGCTCGCCGTGGCGGCGCCGTCCGACGACATGGTGCTGGTCAACTGCTGCCCGCTCTACCACGGCAGCATGACCGTCATCCTGACCTACCTGGCGGCGGGCGCCACCGTCGTACTGCTGCCGGGCTTCACGCCGCAGCGGGCGCTCGCGGCGATGGAACGCCACCGTGCCACGCACGTCTGGCTCGTCCCGCAGATGCTCCGCTTCCTGCTGCAGAGCAAGGGCATGGCGAGCGCCGACCTCGGCTCCCTGCGCGAGGTGATGTACGGGGCGGCGCCGATGCCCGTCGAGGTGCACGCCGAGGCCGCCGAGCGGCTCGACTGCGGCTTCCGGCAGGTGTACGGCATGACCGAGGTGGGCGGCCCGTTCGCCACGCTCGGCCCGGCCGACCACCTCGCCGCCACCACCGACGCGCCGCTGCCCGCGGGACGGGTCATCCCCGGCATGTCGGTACGCGTACTCGACGAGGCCGGCGAGGAACTGCCGGTCGGCACCGTCGGCGAGATCACCGTGCGCGGCCCCGGCCTGATGCGCGGCTACTGGAACAATTCGGCCGCCACCGAGGAGATCACCGTCGACGGGTGGATCCGCACCGGCGACCTCGGCCGCGTCGACGGGAGCGGACTCATCCACCTCGTCGACCGGCGCAAGGACCTGATCCTGCGCGCCGGGCAGAACGTGTACCCCGCCGAGATCGAACGCGCGCTGCTCACGCACCCGCTGGTGCGCGACGCGGCCGTGGTCGGCGTCCCGGACGCGGACTACGGCGAGGTCCCGAAGGCGTACATCGTGACCGGCCCCGCCGGGGCGGGCGACAGCGCCCCGGACGACGGCACCGCGCCGGACGACACCGCACCGCCCGTCACCCGGGCCGAGCTGACGGCCCACCTCGCCGAGCGCCTCGCGCCGTACAAGCGCCCCCGGCATCTGGAGTTCATCGACCACGTGCCGCGCAGCCCCGCGGGCAAGATCCTCAAGCGGCTGCTGCGCGCCTGAGCCGGAAGGAAGGCAAGGCCATGACCAGCGCACCTACGCTCGACCTGCGCTACACCGCGGAGCGCACGCTCCGCGTCTCGGACGACACCGAGCTCTACTACGAGATCCAGGGGGACGAGGGCCCGCACCTCACCCTGGTGAACAACTTCTTCATCATCGCCCCGATGTGGCGCAACTTCACCGCCGAGCTGGCCAAGCGGAACCGGGTCCTCACCTACGACCTGCGCAACCAGGGCGCCTCGTCGGTCTCCCCGGACATGACCTGGGACGACCACGTCGAGGACCTGCGGGTGCTGCTCGACGGTCTCGGCATCGAGCGCACCCATCTGCTCGGTACCTCCGCCTCCGGCTTCATCTGCCGGGACTTCGCGGCCCGTTACCCCGAGCGCGTGGACGGCCTCATCCTCACCGGCCCGTCCTGCACGCCCTCGGACGGCATCCGGCGCAGGGCCACCGAGCGCGCCTGCATCAACTCCCTCGAACTGGGCGGGACGCAGGCCCTCTGGGACCACCTGTACTCGGTCGTCTTCAGCGAGGCGGCGATGCGCGAGATGGGCGCCACCGGCTACCTCGGACTGCGCTCGGCGTTCACGGCCATCCACCCGCCGGACCCGATGCTCACCAACCTCAAGTGCGCCACGCAGGTCACCGACGGGCCCGAACTCCTCGCCGCCATCAAGCAGCCGACGCTGCTGCTGCTCGGCGACAAGGACGACATGTGGAACGAGGCGCTCGGGGCGGAGGCCGGGCGGCTCATCGAGGACTCCGAGGTCGAGTGGATGCACGACGTCGGCCACCTCCCGTACATGGAGGACGGCGACGGTTTCCAGGCCCGCGTCCAGCGCTTCCTCGACTCGCTGGCGGCCCGCGAGGCGGCCGTCGCCCCGCAGACCGGTGACGAGCGGGTTCCGGACACCGCCGGTGGCGCGGCCGAATCGCCCGGTGCGGCGGCCACCGCGCCGGCCACCGTCCCCGAGGGCGGCGACGCGCTGCTCGCCGTGCTCTGCACACTGCTGCGCGAGGTCGTCGCCGACCGGGCCGACCTGCCCGCGACGGGCCTCGCCGAGACCCCGCTGAACAGCATCGGCCTGGAGTCCTGGGCGTTCACCCTGCTCCTCGGCCGGATCGAGGAGCGGCTGGCCGTCGAGTGGGACATGGACGTCCCGCCGGAGGTCTTCGAAAGCCTCGCCTCCATCGCGGCCCACCTGCGCGCCCACCACAGCCCCACCCTGCCCGACACCTCCCAGGAGTCCGCACAGTGACCGCCACCACGACTTCCGTCACGCCCGTCACACCCGCCGTACACGTCATCACCGGGGCGACCGGGTTCGTCGGCGGCGCCTTCGCGCTGGAACTGCTCCAGCAGACCTCCGACCACCTGGTGTGCCTGGTGCGCGGCGCCGACGACGAGGCCGCGACCCGCCGCCTGCACGACGCCCTCGGCCACGCGGCCGAGATGTACGACGTCCCCGGCCTGCTGCCCGCGATCCTTGAGCGCACCCGCGCGATAGCCGGGGACATCACGGACGAGGCGCTGCCCGGCTCCGCCGACCGGTTCCTGGCCGCCGCGGGAGGCACCGCGCCCGGCACGTTCTGGCACGTCGCCGCCTCCCTCAAGTACGAGGACCGGCACGCCGACGAGATCAATCTGATGAACGTCACCGGCACGCGCAACGTGCTGGCGCTCGCCAAGGCCCTCGGCGAGCCGGTGTTCAACCACGTCAGCACCGCGTACGTGGCGGGCAGGCGCACCGGCCTGATGCACGAGGAGTTCCCCGGCGACACCGAGTCGGCCAACAACGTCTACGAGGCCACCAAGACCATCGGCGAGCAGGAGGTCGCGGGCTCCGGCCTGCCGTGGCGCGTGCTGCGCCCCTCCATCGTCATCGGCCACTCCGGCACCGGCGCCGCCACCAGCTTCACCGGCATGTACGGCTTCGTCTCGTCCGCGCTGCGCTTCCGCCGCGCCGTGGAGAAGGAGTTCGGCAACCTGCTCCAGCACCGGCGGGTGCCGATCATCGCCGACCCGGACATCGAGTGCGACCTCGTCCCCGTCGACCTGGTGGCGAGGAACGCCGTCGCCATCGGCCGCGAGGGCGCGCTGAGCACCGTCTACCACCTCAACAACGGCGGCTCTCCGACGGTCGGCGAGGTCATCGAGGAGGTCTTCGCCCTCGCCGGACTGCGCGAGCCCCGCTTCGTCTCCAACCGGGGCCTGCTCACCGCGATCGACCTGAAGCTCGACGAGGGCATCCAGTTCTACGCCTCGTACATGATCAACGGAAAGCGCTTCGACCAGACGAACACCGAGTCCGTCTGCGGCGTCGGCGCCCAGCGCTTCGACCTGGACCGCGCGGAGGTGCGCCGCTTCGTGCAGTGGTACCTGGACCGCATCGAGGCCGACGGCCGCAGCTCGGCGCCGGCCCGTGCCGCCTTCGCCTTCAAGCCCACGCGCCGACTGGCCACCACGGGCTGAGCCACTGATCACCGACCGCGCCGACGGTGTCCCCCACCGCCGTCGGCGCCCGGTGCCCTCGCTCCGCCGCACGCCGCCGTACGCCGCCACCCACGCCCGAGACGCCGCACCCGTCTCCCGTCCCCTCCAGGAGAGGAGACCGCGCATGCACCTGCCCGACGATCTGCCGAAGCCCGGGAAGCTGTTCACGCTGGGTCTGATCACCCAGCAGGCCGCGAAGAAGTACCCCGACTCGCTGTTCTACCTGGATCGGCCCTTCGACCTCGCGCCCGGGCTCGGCCTGCGGCCGACCTACGCGCAGGCCGCCGGGCTCGTCGAGGAGACGGCCGCCCGGCTGTACGCCGCGGGCGTGCGCCCCGGCGACACCGTGGCCGTCTTCAAGAGCCACAACGCCGACATCCTCTTCCTCGCCTGCGCCATCGGCCGGGTGGGCGCGGTCCCCGCGATGCTCGCGCCGTTCCTTGAGTGGCCGACGGTGGTGACGATGATGAGCCGGCTGCGGCCGGACCACTTCCTCACCGATCCGGCCGTCCTTGCGCGCGCCGGGGAGCACGCCGACGCGCTGCGCGAGCACACCCCGTCCGTCCTGCTCACCCACGGCGAGCAGGACGGGTTCGACTCGCTGGCCGCGATCGCGCCGGGCGAGGCACCGCCGTACCCCGACATCCCCGAGGACGCGCCCGCACTGATCACCCACACCTCCGGTACGACCGGGGTGCCCAAGCTGGTCGCCGCCGCGCGCCGGGGCACGCAGCTGCCCATCAACACCCAGGCGAAGATGGCGAAGCTGCTGCGCTACCGCGAGACGTTCGCCATGTGCATCTCCTTCGTGCACGCCCGCACCTACGCGGCCCTCGCCACCGCGCTCCAGCTCGGCATCGGCATCGCGCCGCTCGCGAGCGCGGACGTGGACAGCGTGCGCGAGGTGCTCTCCGAGTGCAGGCCGGGCTGTGTCGAGGCGCACCCCAACATGTACCTGCACTGGGAGGAGCTGGCCGGCATCCCGGACGGGCCCTTCGAGCGCGTACGCATCTTCATGAGCACGTTCGACGCCATCCACCCGCGCAGCATCCGCACCCTGCTCGGGGCGAGCAGGCGGCGCTCCCCGCTCTTCATCCAGACCTACGGGCAGACCGAGACCGGCCCGGTCACCATGCGCATCTACACCCGCCGCAACATCGAGAAGGCGGACGGACGTTGCGTCGGCTTCGTCTTCCCCGGCATGACCAAGGCCCGCATCCGGCCCCGCCCGCAGGACGAGGGCACCCGCAACGGCTACATCCAGGCCAGGTCATCCGGCGTCGCCCTCACCTACGTGGGCCAGCAGGAGCTGTACGACGAGCGGTGTGACGACGGCTGGTGGAACCTCCAGGACATCGGCTACAAGACCCGCTGGGGCTGTGTGCACCTGATGGACCGTGAGTTCGACCAGACCGACGGCCTGGAGAGCCTGCTGGCCGCCGAGGACTCCCTCATCGAGGCGCTGCCCGAGCTGACCGAGGCCGTCTTCGTCCGGGTCGGCGACACCGTACGGCCCGTGGTGAGCACCCGCAGGGACCAGCCGCTGGACCGCGCCGCGTGGAAGGCCGCCGTCGCGCACCTGCCCGAGTTCCCGGATCCGGTGCACGTGGCCTGGGAGCACATGCCGCACACCGCCACCTGGAAGGTGCAGCGGAACGTCCTCGCCGCCGGTCTGACGGACGGTTCCATTCCGGCTCTGGACGGGGTGCTGAACTGAGATGACCACCCATCCTCTGCCCGTTCCGCTCCCGCAGGAGTGGACCACCGGCGCCGGGGTGTGCGTCGAGCGCGCCCGCACCGCCGTCGACGGCGAGTCCGCCCTGCGGGAGCTGGAGAACGCGCTGGACACCCGCAGGGGCGCCGTCCTGCGCTCCGACTACGAATCCCCCGGCCGCTACCGTCGCCACGCCGTCGGCTACGTCGACCCGCCCGTCGAGATCGTGCTGCGCGGCCTGCGCACGGTGGAGGTCCGCGCGCTCAACGGGCGCGGCGAGGTGCTGCTTCCCGTGCTGCGCGCGGCGGCGCGGCGGACCTTGCGTGACGTCCGTGAGCTCGGTGGCGCCGACGAGCCGGGCTTCACCGGCCTGGTGCGCGCCACGCCCGGCCAGGACATGTTCAGCGAGGAGGACCGGTCGCGCAGGCCCGGCGCCTTCGACTTCGTGCGCGCCGTACGCGACGCGCTGTCCGGCCCCGCGGGTGACTTCCTCGGTCTCTACGGCGCCTTCGGCTACGACCTCGTGCTCGCCTTCGACCCCGTACCGCCACGGCAGCCCGGACGCTCGGCGCACGACCGCGACCTGGTCCTCCACCTGCCGGACGAGGTGACCGTCACCGACCGGGCCGCGGGCACCGCCTGGCGCCACCGCTACGAGTTCACCGCCCACGGCCGCTCCACGCACGGGCTGCCGCGGACCACACCCGCGCGGCCGTTCCGCGCCGGGAACCCCGCGGAAGGACCGGTCGGCGACCACGCCCCGGGCGAGTACGCCGCGCTGGTCGACGTCGCGCGTGAGCGGTTCCGCGCGGGCGACATGTTCGAGGTCGTGGCCAGCCGTACGTTCGACCGGCCCGTGCCCTGCCCGCCCTCCGAGCTGTTCCGCGCCCTGCGCGCCCGCAACCCCTCGCCGTACCAGATGCTGGTGAACCTCGGCGAGGGCGAGCACCTGGTGGGCACCTCGCCGGAGATGTTCGTACGGGTCCACGCGCGGCACACCGCCGACGGCACCGGCTGGCGCGTGGAGTCGGCGCCCATCAGCGGCACCGCCGCCCGCGGGCGCGACGCCATCGAGGACGCCGAACAGGTCAAGGCCCTGCTCGCCTCCGAGAAGGAGGAGGCCGAGCTGACCATGTGCACCGACGTGGACCGCAACGACAAGTCCCGGGTGTGCGAGCCCGGCACCGTCCGCGTCATCGGCCGCCGCCAGCTGGAGATGTACTCGACACTGATCCACACCGTCGACCACGTCGAGGGTGTGCTGCGCCCCGAGCGCGACGCGCTGGACGCCTTCCTCAGCCATATGTGGGCCGTGACGGTCACCGGCGCGCCCAAGCACGCGGCCGTCGCGTTCCTGGAGGAGCACGAACGCTCCCCGCGCCGCTGGTACGGCGGCGCCGTCGGCCGCGTCGGCTTCGACGGCACCCTGGACACCGGCCTCACCCTGCGCACCGTGCAGGTGCGCGACGGCCGCGCCCGGGTGCGCACCGGGGCGACCCTGCTCTACGACTCGGTGCCCGAGGCCGAGGAGCGGGAGACGGAGCTGAAGGCGAAGGCGCTGCTCGACGTGCTCACGGATCTGTCGGTCTCGGAGGCGGGGCGGGGCTCCGGGGTCGGGGAGGCCCGTGGGGCTGTCGGGGCGGGCGAGGTGACTGCGGCGACTGGGGTAGCTGGGGTGGCTGGCCGGGTCGCCTGCGGGGTGGCGGCTGTCGGGGCGGGTGGGGACGGGGCGGGTGGGGACGGCGGCTCCGCGTACCGTCCGCGCGTGCTGCTCGTGGACCACCAGGACTCCTTCGTGCACACCCTGGCCGGTTACCTCCGACAGGCGGGCGCCCGCGTCTCGACGTACCGCAGCGGCTTCGACAAGTCCCTGGTCGCGGACGTCGCTCCGGACCTGCTCGTCCTCTCGCCCGGACCCGGCCGCCCCGACGACCACGACACGGCGGGCACCCTGCGCGTCGCCGAGGACCACGGCATCCCGGTGTTCGGCGTCTGCCTCGGCATGCAGGCCATCGTGGAGTACCTGGGCGGGCGCCTCGCCGTGCTCGACCGCCCCTTCCACGGCAGACCGTCGCCGGTCTCGGTGGTGGACGGCGGCGGCGAGCTGCTGCGCGGTCTGCCGCCGCGCTTCACCGCGGGCCGCTACCACTCCCTGTACGCCGACGCCGGGTCCCTGCCGCCCGGCCTGCGGGTCACCGCCCGCTGCCCGGACGGGGTGGCCATGGCCGTCGAGCACGAGAGCCGGCCGCTCGCGGGCGTGCAGTTCCACCCCGAGTCCCTGATGACCCAGTTCGACGACCACGGACAGCTGCTGATCGGCAATGTCCTCGCGCGACTCGCACGACGGCCGCAGCCCGTCGGCGGCGTGCCCCGTGTGTGAGATGGAGAGAGGTTCCACGAGCATGACCGACACCATTGCCCCGGCCGTCGTCGATGCGGCCTCCGCCGAACTCCGGCGGACCTGGCTGGCCC
Source organism: Streptomyces sp. NPDC044106 (assembly GCF_056433985.1). Classification (NCBI taxonomy): domain Bacteria; kingdom Bacillati; phylum Actinomycetota; class Actinomycetes; order Kitasatosporales; family Streptomycetaceae; genus Streptomyces; species Streptomyces sp. NPDC044106. The sequence continues at coordinate 16,802 of NZ_JBWKFZ010000014.1, forward strand.
CCGGCGAGCTGCACCCCGACGACCGCCGCGAGTTCGCCGCGATGCTGCGCTACTGCCTGGACGGCACCGAGGACGCCCGGATCCACCTGGAGTCCGTGCCCCGGGTCGAGTTCGGCGCCGCCGACGACGCGCACGCCGACCGTGTCGAGCGGTTCCTCGGCGAGGCGTTCAAGCGGTTCGCGGGCGCCCCGCAACGGGCCGACCGCACCCGCCTCGACCGCTGGGACCTGCCCGCCGAACCCGCGGCGCCCGCCGCCCCTGGCCCGCTCGGCGACACCCCCGCCGACGGCCGCATCGGCCCCGGCCTGTTCGTCAGCGGCCCCCGCAACGCGCTCCTCATCCGCACCCTGGAACGGCTCCTCGGACAGCGAGCCGCACGGCTCGGCGCCGCCGAGTACACGGTGCCCGCACTGCTGCCCTGGACCACGCTGGAGAAGGCCGGCTACACCGGCAACTTCCCGCAGCACATCACCGCCGCCGGCGTCGTCCGCCCCGACCTGGACGCCCTCGACCGCTTCGGCACCGCCACCGACCCGGCGGCCCGCGCGGCCGAGCTGGAGTTCACCCCGGTCGCCCTCGCGCCCGCCACCTGCCTGGGCCTCTTCGAGCGCTTCCAGGGCGCGCGCCTCGACGAGCCCCTGACCGTCACGGCCACCGGCCAGTGCAGCCGCTACGAGGGCAAGGCCACCGCCGACACCTCGCCGACCCGCCGCTGGTCGTTCAGCATGCGCGAGATCGTGTACGTCGGTGACCGACCCGGCGCCCGCGCCTTCCACGCCCAGGTCCTCGAGGAACTTCTCTCCCTCGCCGAGAGCCTCGGCCTGCCGTGCAAGGTGCAGCCCGCGTCGGACCCGTTCTTCACCAGCGCCCGCCCGCAGCTGGCCCAGTACCAGGCGGCGATGGACGTCAAGTACGAGCTGGTGGGGCGGATGGCGCACGACGGCTCCGGCGTCGCGATCTCCTCGCTCAACTACCACAACCAGCACTTCGGCAAGGGCTTCGACATCGCCTTCGCCGGGCAGCCGGGCTTCTCCGTCTGCTGGGCCTTCGGCCTGGAACGCTGGGCGGAGTGGCTCGGCGGCTACCTCGGCGACGACCCGGCGCAGTGGCCGACCCCGCTGCGCGAGCAGCTCTGACCTCGGGCGCCGGGGGGGCGTCGCTTTGGCAGCGGCGCCCCCCCGCCCCGCCGTCACACAGCGCGCCGGGTCAGCTCCAGGCGTCCTGGAAGTTCCGCCGGGCACGGTGCAGCCGGGAGCGAACCGTGCCGACCGGCAGCGAAAGGACGCGCGCCGTCTCCCGCTCCTCCAGGCCGTAGACCGCGCGCAGCGTGAGGATGTCCCGCTGGTGCGAGGGCAGCCGCTCCAGTACGTCCGCGATGGCGACGCCGAGCGAGGGGTCGGCCGGGGACGGCTGGTCGACCAGCTCCGCCGTCGCGACCTGCCCCGCGCGCCGTGCGGTACGCGCGGCCTCCCGTACCGTCACGGCACGCACCCAGCCGTAGAACGCCGCGGGTTCCTTGAGGGTGCGCAGCCCGCGGTACACGGCGAGCAGCGATTCCTGGACCGCCTCGGGCCGGTGGCCCGCGTCCACCGAGGAGCAGAGCCGCCGTACGAACGGCGTGATGTGGAGCAGCAGATCGTTCACCGCGCGGTGGTTCCCCGCCTGCGCGCTACGGATCAGGTTGGCGATTGGTTGGGCCATGGCCGTCTCGTTCATTCCCCCGCCTTGCATACTTGTCGCAATTACCGGTGAATTCGCGGGGGAGCACACTTACCGAAGGCAGCCGGAATGCCCGGCTCCCTTCTGTCCATCCCCCGTGCGTTCGAGGCTAGTGACGGAGATTCACAGAACAAGTGGGTGGCGCTGGCTGGATTCCGCCATGGCAAATCTTCGCCATCGAGTGGCGCGGAGCGAGGGGCGAGAGGCGAGGGCGGCGATAGGGGGCCGCAAAGGTGATGGTCCATACCGATAGTCACAAGCCCCGCGCCCGAAGCGTGATCTGACTCTCACTTACCGCCCTCACCTGCGAGGCCGCCTTAGAGTGACCACCTACGCGTCGGTAGCCGCTGGACAGTGCACAGCTCATTCACCGCGGGGGGCCGCTCTGTGAAAAACCGTGTAACCGGCATCAATGCACAGGTCTCCGAAGCCTCTCGGCTCGCCGTCTATATGGAGCTGCGCGAACGCGGAGGTTCCGATCCGGAAGAGCTGGCGGAAAGTTTCGGATTGTCACCCGCGGAAGCGCGGGCGACCTGGGATTCTCTGCGCCGCCTCGGATTGGTGAGCTGGCCCGCCGAGACGGGGGACCGGGTCGTACCGGTGGATCCGGAATTCGCCCTGATGCGCATGCTCCGGCAGCAGCAGGACATGGCGCAGCGCAGCCTGGAGGAATCCCTGCGGATGCACGAGGCGATGGAGTCGCTGCTCGAGGTGTACCTCCCGGCGACCGGCTCCTCCCAGTCGCGCGTCGAGGTCAGCGCCGCCGGCACCCTCGACGAGATGGTGCAGGCGCTGTACGACGTCACCGACTCGGCGCGCTCCACCCTGCGCACCGCCTACGCGGAGAGCAGCCTTCCGGCCCGGCTGCGCCGCAGGCTCGGCCCGCTCCGCCAGCAGATGTTCGACCGGGGCATTCAGATCCGCTCCATCAGGCTCCGCCGCGACTCGATGTCACCCGGCACCTACGACTCCTTCAGCCGCCTGGTGTCGGCGGGCGTGGAGCTGCGGCTCGCCTCGGTCATCCCGATCAACATGGTGATCATCGATTCCGACTACGCCGTGCTGCCCGCCTCCGCCGACGGTGAGGGGCGCGGCTGCCAGCTCACGATCCGCGGAGCGCCCCTGGTCAACGCGTTCTCCGCGGTGTTCGAGCACATCTGGCGCGAAGCGCCGCCACTCGCCCCTGAGGGCGAGCACTACCCCTCCGGTCACCCCTCCGGCCTCTCCAACGAACAGCGCACCCTGGTCCAGTTGCTGGCCGACGGCATGAAGGACGAGGCCATCGCCCGCACCCTCGGGGTCTCACCGCGCACCGCCAGCCGGCTCATCGCCGATCTGATGCAACGCCTGGGCGTCACCAGCCGCTTCGCCGCGGGCGCCCGCGCCGCCCAGTACGGCCTCCTCACCGACGCCCACCCCATGCAGCTGCCCCCGGTCCCCCGACCGGACCCGGAACCGGAACCGGCACTCGGCGGCTGACCGACCATCAGGGCAGCTGGCTCTCACTTGGAGCCAACTGGCCCTCACTTAGAGCCAGCTGACTCCGCTTAGAGCCAGCCGACTCTCACGCTGGTCACCACTCCTGAATCCGGGCCACCCGCGCCCGGACCGTCCACATCCGAGCCCACCGGGTCCGGACCCACCGGATCAACCTGTCGTCGGCCGAGTTCGCCGGCCCACACCCGCTCCAGCATCCGGCGGACGGTGCCCACGATGTCGGGCGCCGCTGCGCGCAGACCGTCCGCGTCCGCCGCCGAGATGTCGTCCGGGGAGATACCGGCCTCGTGCAGCAGGCTGGAGATGTCCGTGAGCCTGCTCGTCAGCCATGCCAGGGGATCGTCGGACAGTTCCTCGACGAAAGTCCGCGGACCGGGTTCCCAGCCGACGATGCCGGGGTGATGGTGCGTGCGGTCGAAGGTGTTCGGTGCGGCGTTCGCGTCCTGGAGGAGATCCAACCGCCACAGCGGGCGACCAATCGTGATGGGGCGCGCCGAATACATGGAACCGGGCAGCTCGCCACTTTCGAAGACTCGTAGCTCCAGCCGTACGCCGCGCTCGGCGGACTCCTGGCCGTCCAGCGGGTACGGGTTCAGGAAGTAGAGGTCGCTCACCACGACACCGACCCGCTCGAAGGCGAATGCGCACAGCACGCCGACCCCCTGGGCTTTTCGTGAACATGCGAATCCTGTGCTGCCGAGCCTACGGAAGCCTGCCGCTGCCACGCGGGCCAGAACCGGCCAAGACGAACTTCACTTCCACGCGACTCCGTATGCGTTCCTCTATACGCGTGGTGTGAAGCGCTGTTCGGGTGAGCTTGCGGCCGGCTCCGGCTCAGCCGGTCGCCGACGGGCAAGACGATCTCGACAGCGTCTTCCGAACAGAATGAGGACTCCCCATGCGTCTGCGTACCACCGTCGCCGCGACCGCCCTGGCCGTCGTCTCCGTCCTTGGCATGGCGAGCGCCGCGGCCGCCCATGACAACCCGTACCACGACGGGGCCACCGACCAGACCGGTGCCGCCATCGCCGGCTCCAACGGAAGTGGCCTGGCCTACCACCACAACCAGTCCTGGGACTCCGACCGCTGATCTGACAGCGGACGGAAGCGGCCGGAGCGGCCGGATCGCACGAGCGTGCGGCCCGGCCGCTCAGCGCTGTCTGGGCGCTCTCCCCGTCTGCGGGGCCCGGGTTCGGGCGGGGGCCTGGGTTCGGGCGAGGGCCCGGGTTCGGGCGCAGGCCTGGGTTCGGGCGCAGGCCCGGTGGTCAGCCGGTGCCGCCGAGGAGACCACCGTTCCCGCCGGTGGCTCCTGTCCCGACGGGCGGCGTGGACGGCTGGAGGGTGACGCCGCCGGAGCCATCACCGGCCTGGCATTCGAAGTCGTACAGCAGGCAGCTCGCTTCCGGCGTGGGACTGGCGGCCGGGCCGCTCGTCGGCTCGCCGGTGGGCCCTCTGGTGTGCTCGCTGGTGGGCCCGCCGGTGTGCTCGACCGGTTGAGCGGTCGGCCGGCGGAGCGGTTCAGGGCCGGGTCGGGGGCTCCCACCGAACACGGCGACGGCGATCGAGACGACCACGGCGCCGACGATGACCAGGACGACGGCGACGACGAGTCCGCCCGTGCGGCGGGAGGGCGCGGGAGCGCTCACTGACGGTTCCTTCCGGGCCGGGGCGCAGAGCCGGACAGTCGTCCTGAACGAAACATGCGTCGCCGTGCAGGCTCCTACCCGCAACCCCGCGCTATTCCACCTCCGGCACCACCGTCGCCTGCCATGCGCCCGGGCGCATACCTGTCGCCTTCCGGAAGAACGCCGAGAAATTGGACGCGTCGGGAAAACCGAGCGCGCCGGCGCAGCGGGCCGAGGTGAGGCGGTCGTGTGCGAGGAGCCGCTTGGCTTCCAGGACGAGCCGCTCGACGATGTACGCCTTCGCGGTCCGGCCGGTGACCTGCTGCACCGCCCTTGAAAGGGTGCGGGGCGCGTATCCGAGGGCCTGGGCGTAGTAACCGGCGTCGTGATGCTCCCGGAAGTGCGCCTCGACACTGGCCCTGAACATGCGGAACACCGGATGCGTCGCCCGCGCCTCGGTGTGCGGCGGCCGGAGCCGGGCGATGAGGGCGGAGAGCAGAATCCCGGGCAGCTCCGCCGAGGCACCACCGGGCGGGGCGGACGCTTCGAGAAGGAGATGGTCTCGCGCGGTGTCGACGAACGGCCAGTCGGCGTCGGAAATGCTCCAGTGCGCGACCAGGTCGGGGGCCGCGACGAGGTCCCGGGTGGCGGAGGTGACCGGCGCCGTCGGCACGAAAAGCACGACGTGCCCTGCCACACCGGCGATGTCATCCCATCGATGCACCGCTCCTGGGGCCACCCACACCGCGGACCGCTCCCGGAGCGGATGCCGGACGAAGTCCACCGTGACGGATCCGTGCCCGGCATCGACGACCGCCAGGACATGGAAGTCGGCACGCTGTGTCCCGCCGTCGTTGATCTCGCGGAGGCGGTCGAACGTCATCGTCTCGACAGCGGCGGCATCGCACCCGACGGGCTGGTAGGTCATCTGCCTGATCACGGCCATGAGTCCAGTTTTCACCATCGAGCGACCGCTCACGCCGATGCCCTGGCACAACCGCAGGCATTCAATGAGGACACGGAAAAACCGCCCCGCAATGCCGTGCCGATGGGCGCCGATGGGCGCCGATGAATGCCGAACGGAAGAGCCACGATGAACACGACACAGCAGCCGCTCCTGCCCGCTTATGACCACCGGCCGGGAACCGGACCCACCCTCGTGTTCCTGCACTACTGGGGTGGCTCCGCCCGCACCTGGGACCTCGTCGTCGACCGTCTTGTGGGTCGCGACATCCTCACCGTCGACTTCCGCGGCTGGGGTCGCTCCAGCGACATGACAGGCCCCTACACCCTCCGCCGGTTCGCCGACGACACACTCGCCGTGATCGCCGACGCGGGCCTCACCGACTACCTGCTCGTCGGCCACTCCATGGGCGGCAAGGTCGCGCAGCTCATCGCGGCGACCCGTCCCGCCGCCCTGCGCGGGATCATCCTCGTCGGCTCCGGCCCGGCGAAACCGGCCGCGCAGATCACCCCGGAGTACCGGGAAACCCTTTCCCACGCCTACGACTCCGAGGAGTCCGTCGCCTACGCACGGGACAACATCCTCACCGCGACCGCCCTGCCCGAACCGATCAAGGCACAGGTCGTGACCGATTCACGCACCGGCACCGACGCCGCCCGCACGGAGTGGCCGCTGCGCGGCATCGCGGAGGACGTCTCCGAGTACACCCGCATGATCGACGTCCCCGCCCTCGTCATCGCTGGAGAGAACGACCATGTCGAGCCAGTCCACGTCCTCGTCGACCACCTGCTCCCCTACCTCCCCGAAGCCGACTTCACGGTGCTCCCGGACACGGGCCACCTGATCCCCCTGGAAGCTCCAGCCGCCCTAACCAAGGCCATCACGGCTTTCGCCCCGACCACCTGACCATCCGATCGGCCTGCCCGTCGCCATGCACCAACTCCCCGAACCACTCGGCAGTGCCCTCACCGTCGAAGATCTCCGACCGCTCCTTGCCCCCACGACTGCCCCGGCCGCCACCGGACCATCCACGAGACCTGACCACCCTTGCGCCCACGCGCCACCACCCGCGCCAGAGTGGGCACACAGGGCACGAAAAAGCCCCTCCGACCTACGTTTCCGCAGGTCAGAGGGGCTTTCCGATTGTGGAGCCTAGGGGAGTCGAACCCCTGACATCTGCCATGCAAAGACAGCGCTCTACCAACTGAGCTAAGGCCCCAAGACGACACCTCGACCGGAAGAAGCGCCTCCCGCCGTGCATCGCAGACCAGAGTACCGGGTCACCCCCCGGATCCCGCAAAAGGATTGGGGCTCCCGGTCGACGACCACGCTCCGTAAGATGCACGACGTGGTTCGCGGCAGCGAACCGCGGTCTTAGGGGAAGCGATGGGGAGACGCAAATGGACGCCGCACAGCAAGATACGACCGCGAGAGCACGAGAGCTCCAGCGGAACTGGTACGGGGAGCCGCTGGGGGCGCTCTTCCGTCGCCTCATCGACGACCTCGGCCTGAACCAGGCACGCCTCGCCGGAGTCCTCGGCCTGTCCGCGCCCATGCTGTCCCAGCTGATGAGCGGGCAGCGCGCCAAGATCGGCAACCCCGCCGTGGTCCAGCGCGTCCAGCTCCTGCAGGAACTGGCGGGCCAAGTCGCGGACGGCAGCGTGAGCGCCGCCGAGGCCACCGACCGCATGGACGAGATCAAGAAGTCCCAGGGCGGCTCCGTCCTCACCAACACCTCGTCGACGGCGACGAGTTCCGGTGCCCCCACGGTCAAGCGCGTCGTGCGCGAGATCCAGTCGCTGCTGCGCTCCGTCGCGGCCGCCGGTGACATCATCGATGCCGCCGACTCCCTCGCCCCCACCCACCCGGAACTGGCAGAGTTCCTCCGGGTGTACGGCGCCGGGCGCACCGCGGACGCGGTCGCCCACTACGAGGCGCACCAGAGCTGAGCCGTCGACCGGGTCGCCGCCCGGCCCGGAAGGGGAGCGGAGCGCGACCATGGGTGAGGTCTTCGCCGGTCGGTACGAACTGGTCGACCCGATCGGACACGGGGGAGTCGGAGCGGTCTGGCGCGCCTGGGACCACCGGCGACACAGGTACGTGGCCGCCAAGGTGCTCCAACAGAGCGACGCACACTCCCTGTTGAGGTTCGTACGGGAACAAGCCCTGCGAATCGATCACCCCCATGTACTCGCGCCCGCCAGCTGGGCCGCCGACGACGACAAGGTCCTGTTCACCATGGACCTGGTCGGCGGCGGCTCGCTGGCGCATGTCATCGGGGACTACGGCCCGCTGCCGCCCCACTTCGTCTGCGCCCTCCTCGACCAGCTCCTCTCCGCACTCGCGGCCGTCCACGCCGAAGGCGTCGTACACCGTGACATCAAGCCGGCCAACATCCTGCTCGACGCCACCGGCGCCGGCCGCCCGCATCTGCGCCTGTCCGACTTCGGCATCTCGATGCGCAAGGGCGAGCCCCGGCTGACCGAGACCGACTACGTGGTGGGAACGCCCGGCTACTTCGCCCCCGAGCAACTACTGGGCTGCGAGCCGGATTTCACCGCCGACCTCTTCGCCGTCGGCCTCGTCGCCCTGTACCTCCTGGAGGGCGCCAAGCCGGACAGCAAGGCGCTGATCGAGTACTTCACCGAGCACGGCACACCACGGGCCCCGCAGGGTATGCCCGAACCTCTCTGGCAGGTCATCGCCACCCTTCTCCAACCGGATCCCCAGACGCGCTTCCGTACCGCCACGGGTGCGCGCAAGGCGCTTGCCTCTGCCGTGGAGATGCTGCCCGAGCCGGGCCCCGACGACGAGCTCATCGAGATCTTCGACCAACTCCCTCCCCTACCTGCCGGTTTCGGCCCCGCCGGCCCGGGCCCTCTCGCCCCCACGCCACGCACGGGCTCCCGCCCCCGCCATGCGCGCCCCACACCTGGGTCCACACGGCCCGGCACGTCGGCCGCGCCACCTTTGGCACCACCTTCTTCGGCCCCGCCTCCTTCAGCGCCGCCGTCTCCCGCCCCGCCGTCTTCAGTCCCGCCTTCCTCAACGCCGCCGTCTTCAGCCCCGCTTCCCTCGGCGCCACTGTCGTCCGTCCCGCTTCCCTCGGCGTCGCTGTCTTCGGCACCGCCTCCCTCGGCGCCACTGTCGTCCGCCCCGCCTCCCTCAGCCCCGCTGTCTTCGGCCCCGTCCCCTTTCACACCACCACCTTTCGCTGAGGCACCTTTCACCTCACCGTCTCTGACCCCACCGGACGTGGCGCCGCAACCGCTAGCCCCAGCGCCCATGGCCCCGCCGCCTCCACAGTCACCGGCTCCCATGCCACCGGCTCCGATACCACCAGCTCCGATGCCACCGATGCCATCGCCCTCGGCATCAGCTCCCACGCCCCCTCCGACGCCGGCCCCCACCGCCACCTCGACGCCGACTCTGATTCCCCTCGCCGACGACTCGCCTGAGCAGCCATCAGGTCTCGGGCCAGGCGCCCGACCGCCCTCCCGCTCGGGCACGGACGGCTTCCACTTGCCCCCGCCTCTGCTGCCCCCTCAGCCGTCCACTCCCCCCACTCCGATGCCGTTGCCTTTACAGGTGACGCCCGCGCCCGCGCCCGATCCCACGCAAGTCCCCTCCTCCCATCGGAACGCGCCCCCGCCCCCGCCCGCACCCCAAGACCCCGCACAAGCCCCGACGTCCTCGGCACACCGCGATCCCGCTCTCGCTCCTGCTCCCGCTCTCCCTTCTACTTATCGATACACCGCTCAAGCCGTCCAGGTTCCACCTCTGAACCACCCAATTTCCCGGCCCCACACCGCGGCTCGTCCCGGCCCACCGGAGCGTTTCGGGCCGCCCGCGAAAGTGGCGATCCCGATGCTGTTCGTCGCCCTGACCTGCCTCACCGTGGGGTTTTGGGCCCTCGCGCAGCTCTGACGGGCCCGACGGTGTCGCCGGATCCGAGCCGACAGCTTCACCAGCCTCGCGACGGCCCGAACTCCACGGACTCAGGAGCATCCGCTCCCCCGGCTCCGGCTCCGGCCCCGGTTCCCGTTCCGGCTCCGGGCCCAGCCGACGCCCCAGCCCCAGCCCTCGCCAAGGCCGCCGCAACAACCGCAGCCGACGCCCTGCGCCGCCCGATGAGCGTCCACATGCCAAGGACCCCCAGCAGCACCGCCCCGCCCCCGATCCCACCGGCGGCGACCATCACCAGCAGCCCGTCGGTCTCGGCATCCGCGTCTCTCCCGACCGCCGTCTCGCCGCGCTTCGCGGCCTCCGTGTCCCGCTCAGTGACGCCGAAGTCCTCGGCGGGGACGGGCGATCCCGCGTAGGCAGGACCCGGCTGCGGCGAACCGTCGACGTCCACCCGCAGCGTCAGTTCCAACGGAGCGTCACCGAACCTCTCCGCGACTTGCGGGCTGAGGTGGACCGACAGGTAGTACCAACCGGCGAACCTCATCGCGGACACCTTGTCGGCCAGGGCGAAGCGGTTCTCGTACGCCACCGGTGGCAGTGGATCCAGGGCAACGGACTTCTGTCGGCCGTCATACGCCGTATCGGCGTCACCGGCCTCGGCGCGCACCGGGTTGGACAGCGACATGACGAGAGCAGAGGAGACATACCCCGCACTCCGGCCCAGCCCGCGCCCCATCCGGTCTGAGCCACTCTCCGTCGCGCCCGCTCCGCCCCCCGCCCCGTCCCTCTCCGGAGCCACCCCGTTCGTACTGCCGAGCTCCGCAGCGACCGAGATTTGCTGCCCCCAGTCGACCGGCACTCTGTAGAAGAGGGTCTCGCCAGGCTCTATGCCGGATCCCCAGACACCTTTTGCCAGCCCTCGCGCCGTACTGAAGCTCGTGCCGCCCTCACGCGTCCTCCGCTCGCCCGACGGTGGTACAGGGGTCGCGGAGTCCCACGTCCTCGGTGGTTCCGACGTACTGCCCATTCTCAGCGCGGGTTCTGACGCCACGTGAAGTTCCAGGTCCCAGTCCTCCTGGACGGAACGCCGCACCGAACCCGAGGCTCTGGCCCGCTCGACGAGCACGTAGTAGGTACCGGCCTGGGCACACGTCCTCTCGTCTGGTCCGACCCTGCGTACCGCCGTGGCCGTGATCGGACGCGGGCTCTCCGAAGAGCCGAACCGTGCCTCTTCCGTCTCCATAGGGCTGCAGTTGTTGCCGTCGGCGTCCTGGACGGACACCTCGACCCCGTCGGCGTAGGAGACCTGGCTGCCGGGCTTCGGAACAGCGGTGACGGAGACGTACGCGCTGTCTCGTGCCTTGAGCTCAAGACGGTAGAAGCGCTGTCCCACGCGCGGGAGGGTGCTTTTGTACGTCTTCCCGGGCGCGAGTCGGGGCCCCTCGACATTATTCATCGCACCCTCGACCGTCTCGGCGTCGGCAGCGAAGGCGTAAGGGCGGGGTGTGCCCGCAGCGGCCCCGGCCTGTCCCGGGCACCCGGCCACCCCCCACAACGCGGCGACGGCCAACGCGGCCACGGCAGGCACGGCTCGACGGCGGCCCCGTCCTGTCGCCCCCGCCCCCCGGCACTCGCTCAGCCGCCGCCCCATCTCACGCCACCCCTTGCCGCTCGCGAACACCCAGCCGTCCCGCCCGTCCCGACGGTCCTGCCCGCCCGGCGCCACGCGGACACCCACACGAACTCGCCACCGGCGCGACCGCCGCGTCCCTTACGTTCGCTTACGCAAGCACCTCGTTCACGCATGCGAATCGACGGCGAATCGGCGACGGCTCCGCCATCCGTGATCCACCACCCCGGAGCCACGACCACAGACATGCCCGTCCCACCCGGCTCCACAGCCACTCCAGCCCCACCCGACCCCAAGCACCACAAAGCCCCGGCCGCAAATGCGACCGGGGCTTGTGAAGTGACTGTCGTCGATACTCACGAACCCGTGGGCACGGAGTCAGTCGCCTCCGTCCACAGATCCTGCTCGGCGCGATCCGCCTGGATCTGGCGGTACACGAGGAGCCCGCCGATGGCGGCCAGTGCGACCAGGAGAAGCTTCTTCACCGCGCGACCTCGTCTTTCCTTGACGTAGGGGACTTCTGGCGCCCGACTATACACACCGAGCAATATCGATCGGTGACCTGGATCGGTCTCAACTCCCGCCCCGCGCACAGCAGTCGATATGGGCCCCGGCAGCCCGCGGAGTTCCCCGCCTCGCTGTGACTTTCGCCGCTTTGCCCCCTTCTCGGCTCTCTTGCGGCCATCCGGGTGGTGTTCATCGGAACATCGACGTCACGCGAGCGTCGGTCCCTCACTCCCGGCCCCGCGTACACATCATGAGGAAAGTACGCAAATCGCCCAACCCGAATTGAGGGACCATGTCCGGCAACAAGGCCACGAAGCTGTGGACAACGATCGTCACCGCATTCCTCGCGCTCTTCGCCGCGCTGGGGCTCACCACGACGGCCACCGCGGCCACGGCCGTACAGGAGACCACGAACGCACGTGACACCACGGTGTGCGCGCCGACACCGATGATGGCGGCCCTCTGGTCGGCGGCGTACGAACGGTCCCTGCCACCCACGATGAAGCAGCGCATCCGCGCCGAGGCCCATGGTTCGTCCCCCAGCTGCCGGCACCTGCCCCCGTCGGACACGGAAGCCGAGGCTGAGACCACCGCGAACGAACCAAGGCTGGCCGCGGAACCGTAACCCCCCGGCCCCACCCAGGGCGCCCGCCCTCCCGAGCCTCCTCAGAAGACCCCCGGCCACCACAGGCCGGGGGTCTTCTCGTGCCCGCAGGGGCACGGTCAGGTGCGAGATCGTCAGAGGATCGGCCCGGAAAGGTGAGGCGGGAGGCATACTGGGCGCAGAGCGCGACAGGGGTGCCGGTCGATGACCGTGCGCCTAGGCGTCCCCGAACCCCGGACGGCGATCTCATCGGGCTTGGCCGTGTCCGGCTAGCGAGACCGGTCGTAACAGCGCGGAGAATTGCTCGGCTGGGGCCCCAGCCGTTCATGTTCCGGGCGGTGTTCGGCCAGCAGCACCGCCAGCAGCTGTTGGCCCTCTTCCTCCGTCGCGGCGGTAGAGGGCCTTTCAGCGCGCTCCCACCCGGCGCAACCATTCTCGCCGAGCTCCTGGAAGGCCCCTGACCGGCTGGTGTCAGCTGACACCAGCCGCAGATGACAAAGACCCCCAACCATGATCGGTTGAGGGTCTTCGTGCTGGTGGGGCTAACAGGATTTGAACCTGTGGCCTCATCCTTATCAGGGATGCGCTCTAACCAACTGAGCTATAGCCCCGCCGCGCTGCGGTGTGTCCCGCGCGCTGACCTCTGAAGATTAGCGCACCTGGGGGCCAGTCCCAAAATCGATACCCGCGCGCGGGGGAGCGGGCGCTACTCGTCCTCGGCCAGGGTCAGCTCGACGCCGCCCACGAAGCCCGCGGAGAGGTTGTAGATGAAGGCGCCCAGCGTCGCGAGGGCGGTCGCCAGGATGACGTCGATGACCGCGATGATCGACGTGAACATCAGGACGCGCGGGAGCGACAGGAAGGACTGCAGGTCGAAGCCGTTGGACTCATTCGAGCCCGTCGCCTCGGAGATCGTGCCGCCGACCGTGGAGAAGACACCCATGGCGTCCATGACCATCCACAGGACGGCCGCCGCGACGATCGTGCAGATGCCGAGGGCGATGGAGAGCAGGAAGCTGACCTTCATCACCGACCAGGGGTCGGTCCTGGACACGCGAAGACGTGCCTTGCGGGTGCGCGGCACCGTGCGCGCCCCGGTCCGCGGCCGGCGCACCGAGCCTGTCTGGGAGCCCTGCTGATACGCCTGCGGCGGGTGGTAGGGCTGGGAGGACTGCTCCCTGGCCTGGCGCTCCCCCGGCAGCGCCCCGCCCGCCTGCGCGCCCTTTCCGGCCGCGTACGACGTGTCGTACTGGCCGGAAGCCTGACTGGAAGCATGACCAGAAGTCCCTGGCCCTCGGGTGTCCGTCACAGTCCCCCCCTGGGATCCATGAGACTCATGAGAGTCGTGTGCATCAGTGGCGGAGCCACGGGCACCGTCCGTACCGGTAGTGCCGGTCCGCTTTGCCTCGGCGCCCGTGGCTCCGCTCACGATGATTCTCCTCGCGCTACTCGGCCGAGGAGTCCGTGCCCTCGTCCGTACCGGTGGCCGGCTCGGCAGCGTCCGATTCGTCGACGACGATGTCTCCGTCGACTTCCTCGGCCTCGCGCCCGGCCTCGGCGTTACGAGCGATACCGACCACGGCATCGCGCTTGCCCAGGTTGATCAGTTGGACGCCCATGGTGTCACGGCCCGTCTCCCTGACCTCGTTGACTCGCGTACGAATCACACCGCCGGACAGCGTGATGGCGAGGATCTCGTCGGTCTCCTCGACCACCAGGGCGCCGACGAGCTCGCCGCGGTCCTCCACGATCTTGGCGGCCTTGATGCCGAGGCCACCGCGACCCTGGACGCGGTACTCGTCGACGTTGGTCCGCTTCGCGTACCCACCGTCGGTGGCGGTGAACACGAACGTACCCGGACGAACGACATTCATCGAGAGAAGCTCGTCGCCGTCGCGGAAACTCATTCCCTTGACGCCCGAAGTGGCGCGGCCCATCGGGCGCAACGCGTCGTCCGTTGCGGTGAACCTGATCGACTGGGCCTTCTTGCTGATGAGGAGCAGGTCGTCCTCGGACGAGACGAGCTCGGCACCGATCAGCTCGTCGTCCGAACCGTCGTCCGTCTCGCGGAGGTTGATGGCGATGACGCCGCCCGAGCGGGGCGAGTCGTAATCCTTGAGCGGTGTCTTCTTTACGAGGCCGCCCTTGGTGGCGAGCACCAGGTAGGGCACGGCTTCGTAGTCACGGATCGCGAGGATCTCGGCGATCTGCTCGTCCGGCTGGAAGGCGAGGAGGTTCGCCACGTGCTGGCCGCGCGCGTCGCGTCCGGCGTCGGGAAGCTCGTACGCCTTGGCGCGGTAGACGCGTCCCTTGTTGGTGAAGAACAGCAGCCAGTGGTGTGTCGTCGACACGAAGAAGTGGTCGACGATGTCGTCCTGCTTGAGCTTCGTGCCGCGCACGCCCTTGCCGCCGCGCTTCTGCGAGCGGTAGTCCTCCGTCTTGGTGCGCTTGATGTAGCCACCGCGCGTGATGGTGACGACGATGTCCTCTTCGGCGATCAGGTCCTCCATGGACATGTCGCCGTCGAAGGGCACCAGGGCGGAGCGGCGGTCCTCGCCGAACTTGTCGACGATCGCCGCGAGCTCCTGGCTGATGATCTGGCGCTGCTTCTCGGGCGAGGCCAGGATCGTGTTGTACTCGTTGATCTTCGCCTGGAGCTCGTCGTGCTCGGCGACGATCTTCTGGCGCTCCAGGGCGGCGAGGCGGCGCAGCTGCATCTCGAGGATGGCGTTGGCCTGGATCTCGTCGATCGAGAGCAGGCCCATCAGGCCCTCGCGCGCGATGTCGACGGTCTGGCTGCCGCGGATGAGCGCGATGACCTCGTCGATGGCGTCCAGAGCCTTGAGGAGGCCACGCAGGATGTGCGCCCGCTCCTCGGCCTTGCGCAGCCGGTACTTCGTGCGCCGGACGATGACCTCGACCTGGTGCGTGACCCAGTGCCGGATGAAGGCGTCCAGCGAGAGGGTGCGCGGCACGCCGTCGACCAGGGCCAGCATGTTGGCGCTGAAGTTCGACTGGAGGTCGGTGTGCTTGTAGAGGTTGTTCAGAACGACCTTGGCGACCGCGTCGCGCTTCAGGACGATGACCAGGCGCTGGCCGGTGCGCGAGGACGACTCGTCGCGGACATCGGCGATGCCGCCGACCTTGCCGTCCTTGACCAGGTCGGCGATCTTCTGCGCGAGGTTGTCCGGGTTGGTCTGGTACGGCAGCTCGGTGACGACCAGGCACTGGCGGTTCTGGATCTCCTCGACCGCGACGACCGCGCGCATCGTGATGGAGCCACGGCCCGTGCGGTACGCCTCCTCGATGCCCTTTCGGCCCACTACGAGGGCACCGGTCGGGAAATCGGGTCCCTTGATGCGCTCGATAAGGGCATCGAGCAGCTCCTCGTGGGAGGCGTCGGGGTGCTCGAGGGCCCACTGCGCGCCCGCCGCGACCTCGCGGAGGTTGTGCGGCGGGATATTGGTGGCCATACCGACCGCGATGCCCGCCGAACCGTTGATCAGCAGGTTCGGGAAGCGCGCCGGCAGGACCGTCGGCTCCTGGTTGCGGCCGTCGTAGTTGTCCGTGAAGTCGACGGTCTCCTCGTCGATGTCACGGACCATCTCCATGGCCAGCGGCGCCATCTTGCACTCGGTGTACCGCATGGCGGCCGCCGGGTCGTTGCCCGGGGAGCCGAAGTTGCCGTTGGAGTCCACCAGCGGCATCCGCATCGACCACGGCTGGGCGAGGCGCACCAGGGCGTCGTAGATGGAGGAGTCACCGTGCGGGTGGTACGTGCCCATGACGTCGCCGACCACGCGGGCGCACTTGTAGAAGCCCTTCTCGGGGCGGTAGCCGCCGTCGTACATCGCATACAGGACGCGGCGGTGCACGGGCTTCAGGCCGTCCCGTACGTCGGGCAGCGCACGGGACACGATGACGGACATCGCGTAGTCGAGGTAGGAGCGCTGCATCTCCGTCTCGAGCCCGACGGGCTCGACACGCATGCCCACGCCGGGGACGGCGGGTTCCTCTTCAGGCGTCACAGGCGTCACAGGGGTGTTCTCGTCGGCCATTGCTGGTCAAAGTCCTTTCGAGGTGCGGCTTGTACGGGCCGACTCAGATGTCGAGGAAGCGAACGTCCTTGGCATTGCGCTGAATGAACGAGCGCCGTGCCTCGACGTCCTCTCCCATCAGCACCGAGAAGAGGTCGTCGGCCTGTGCCGCGTCGTCCAGGGTGACCTGTCCGAGCACGCGGTGTTCCTGGTCCATCGTCGTGATGCGCAGTTCCTCGGCGTTCATCTCACCGAGGCCCTTGAAGCGCTGGACCGAGTCGTCCCTGATGCGCTTGCCCGCTTGGCGGCCGAGGTCCACCAGGGCGTCGCGCTCGCGGTCCGAATACGCGTACTGGAAGTCGTCGCGCGACCACTTGATCTTGTAGAGCGGCGGGCGCGACAGGTAGATGTGCCCGTGCTCGACCAGCGGACGCATGAAACGGAACAGGAACGTCAGGAGCAGCGTGTTGATGTGCTGACCGTCGACGTCGGCGTCCGCCATCAGGATGATCTTGTGATAGCGGAGCTTCTCGATGTCGAAGTCCTCGTGCACACCGGTGCCGAACGCCGAGATCAGCGCCTGGACCTCCTGGTTGTGCAGGATCTTGTCGACGCGCGCCTTCTCGACATTCAGGATCTTGCCTCGGATGGGCAGGATCGCCTGGTACATCGGGTCGCGGCCGGACTTCGCCGAACCACCGGCGGAGTCACCCTCGACGATGAAGATCTCGCACTTCGTCGGGTCGTTCGACTGGCAGTCGGAGAGCTTGCCGGGCAGCGACGCCGTCTCCAGGAGGCCCTTGCGGCGGGTCAGGTCGCGTGCCTTGCGGGCGGCGACGCGGGCCGTGGCGGCCTGGATGCCCTTGCGGATGATGTCCGCCGCCTCGTTCGGGTTCCGGTCGAACCAGTCCGTGAGGTGCTCGTGGACGACCTTCTGCACGAACGTCTTGGCCTCGGTGTTGCCCAGCTTGGTCTTGGTCTGGCCCTCGAACTGGGGTTCGCCGAGCTTCACCGAGATGATCGCCGTCAGACCCTCGCGGATGTCCTCGCCCGTGAGGTTGTCGTCCTTCTCGCGCAGCAGCTTCTTCTCGCGCGCGTAGCGGTTGACCAGACCCGTCAGCGCGGCCCTGAAGCCCTCCTCGTGCGTACCGCCCTCATGCGTGTGGATGGTGTTCGCGAAGGAGTACACGCCCTCGCTGTACTGCGAGTTCCACTGCATGGCGATCTCGGCCGAGAGGAGGCGCTCCTTGTCCTCGGCCTCGACGTCGATGACGGTCGGGTGGACGACCTCGCCCTTGCGGGAGTTGAGGTACTTCACGAAGTCGACGATGCCGCCTTCGTAGTGGTACGTCACCGTGCGGGCCTCGGCGGCCTCGTCGTCGGTCGCCTCGGCCGAGTCCGCGTTCGCGGTCGCCTTCGCCGACTCGCGCTCATCAGTGAGTTTGATGGTCAAACCCTTGTTGAGGAACGCCATCTCCTGGAAGCGCCGTGCCAGCGTCTCGAAGGAGTACTCGGTGGTCTCGAAGATGTCGCCGTCGGCCCAGAAGGTGACCGAGGTGCCGGTCTCCTGAGTGGCCTCGTGCCGCTCGAGCGGGGCGGTCGGGGCGCCGCTCTTGTAGTCCTGCGTCCAGCGGTAGCCGTCGGTCCTGATCTCGACCGAGAGCTTCGTGGAGAGCGCGTTCACCACGGAGACGCCGACGCCGTGCAGACCACCGGAGACGGCGTAACCGCCGCCGCCGAACTTGCCGCCCGCGTGCAGCACGGTGAGCACGACCTCGACGGCCGGCTTCTTCTCCACGGGGTGCATGCCGACCGGGATGCCACGGCCGTTGTCGATGACGCGCACGCCGCCGTCGGCGAGGATCGTGACGTCGATCGTGTCCGCGTGTCCGGCCAGGGCCTCGTCGACGGAGTTGTCGACGACTTCCTGCACCAAGTGATGCAGGCCACGCTCACCGGTCGAGCCGATGTACATGCCCGGTCGCTTGCGGACCGCGTCCAGACCCTCGAGGACGGTAATCGCGCTGGCGTCGTACGCCGTGGCTGAGGCCTTGGCAGTCCCTGCCAGGGCCTCGGTGGACGGAATGTTCTCGTTGGGGTTGCCGGAATCGGCCACGAAGCGCCCTTTCTGGCACAGCACAAGCCAAGCGTCCGGCGGTGGCCGGAGCGGCTGCGTCGTTCAGCGATAGTCAGCGTTGCTCGGTGCGTCCCACAAGTGAGGCGGGATTAGCTTCCAGTCTACCGGTAGCGCTGACAGTGATGGGGGTTTGCCGGTACCTGAGTCCGCATGTGCCGTCCTGAACGGGACTCGGCCGACTCCCCATATGCGGAACGGGGCTCCAAAGGGCTCACAGCGGCACTCAGCGCTTCGGGCCGTCAACCCCCAGCTACCGTCGCCGACGGCCTCAGCCGTAGGTGTCGCCGGGACCCGTGCTTCCCGGTGCGCGCAAGGGTCCGAAGCGGTGCGTGGGGCCCTGGGGGCCGAGCACCTTGATGAGGCGTACGGTGCCGTGGCCCAGGTCCTCGTTGAGGCGCGCGACGAGTTGCGGGGCCATGAGGCGGAGCTGCGTCGCCCAGGCCGTCGAGTCGCACTGCACGGTCAGGACGCGCTCGTCCTCGTCGTACCTCTGCGGGACGCAGTGGTTGGCCAGGTCGTCGCCGACGATCTGTGGCCAGCGCCCCATCACGCCGCCCACCGCGGCCGGCGTCTCCCAGCCACGCTCGGTGATCAGACGGTTGATCGCGGAACCCAGCGGCAGCGGGTCGCGGCCGTCGGCGCGCGCGCCGGACCGCAGTCCGCCCCGCCGTGCCTGCTTCTTCTGCTGCGCGGCGTCCCCACGCGCGCGTGCCTGTTCTTTCGCGGCCCGCAGGGCGACCCGGGCGAGGTCGACACCGGAGGGCTCGGGGGTCTTCGGCGTGCCCGCGTCACCGGCGCCGCCCTTGGCGGGCTCCTCGGTGCTCATACGCGTTCCACCGCGCCGTCCGAGACCGCGAACCGGGTGCCGGCCAGGACACCCGGCACGTCGTCGCCCACAGCCGCGGTGACCAGCACCTGCTCGCCCGACGCCACAAGCTCCGCCAGACGCTCCCTGCGGCGCGCGTCGAGCTCCGCGAAGACGTCGTCGAGGACGAGCACCGGTTCGTTGCCCTCGGCCCTCAGGAGGTCGTACGAGGCGAGGCGCAGCGCCAGGGCGTACGACCAGGACTCGCCGTGGCTCGCGTACCCCTTCGCGGGGAGCTGGCCCAGCTTGAGGACGAGGTCGTCACGGTGCGGGCCGACCAGGGTGACACCCCGCTCGATCTCCTGCTTGCGGGCCTCTTCCAGGGCGGCGGTCAGCTGTTCGTAGAGCGCCTCGCGCGTGTGCCCGCTGCCGGGCGCCGAGGGCTTGTACTCCAAGGAGACGGGGCCGCCGCCGGGCGCCAGCTGTTCGTACGCCTTGTCGGCCAGCGGCTGGAGCGCCGAGATCAGGTCGAGCCGCTGGGCGAGGAGTTCGGCGCCCACGCGCGCGAGGTGCTGGTCCCAGACGTCGAGCGTGGACAGGTCCATGGAGCGACCGCCGTGGCGCCGGGCGAGGGCGGCCGACTTCAGGAGGGTGTTGCGCTGTTTCAGTACGCGGTCGTAGTCGGAGCGGACGCCCGCCATGCGCGGGGAGCGCGCCGTGATCAGCTCGTCGAGGAAGCGCCGCCGCTCCCCGGGGTCACCCTTGATCAACGCGAGGTCCTCGGGCGCGAACAGCACCGTACGGACGATCCCCAGCACATCGCGTGGTCTGACCTGCGATGACCTGTTGATGCGGGCGCGGTTGGCCCTGCCGGGGTTGAGCTCGAGCTCGATCAGCTGCTGGCGCTCGCCCTGGCGAACCGCGGCCCTGATGACGGCGCGCTCGGCGCCCATGCGCACCAGGGGGGCGTCCGACGAGACACGGTGGCTGCCCAGCGTGGCGAGGTAGCCGACGGCCTCGACGAGGTTGGTCTTGCCCTGGCCGTTGGGTCCCACGAACGCGGTGACGCCCGGGTCGAGAGGGACCTCGACCCGGGCGTACGACCGGAAGTCGGCCAGCGAGAGATGCGTGACGTGCATGGTGTGCGCCGACCTCCCCCGGCCTACTTCACTTGCTTCGAGGCCTGTGGGAAACCGCTGGAGTTCCCCACAGGCTGTGGATCAGTTCTCGCTCTTGGACTCCACCGCGTGGCCGCCGAACTGGTTGCGCAGCGCGGCGATCATCTTCATCTGCGGGGAGTCATCCTGGCGCGAGGCGAACCGGGCGAAGAGCGAGGCCGTGATCGCGGGCAGCGGCACGGCGTTGTCGATGGCGGCCTCCACCGTCCAGCGGCCCTCCCCGGAGTCCTGCGCGAAGCCGCGCAGCTTCTCCAGGTGCTCGTCGTCGTCCAGGGCGTTGACCGCGAGGTCGAGCAGCCAGGAACGGATGACCGTGCCCTCCTGCCAGGAGCGGAAGACCTCACGGACGTCCGTGACCGAGTCGACCTTCTCCAGGAGCTCCCAGCCCTCGGCGTAGGCCTGCATCATCGCGTACTCGATGCCGTTGTGAACCATCTTCGAGAAGTGGCCCGCGCCGACCTTGCCCGCGTGGACGGAACCGAAGTCACCCTCGGGCTTGAGCGCGTCGAAGATGGGCTGGACCTTCGCGATGTCCTCGGCGTCGCCGCCGTACATCAGCGCGTAGCCGTTCTTGAGGCCCCAGACGCCGCCTGAGACGCCGCAGTCGACGAAGCCGATGCCCTTGGCCTTCAGCTCCTCGGCGTGCTTCTCGTCGTCCGTCCAGCGGGAGTTTCCACCGTCCACGACGACGTCGCCGGGCTGCAGCAGCTCGGAGAGCTCGTCGATGGTGGCCTGGGTCGGGCCCCCGGCCGGGACCATCACCCACACCACCCGCGGGCCCTTGAGCTTGCCGACCAGCTCTTCGAGGCTGGCGACATCCGCGAGGTCCGGGTTGCGGTCGTATCCGATGACGGTGTGACCTGCGCGGCGGATGCGCTCGCGCATGTTGCCGCCCATCTTGCCGAGGCCGACGAGACCGAGCTCCATCAGAGGTTCCTTCACTAGCGAGGTGGCGTTACGGCACTTTCGTACCTGTGCCCGAGCCTACGCCCGGACACACGCTCACACCTGTGGGCTCAGCCGCTCAGACGTACGGGCATGATCAGGTACTTGTAGGCGTCGTCCGCCTCCGCGTCGACGGCCGGCCTGCCGCTCAGGAGCGCGGGCTTCGTCGACGTCGTGAACGACAGCTGGGCGACCGGGGAGTCGATGGCGCTGAGGCCGTCGAGCAGGAAGGTCGGGTTGAAGGCGATCGAGATGTCGTCGCCGTCCAGCTGGGCGTCGACCCTTTCCACAGCCTGTGCGTCGTCGCTGGAGCCCGCTTCCAGGATCAGCACGCCCTGCTCGAAGCTGAGCCGCACCGGGGTGTTCCGCTCGGCGACCAGGGCCACACGCTTGACGGCCTCCACGAAGGGGGCGGTCTCGATCACGGCCACCGAGTTGAACTCGGTCGGGAAGAGCGTGCGGTACTTCGGCAGGTCACCCTCGAGGAGACGCGTGGTCGTACGCCGTCCGGCGCCCTCGAAACCGATCAGGCCCTCGCCGGCACCCGATCCTGACAGGGCCAGGGTGACCGTGTCGCCGCTCGTGAGCGCCTTGGCGGTGTCCAGGAGCGTCTTGGCGGGCACCAGGGCCACCGCGGACGCCTCGGGGTTCTCCGGCTTCCACAGGAACTCGCGGACCGCGAAGCGGTAGCGGTCGGTGGAGGCCAGGGTGACCGTGTCGCCCTCGATCTCGATGCGCACACCGGTCAGCACGGGCAGCGTGTCGTCGCGGCCCGCGGCGATGGCCACCTGGGAGGCGGCCGAAGCGAAGACCTCACCGGGGACGGTGCCCGTGGCGGTCGGCATCTGCGGCAGCGCGGGGTACTCCTCCACAGGAAGTGTGTGGAGTGTGAACCGGGAGGAGCCGCAGACGACCGTCGCCCGTACACCGTCTGTGGAGATCTCCACCGGGCGGTTGGGGAGCGCGCGGCAGATGTCCGCGAGCAGCCGGCCCGACACCAGGACGGTGCCTTCCTCGTCGATCTCCGCGTCCACCGAGACACGCGCCGAGACCTCGTAGTCGAAGCTCGACAGGCTCAGTGCGCCTTCCTCGGCCTTCAGCAGCAGGCCTGCGAGGACGGGCGCAGGCGGCCGGGCCGGGAGGCTGCGCGCCGCCCAGGCCACCGCCTCCGCGAGTACGTCGCGTTCAACCCGGATCTTCACCGTTAGCCGCCCTCCTGCTGTTGCTGGCTGCTCTCGCCCGCTGGACCTGTGGCCCTCGTCGTCTGACTCGGTGTCTCTCAGCCATGCCGTGGGAAGGACACCGGGGAACAGTCTGACGCACCGCACTGACAGTCGTTGCCTGTCGGGGTCAAGTCGTGGCGAGTGGTGCTGGAGCTCCGGAGAGCGAGTTGTGCACAGGCCCCACTTCGAAACGAATTCCCCGGACTCTCTAGTTGTCAGTAGTAGTAGGGCCTGTGGAAACCGTGGATAACCGCGAAAGCGCTGGTCAGGCCCGGTTTTTTATCCACTGCGCCTGTGGGCGGGACCGGTGGACAACCAGGTGTCTCTGTGGACGGGCGAAAGTTCTGCACACCCGGTGCACAGGCAGGGGCCACTTCTCCCCAGCACTGTCCCCAGCTTTACCCAGCTTCCCCACAGGCCAACCAAGCACCTTGGTGTGACGCCTTTCACTCGACCCGGTGAGAGAGCGCGTTGCGTTGCCGAACAGTGGACAGCCGTGTGGAGAAGCTGAGGAAAGCTGGGGACAACGCGTCGCAGCCTGTGGGTCGCCGGTGGACAACTTTCTCCACAGGCTGTGGACGAAGATTTCCTCCACAGGCTGTGGAGACTCGTCGTCCACGAATCCACAGCCGACTGACCTGGCCTGATGATCTCTCAGCAGGGCTCCCTGTGGACAGGGTCTGGACAACTTCCCGGTCCCCAGGGTGTGGACGGCAGAAAGTCGGCACATCTGTGGAGAACAGCCGTATGAGCAGGGGAAATCGAACAGCGAGAGGCGGCCGTACGACATCTCTGTACGGTGCGCCGCGCCCGGAACGGAACCCGGCAGCCCTCAGAACGGGACCCTGCAGCCCTCAAAGCACCCTCCATGCGCGCGTGAATCGCCCTCCACGCGCGCGTGGACAACGAAAAAGGGCGCCCCAGGAGTTGGTTGTCCCGGAACGCCCTCAGTGACGTGTCGCGGCCGACGTCAGCCGTTCTTGATGCGGTTGGTGAGCTCGGTGACCTGGTTGTAGATGGAGCGACGCTCCGCCATCAGGGCGCGGATCTTGCGGTCCGCGTGCATGACGGTCGTGTGGTCGCGCCCCCCGAACTGGGCGCCGATCTTCGGCAAGGAGAGATCGGTCAGCTCCCGGCACAGGTACATGGCGATCTGCCGGGCCGTCACCAGCACCCGGCTGCGCGACGATCCGCACAGGTCGTCCACCGTCAGACCGAAGTAGTCGGCGGTCGCCGCCATGATGGCCGTCGCGGTGATCTCCGGGGCCGCGTCCTCACCGCCCGGGATCAGGTCCTTGAGGACGATCTCGGTGAGCCCCAGGTCCACCGGCTGCCGATTCAGCGACGCGAACGCGGTGACCCGGATCAGCGCGCCCTCCAGCTCACGGATGTTCCGCGAGATCCGCGACGCGATGAACTCGAGCACCTCCGGCGGGGCGTTGAGCTGCTCCTGCACCGCCTTCTTACGGAGGATCGCGATCCGCGTCTCGAGCTCCGGCGGCTGGACGTCGGTGATCAGTCCCCACTCGAAGCGGTTGCGCAGCCTGTCCTCAAGGGTGACCAGCTGCTTGGGCGGCCGGTCACTGGAGAGCACGATCTGCTTGTTCGCGTTGTGGAGGGTGTTGAACGTGTGGAAGAACTCCTCCTGCGTCGACTCCTTGTCCGCGAGGAACTGGATGTCGTCGACGAGCAGGATGTCCATCTCGCGGTAGCGCTTGCGGAAGCTGTCGCCCTTGCCGTCGCGGATGGAGTTGATGAACTCGTTGGTGAACTCCTCCGAGCTCACGTAGCGCACTCGCGTGCCGGGGTAGAGGCTGCGGGCGTAGTGCCCGATCGCGTGCAGCAGGTGCGTTTTCCCGAGCCCGGACTCGCCGTAGATGAAGAGCGGGTTGTACGCCTTCGCGGGCGCCTCGGCGACGGCGACCGCGGCCGCGTGCGCGAAACGGTTCGACGCGCCGATGACGAAGGTGTCGAAGAGGTACTTCGGGTTGAGGCGAGCGGTGGGCTCGCCGGGGCCCGTCGCGGGCGCCGGCTGTGCGGCGAGCGGCCCGGGGGCGCCACTGGACGAGGTGGGCCCGACCGGCCCGCCCCTGTGCACGCCATGGCCGCCGTGGCCGCCGCCCCGGTGGCCGCCGGGCGGCTCGGACATGTCGTGGCGCTCGCGCCGGTCCTGCGGCTCGGAGCGCTGCTCGTACGGCGAACGTTCCTGCGGCGGCTGCGAGCGGTAGTCGTGCTGCGGCTGCTGCACCGGATTCGCGTACGGGTCGCGCTCGGGGAAGCCGAGCCGCGGTTGCTGCCAGCCGTAGTCGTCCTGCGGCGGGGGCTGCTGCGGCCAGGCGCCGGGGGACGGGCGCTGGTACTCCGGGTAGGCGGGGCGTGCGGTCGGCATCTGGTCGGACCGGGAGCCGCCCTGGTGGTCGTCCGAGGGCCGGCGGCCGTAGCTCTCGTAGGAGTCGTGCCCCTGGCCGGAGGAAGGCGGCAGCTCGGGCTCTTCATACCGCTGCTGGTGATGCTGCTGGTGTTGCGGAGAGGGGTGCTGCTGGTGCGGCGGAGCCGACGGGCCACCGGGTTCACCGACGGAGTCGTCGACGGTGATGGCGATCCGGATCGGGCGGCCGCACTCGCGGCTCAGGGTCTCGCTCACCACGGGCGCGAGACGGCCTTCCAGTACGCCCTTGGCGAATTCGTTCGGGACGGCCAGCAGCGCGGTGTCGGCGACGAGCGCCAGGGGCTGACAGCTCCGGAGCCACCGCTCGTCCTTCGCCTCGACGCCCTGCCCGCGGCCCTCACCCAGCAGATGTTCCAGAACTCGTGGCCACACTGCGGCAAGATCGGCAGGTACGTCAGCCACAGGGCACGCTCTCTCACGGGGTCCCACGAACGTGTGGTTCTCGGGACGGAAATCGGGATGGGGAGAAGGAAGGGAACGAATCGGAGTTCCGTCACGGTAGTCAGGGCGACCCGTAGGGTTCAAGTTGTTGTCCACAGGCTGTGCACAGTGTCCTCCTCTGGCGGCCGGTTTGACCGGATGGCGTAGCCCCGCGTACCGTGACCAGGTCGAGTTGTCGATGGCTGCTGCCGCCTGCCTCCGATGGGCAAAGATCACGATCTGTGATTGTGAAGCGGTGCACTCGGTGCGTATTCGCGAGCTTCTCGTGGGCGCACGGTGACAGCCAGGCGATGTCCCGCCACCACACGATCATTTCTGGAGCCCCCGAGTGAGCAAGCGCACCTTCCAGCCGAACAACCGCCGTCGCGCCAAGACCCACGGCTTCCGCCTGCGGATGCGCACCCGCGCCGGCCGCGCGATCCTCGCCAACCGTCGTGGCAAGGGTCGCGCCAGCCTGTCCGCCTGATATCAGTCAGGTCATGACGTCGTGCTGCCTACCGAGCATCGGCTGAGGCGGCGCGAAGACTTCGCGACCGCGGTACGCCGAGGACGCCGGGCCGGACGCCCGCTTCTCGTCGTCCATCTACGTAGCGGCGCAACGGACCCGCACGTGCCAGGGGAGAGCTCTCCCCCGACACGTGCGGGTTTCGTCGTCAGCAAGGCCGTGGGCATCGCGGTCGTACGCAACACCGTGAAGCGCAGACTGCGTCATCTGATGCGCGACCGGTTGGCCAAGGTGCCCCCCGGTAGCCTGGTAGTAGTACGAGCGCTGCCCGGAGCGGGCGACGCCGACCATGCACAGCTGGCCCGAGACCTGGATGCCGCCTTGGAGCGGTTGCTGGGAGGGGGCGCGCGATGAAGTACCCGCTGCTGGCTCTGATCAAGCTGTACCAGTGGACGATCAGTCCGCTTCTGGGCCCGGTGTGCAAGTACTACCCGTCGTGTTCCCGCTACGGCTACCTGGCCATCGACCGGCACGGTGCGATCAAGGGAACGGCGCTCACTGCCTGGCGCATCCTGCGGTGCAACCCGTGGTCGCTCGGTGGTGTCGACCATGTTCCGCCGCGCAAGCGTCCGCGGTGGCACGAGATGCTGCGCGCTGCCTGGCGCGAACGCAAGGGCGGGCCCTCCGCCGCAGGTGCGCCGACCGGGGACCTTCCCCCGGGAACGGCTGCCGAGACCGAGACCCCGTCCCATGCTCAAGGAGCTTGATTAGTGGACACGATTGCCAGTCTCTTCAGCTTTATCACGACACCAGTTTCGTGGGTCATCGTCCAGTTCCACTCGGTGTACGGGAAGATCTTCGGTCCCGACACGGGCTGGGCCTGGGGTCTGTCCATCGTGTCCCTGGTGATTCTGATCCGGATCTGCCTGATTCCGCTCTTCGTGAAGCAGATCAAGGCGACTCGGGCGATGCAGACGCTGCAGCCCGAGATGAAGAAGATCCAGGAGCGCTACAAGAGCGACAAGCAGCGCCAGTCCGAAGAGATGATGAAGCTGTACAAGGAGTCGGGTACCAACCCGCTCTCCTCGTGCCTTCCCATCCTGGCGCAGTCGCCGTTCTTCTTCGCCCTGTACCACGTGCTCAACGGCATCGCGACCGGCAAGACGATCGGCGTCATCGACGATCAGCTCCTGGAGAGCGCGCGTAAGGCGCACATCGTCGGCGCCCCGCTGGCGGCGAAGTTCACCGACAGCGCGGACAAGGTCGCCTCCCTCGGTGCCACTCTGACGGATGTCCGGGTCGTCACCGCGATCATGATCATCATGATGTCGGCGTCGCAGTTCTTCACGCAGCGCCAGCTGATGACGAAGAACGTGGACACCACGGTCAAGACGCCGTTCATGCAGCAGCAGAAGATGCTGATGTACGTCTTCCCGGTCATGTTCGCCGTCTTCGGCATCAACTTCCCGGTCGGTGTCCTCGTCTACTGGCTGACCACCAACGTGTGGACCATGGGCCAGCAGATGTTCGTGATCCGCCGCAACCCGACTCCGGGCTCCAAGGCCCAGGCCGCGTTCCTGGAGCGCCTGCAGAAGCAGATCACGCACACCAAGAAGGTGCGGGGTCGTGGCAACACGAACGTCATCAAGGCGATCGTCGCCAAGGGCCGCGACCGCAACGAGTTCGAGCGCAAGTTCATCAACGGTCTGACCAAGGCGGGCCTCTCGGCCCAGGCCGACGGCACCGTGGTGGAGGCTGACACCGCCGTCGTCACCGAGACCGAGGACGGCACTCCTGTCGGCGGCGCCGCGAAGCGCCAACAGCCCAAGCGCCAGAGCAAGTCCAAGCGTCAGTCCGCCACGACGCAGGCGGCGGCCGGTGCCACCAAGGCCGATGTCTCCTCCGAGACGAAGACTTCGCTGGAGAAGACCGAGGCCGAGCCCGAGGACGACGCCCCCAAGACCAAGCCGACCGGTGGCGCCAGCAAGCAGGGCAGCCAGGGCAATCAGCCCGGCGCCGGTCAGCGCAGCCGAGCCAAGTCGGGACAGCAGCGCAAGGGCCAGCAGCGGCCCAAGCACCCGTCCTCCAAGAAGTAGAAGGAGCCCATCCAGTGACGGAAGGCACCACCACCTCCGCCGCAGCTGAGGCCGGCGACACCCTCACCCACCTCGAGCAGGAGGGTGAGATCGCGGCGGATTACCTCGAGGGTCTGCTCGACATCGCCGACCTCGACGGCGACATCGACATGGACGTCGAGGCCGACCGGGCCGCTGTCTCGATCATCAGCGACTCCAGCAGCCGCGATCTGCAGAAGCTGGTCGGGCGTGACGGCGAGGTCCTGGAAGCTCTCCAGGAGCTCACGCGTCTCGCCGTCCACCGCGAGACCGGCGACCGCAGCCGCCTGATGCTGGACATCGCGGGTTACCGCGCCAAGAAGCGCGAGGAGCTCTCGGAGCTGGGCGCCAAGGCCGCGGCCGAGGTGAAGAGCTCCGGCGAGCCGACCAAGCTCGAGCCGATGACGCCGTTCGAGCGCAAGGTCGTGCACGACGCGGTCAAGGCCGCCGGCCTGCGCAGCGAGTCCGAGGGCGAGGAGCCGCAGCGCTTCGTCGTCGTACTCCCTGCCTGACCGGCACAGCGTCTCCTGGCCCCGTCTGCTCGCAGGCGGGGCCGATCTTTGTCAGCCTGATAGACAGCCACCCCCAGTGCGGTACGGAAGGACGGTCCCCGTGACGGAGGCAGCGGAGCTCCCCCCGGCGCCGGAAGAGGCCCGGACGGTTTTCGGCGATCGCTTCTCGGACGCGGTCCGGTACGCGGAACTGCTGGCCGATGCGGGAGTGCAGCGGGGACTGATCGGCCCGCGCGAGGTGCCACGGCTGTGGGAACGGCACCTGCTGAACTGCGCCGTGCTGTCCGAGGTCGTGCCCGAGAACGTCAGCGTGTGCGATGTCGGCTCGGGCGCCGGGCTGCCGGGTATCCCGCTGGCCCTAGTCCGGCCGGACCTGAAGATCACGCTCCTTGAGCCGTTGCTGCGGCGTACGAACTTCCTCAACGAGGTCGTGGAGCTGCTCGGTCTCGACCATGTGACAGTTGTGCGGGGGCGCGCTGAGGAAGTCCTCGGCAAGCTGCCGCCGGTCCACGTGGTGACCGCGCGGGCCGTCGCACCGTTGGACCGCCTGGCGGCCTGGGGCGTACCGCTGCTCCGCCCGTACGGGCAGATGCTGCTCCTGAAGGGCGATACCGCCGAGGAGGAGGTCAAGGCGGCGGGTGCTGCCCTGAGCAAGCTCGGCGCGGTGGGCACCTCGGTGCTGCACGTCGGTCAGGGCGTGGTGGACCCGCAGTCCACGGTTGTCCGCGTCGAGGTCGGGGAGAGCCCCGGCGGTGTACGTTTCGCGGCCAAGCGGGCCAAGGCCGCTCGCACCGGCCGTACTCGTCGTCGCCGATGAACGCTCCGGCTGCCGTTGTTGATCCGTCCTGACGACGAGCCGTACTCCACAAAAGCTGTCAAACGTACGCATACCGGGGTGTCGCGCCAGCGGCACCCCGGCTGCCGTGCATCGTGTTTCACGTGAAACGTCGCTCACTGCTGCATGGCATCATCAGTCGCGGCCGCGCTGCGGAACCTCGCGACCGCCGACCACTCGGTTCCCTCGATAAGGGCACGGAGTTGTCCACAGAGGTGGATTCGTCCACAGAAGACCCGGCCTCGCTGGTTCATGACCCTCAAAGCATGGGAGGCTCTGTTCATTGCGAGCCTGATGTCGAGGAGAGTGAATCCTTGCGGTCCGACGCCAACATCGCGGGACCGATGACCGATCCGGTCCCCGGTCCCCGTACCGAGTCGGCGGGGGAGGATGTTTCACGTGAAACACCGCCCCCGATGGACGACACCCCCATCGGTCGTGCTGCCCAACTGGCTGTGGAAGCGCTTGGCCGCGCAGGCGAAGGTCTGCCGCGTCCCGAGCAGACCCGCGTCATGGTGGTCGCCAACCAGAAGGGCGGAGTGGGCAAGACGACGACGACCGTCAATCTCGCCGCCTCGCTCGCTCTGCACGGTGCCCGCGTCCTGGTGATCGACCTAGACCCGCAGGGAAACGCCTCCACGGCTCTCGGTATCGACCATCACGCCGAAGTACCGTCCATCTACGACGTCCTGGTCGAGAGCAAGCCGCTCTCCGACGTCGTCCAGCCGGTGACTGATGTCGAAGGACTCTTCTGCGCCCCGGCCACCATCGATCTCGCCGGTGCGGAGATCGAGCTGGTGTCACTGGTGGCGCGGGAGAGCCGACTGCAGCGGGCGATCCAGGCGTACGAGCAGCCGTTGGACTACATCCTCATCGACTGCCCGCCGTCCCTCGGCCTTCTGACGGTCAACGCGCTGGTGGCGGGCGCGGAGGTGCTGATCCCGATCCAGTGCGAGTACTACGCGCTGGAAGGGCTCGGTCAGCTTCTGCGCAACGTCGACCTGGTACGGGGCCACCTCAACCCGAACCTGCACGTGTCGACGATCCTGCTCACCATGTACGACGGCAGGACCCGTCTTGCCTCCCAGGTGGCGGACGAGGTGCGCAGCCACTTCGGTGAAGAGGTCCTGCGGACGAGCATTCCGCGATCGGTTCGCATCTCCGAGGCCCCCAGCTACGGCCAGACGGTGCTCACCTACGATCCGGGATCGAGCGGTGCCCTCTCCTACTTCGAAGCGGCGCGAGAGATCGCACTGCGGGGAGTCGGAGTGCACTACGACGTCCAGCACGCCCACATGGGCGCTCAGAAAGACCAGCACAGCATGACGGAGGGGATGCAGTGAGCGAACGACGGAGGGGATTGGGCCGAGGCCTCGGTGCCCTGATTCCTGCAGCCCCGACGGAGAAGCAGCCCTCGCACAGCGCGGGACCCTCGACCTCTCCCTCGGCAGTTCCGGTACTGACTGCCGAGCGCGGCGTGGCGGCCGCGAAGGTGACGTCGCTTCCCCAGAGCCCTGTTGCACCTGTTTCACGTGAAACAGCGGAGCCGCCCCAGCAGTCCATGGAGGTGCCGGAGACAGTCGCTGGCGCACACTTCGCCGAGCTGCCGCTGGACGTCATCACGCCCAATCCGCAGCAGCCGCGAGCGGTGTTTGACGAGGACGCTCTCGCCGAGCTGGTGACCTCCATCAAGGAGGTCGGCCTGCTCCAGCCGGTCGTCGTACGGCAGGTGGGTCCCGCGCGCTATGAGCTCATCATGGGCGAGCGGCGCTGGCGAGCCTGCCGGGAAGCCGGTTTGGAGCGCATCCCCGCCATCGTGCGGGCAACGGAGGACGACAAGCTCCTTCTGGACGCGTTGCTCGAGAACCTGCACCGGGCCCAGCTGAATCCGCTGGAAGAGGCTGCGGCCTACGACCAGTTGCTCAAGGACTTCAACTGCACGCATGACCAGCTGGCCGACCGCATCGGCCGGTCCCGCCCGCAGGTCTCCAACACGCTGCGACTGCTGAAGCTCTCGCCGACGGTGCAGAACCGGGTCGCTGCCGGGGTCCTCTCCGCAGGGCATGCCCGTGCGCTGCTTTCCGTCGAGGACTCGGAGGAGCAGGACCGGCTCGCGCTCCGCATCGTGGCCGAAGGTCTCTCGGTGCGTGCTGTCGAGGAGATCGTGACCCTCATGGGTTCGCGGCCACAGCGCGCTCCGAAGGCCAAGGGGCCGCGTGCCGGCGCCCTGGTCTCGCCGGCGCTGAACAAGCTCGCCACCCGGCTCTCGGACCGATTCGAGACGCGGGTCCGGGTGGACCTCGGTCAGAAGAAGGGGAAGATCGTCGTTGACTTCGCCTCTCTGGAGGACCTGGAGCGCATCCTCAGCTCACTCGCCCCGGGCGAAGGGCCGGTGCTGAAGAACGGGCTTGCCGAGGTGAACTCGGAAGACGCGTCCGAGAACGGCAAGGGCTGAGCCTCGTAGGTCGGCACTGCGAGAGCGGGCCGTGTCCGGTGTGTACCGGAACACGGCCCGCTCTTTGCTTTCCTACGGTTTCGGTGCAATCACATCGTGGATACGATGCGTTCAGGTATGGCGCATCCACCTGACGGCACCTCATAGGGGAGGCAGGGGCCATGCGATCGATGGGCCGCACCGG
Organism: Streptomyces sp. NPDC044106; assembly: GCF_056433985.1. NCBI lineage: Bacteria > Bacillati > Actinomycetota > Actinomycetes > Kitasatosporales > Streptomycetaceae > Streptomyces > Streptomyces sp. NPDC044106. Next base: position 49,014 of record NZ_JBWKFZ010000014.1, read on the forward strand.
ACTGATGACCGCAGGCCTCGGGCTGGGAGCGGTCGGCGGCTTCGTCGGCAGCCTGATCAGGGAACACAGCGCTCTGGCAGCCGCCCGCAGCGCGGCGGCCGAGGGAAGTGAGGAACCGCCTTCATGGGGCGTCGGCTCGTACCGCTCACACTGGACAACCTCCCGGATCTCCCCAATCGGTGCCGGGCGTGCGTCTTCTGGGAGCTGGACCCGGTCAGTGGCCAGGCCGCGGTAAAGACCGGCACCGCGGAGCTGGAGAAGGAGGCGTGGATCTCCGGCGTCCTGCTGGAGTGGGGGTCCTGCGGCCGAGTCGTCTACGTCGACGACGTGCCGGTCGGATTCGTTCTCTACGCGCCTCCGGCGTACGTACCGCGCTCCACGGCATTTCCCACGAGCCCTGTTTCTCCCGACGCCGTTCAGCTGATGACGGCCTGGATCATGCCCGGCTACCAGGGGCAGGGGCTGGGCCGAGTAATTGTCCAGACGGTCGCGAAGGATCTGCTGCGGCGGGGGTTCAAGGCCATCGAAGCGTTCGGGGACGCGCGGTGGGAGAAGCCGGCGTGTGTGCTTCCCGCGGAGCATCTTCTGGCGGTGGGCTTCAAGACGGTCCGCCCGCATCCTGCCTATCCGAGGATGAGGCTCGAACTGCGCACGACGCTCTCCTGGAAGGAGGACGTCGAGATGGCGCTCGACCGACTGCTGGGAGCGGTGCAGAAGGAACCCGTCCTCCGGCCGTTGTGACCACAGGAGTCGGATGAGGTCCTAGACGCACGAACCCCTGAGGTTAGCCGAAAGACGAATGGACCAGCCCTGCGGAGGGACTGGTCCATTCGTGTTTCACGTGAAACATCGACGCTGATTACTCGGCGATGAAGTCCGCCAGGTCCTTCTCGATGGCGCCCTTCGGCTTGGCACCGACGATGGTCTTGGCGACCTCACCGTGCTGGTACACGTTCAGCGTCGGGATGGACATGACGCCGTACTTGGCGGCCGTGCCCGGGTTCTCGTCGATGTTGAGCTTGACGACCTCGATTTTGTCGCCGTGCTCGGCCGCGATCGCCTCCAGGGCGGGCGCGATCTGGCGGCACGGGCCGCACCAGGCGGCCCAGAAGTCCACCAGTACGGGCTTGTCGCTCTTGAGGACGTCCTCCTCGAAGGAGGCGTCCGTTACCTGCTTCAGGTTGCTGTCGGCCACTGCGGGGCTCCTCGTTACTCGGGGTGTTGCGTGGGTGGAGTCGAAATCAGACGCTGGCGGTGGGGGTCTTCTCCGGCTCAGCGGCTTCGGCGTCGGACAGCGCCGCCAGGAAGCGCTCGGCGTCGAGAGCGGCGGAGCAGCCGGTGCCGGCTGCCGTGATCGCCTGACGGTACGTGTGGTCGACCACGTCACCGGCGCCGAAGACACCGGTCAGGTTGGTCCGCGTCGAGGGCGCGTCGACCTTCAGGTAGCCCTCGTCGTCCAGCTCGAGCTGACCCTTGAAGAGCTCGGTGCGCGGGTCGTGGCCGATCGCGATGAAGAGGCCCGTCACCGGCAGCTCGGAGGTCTCACCCGTCTTGAGGTTGCGCAGCGTCAGACCCTCGAGCTTCGGGTCGCCCTTGATCTCGGCGACCTCGCTGTCCCAGATGAACGAGATCTTCGGGTCGGCGAAGGCGCGCTCCTGCATCGCCTTGGAGGCACGCAGGGTGTCACGGCGGTGCACGATCGTCACGGACTTGGCGAAGCGCGAGAGGAAGGTGGCCTCCTCCATCGCGGTGTCACCGCCACCGATCACGGCGATGTCCTGGTCCTTGAAGAAGAAGCCGTCGCAGGTGGCGCACCAGGAGACACCGCGGCCGGACAGGGCGTCCTCGTTCGGCAGGCCCAGCTTGCGGTGCTGCGAACCGGTCGTGACGATGACGGTCTTCGCGCGGTGTACGTTGCCCTGGGTGTCCGTCACGGTCTTGATCTCACCGCTGAGGTCGACGGCGACGACATCGTCGGGCACGAGCTCGGCACCGAAGCGCTCGGCCTGAGCCCGCATGTTGTCCATGAGCTCAGGGCCCATGACGCCGTCCTGGAAGCCGGGGAAGTTCTCCACCTCGGTGGTGTTCATCAGCGCACCGCCGGCGGTGACGGCGCCCTCGAACACCAGCGGCTTCAGCGACGCGCGCGCGGTGTAGAGCGCCGCCGTGTAGCCGGCGGGCCCGGAGCCGATGATGATCACGTTACGGACGTCGGTCACGGCTTGATTCCTCGTCTCTGGGGACTGCTGCGTAGTGCTGGTGGGGCCCGTCTCAGGGCTCTCACCCCACCCAACGGATCCTACGGGGCATGCATTCCCCGACATGGCCGAGCGCACGGAAGCACGGCAGAAGGAAGAGTGCCATGTGCCACAAGACCGCTGGCAGCGGCGTCGAGCGCCTACCGGGCAGCGCGGCAAAAAGCCTGCGGGGGTCAGCCCTGCGAGTACGTGTGCGTCATGAGAACCCTGCCTGCGGCGGGCGAGGACCTGCCCACACAGGCGGCATCGACGACGTACGCGGAGACCTTGGTGCTGTCGGAGGCATGGGGCACCACGACGAGGTAGGCGCGCTTGCCTTCGTACGAACCCTGCTCGGCAGCGAGCGGCGTCCTGTCGCCGATGCCGCGCTGGATGCACTCGGGCACCTGGACCGCCTTCAGCGGAGAGTTCTTCTCCGGGGAATTCGGGCTGGAGCGTGTGTCGAAGGACGGCGTGGAGACCTCTGACTTCCCCGGGGGCTCTTTGACGCTGCTCTTGTCGAGGAGAGCGGCTATCTGTCCTTCGAGCTTTCCTTCGGAGAAGGAGTTCGCGGAGTCCTTGTGCTTCTGGGCCGCTCCCGTCGTCTCCGGGTCACCGCCCATGGTCTGGATCAGCAGGGTCCCCAGGCCGATGGCAGCCGCCGTGAAGACAGCACCTAGCACCGTCGTACGCCTCCGCGTGGTTCGCAGACGGCTACCGCGCCCTGGGCCGGTGGCAGCACGGGGGTGTCCTGCGGGCCTGTCGGTTGCTCCGGAGAGAGCAGGGGCGGACGCTGTTTCACGTGAAACACGTGCGGCGGCAGGAGGCGAAGGAGCGGCTGCGGACTCGGAGACCACATCCTCCGGGGCAAGGTCTTCGGAGGTGTTGGCGTCCAGCAGCGCTTCGGCCGCCAGTGCCGCGTCGATGCGACCGGCGACATCGTCCGGCATCCGCGGTGGGCCGGGGAGAGTGCCGAGCAGGCCGCGGATCTCCTCCAGGGAGGCGTAGACGTCTGCGCAGAGTTCACAGCCGTCCAGATGCCCTCGTACGTCGCTCGTGCGTGACGGGGGGAGCAAGCCCTCGCTCAGATCGGCGATCTCCGCGACGTCCGGGTGCCCGTCCGAGTCGGTCGTGGTTGTCACGCTCGCCCACCTCCGCCCTTCACAGCAGCTGAATCGCTCGATCCCGTATCTCGTGGTCCCGCTGCCGGTGGGACGGATGCCCCCTGCGTCCGGTTCCTTCCCGTGCCGGGCCTCTTGCCATCGTCGGCGTCGTCGCTGTCCGCGTCACTCGGAGGGGGCTCCGTACGCAGATGAGTGAGGAGCGGCAGCAGTCTGGCTCTGCCGCGTGCACAGCGGCTCTTGACCGTGCCGGTGGGGACGTCCAGGACGCGGGCCGCCTCCGCCACCGGGTAGCCCTGCATGTCGACCAGGACGAGTGCGGCACGCTGGTCATGGGGGAGGGTGCCCAGCGCCTCCTGGAGCTCCCGGTGCAGGTCGTCGCGCTCGACCGGGGCGGCCGCTGATTCCTCGGGCTCCAGGAGCTGCTCAAGGCGCTCGGCGTCGTCGATGGGAGAGGTCTTGCGCGAGGCCGCCTTGCGAGCCCGGTCGAGGCAGGCGTTCACGGTGATCCGGTGCAGCCACGTCGTCACTGCGGACTGCCCGCGGAAGGTGTGTGCCGCGCGGTAGGCGGAGACCAGGGCGTCCTGCACCGCGTCGGCCGCCTCCTCACGGTCCCCGAGAGTGCGCAGCGCCACCGCCCACAACCGGTCACGATGACGCCGCACGAGCTCACCGAAGGCGTCCTTGTCACCGGCGACGTGACGGGCGAGGAGGTCCTTGTCGCTCAGGTCACCGTGCGCGGTGCCGTCCATCGCCGAACCCCCTCCCCCAGAGCCGTGGCGGGCCGCTTCTTCAGCCCCTGAGCTTCACGTCCGTGATGGCTTGCTTGTATCCCGCCTGGTAGTACCCGTCCTGCCCGGAGTTCGGCACGTCGGTGATCCAGAGGAGTACGTACTGCGACTTCACGGGCTTCCTGGCCTTGATCGTCGCCGTCTTGCCCGATGTGGTGGCGGCACCGATCTTCTTCATGGACTTGATGTCCGTCGAAGGGATCAGCGAGTCCGTGGCGTACAGCTCGACCGTGGTGTGGTCGCCCCCATAGCGAAGGGCCACCGACGCCTCCGACACATCTCGTTCCGATCCGAGGTCGTAGACGATACCTACACCGGGCTTGTACGGGGCAAGACGTGGTCCCTCGTTGAACGTCTTGGTGCGCCAGAGCGTGGACGGGTCATTGTCATAGGTTTTGGGGACGTCCCCCGGGGCCTGGGCGCTGCCCTTCAGGACCAGCTCCTGGCCCCCCTTGATCTGGATCGGCTTCATGGGCTTGGGCTGGCCCTTGTCGCCGCCGCCTCCGGTGGTGTGCGACGTGCCGGAGTCGTTGGAGTTCTCGCGCTTCATCAGCGCGTCCGCCAGCTGCCAGCTGCCCAGGCCCAGCGCGGCGATGAGCAGCGCGGAAACCCCCCACTTGAGGACCTTGCCGGTACGGCTCTGCAGCGGAGGCGGGGGTGTCGGTACGGGCTGAGTGACTCCCGGATGGGCCGCGGGACGACCGTACGTGCCCTGCTGGTACGTGGTGCGCTGGTACTCGGGGGGCGCGGTGAACACGGGCTCCGGCGGGCGGATGCGGGGCATCTCGCCGATCGCCTTCACCAGTTCCTCCGGCGTCGTGCACGGAGGGTCCTGGCGGGACGCGGTCGCACCGTCATTGACGAGCGCGCGCATGGCGAGCTCGGAAAGCCCACGATGGACGCCCGCGCGCACCTGGTCGGGGGCGATGAGACCGACGTCCTTGGGGAGCCCGGAGAGGCCGTACGCATCATCCTCGTACGGCCAGCGCTGCGTCAGCGAGGCGTACAGGAGAGCACCGATGGCTTCCGTGTCGGCGCGCTGAGGGGTCTCGGAGCTGATGCCACGCAGCGCGGCGTTCACGGCGAGACCGCGGATGCGGTACTGCCCGGTGGAGGTGCGCAGCACGGCGCTGGGAGCCAGCCGCAGATGTGCGAGGCCCTCCCGGTGGGCCGCGGCCATGGCCTGGGAGACCTGGTTGACGAGCTGGTAGGCGTCGTGTGCCTCGAGCGGACTCGCAGCCAGGAGCGTGGTGAGCTCCGTGGCGTCCGGCAGCCACTCATGGACCACGTAGACGAGGTCGTTCTCCTCCACCGCGTCCAGGACCTGCACGAAACGTGGGTCGCCGAGCAGCGCCGAGGAACGGGCCGCGGCGAGAACCGAGCGTGCCCGCGGATGGTCGGCAGGCAGGAGATGCACGCCGACGGCACGCCGGAGCTTCTCGTCGACCGCGCGCCAGCTGCTGAAACCGTCCAGACGGGTGACGCACTCTTCGAGTCGGTAGCGTCTGGCGAGTTTGTGGCCACTGTGCAGTTCTGGGGGTGCGGACGCCCCGCGGCTCGTGGGCTTGTCGTTCTCCGCCCCGTCTTCTTCTGCTGCCGTGTCCCGCTCCCGGGTCTGGGCCACCCCGTCGGCCGTGGCCTGCTCCGCCTTGGCGGTCAGCGGCTCATCACCGCTGTTGTCTGCCACGTCGACGGCAGCCGTGCTCCGTTCTGCCACCGTCGTTCCTGCCTCCCCATCCGTTGCGCTTCGTCAGACGCCAAAGCCAATTGTGCCCACAGTCTGGCGCTATGCACGACACACGGTGGCCGACGATGGTTGTGCGAGGCCGACCATCTCAGCGACCGAGACGGCCGCGGACCATGCCGACCATCGAGTTGAGCTCCGCGATACGCATGCGCTTCGCGGCGATGAAGAAGACGCCGAGCAGCACCACGCCTCCGGCGATGAGCGCCCCCAGCGACCCGATGACGCCCTGGCCGAGCGCCTTGGTGACCATGTACGCGGCGCCGCCGCCGAGCACCGCCCCGGGCAGCGCGGCAATGCCCAGACGAGCGTAGGTACGCAGGACATGGGCACCGTCCAGGTCACCGCCGAGGCGCTTGCGCAGCCTGCGCCAGGCGACGCCCACGCCGATGGCGTACGCGAGACCGTAGACGGCGGCCATGCCGGTCACCGCCCAGCGGGTGGGCAGAACCACGTAGCAGGCCGCTGAGGCGGCGGCGTTCACGGCAGCGACGATCACCGTGTTGTAGAAGGGCGTCCGGGTGTCCTCGTAGGCGTAGAACGCGCGGAGCACGACGTACTGCACGGAGTACGGGATGAGGCCGAGGCCGAAGGCCATCAGCATGAAGCCCATGTTGGTGGCCTGGGCGCTGCCCGAAGAGCCGAAGATCAGGGTGCACATGGGGATGCCGAGCGCGACGAATCCGAAGGCGATCGGAACGATCGCGACCGCCGTCGTGCGCAGCCCCTGGGAGATGTCGTCGCGAACGGAGCCGGTGTCCCCGTCCTGTGCGGAACGGGAGAGCCGGGGCAGCAGGGCCGCCATCAGTGAGACCGTGATGATGGCCTGCGGGAGGCCCCAGATGAGCTGCGCGTTGGCGTAGGCGGCGAAGCCGATGCCGCTAGTCGAGGGCAGGTCGACGGTGGACGCGGTGGCCAGCTGGGTGACGACGAGGGCGCCCGCCTGGTTGGCAAGGACGAACAGGATCGTCCACTTGGCGAGCTTGGCGGCCTTGCCCAGGCCGTGTCCGCGCCAGTCGAAGCGCGGGCGCAGACTGAACCCGGTCTCGCGCAGGTACGGGATCATCGCCAGGGCCTGGACGACGAGACCGAGAAGGACACCGATACCGAGGAGGCGCTCGGCCTCCGGAGGGATGCTGGTGACGGTCATGCCGGATGTCTCTGACGTGCCGTACACCCAGATGAACATGCCGAGCGTGAAGATGATGACGATGTTGTTGAGGACCGGGGTCCACATCATCGCGCCGAACTTGCCGCGCGCGTTGAGGATCTGCCCCATCACCACGTGCACGCCCATGAAGAAGATCGAGGGCAGGAAGTACCGCAGCAGCGTGGTGCCGACATCGGTGGCCGCCGCGTCATCGGCGACCGGGACAGACATCATCCGCACCAGCTGGGGGGCCAGCACGATGCCGAGGACGGTGAGCACGCCGAGCGCGACCGTGACGAGGGTCAGCAGACGGTTGGCGTACGCCTCGCCGCTGTCCTCGTCCTCCTTCATGGAGCGCACCAGCTGCGGTACGAACACGGAGTTGAGACCGCCGCCGACGGTGAGGATGTAGATCATCGTCGGAATCTGGTAGACGACCTGGAAGGTGTCGCCGAGCAGGCCGACGCCGAGCGCCGAGACGATCAGGGCGGAGCGGATGAAGCCGGTGAGGCGCGAGACGAGCGTGCCCGCCGCCATGACGGCGCTGGACTTCAGCAGGCTCGACGCGCGGCCGCCCGACTTGGCGGCGGGTGCGGGTGCGGGTGCGGGCGGCGGCGGGGTGGGGTCGGCTGCCGGTGCCGGAACGACGGGCTGCTCGCCGACGGGCGGATAGCCCCCGGCCGCGGGCTGCTGGTAGCCGGCGCCCTGCGGATAACCCTGGCTCTGCTGATAGCCGTCGCCCTGGGGGTAGCCGTTGTCCTGGGGATACTCCCCCTGGGGGTAGCCACTCTGCTGATAGGCACCCTGCTGGTAGCCGCCCTGCTGATATCCGCCTTGCTGATAGCCGCCTTGGGGATGAGCGTCCTGCTGATAACCACTCTGGGGGTACGCGTCCTGCTGGTAGCCGGCGTGCCGGCCCTGGTAGCCACCGGGCTGCTGGTCGCGGAAGAGATGAGCGAAGGCGTCCGGCTCGTGGCGCTCCTCGCCCGCCTGGGTGACCAGGTCGTCGACGCCCACGAACTGCGTTGTCCGGGCATCGTCACCGTACGGGAGGTGGCGGGTCGGCCCCTCCGGCTCGGGGGCCGGGGTCTGCGCCCACCTGCGGGGGTCGGGTGCGTACTGCGAGGTGGGTGGCTGAGCGTAGAGCGGCTGCTGCGGGTAGGTGCCGGGCGGCGGCGGGGGATGTGCCGCGCGGTCGTAGAGCGCCTCGGTCACGGGGTCCTGGGCGGAGAGGTCCTGCGCCCGGTAGGGATCCTGGTCGTAGGCGTCCTGGAGATACATGTCCGGCGCGGGCTGCGGTGGCACCTGCCCGTGCTCGGGGGAGCCGGGCGGTGGGCCCTCGGGCGAGGCGGAACCGCCCGTGCCCTGGCCACGGTCACCGTCGTACGGCGCGTTCATGGTTACCCCACCTCATCGTCCCCGGGCCCACGGGCCACGACATCGCTCAACGGTCCACTCTCTCACCCGTGTCCGACGGGTCGGTGCTTTCCGGGGCGGTGTCCGGTGTCGGGTCACTCGGCTGCTCGGGGCCGTCCTCCCCCGGCTCGGTGCCGGTTTCACCCTCCGGGCCGTCGTCAGGGCCCTCACCCGGGCCTTCCTGGGCCTGTTTCCGGGCCGCGCGCTTGCGCTGCGTGTACATCCGGAATCCGGCCAGCACGAGCAGCAGAAGGCCGCCGGCGATGACGAGCATCACCGTAGGGGTGACCTCTGTGACGTTGACCTCGAAGCGCACGGCGTCGCCGTAGGGCTCCCCGTCCTCCGTGTACAGCTGGGCGTAGACCGGCACCGGGCCGTTGGCGTTCGCCGTGGTCGTGAACTTCACGGACTGGGAGTGGCCGCCCGCGATCTTGATCGGCTTCTCCTCGAACTGCCCGCCGCCGATCTTGAGACGCGTGGGGTTCCTCGAGGACAGCCGCAGGGTCAGGTGATCGACGCCCTGCACCAGGTTGTTCTGCACGGACACCGGGATGGTGGCGCTGCGGCCGGAGAGCTTCGCGTCGGCCCGCTGGATCAGGGACACCTGTTGGGTGAGGCCGTTCAGGTACGCCCAGACGCTGTCCTGGTAGGCCTTCGCCTCCCGCGGGTGCCCGCGCCAGGACGTCGACATCTCACGGTCTATGGCCCTCCCGAAGGGGGTGACCACGCGGTCCTTCTCGTCGAGGATCACCTGGAAGCGTTCGAGCCGGTTCTGGGTGTTCTGGATGCTCTCGAACGACTGCTGCGTCAGCTCCTGCCTGCGCAGCGACGCGGGGTACGCCCCGGCGGACGGGACCCGGGTGGTGGCCTGCGGGTCCGGCTTCGCCTTCGCCGCGGCGGTCAGGTCCTCGGGCTGCGACCACTTCTCGTCGGCGAGGGCCGAGAGGGCCTTCTGCATGGTCTGGGCCTGACTGGCCGACGGCATGCGCTGCGGGGCGATGACGATGCTCCGCTGCCTGTCCGGGTCCTGAAGATTGAGCATCAGGCTCTGGGCGAGGAACTCCTGGACGGCGAGCGTGGAGTTCTCGGCCTCCGACATGTCGCCCTGGAAGGCCGTCGAGAGGCGCGCGTCGGCCACCACCGCGGTCGTGCCGCCACCAATGGGCCGGGCCGCGGTCGGCGAGTACGGCAGGTCGTTCGTTTCGCGCATGCTGTCGCTGCGCGTGATCACCGTGTGGGCACCCGCGGAGGTGGCGACATCGACGATCGACGGATCGATCGCCCCGTCCGCCGGCCATGCGAAGTCCGTGCTCGGCTTCACCTGGAGGATCGTCTGTACCGTCTTGGCCCCCACATCAGTGGCTTCCTTGAGGTGGCCGAGCGAGCCGGTGACCGCCTTGCCGGTGTGGGCGAGGGATGCGAGGTCGGGGTCGGCGAAGGGCAGCGCGACGACCTTCTTGCCCTTGACGGCGGACTGGAGGTTGTTGAGCCACTGGTTGGCGACCGCCTGGTGCTTGCCCGCCCTGCTGGTCTTCCCGTCGGGGTTCTCGATCCGGTAGCTCTTCGTCATCGCCTCGACCGAGGCGAGCAGGTACGGATCGATGACCCAGGTGACGTCCAGGCCGCTGCCGAGGGACAGGAGCTGTTCCAGGCGCCCGCCCGTTGCCAGTTCCTCGGCCAGGTCGTCGTTCTTGAAGACAGGCGTCTGCTGCTCGTCGGAGCCGGTCTTCGCGGTGAGGTGGTTGGCGGAGATGAGCGGCCACAGGTACGTGGTCTTGGTCTTCGTGCCCGCGGCACCGGGCTGCCATGGCAGGAACGTGCGCTTGATGCCCAGCACCTGGGCGTACGGCTGGGCGGCGGTCTGGCCGGTGAGGGCGACCCCCAGCTGATAGACGCCGTCGACGCCCAGAGGCAGCTCCTTGACCGGTACGGAGATGCTGAAGTCCTGCCGCACCCCCGGAGCGAGCCTGCTGAACTTGTCGACGTACTTTCCGCCGACCTCCGTGCCCTCTGACCCGGGCTGATACCCCGTGCGCTGCGCGGCGCTGTCGATGGAACTCCGGGAATTGAGCGGCGCGACGCGCAGACCGACCTGCGCCTGGGTCACCGGCTGCTTGCCGTTGTTGGTGACCGTGCCCGACACGGTGAGCGTGTCGCCCTCGCCGGGAGCCGTGGGGGTGAGCGAGTCCACAGAGACGTCGACGGTGCGCGATCCGGTCGCGTCGGCCTTCGCGCTCGGCACGGCCGTGCCGGCTTTCGCGCTTGTCCCGGTGGCATGCGCCGCGGGCCCCGCCGGGACCTGCAGGAGGCCGGCCAGCATAGGGGCACCCACCAGCAGTGCTGCGGTGCGCCGCAGCCACCGGCGGGCAGGTGAGGGGCTTGTCCCCGGGAAGTCTGCCGCCTCGGCCACGCGTTCGCCCGTCCCTCGTCGTCAGTGGTCGTCGGTTGTGCGTCCACGCATGGTAACGATGCGCGCCGGGGCGAAGTGCCGCGGACTGCTCCACGTGATCGGGAGACCGGCCGGAGCGGCGGTGGGAGCCCTTCGGGGCCGGGGCGGAATCGGGTCGGCCGGGGGCGCCGGGGGCACGTACCCTTTTCTGTTGTGCCGAACGCCAATGAAGACAATTCCAGCGCACTGAGCCAGGTGCAGCGCCGCGCGGTCAGCGAACTGCTGCGTGTGTCCCCTGTCGCGGACGACCTCGCCCGCCGTTTCCAGGAGGCCGGGTTCTCCCTCGCCCTGGTCGGTGGCTCGGTCAGGGACGCCCTTCTGGGCCGGCTCGGCAGTGACCTGGACTTCACGACCGACGCCCGCCCCGAGGACGTACTGAAGATCGTGCGGCCGTGGGCCGACGCGGTGTGGGAGGTCGGGATCGCCTTCGGCACGGTCGGCTGCCAGAAGGACGCCCGCGTCGAAGACACTGATATGAGCTTCCAGGTCGAGGTCACGACGTACCGCTCGGAGGCGTACGACAGGACCTCGCGCAAGCCTGAGGTGTCCTACGGCGACTCGATCGAGCAGGATCTCGTCCGTCGTGACTTCACCGTGAACGCGATGGCGGTTGCTCTCCCCGAGAAGGAGTTCATCGACCCGCACGGCGGTCTCGAAGACCTCGCGGAGCGCGTGCTGCGTACTCCGGGCACCCCTGAGGAGTCGTTCTCGGACGACCCGCTGCGGATGATGCGGGCCGCGCGCTTCGCCGCGCAGCTGGACTTCGAAGTGGCTCCCGACGTCGTCGCGGCGATGAAGGCGATGGCCGAGCGCATCGACATCGTCTCCGCGGAGCGCGTGCGGGACGAATTGAACAAGCTGCTCCTCTCCGCACACCCGCGCAAGGGCCTCGCTCTCCTCGTCGAGACCGGGCTCGCCGAGCGGGTCCTGCCCGAATTGCCTGCGCTGCGTCTGGAGCGGGACGAGCACCACCGCCACAAGGACGTGTACGACCACTCGCTGATCGTCCTCGAGCAGGCGATGGCCCTGGAGACGGACGGCCCCGACCTGACGTTGCGGCTCGCGGCGCTGCTGCACGACATCGGCAAGCCGCGGACCCGGCGCTTCGAGAGCGACGGCCGGGTCTCCTTCCACCACCACGAGGTGGTCGGCGCCAAGATGGTCAAGAAGCGGATGACGGCTCTCAAGTACTCCAACGAGCTTGTGAAGGACGTCTCCCGCCTGGTGGAGCTCCATCTGCGCTTCCACGGCTACGGCACGGGAGAGTGGACGGACTCGGCCGTACGTCGCTACGTACGCGACGCGGGCCCGCTCCTGGAGCGTCTGCACAAGCTGACCCGGTCGGACTGCACGACGCGCAACAAGCGCAAGGCGAACGCCCTGTCGCGTGCGTACGACGGCCTGGAGGAGCGCATCGCCCGCCTCCAGGAGCAGGAGGAGCTGGACTCGATCCGCCCCGACCTCGACGGCAACGACATCATGGAGATCCTGGATGTGAAGCCGGGCCCGGTGATCGGCAAGGCGTACAAGTTCCTGCTGGAGCTGCGCCTGGAGAACGGGCCGATGGAGCGGGAAGCGGCGGTGGCGGCGCTCAAGGAGTGGTGGGCCGCGCAGAGCTGAGGCCTCAGAACGGGGACGATTCGGTAGGTGTTTCACGTGAAACACCCATCGCACCCGAATACGCCGAGGGGCCGCTGTTTCACGTGAAACCGTGAAACAGCGGCCCCTCGGCGGGCTCCTACTTGGTCTTCTTCAAGCAGAGCACCACGTTGTGGCCCTTGCCGCTCTGGTAGTAGGCGATCTCAGAGGTCTTGACGGCCTCGCACTTTTTGCTGTCACTGGTGTCGTCGAACTTCTCGACGACCTTGAACTCGGAGTCGCTCGAGGAGCAGTCGACCTCCTTGAGATCCGGCGTGAACTGCGTGCCCTCGTTGTGCATGCAGCTGCCGACCGAGGTGGTCTCCGCGTCGCTCTTGTTGAGCATCGACTTGCCGACGGCTATGAGGATCGCCACCAGGATGAATCCGCCGATCCGCAGGAACAGCTTCTTGCCACGCCCTCCACGAGGAGCGGCCGGCGGGGGGACGGGGCCACCCTGGTTGTAGGGCGGGTACGGCTGCTGCGGCATTCCCGGCTGGCCCGGCTGGCCCTGGTGGGCCGGGTAGGGAGCCGTGGGGGCCTGCTGGCCGTACGGGGCCGGAGCGCCGCCCTGGGGCTGGCCATAGGGGTTCTGGCCCTGGGGCGGGTACGGCAGCTGGCCCTGGGGCGGCGGAGTGGTCACTTTGGGGGTCCCCCTCGAACGGAAGCGCGATGGCGCGAATACGACGCCCGTAAGTTATCGGGGTGCGGGGACAACTCTGAAGCTCAGAGGGGCTCTGTGGCACTGATGTGACACTTATTGCGCGTCAAACCGGGCCATAGCTCCAGCAACCGCCGCGTAGACCAGAGCCACCGTGACCACCAGCGGCACCGACCGGCCGTCGGGCGGCAGCATCAGGGCGGCCACTGCCGCGGCGCCCACGAACGCGACGTTGAAAAGCACGTCGTAGACGGAGAAGATCCGACCGCGAAAGCCGTCGTCCACCGCGGACTGCACCACCGTGTCCGTGGCGATCTTCGCGCCCTGGGTCGTCACGCCGAGGACGAAGGCGGCGACGAGCAGAGGGACGGGCTCAAAGAGGAGGCCGAGAGCTGGTTCCAGGACCGCGGCCGTTCCCGCGCAGGCGACCATCCAGCCGCCCGCTCCCAGCCGCCCCACCGCCGCCGGCGTCACCAGGGCCGCCACGAAGAACCCCGCCCCTGAGGCCCCAACGGCCAGGCCGAGCAGCGCGAGCCCGTCGGACTCCGTCGACGACCAGGCGTACCGGCACAGCATCAGGACCATGACCGTCAGCGCGCCGTAGCAGAACCGCATCATCGTCATCGCGGCCAGCGCACGCGCGGCCGCGGGGCGCTGCGTCAGGTGTCGTACTCCCCCTCTCAGCCCGCGCGCCGTCCCGGCCAGCGCGGCGGAGAGCCGTGGCGGCACCAGCTCCGGATCGGGGCCGAGCAGGTCGCGCGCCATGCGCAGTGAGGCGAGCGCGGCGCAGAGGTACAAGGCGGCGCCGAGGAGGACCACCGCCGCGTCCGAGTCCGATCCCACCAGGCGGACCGCGAAGGCCATGCCGCCGCCCACGGTCGCGGCGAGCGTCCCTGCGGTTGGCGAGAGGGAGTTGGCGATGACCAGGCGGTCGGCGTCGACGACGCGTGGCAGCGCGGCCGAGAGCCCGGCCAGGACGAAGCGGTTGACGGCGGTGACACAGAGGGCGGAGATGTAGAAGAGCCAGTCGGGGACACCGCTCAGCATGAGCACGGCGGTCAGCGAGGCCAGGGCAGCCCGCAGGAGGTTGCCGTACAGAAAGACCTGTCGGCGCTGCCAGCGGTCGAGCAGGACCCCGGCGAAGGGCCCGATGAGCGAGTAGGGCAGGAGCAGCACCGCCATGGCGGAGGCGATCGCCGCCGGTGAGGTCTGCTTCTCCGGGGAGAAGACGACGTAGGTGGCGAGTGCGACCTGGTAGACGCCGTCGGCTCCCTGGGAGAGCAGCCGTACGGCGAGCAGCCGCCGGAAATCCCGCAGTCGCAGCAGTATCCGCAGGTCACCGACGACAGCCATGGGGCACAGCCTCACATATGAGGAAGGCCCCCGGGCGCCATGCCCGGGGACCCTCGACACGTGACAAGGAGAGAGCTGTTTAGCGCTCGACCTCGCCCTTGATGAACTTCTCGACGTTCGCGTAGGCCTCGTCGTCGAAGTACTGGACCGGCGGCGACTTCATGAAGTAGCTCGACGCGGAGAGGATCGGGCCGCCGATGCCGCGGTCCTTGGCGATCTTCGCGGCGCGCAGGGCGTCGATGATGACACCGGCCGAGTTCGGGGAGTCCCAGACCTCGAGCTTGTACTCCAGGTTCAGCGGGACGTCGCCGAAGGCGCGGCCTTCGAGGCGGACGTACGCCCACTTGCGGTCGTCGAGCCACGCGACGTAGTCCGACGGGCCGATGTGGACGTTCTTCTCGCCCAGCTCGCGGTCGGGGATCTGCGAGGTGACGGCCTGCGTCTTCGAGATCTTCTTCGACTCGAGGCGGTCGCGCTCCAACATGTTCTTGAAGTCCATGTTGCCGCCGACGTTCAGCTGCATGGTGCGCTCGAGGCGGACACCGCGGTCCTCGAACAGCTTCGCCATGACGCGGTGCGTGATGGTGGCACCGACCTGCGACTTGATGTCGTCACCGACGATCGGGACACCGGCCTCGGTGAACTTGTCGGCCCACTCCTTGGTGCCGGCGATGAAGACCGGCAGAGCGTTGACGAACGCGACCTTGGCGTCGATGGCGCACTGCGCGTAGAACTTCGCGGCGTCCTCGGAACCGACGGGCAGGTAGCAGACGAGGACGTCGACCTTGCGGTCCTTGAGGATCCGGACGATGTCGACCGGAGCCTCGTCGGACTCCTCGATGGTCTGGCGGTAGTACTTGCCCAGACCGTCGAGGGTGTGACCGCGCTGGACGGAGACGCCCTTGTTCGGCACGTCGCAGATCTTGATGGTGTTGTTCTCGCTGGCGCCGATGGCGTCCGACAGGTCGAGGCCGACCTTCTTCGCGTCGACGTCGAAGGCGGCGACGAACTCGACGTCACCGACGTGGTAGTCGCCGAACTGGACGTGCATCAGGCCCGGGACCTTGGCGTCCGGGTCGGCGTCCTTGTAGTACTCGACGCCCTGGACCAGCGAGGCGGCGCAGTTGCCCACGCCGACGATGGCTACGCGAACCGAACCCATTCCGGTTGCTCCCTGTGTGATCTCGGTATTCGGGATGAAACCCCGCGGAACGCTGGGTCTCACTTGGTGGGGTCATCGGACGGATCCGGCGGCGGGTTGGTCTCCCGCCGCCGGGGCAGGCCCGCCGACTCCCCAGATGTGCTGTTCTGCTGAGCGGAGCTGCCGGAGGGCCGTTGCTGGTCCCGTCCCGCTCGCTCGCTCTCGATGAGCTCGTTCAGCCAGCGCACTTCGCGCTCCACGGACTCCATGCCGTGCCGCTGAAGTTCGAGCGTGTAGTCGTCCAGGCGCTCCCGGGTACGGGCCAGGGAAGCGCGCATCTTCTCCAGACGCTCTTCGAGGCGGCTGCGGCGGCCCTCGAGCACCCGCATCCGTACGTCCCGCGAGGTCTGCCCGAAGAAGGCGAAGCGGGCGGCGAAGTGCTCGTCCTCGTATGCGTCGGGGCCGGTCTGCGAGAGCAGATCCTCGAAGTGCTCCTTACCTTCTGCCGTCAACCGATAGACGATCTTGGCGCGACGCCCTGCGAGCGGGGCTGCGAGTGCGTCGTCAGGGGCGCTGCCCGACTCCTCGATCAACCAGCCGTTGGTGACCAGCGTCTTGAGGCAGGGGTAGAGCGTCCCGTAGCTGAAGGCGCGGAACACTCCCAGTGACGTATTGAGTCGTTTACGCAGCTCATAGCCGTGCATCGGGGACTCTCTGAGCAGACCGAGCACAGCGAATTCCAGGATGCCGGAGCGCCTGCTCATCTTCGCCTCCCGACTGCCGCGGTCCCTCAGTACGGCCTTTATGCCGAGCTGATGTATCGACTCGATACATCGAGACGATAGAACGGCGATCCGGTTGAGACAAGAGGGGGAACGGTGAACGGCGTCACATCACCGATTCGTAGGAAGTAACTTGCCTGATTTGGGGTGAACTTCGGCTCTACGAGGGTTTTGACGGTGCGTAGTCTGTGCGCCATGCATGCCACCGGGAACCATGTGACGCCAGGGGGCGTCGTCGTCCCCGGTGTAGTGCGGGTGAGCTTCGGAACGGGCGCATCCGTACTTCGGGGGGACCGGAAACCAGCCGCCGTTTCCAGGCGTGGACAGCTGCGCCTGCCCGAGGAGTAATCGTTCGATGAGCGAGCACCGTCGCAAACCGCCGCAGCCGCAGGGTGGCGGACGCGCCGCGGCCAGGCGTGGCACCCCACCAGCGCCGTCGGGCCGCCGCGCGGCACCGCGAAGCGACACCGGATCGCCTTCTTCCTCTTATGGGGCGCCCGGATCAGGGGCCCCGGATGCCGGGGACCGTCCCTACGGAGGCCGGGCCGAGGCCCGCCGTGCCGCCCAGCGCAGCGGCTCGGTCGGTGCGAGCGGCGGCCGGCGCAGGGCGCCGGAGGGGGGCGGGCGCTCGGGCGGTGGTGGCCGCCGCGGCGGTGGCGGACCCGGTGGCCCGAGCGGTCCGGGGCGCGGCAGGGGCCGTGGCGGCTCCGAGCCGCCCCGCAAGAAGCGGTTCATCGACTACCCGCGCGCGGGCAAGTACGGCGCGCGGCGCTGGGTCCCGTCCTGGCGCTTGGTTTCCGGTCTCTTCCTGGGCTTCCTCGGCAGTGTGATGGCGGTCGCCGGCATCTCGTACGCCCTGGTGGATGTGCCGGAGGTCGACAAGGCGGCCAAGGCGCAGAACAACGTCTACTACTGGGCCGACGGCAAGCAGATGGTCGCGACCGGTGGTGAGCGCAACCGCCAGATCATCGATTACGACGACATTCCCGATGAGATGCGCTTCGCCGTCATGTCGGCGGAGAACAAGTCCTTCGAGAAGGACAAGGGCATCGACCCGATGGGCATCACCCGCGCCCTGGTCAACATGGCCAAGGGTGGGCAGACCCAGGGTGGCTCCACGATCACCCAGCAGTATGTGAAGAACGCGCGCCTGGGCGACCAGTCGCAGACGTTCACCCGTAAGTTCAAAGAGCTCTTCATCTCGATAAAGGTCGGCCGGACGGTCTCCAAGGAAGACGTCATGGCCGGGTACCTCAACACCGCCTATTACGGGCGTGGGGCGTACGGCATCCAGGCGGCGGCCCGGGCGTACTTCAACGAGGAAGCCAAGGACCTGGACCCGAGCCAGTGCGCTCTCCTCGCCACCGTCCTGAAGGGCGCCACGTACTACGACCCGGCCGGCTACCCCGAGATCGACCCCTCGGCGAACCCGCAGGACAACACAGCCCGGGCCAAGAAGCGGTGGGCGTGGATCCTCGACGAGGAGGTCAAGGACGGCCGTCTGACCGCCGAGGAACGGGCCAAGTACACCAAGTTCCCGAAGCTGCAGAACCCGCGGTCCAACATCGACCTGGCCGGCCAGACCGGTTACCTCGTGGACCTGGCCAAGGCGTACGTCATCAGGAACACCGGCATCACAGACGAGCAGCTTCGGCAGGGCGGCTACGAGATCCACACGACCTTCGACAGGACGAAGGTCAAGGAGCTCGAGAAGGCGGTCAACAAGGTCCGCAAGGAGAAGATCAAGCCGAAGCTGCGGCCCGATAAGGACACCCACGTCCAGTTCGGTGGCGCCTCCGTGGACCCGGGGGACGGCGCGATCAGGGCCATCTACGGCGGTGAGGACGCGACGAAGCACTTCACCAACAACGCTGACCAGACCGGTGCGCAGGTCGGTTCGACGTACAAACCGTTCGTGCTGGCCGCGGCCTTCAAGTACGGCGTGCGGAACCCGGACCTCGGCGAGGTCCAGACGGACAGCGAACGCACCATCGTGAACCCGAAAAGCCTGTACAGCGGCAAGAACGAGCTCAAGATCCAGAAGTACAACGGCGCGATCTGGACGGACCGGGAGGGCCAGCAGTGGAACCAGAAGAACGACGGCGGCCGTTCGTACAACCCTCCTAGCTACCAGATCGACCTCCGCGAGGCGATGAGGGAGTCGGTCAACTCGGCCTACGTGCAGCTCGGCATGGATGTCGGTCTGTACAAGGTGAAGGAGTCGGCCATGGCCGCCGGCCTCAAGGACGACCAGTCCATGGCCAGCGCCAACTACCCGTCCTTCTCGCTCGGCACCTCGTCACCGAGTGCGATCCGGATGGCCGGCGCGTACTCCACCTTCGCGGCGAGCGGCAAGCAGAACGATCCGTACTCCGTCACCGAGGTCCAGCACGGGGGCGAATCGGTCTACCGGCACAAGAAGGAGACCAAGCAGGCCTTCAGCGATGAGGTCGCCGACAACGTCACCGACGTGCTGCGGACCGTCGTCGAGAAGGGCACCGGAACCTCGGCCAAGCTCATCGGCCGCCAGGTGGCCGGCAAGACCGGTACGACCGACGGCAACAAGTCGGCCTGGTTCGTGGGCTACACCCCGCAGCTCTCGACGGCGGTGAGCATGTACCGGCTCGACGACGACGAGAGCAACAAGAAGCGCAAGTTCCTGGAGATGTTCGGCACGGGAGGTGAGGCGAAGATCCACGGCGCCTCGTTCCCCGCGCAGATCTGGCAGGACTACATGGAGCAGGCGCTCAAGGGCAAGCGCGCCATCCCCTTCCCTGTGCCCGGGCCGATCGGTCAGGTCGTCGGTGAGACTCCGCCCCCGACGAAGACCAAGGCACCGGAGGAGACCAAGGAGCCGGAGAAGACGACCTCGCCCACCCCCTCGCAATCCGAGACAACGAAGCCTCCGACGAAGGAGCCGGACCCCGAGGAGACCTGCGAGCCACTCGACTGGGAGTGCAACCACCAAGACGGTGGGCAGCAGAACGGAGGCGGCGGCCAGGGCGGTGTCGACGGCGGTCCCGGTGGCCAGTCACCGCCCCCGACGGATGATCCGGCCGGTGGTGGAGCCAACGAGGGCAACGAAGACGGAGGCGGCGGCTTCATCCGCGGCCCGAGGGGCTGAGCCGAATCCGCTGGGGCGCGACTCGGCGGGTCGCCGGAACTCCCCCAGGGATGTTTCACGTGAAACGAGGACCGTCGCACTGATGGGTGCGGCGGTCCTCTCCGTGTTCTCAGGCGCGTACGGCAGGATGGCGGGCATGCCCAGCGCAGACCCCCACAGTGCAAACCCTGGTGCAGAGACGGCGCACACGAGCGCGTACGAATCTGTGAGCCCGCAGGAGCCGGTACGGCCGACCAAGGAGGATCAGGTCGCCCGGGCCGGCAGTGAGCTGCTCGGGGGCCCGGCCGGCAGAAGAGTGCTGTTCACGGCGGGCTGGTGGACACCCGTCCGTGTCATCACGCTCCTCGCCCTCGGCATGTTCGCGCTCGGCATGGTCCAGAAGATGCCGTGCTACAACGGCGCCTGGTTCTTCGGAGCGAGCTCGCAGTACACGCACGCGTGCTACTCCGACATCCCGCACCTCTATCAGGGACGCGGCTTCGCCGACGGTCTCGTGCCGTACTTCGACCGGCTGCCCGGCGACATGGAGTACCTCGAATACCCGGTCCTGACAGGGGCGTTCATGGAGGTGGCCTCCTGGGTGACGCCTGGCAGCGGCTCCATCCAGCACCAGGAGAAGATCTACTGGATGGTCAACACCGGGATGCTGATGGTCTGCACCGCGGTTCTCGCCATCTGTGTCGCGTGCACCCACCGGCGCCGCCCCTGGGACGGGCTGCTCGTCGCCCTCGCGCCGGCCCTCGCGCTGACGGCCACCATCAACTGGGACCTGCTCGCCGTCGCTCTCACGGCCGCCGCGATGCTGATGTGGGCGCGCTCGCGCACCCTCGCCTTCGGCGTGCTCCTCGGGCTCGCGACGGCCGCCAAGCTCTACCCCGTGCTGCTGCTCGGCCCCCTGCTGATCCTGTGCTGGCGGGCCGGTCGATGGCGGGAACTCGGGACGGCCCTGCTCGGCACGGTGGGCACCTGGCTGCTCGTGAACCTTCCGGTGATACTGCTCGCGGGCGACGGATGGTCGAAGTTCTATACGTTCAGCAAGGAGCGCGGCGTCGACTTCGGGTCCTTCTGGCTGATCCTCTCCCAGCGGATGGATTCCCCGCTGTCCACCGACACGGTCAACACCCTGGCGATGGTCCTGATGCTCCTCGCCTGCCTGGGCATCGGTGCGCTCGGGCTCACCGCGCCGCGCCGTCCGCGCTTCGCGCAGCTCGCCTTCCTGGTGGTCGCCGCCTTCGTCCTCACCAACAAGGTCTACTCACCGCAGTACGTCCTGTGGCTGGTTCCGCTCGCCGCGCTCGCCCGCCCGCGTTGGCGCGACTTCCTGATCTGGCAGGCGGGTGAGGTCGCGTACTTCCTGGGGATCTGGATGTACCTGGCGTACACGACGAGCGGGGACGCCCATAAGGGGCTGCCGACCGAGGGCTACCAATTGGCCATCGTCGTGCACCTGTTGGGCACGCTGTATCTGTGTGCCGTGGTCGTACGCGACATCCTGATGCCGGAGCGCGACACGGTGCGGCGGGCCGGGGACGATGACCCTTCGGGGGGTGTCCTGGACGGGACCGAGGACGTCTTCGTCCTGGGGTACACGGGCCGTGCCGCACGCACTTCGCTGTGCTCCACTGTGGCGCCCGTCGTGAAGTGGGGCTCTGTGACGGATCCGTCGCGTTGAGACTGCCCTAGGTTTCGCTCAGAGCGAACAGGGGGCGGCGAGTGGACGACGGGGCGGCTTTGCGGCTCGCCAGTCAGACGGAAGGGCCGGTACGACGGTGAGTCGTACCGGCCCTTCCGCTTGCCGCTGCGTTACCCGCGCTGAGGGCGCCTCTTCTCAGCGGTCGAGGATCCGGTCGAACTGCGTGGTGGTGTGCCGCAGATGGGCCACCAGTTCCTCGCCGACCTTCGGCTCCGGCGCGTCGGAGGGCACGAAGAGGATCGAGACCTGCATGTGCGGCGGCTCCGCGAACCACCGCTGCTTGCCCGCCCAGACGAACGGCGAGAGGTTGCGGTTGACGGTCGCGAGGCCCGCCCGGGCCACGCCCTTGGCCCGCGGCATCATGCCGTGGAGCGCCTTCGGAGCCTCAAGGCCGACACCGTGCGAGGTGCCGCCGGCGACCACGACCAGCCAACCGTCGGACGCGGCCTTCTGCTGGCGGTAGCCGAAGCGGTCACCCTTGGCGACGGCGGTGACATCGAGGACGGCGCCGCGGTACTCCGTGGCCTCGTGATCGCCCAGCCAGAGGTTCGTGCCGATGCGCGCGCGGAAGCGGGTCTGGGGGAACTGCTGCTGCAGACGCGCGAGTTCACCGGCCTTGAGGTGGCTGACGAACATCGTGTGGAGCGGGAGGCGGGCCGCGCGCAGGCGGTCCATCCAGCCGATGACCTCCTCGACGGCGTCGGAGCCGTCGGTGCGGTCCAGCGGCAGGTGGATCGCGAAACCTTCGAGGCGCACGTCCTCGATCGCCGCGTGCAGCTGCGGAAGCTCCTGTTCGGTGATGCCGTGCCGCTTCATCGAGGACATGACCTCGATGACGACACGAGCGCCCACCAGGCCGTACACGCCGTCGAGCGACGACACGGAGCGGATGACGCGGTCGGGCAGCGGCACCGGCTCCTCGCCCCGCCGGAACGGGGTCAGGACCAGCAGGTCACCGCTGAACCAGTCCTTGATCCGGGCGGCTTCGTACGTGGTGCCCACGGCGAGGATGTCGGAGCCGAAGCGCGTGGCTTCCTCGGCGAGGCGCTCGTGACCGAAGCCGTAACCGTTGCCCTTGCAGACCGGGACGATGCCCGGAAACTGCTCCAGCAGGTGCTTCTGGTGTGCCCGCCAGCGCGCGGTGTCGACATAGAGCGTGAGCGCCATGGCTGGATCCCGGAACCTTTCTCGTGTCTGCGGTGTATCAGAGGTATGGAAGGAAATTGTGCGGGATCAGCGGCGCGACATGTAGATGTCCAGCGCCTTGTGCAGCAGCTTGTTGAGCGGGAAGTCCCACTCGCCGATGTACTCGGCGGCCTCGCCGCCGGTGCCGACCTTGAACTGGATCAGGCCGAAGAGGTGATCGGTCTCGTCCAGCGAGTCGGAGATGCCGCGCAGGTCATAGACCGTTGCCCCCATGGCGTACGCGTCGCGGAGCATCCGCCACTGCATCGCGTTCGAGGGCCGGACCTCACGCCCGATGTTGTCCGAGGCGCCGTAGGAGTACCAGACGTGCCCGCCGACGACGAGCATCGTCGCGGCCGACAGGTTCACGCCGTTGTGCCGTGCGAAGTACAGCCGCATGCGGTTGGGATCCTCGGAGTTGAGGGCCCGCCACATCTGCTCGAAGTAGCCGAGGGGCCGCGGGCGGAACTTGTCGCGCACTGCGGTGATCTCGTAGAGACGCTGCCACTCGGGGAGGTCCTGGTAACCGCCCTGGACGACCTCGACGCCCGCCTTCTCGGCCTTCTTGATGTTGCGCCGCCACAGCTGGTTGAAGCCCTTCTGGACCTCGTCCAGGGAGCGGTTGGCCAGCGGCACCTGGAAGACGAAGCGGGGCTGTACGTCACCGAAGCCGGCGCCGCCGTCCTCGCCCTGCTGCCAGCCCATCCGCCGCAGCCGGTCGGAGACCTCGAAGGCACGCGGCTCGATGTAGGTGGCCTCGGTGTCCCGCAGCCGCTTCACGTCCGGGTTCTGGATGCCTGCCTTGATCGCCGGAGCGTCCCAGCGGCGGATCACGACCGGCGGACCCATCTTCACGGAGAAGGCGCCCTGCTGCTTCAGATGCGCCAGCATCGGCTGCAGCCACTCGTCGAGGTTCGGGGCGTACCAGTTGATGACCGGGCCCTCGGGGAGGTACGCGAGGTACCGCTTCAGCTTGGGCAGCTGCCGGTAGAGCACCAGGCCCACGCCGACCAGCGCACCGGTCCGGTCGTCGAACCAGCCCAGGTTCTCCGAGCGCCATTCGCTCTTCACGTCAGCCCATGCCGGGACCTGGCAATGACTCGCCGACGGCAGTGTCTGGATATACGCCAGATGCTGCTCGCGACTGATGGTCCTCAGGGTCAGACTCATTCGGGGCGCTCCTCGGGCTGGTGTGTCCCCATGGGTTCAGGGGCTCCGGCTCTCGCGCCGAAGCCTACTGCGCCCTGCGAGCGCCCCGTCTGGGCGTACGGAACTCCGAGCCCCGGCCCGCTTGCGCGACCGGGGCCGGGAAGGCCGTCAGCCGACGATCCCGCCGAAGAGTCCGCCGTGCGCCATGCCCAGGAAGAAGCCGACCGCCGAGGCGCCGAGGCCCAGGATCAGGCCGAAGCGCTCGCGCGTGGTCACCGAGATGAACTGGCCGTACGCGCCGGTGGCGATCCCGACCAGGCCCGCCCACGAGCTGAGCAGATGGAGGTTGTGGAACATCGCCGTCACGAAGGCGATCACCCCCAGCACCAGTGTCACGCCGACCAGCGCGTCCTGGAACGGATGGGCTTTGCCGTCCGAGGCGAAGAGAGAGGTGGCGGTGTTCGGTCGCATTGCTTGTGCCATGTGAGGCACCTCCTGCGTGAGGCGGCGCATCGTAGCGCCATACACACCCGATGTGTACAGATTCTGCCCGTCCGCAGCCGGATTTCAACCGGAAGCCTCGGTGCGGGTACTCTGTACCGTCTGCACCGGTGTCTGCCCTGGCCACAGCATGAGCCCCCGTTCGCGGGAGCCGATTGTCAGTGGCGGCCGATACCGTTGCGTACGCATCACGACCCTCCTGCCACGGAACGACCGTGGCCGCTGAGTCCAAAGGAGGTGGGTTCCACATGCGTCACTACGAAGTGATGGTCATCCTCGACCCCGATCTCGAGGAGCGCGCTGTCTCCCCGTTGATCGAGAACTTCCTCTCCGTCGTCCGTGAGGGCAACGGAAAGGTCGAAAAGGTCGACACCTGGGGCCGTCGTCGTCTCTCGTACGAGATCAAGAAGAAGCCCGAGGGCATCTACTCGGTCATCGACCTGCAGGCCGAGCCTGCGGTCGTCAAGGAGCTCGACCGCCAGATGAACCTGAACGAGTCGGTCCTCCGGACCAAGGTCCTCCGTCCCGAGATGCACTGAGCTCTCTAGCTCAGCAGCACCCGGGAATCGAGTAGCAGCAACAAGCAGCCAGCAGCAAACCCGCCGAGAGGTTCCCCCATGGCAGGCGAGACCGTCATCACGGTCGTCGGCAATCTTGTCGACGACCCCGAGCTGCGCTTCACCCCCTCCGGTGCGGCGGTCGCGAAGTTCCGTGTCGCGTCCACCCCCCGCACCTTCGACCGTCAGACGAACGAGTGGAAGGACGGCGAGAGCCTCTTTCTGACCTGCTCGGTCTGGCGTCAGGCGGCGGAGAACGTCGCGGAGTCGCTTCAGCGAGGCATGCGCGTCGTCGTGCAGGGCCGGTTGAAGCAGCGGTCCTACGAGGACCGTGAGGGCATCAAGCGCACGGTCTACGAGCTGGACGTCGAGGAAGTCGGCGCCAGCCTGAAGAACGCCACGGCCAAGGTCACCAAGACCACCGGTCGCGGTGGCCAGGGCGGCCAGGGTAATTACGGCGGCGGTGGCGGCAGCCAGCAGGGCGGCGGCTGGGGCGGTGGCCCCGGTGGCGGTCAGCAGCAGGGTGGCGGCGGTGCTCCCGCCGACGACCCCTGGGCGACCGGTGCGCCGGCCGCTGGCGGTCAGCAGCAGGGCGGCGGCGGTGGCGGCTGGGGCGGAAGCTCCGGCGGCTCCGGTGGCGGCTACTCGGACGAGCCCCCCTTCTAAGCCTCAGGGCTTTCAGGCCTTCGGGCCGAGGGTGGGCCGAACCCCACTTCTTGATCACACAGGAGAAACACCATGGCGAAGCCGCCTGTGCGCAAGCCGAAGAAAAAGGTCTGCGCTTTCTGCAAGGACAAGGTCACGTACGTGGACTACAAGGACACGAACATGCTGCGGAAGTTCATTTCCGACCGCGGCAAGATCCGTGCCCGCCGCGTGACCGGCAACTGCACGCAGCACCAGCGTGACGTCGCCACGGCCGTGAAGAACAGCCGTGAGATGGCGCTGCTGCCCTACACGTCCACCGCGCGATAAGGGAAGGGTGACCGACTAATGAAGATCATCCTCACCCACGAGGTCTCCGGCCTCGGCGCCGCCGGCGAGGTCGTAGACGTCAAGGACGGCTACGCCCGCAACTACCTGATCCCGCGGAACTTCGCGATCCGCTGGACCAAGGGTGGCGAGAAGGACGTCGAGCAGATCCGTCGTGCTCGCAAGATCCACGAGATCGCGACCATCGAGCAGGCCAACGAGATCAAGGCCCGCCTCGAGGGCGTCAAGGTCCGTCTGGCCGTCCGCTCCGGCGACGCCGGTCGTCTCTTCGGTTCCGTCACTCCGGCTGACATCGCTTCGGCGATCGAGGCTGCCGGTGGCCCGAAGGTCGACAAGCGCCGTGTCGAGCTGGGCGCGCCGATCAAGACGCTGGGCGCCCACACGACGTCCGTGCGTCTGCACCCCGAGGTTGCCGCGAAGGTCAACGTCGAGGTCGTCTCCGCCTAAGCACTGCGCTTGGCAGAGTTGAAACGAAGCGATGGGCCGCACCCCTCGGGGTGCGGCCCATCGTCTTTCCTGGGAGGTGCTGTTTCACGTGAAACAGCACCTCGGGAACTGCCCCTACCAGGAAACGACGACGCTTTCAGGACGGCCGCTCAGCGCGTGGCGCCGGTGACGATCCAGCGGCCCGAGCGGGAGCGCAGCCAGAGCGTCAGCATGCGTACCGCCATCATCAGCGTCATCGCTCCCCACAGCGCTGTCAGGCCTCCCCCGAAGACCGGCACGAGCAGGGCGACCGGTGTGAAGACAGCCAGCGTGATGATCATGGCCCAGGCGAGGTAGGGCCCGTCGCCCGCGCCCATCAGGACGCCGTCGAGGACGAAGACGATGCCGCAGACGGGCTGGGCGAGAGCCACCACCACGAGGGCGGGCAGTGCCGCGTCCTGGACGGCGGCGTCGCCCGTGAAGAGCGGGATGAACAACGGCCGGGCGAGGACGACCAGCAACCCGAGGACGACACCCGAGGCGATGCCCCACTCGACCATCCGGCGACAGACGGCGCGTGCGCCGTCCGGATCATCGGCGCCCAGATAGCGTCCGATGATCGCCTGCCCGGCGATGGCGATGGCGTCGAGCGCGAAGGCCAGCAGACTCCACAGGGAGAGAACGATCTGGTGGGCGGCCACGTCGGAATCCCCGAGGCGGGCGGCCACGGCGGTCGCGATCATCAGGATGGCCCGCAGCGAGAGCGTGCGGACCAAAAGCGGCGCACCGGCTTGGGCGCAGGCCTGGATCCCGGCGATGTCGGGACGCAGCGAGGCGCCGTGGCGCTGTGCTCCGCGTACGACGACGAAGAGGTACACGGCGGCCATGCCGCACTGGGCGATGACGGTGCCCCAGGCGGAGCCGGCGATACCGAGGCCGGCGCCGTAGACCAGGCCGACGTTGAGGACGCCGTTGGCGATGAACCCGCCGACCGCGACGTACAGCGGGGTCCGGGTGTCCTGCAGGCCGCGCAGGACACCGGTGGAGGCGAGGACGACGAGCATGGCGGGGATGCCGAGCGAGGAGATCCGGAGATAGGTGACGGCGTACGGGGCCGCGGTGTCCGATGCGCCGAAGAGTTCCACGAGGGCGGGAGCGGTGGGCAGGACGAGGGCGATGACGACGGCACCGAGGAGCAGCGCGAGCCAGATGCCGTCCATGCCCTGGCGAATGGCGGACGGGAGGTCCCCGGCACCCACCCTGCGGGCGACGGCGGCAGTGGTGGCGTAGGCGAGGAAGACGAAGACGCTCACCGCGGTGGTGAGGAGCGCCGAGGCGACACCGAGACCGGCGAGCTGCGCGGTGCCGAGGTGCCCCACGATGGCGCTGTCGGCCAGCACGAAGAGGGGCTCGGCGACCAGCGCGCCGAAAGCGGGAACGGCGAGCGAGATGATCTCTCGGTCATGCCGTCGCCGGGCGGTCTTGGATGCCGCGGGAGCCTGTGTCATGGGTGCCAATCTAATCTTCCACAGGTAAGAGATGCAATGCCTACGAGACCCTTACGCGAGCCGTCCGGGAGCATGCTGCCCTGCGTGGTTTGCAACGATCTTGGTCCGACCGGGAAAGTTTTTCTTCTGCACAGCCAGTGGATGGGGAAAGTGCAGGTCAGCAGCGTTTTCGTGGAGTTGCTGAGGGCTTGTTCACAGGGCTGTCCACCGGGCCGTGCACAGGTTTGGGGAGGTTCTCCACAGCGTAGGGTCCGTCATCCACACCGCCTGTGGATAACCAGATTGGCTGACGGTGCCCACAGGCCTACCGTGGTCCGGCGCCCGCCTCCTCGTGCGACCTCGGAAACCGCGTAAAACCGACGCGTCAGAACCGGAGTTGGGACCCCTTATTTGTCAGTGTCGTGCCGTAGGAAAGAGGGGCACGGCGAGGTCCGCTCGGCGGACGGGAGGAGGTGGCCCGGTGAGTATTTCCGAGCCTTTGGACGACCCCTGGGCCGACAGCGGTCCCAGTGACCGTCTGCCCGTCTCCCGTCAGCGCCGCGACGGAGGCCGGGGCCGTGACGAGCAGCACGATCGTGGCCGGGAGAGCGGCTGGGACGGCGGAGGCACGTCGTTCGAGCGCGTTCCGCCGCAGGATCTCGACGCGGAGCAGTCCGTGCTGGGCGGCATGCTGCTCTCCAAGGACGCCATCGCCGACGTCGTCGAGGTCCTCAAGGGCCACGACTTCTACCGGCCCGCGCACGAGACGATCTACGCCTCGATCCTCGACCTCTACGCGAAGGGCGAGCCGGCCGACCCCATCACCGTGGCCGCCGAGCTCACCAAGCGCGGTGAGATCACCAAGGTCGGCGGCGCATCGTATCTGCACACGCTCGTCCAGACGGTCCCGACCGCGGCGAACGCCGAGTACTACGCGGAGATCGTCCACGAGCGTGCGGTGCTGCGCCGCCTGGTGGAGGCCGGCACGCGCATCACGCAGATGGGCTACGCGGCCGACGGCGACGTCGACGAGATCGTCAACAGCGCCCAGGCCGAGATCTACGCGGTCACCGAGCAGCGCACCACCGAGGACTACCTGCCGCTCGGCGACATCATGGAGGGCGCGCTCGACGAGATCGAGGCGATCGGGTCGCGCTCTGGGGAGATGACCGGTGTCCCGACGGGCTTCACCGACCTCGACCAGCTCACCAACGGCCTGCACCCCGGCCAGATGATCATCATCGCGGCCCGCCCCGCCATGGGTAAGTCGACGCTGGCCCTGGACTTCGCGCGGGCCTGCTCGATCAAGCACAACATGCCGAGCGTGATCTTCTCGCTCGAAATGGGACGCAACGAGATCGCGATGCGTCTGCTGTCCGCCGAGGCCCGGGTGGCGCTGCACCACATGCGCTCCGGCACGATGACCGACGATGACTGGACCCGCCTCGCCCGGCGCATGCCGGACGTCTCGGCCGCCCCGCTCTACATCGACGACTCCCCGAACCTGTCGATGATGGAGATCCGCGCCAAGTGCCGCCGCCTCAAGCAGCGCAACGACCTGAAGCTCGTCGTCATCGACTATCTGCAGCTCATGCAGTCGGGCGGTTCCAAGAGGTCCGAGAGCCGTCAGCAGGAAGTCTCGGACATGTCGCGAAACCTGAAGCTCCTGGCCAAGGAGCTGGAGCTGCCGGTGATCGCGCTCTCGCAGCTGAACCGTGGCCCCGAGCAGCGTACGGACAAGAAGCCCATGGTTTCCGACCTCCGTGAATCCGGCTCGATCGAGCAGGACGCGGACATGGTGATCCTGCTGCACCGCGAGGACGCGTACGAGAAGGAGTCACCTCGCGCGGGTGAGGCGGACATCATCGTGGGCAAGCACCGTAACGGCCCGACGGCGACGATCACGGTCGCCTTCCAAGGCCACTACTCACGCTTCGTGGACATGGCCCAGACCTGATCCAGGGACGGGCTATCGCACTTCGGGCGCAATCTCCCGCACGGGAGCCTCGGGTTCCGGGTGCCCTGAGCTGCTGTACGAGGCAGCGTCACGCAGCGCCGTCTCGACCCGGCGGTTGCTGGTCATGGTCGCCGTCACGGCGGTCATGGTGAGCAGGAGGCCGGCGGCGGCGTAGAGCGGGGTGCGTACGTCGTACGTGGTGGCCAGCCAGCCGCCGAGGAAGGCGCCGAACGGGGCGGCGCACATGGCGAGCATGCGGGAGGTGGAGGCGACCCGGCCCATCAGATGGGCGGGGACGATCGCCTGCCGGAGAGAGGGCCCGAGCACCATCGTGGCGCCCATGCCGGCCCCGCAGATGGCGAGCGCGAGCCCGGCCACGTAAGGGTTCGGGGCGGCGGCAAGGCCCAGGATGGCCAGCCCTTCGACCGCGGCCGTGCAGGTCAGCGCGGTGCCGGTGCCGAGTCGTCGGCCGAGGAAGGAGGCGATGCCCGCGCCGAGCAGACCGCCGGTGGCCTCCGCTGTCAGGAGCAGGCCGAAGCCGAAGGTGTCGATGCCGAGACGTTCGTGCGCGAAGAGGGCGAGCACGGTCTCCACGGCGAGGAAGGCGACGTTTCCGACCGCCGGACGCAGTGCGAGCCCGAGCAGGACGCGGTCCCGGAAGACATACGAGGCGCCGGCCCGCGCCTGCCGCAGCAGCGACTCGCGGGCCTTCGGTGCGGACCGCGGGGTGGCGGGCAACGACCGTACGAGCAGTGCGGAGAGCGCGAACGACACCGCGTCGGCGAGCAGCGGAACCGCCCGACCGAGTGCGAGGAGCGCACTGCCTGCGGGCGGCCCCGCGAAGCCGGACGCGGCGGTCTGGGTGCCGCGCAGGCGGGAGTTGGCGCGTTCCAGGAGCGCGGGGGCGCGGCCGAGCAGATCCGGCAGGTAGGCCGTGGCGGCCGTGTCGAAGAAGAGCCCGCCGAGGCCGAGGAGGAAGGCGACGGCTGCGAGCAGGGGAACGCTCAGCGTGTCGAGCGCGGCTGCTGCCGCCGGTATCGCGAGCAGCACCGCACGTGCCGCGTCCGCGACCCACATCGTGCGCCGACGGTCCCAGCGGTCCACCAGCGCACCGCCGAGCGCCCCGAAGAGCAGCCACGGCAGTGTTCCTGCGGCCGTGACGACGGCGAGCGCCATCGGATTCCGCGTCAACGTCAACGCGAGCAGCGGCAGCGCGGCATGTGTCACTCCGTCACCGAGCGAGGACACCGTCTGCGCGGTCCACAGCCGTCCGAACCCGGCCGGCAGCTTTCGAACGCTTGAGGTCACGTGGCGTCCCCTTCGGACTTGGCGGTTGTTTCGGTCTGCTGACGCGGTGCCGGGTGGAAGAGGGCGAAGACGAGAGACGCGTCCGGCAGTGACGGGTCGGACAGCTCCCGGTACTCGTCTGCCAGCGCCTGCAACCGCGCCCCCAGCTCCGCGAACTGCTCCTCGGTGAGCCGCAGATGCGCCATCCGTACGTGCCGCTCGCTTTCCGCCGACGATGCCTCCAGGTCCGCCACCGCATGCCGCATCAGCACATCCGGGCCTCCCTCGCCCGGTTCCGGCAGCACGATCGACCGTGCGGCCATCGCGTAGTACCGCTCGGTGACCCCCCGGACCTTCCGCGTCCGCACCACTTTCACCAGGCCGGCCCGTTCGAGCAGTCGTACGTGGTAGCTGGAACTCCCTTTCGCCAGGCCCACCCGCTCGGCGATCTGCGTGATCGTCGCGGGCTCGAAGCGGAGGACGGCCATGATCCGGTGGCGAGTGAGATTGGAGACGGCCCGCAGCTGTTCGTCAGTGGTGACGTGAAGCGTCTCGGGGAGATCGTCAGTAGGCATGCACCAATGGTCAACACTCCTTGACCATTGCGCAAGAGGGTTGTCCGTACTGGTGGATGAAAGTGCTTGGATCACTGGAGCGAGTGGAGATGCGGGCGCCGGCCGGCTCGGGCGTTCCCCTGGGATGACCGCTTGCCGAGAACGGATGGCCGCCGCCCGATGTGGATGAGGCAGAGCGCCGACGCGCCCTACGGTTGCGAGGCAAGCGGAGGAAATCGAAGCCTGGAGGCGTTCATGTACAGCTGTCGCGGCGCGCGGACGGCCGTGATCGTGGGTGCGGGCGTGGCTGGTCTGACAGTCGCCACCGCTCTGGCACGCGACGGGTGGCAGGTCGAGATCGCCGAGATCGGTCCGTCGCAAGCTCCTTCCGGATGGGGACTGTGCCTGACCGGTCCTTCGCTGCGTGCGCTGGACGAGCTGGGTCTCGCCGACGCGTGTCTGGCCGAGGGATACGGCATGAGCACGATCACGCACGTGGACATGCGCGGGGAGCCCGCGGGCGTGGTCCGGTTGCCGCGCCTGCTCGGTGCGTACCAGCCGGCGATGGTCGGCATCGCACGCCCCGTGTTGCACCGCATCCTGTACGCGGAGGCCGAGAGGTGTGGCGTAGTGGTACGCCATGGAGTCACCGTTGCCGCGGTGGATCAGGAGAGTGAGCTGGTCCGCGTGCGGTTGTCGGACGGAGCGGTCCGGAGGGTCGCGTTGCTGGTGGGCGCGGATGGGATCCGCTCGTCGGTGCGGGGCCTCCTGGGACTCGAGACCTCGCTCGATTTTCACGGGCAAATGGTCTGGCGGGCTCTGGTGCCACGCCCGCGGTGGGCCAGGGGTATCCACCAGTTTGCCGGGAAGACCGACACGGCCGGACTCGTGCCCCTCTCGAACACGCAGGCGTACATGTTCCTGACGGAGAACGGCGTAGAGCAGAGCGTGCTGCCCGACGCCGAACTCGCCCCGCGTCTGCGGCGACTCCTTGAGGCCTTCCCGGGCCGGATGGAGGAGATCCGCTCCCTGGTCTCCGTCCCGGAAGCGGTGGTGCGCCGTCCGGTGCTCACGGCGTTCCTGGAGGGCGACTGGCACCGGGGTGGCGGTGTGGTCATCGGGGACGCCGCGCATGCGCCCGCGCCTCAGATGGCCAGTGGCGCTGCTCTGGCCATCGAGGACGGGCTTGTACTGGCGCGGGAACTCGGGCGGCACGAGTCGGTCGCCGTGGGACTCCAGGCGTTCACAGGACGACGCGCGCGACGGTGCCGAACGCTCGTGCAGACCTCGGTGGCGGTCGCCCGCCTGGAGCAGGCGCGGCGCCACCACGAGACGTATCCGCTGGTCGATTCCTGCCACCGGCTCATGGCAGAGCCCGTGTGACCAGCCGGTGCGAAGGGTGCCCCGATGCGTCCCGGCGGATGGCCGTACGGACGACGGAGAATGGACTCCTTCGGGAGGTGACCCCACCATCGTGTCGACGCCGCTGCGCAACCACCTCATCACCAGGTCGCGAAACCCCGCCGATCTCCTCAACGCCGCCACCCGCCTGTTCGGCGGCTCGATCGCCACATCGCCCCTGGACGAGCTGTGCGGCGGCGAACACGAACTGCGCGGCGTCGCCGCACACGACTTCGCGGTGGGCTACTTCGTCTCGCCACTCAATGTGCGAGTCGCCCCGGCCGAGGGCCGCGCCCGCGGCTCCTACTTTGTCAACATCGGCCTGTCCGGTGCCCTCTCGGCATCGTGCGGCGGCCTGCGGGCGATGCTCGACGAGACGACGGCAGGAGTCGCCAACCCCGGAGACATCCAGGAATTGCGGCCCCTGCCGAGCCGGAGGTCGGGGTTTCTGGGGCTGAGGATCGATGCCGCCCTGGTCGACCAGGAATTCGCCGCGCTGACCGGGCGTACGCCGAGGTCCACCGTGCGCTTCGAGCTGGCCCTCGACCTCGCCGAGCCCAAAGGCCGGGCGGTACGTCTGCTGGTCCGTTCCCTCCTCGAACAGCTGGACTCGGGAGACCCTCTGTTCCAACGCGCGGATCTGCAGCGCAGCCAGCTGCGTTGCCTCGTCACCGCTCTGCTCCTGGCCCAGCCGCACTCGCACACCGGCGAACTGCACGACGGTCCGCGGCCCGGCTACCCGCGCTCCTTGCGGACAGCCCTCGCGTTCATCGAAGCGAACGTCAGCGAGCGCATCAGCCTCGCCGACATCGCAAGTGCCGCAAAGTGCAGCCCGCGGACGCTCAGCTCCACGTTCCGGGGAAGGCTCGGCATCTCGCCCATGTCCTACGTCCGCGACCTGCGGCTCGACCGGATCCGAGAGGAGATCCTCGCCTCCGACGATCCCGTCGGCGCGATCGCCTACCGGTGGGGGATCGCGCACCTTGGCCGCTTCGCCGGCGATTACCGGGACCGCTTCGCCGAACTGCCCTCCGACACCGCGGCGCGCAGGTGACCCGGCCCCTCCCGCCTTCCCTGTCTGCCTGTCGGGGTTCAGAAGGCGCTGACGCCCGTGAGTTCGCAGGAGAGGTCCCAGAGCCGGGAGGCCGCGTCGGGGTCCACGGCCCAGGGCTTGACGCCGCCGATCAGCATGTCGTCGGTGGTTGCCGGTTCGGCGATGTCGCAGTCCTGGCAGTACGCGCCTCCGTGACCGTTCAGCAGAGGTGAGGTCGCTGCCCAGACCGCTGTCGCCGCACCCTGCTCCGGTGTCTTGAAACCCTCGGCAGGAGTGCCGTCCTGGGTCACCCAGCCCTGAGCGAACCACTCCGCGCGCGGAATATGGCGCTGCAGCGGGGTGAGGATGCTGCCGGGGTGCACGGCGAACGCGTTGACGCCGTGGTCGTTGCCCAGGCGGTCGAGGTGCAGGGCGAAGAGGGCGTTGGCGGTCTTGGACTGGGCGTATGCCAGCCACCGGTCGTAGCCGGCGCGGAAGTGGGGGTCGGTCCAGCGGATGTCGGACAGGAAGTGCCCGGATGAGGCGACGGCCACTACACGGACACCGGAAGGTGTGAAGGCCGGGCGCAGGCGGTGGGTCAGCGCGAAGTGACCGAGGTGGTTGACGGCGAAGTGCGCTTCCCAGCCCTGGCCGACGCGCGTCTCCGGGCAGGCCATCACTCCGGCGCCGTTGATGAGGATGCCGAGGGAGCGGCCGGATTCGAGGAAGCGTTCGCAGAAGACGCGGACGCTGTCCAGATCGGCGAGGTCGAGGGCCTGCACCTCTGTATGAGGCAGGCCGCGCAGGGCCTCCTCAGCGGCCTCGGGGCGGCGGGCGGGGACGATGACGTGCGCGCCCGCACGGACCAGCGCGCGGGTGGTCGTGAGCCCGAGACCGGAGTACCCGCCGGTGACCAGGGCCGTGGTGCCTGCCAGATCCCTCCCCGCGAGAACGTCGTCGGCAGTGCTGCGGGCCCCGAATCCGCTTCCGAGTCTCTGCTGTTCGGTGATCATGCACGGACGCTAGGACCTGGAGTGCACGCAAGGTCAAGGGACGGGTTCGGGTGCACCGAGTGCCGAGTGCCGCACTCACGGGGAACGCGGGTTCGGGTGCGCCTCCGGGCCCGGCGACGAGCCGTACGCCTCGCGCGGTGGTACCCGGGCAGCGGCCAGGCCCCCCGGGTCACCACGCCGCCGCTCACACTCCCGCGTCGCGATTCGTCGGTGCAGTGACGGACCACCACGGCGCTTCTGAGTAAGACAGCGGCGCTGGGCAGACGCTTGAGGAGAACACTCAATGCAGGCTCGTATGCGGAACCCCGCCGTGATCATCCCGGAGGCCACGACGGCCTTGCTGATCCTGTCCAAGGTCGTCAGGAAGCAAGGGCTGCCCCAGGCGACGATCGAGCTGGTGCAGCTGCGTGTGAGTCAGATCAACGGATCCAGCGTCTGTGTGGACGGCAGTGCGCGAAGCGCCGGGGCGGCGGGCGTCACCGACCAGCGGTGTTCGGCGGTGGCTGCCTGGCGCAGCGCCCCCTGCTTCACCGATGCGGAGCGTGCTGCCCTCGCTCTCGCGGAGGCGGCCACCCGGCTGGCCGACCGGAGCGATCCGGTGCCGGTGGAGGTCTGGGACGAGGCGGCGAAGCACTTCACCGAGCAGGAACTGGCGGCGCTCGTGCTCGCCGTCGGCTTGACCAACATGCTCAACCGGATCAACATCACCACGCGGCGGATCGCGGGCTCGATGCCGTGGGAGGGCTGAGGGGGCACGGGGACGAATTCGCTCGACTCAGCCACGACCGCCGGGTGAACTGGTCCCATGACAACACCCCATGAAGAGCTTCTCCCGTCCACCCGCCGAGCTCTGCTGCACCGCATCGCCACCGCGCAGACGGAGGGCCGGACCCCGTCGCTGGTCGCCGCGGTGGCCCGGGACGGCGAGCTGGTGTGGAGCGGTGGCCGCAGCATGGTGGACGGGCACGAGCCGGACGAGAACGTCCAGTACCGCATCGGCTCGATCACCAAGACCTTCACCGCTGTACTGGTGATGCGGTTGCGGGACGAGGGCCTGCTGGATCTGGGAGACCCGCTGGAGAAGCATCTGCCGGAGACCGGCGTGGGGGAGGTCACCATCGCCGAACTCCTCTCCCACACCGGCGGCCTGGCCGCCGAGACGCCCGGCGCGTGGTGGGAGCGCACACCGGGATCGACGCGTCCGGAACTCGCCGATGTCCTGGGCCAGGACCCCTTCAAGCACCCCTCGGGACGCCGCTTCCACTACTCGAATCCCGGCTATACGTTGCTCGGTTCGCTGGTGGAGGCGTTGCGAGGAGCTCCGTGGGAGGAGGTGCTGTGCCGCGAGGTGCTTGAGCCGCTGGGCCTGAGCCGTACGAGTGCGCAGCCTCAGGCACCGCACGCGGGTGGTTTCGCCGTCCATCCCTGGGCGGACGTGATGATGCCCGAGCCCGTCGAGGACCTGGGCCTGATGGCCCCGGCAGGGCAACTGTGGTCCACCGCGGCCGACCTGGCACGCTTTGGAGCCTTCCTGGTCTCGGGGGACGACCGGGTTCTCTGCGCGGAGTCCGTACGGGAGATGCGGACGCCGTCGGCTCCGTCGCAGGCGGGGGAATGGGACAGGGCGTACGGCCTGGGAGTGGATCTGCTGCGGTGGGAGAGGGGCAGCCTGGCCGGACACAGCGGGTCTCTGCCGGGTTTCCTGGCTGCTCTGTGGGTGAGCGAGGCGGATGGTCTGGTCACGGTCACCCTCACCAACTGCACCTCGGGTCCGCAGGTGGCGGCGGTGGCCGTGGAGCTGTTGAAGATCGTGGCCGACGCCGAGCCCCGTATTCCTGAGCCGTGGCGGCCGCTCACCGAAGTCGACCGAAACGCGCTGGAGTTGGCGGGGCCCTGGTACTGGGGGACTCAGGTGCTCGCGCTCCGGCTGACGGCCGACGGCGGTGTCGAGATGGGCCCGCTCGCCGGTGCGGGGCGCCAGGCCCGGTTCCGGTCCAACGGGGACGGGACCTGGACAGGCCTGAACGGCTACTACGCGGGGGAGCTGCTGCAGGCGGTACGGCGGCAGGACGGCTCGGTGAGCCACCTCGACCTGGGGTCGTTCGTCTTCACGCGGAAGCCGTACGACGAGGGGGTGCCGGTTCCTGGCGGGGTGCACCCGCAGGGGTGGCGCGGCTTCCCGTAGACAGCCCTCACACTTCGGGGGCCTGAGGGGCGGCACAGTGCGACAAGGCGGCTTGTTTCACGTGAAACAAGCCGCCTCGTCGTGTTTCACGTGAAACACCTTGCGGGCGAGCGCTGTCTCAGAGCTGCAATTTGAAGCCCACATGGGAGGCCGAGAAGCCGAGCCGCTCGTAGAAGCGGTGGGCGTCGGTGCGGGTGGCGTCCGACGTCAGCTGTACCAACTGGCAGTTCTGGCGGCGGGATTCCTCGACGGCCCATTCGATGAAGCGCGTACCGAGTCCGCTCCCGCGCTCATCTGCGTGAACGCGCACGCCTTCGATGATCGACCGGGTGGAACCCTTCCGGGAAAGCCCCGGAACGATCGTGAGTTGGAGTGTGCCGACGACACGCCCCTCGCGCTCGGCGACGACCAGGTGCTGGTTCGGGTCGGCGGCCAGACGCTCGAACGCCGTGACGTACGGAGCGAGGTCGTCCGGAGACTCGCGTGCGGCGCCCAAGGGGTCGTCGGCGAGCATCTCCACGATGGCGGCCAGGTCTGCGGCTATGGCAGGGCGGATTTCAAGATCTCCCATGGCCGCAGCCTACGCGGGCACACGCAGCGTTTCGACGGCCTTGACCAGCGGGGCCAGCTCCGGGCTCTGTGCGGCCTCGTCGAGGGCCTCGCGCAGGGCGGCGTCATTGGTCGGACGCGCCTCGGCGAGCAGTGCGGCACCGGCCTCGCTGACGTCCGTGTAGATGCCGCGGCGGTCGGTGGGGCACAGGTAGCGGGACAGGAGGCCACGCTCCTCGAGCCGGGTCACCAGGCGGGTGGTCGCGCTCTGGCTCAGGACCACGGCGTCGGCGACCTGCTTCATCTGCAGATGGCCGCCCTCACCGTCGTGCTGGCGGTTGAGGACGTCGAGGAGGCTGTACTCCCGCACGCTCAGGCCGTGCTTGGCCTGGAGGGCGCGCTCGACGCGCGCCTCGATCTTGCCGTGGAGCAAGGAGAGGGCGCACCAGCTTTGGGCGAGCCCGGTGAGTGCGGGGTCTGTCGCTGTCATGGCTCTTGTTCCTCCGTCCCGGAGCGGTTGTACCCAGAGTAGTCCACCGATGCAATATCCATCGCTTGCAAATATACAGCGCCTGCAACTATTGTGAACGCATGTAAGGCGCACCTGCAATCGTTTGGAAGGTAGATCCATGCCACTCGCGCTTCTGGCCCTCGCGATCGGGGCCTTCGGGATCGGGACCACGGAGTTCGTGATCATGGGGCTACTTCCCGAGGTCGCGGGTGACTTCGGCGTCTCCATCCCGACGGCCGGTTTCCTCGTGACCGGCTACGCCCTCGGCGTCGTACTCGGCGCCCCCCTGATGACCGCCCTCGGCACCCGAATCCCGCGCAAGCGGATGCTGATGCTCCTGATGGGCCTCTTCGTCCTCGGCAACCTGCTCTCCGCCGTGGCCCCCGTCTTCGGTGTGATGCTGGCCGGCCGTGTCGTCGCCTCACTCGCCCACGGCGCCTTCTTCGGCATCGGCTCGGTCGTCGCGGCCGAGTTGGTCGCCCCCGAGAAGAAGGCCGGAGCGATCGCCATGATGTTCTCGGGCCTCACCGTGGCCAACGTGGTCGGTGTACCGCTCGGCACGCTCGTCGGCCAGGCCATCGGATGGCGGATCACCTTCGTGATCGTGGCAGCCCTGGGCGTCTTCGGCCTCGTCGGGATCGCCAAGCTCGTGCCGGACCTGCCCAAGTCCGAAGGCGTGCGGCTGCGCGATGAGCTGGGTGCCTTCCGCAATGTGCAGGTGCTGCTCGCCATGGCGATGACGGTCCTCGGCTTCGGCGGCGTCTTCGCGGCCATCACCTACATCACGCCGATGATGACGGATGTCGCAGGCTATGCGGACTCCTCCGTCACCTGGCTGCTCGTCCTCTTCGGGCTCGGCATGGTCGGCGGCAACCTCGTCGCCGGGCGGCTCGCTGACCGCGTGCTGATGCCGATGCTGTACGTGACCCTGGGCTCCCTGGCCTTGGTGCTCGGCCTGTTCACCTTCACCGCGCACAACAAGATCGCGGCCGCCGTGACCGTCCTGCTGATCGGGGCCCTCGGCTTCGCGACCGTGCCGCCTCTGCAGAAGCGCGTCCTCGACCACGCCTCGGGCGCTCCGACGCTCGCTTCCGCGGTCAACATCGGCGCATTCAACCTGGGCAACGCGCTGTCGGCATGGCTCGGCGGGCTCGTCATCTCCGCAGGACTCGGCTACACCGCTCCGAACTGGGTCGGCGCGGTACTCGCCGCCTCCGCCCTTGTGCTGGCCTTCGTCTCGGCCGCCCTGGAGCGTCGCTCCGCAAGCGCCGGTCTCGTCGTGGCCGGTGCGACACCCGCGCCCGTCGAGCAGCGGACGCCGGTCCACCACTGACTCCCTCCCCCTGCCTGCTCGGCCCTCCCCACTGTTCCGACCCCACACCCTCCGTCCCCCAAGCATCACTTCGCAGGAGAACCTTCATGAGCACCACCACCGCCGTTGTCCCGCTGACCACCGATGACGCCGAGGTACTCGTCAACGCGGGCCGCCGCGCGGCCCAGGCAGCCGGTGCCACGGTCAGCGTCACCGTCCTCGACGCGGGCGGCCACCTCATCGCCTTCCGGCGTGATGACCGGGCCGTCCTGATCTCCGGCGAGACCAGCACCCGCAAGGCGTACACGGCACTGCAGCTGAACGCACCGACCGCCGACCTCGTGGACGCGGTCCAGCCCGGCGGCCTCTTCCACACCCTTCCCACCGCACTCGACCGCCCCCTGCTCTTCATCGCGGGCGGGGTACCGGTTCACCGTGACGGCCGCCTGATCGGCGCCGTCGGAGTCGGCGGCGGTGTGCCCGAGCAGGACCACGGCTTCGCGACAAGGGCCGTGGAGGCCCTCGCGTAAGGCACGTACGACCTCCTACAAGGGGTAACAGACGTACGAGAGAAGGCCTGCTCCCAGACGTTGCTGGGGGGCAGGCCTTTCCGTGTCGCGGCGGTCGGCTCAGCAGGCCGCCACCGTCAGCGGTGCGAAACGGCGGGTCCAGTCGCCGGGCAGCTCAGGTGTCCCGTACGCCATCACGGCGTTGTGAGCGACGGATTCGAGGCCGCTCTCCTTCAGCCACGACAGCAGCTCTTCGTGCCGTACGTCGATGTCGGTACGCAGCGGACGGTCGGTGCCGACGGCGAGTGAGGCGATGAGAGCCTTCGCTGTCTCGGTGTCCCGCGCGACGAGCGGACCCACGACATGCGTCTCCATGTTGGGCCAGGCGCCCGCGTAGCCGACGAGCTCGCCGTCGGCCTCCGCTACCCGAAGCTGGTCGGTGAAGGCGGGTAGCCGGGTGATCACATGCATGCGATCAAGCCCCAGGACCTCGGTGTCGAGCCGG
Organism: Streptomyces sp. NPDC044106; assembly: GCF_056433985.1. Classification (NCBI taxonomy): domain Bacteria; kingdom Bacillati; phylum Actinomycetota; class Actinomycetes; order Kitasatosporales; family Streptomycetaceae; genus Streptomyces; species Streptomyces sp. NPDC044106. The sequence goes on from NZ_JBWKFZ010000014.1 coordinate 89,428, forward strand.
AGGATGGCGGTCAGGTCCTCCGCGGTGGCCGGTCGGGTGGCGAGCGCGGGCAGTGGTCCCACAGGGGCGAAGTGCCCCCTGATCATCTCGGCCCGGCCGATCACCTTGAAGCCGAGCTGTTGGTAGAGAGGACGGCCGTACGGTGTCGCGTGGAGAGTCAGAGGGGTAGGACCCGCTGCCCCGACGGCGTACTCCATCAGCCGACGGCCGATGCCCCGACGGGCGTACCGCTCGGCGACGAGGACCATGCCGATCGCGGCCAGACCGGGGTGCTCCCGAGGGCCGTACTGGGTCACTACGTAGGCGCCGATCAGGCCGTTTCCTTCGGGGGCATCGATGCCGTAGCCCGTTCCGGCCGAAAGCAGCAGACCCCACTTGTGTTCTTCACGTGGCCAGCCCCGGTCTTCGGACAAGTCGGCGCAGGCCAGCAGGTCGCGGGGCGTCAGTCGGCGGATGGGCAGTGCGGAGAGGGAAGGTGTCGACACGCGGGCCAGGCTGTCTGACGTACATCCTCGGCGTCCACCGGTTTGTGGGCAGAACCACGTTGGTTCTGGCCACGTTGTCTCAGGCTGCTACGCCGACAGGCGACCTACGGGAAGGTCATGTTTCACGTGAAACGTGGGGCCAAGCAGTGCGGGACGGGGTGTCTGGCAGCCCGGGTGGCAAGGGGCACTAGCCTCGGCGGACATGGCACGCCTACATCTCTTCGATCTGGACGGGACGCTGCTGCACGGCACGGCGGCGCCCGTGGAGATATCGCGACAGCTCGGTCTGGATGCGGAGATCGCCGAGCTCGAACGGGGCTTCGTGGCAGGACGCATCGATTCACCGGAGTACGCGGAGCGGGTGCACGCCCTGTGGGCCGAGCTAACGGATGCCCAGGTGAAGGCTGCTTTCGACGGAGCGCCATGGCTCTCCGGCATCCAGGAGACCTGGGCCGACATCAGGGAGCGCGGTGACTACAGCGCGGTGGTCTCCCTCTCGCCGTCATTCTTCGTGGAGCGGCTCATCGGATGGGGCGCGCATGCCGCACATGGTTCGCGTTTCCCGGCCGTACCGTTCAGCGAACCCGTCGATCCGACGGGCATTCTCAATGCGGCGGCCAAGGTGAAGATCGCGAACCGGCTCTGTGAAGAGTTCGGGGTGGACCGCAGCGATTGCGTCGCGTACGGCGACTCGCTTTCCGACCTGGAGTTGTTCGGCGTAGTGCCGGTCTCCGTGGCGGTCAATGCGGACCAACGGCTGGTGAGCCTGGCGACCCACTCCTATGTCGGGCGGGATCTGCGTAAGGCGTACGAATTGGTCCGGCACGGCGGGTAATTGAGGCAATTGACAGCCAGATCGACAGAATTCCGTGCGAAGGGAAGAGGTACTTGTGCGTCGGGAGGCTGCCGGTATGGTCGATCACGGTTCGTGCCGGGTGCGTCTCTCGCACCCTGGGGGGGGGTACGCGCGCAGGTAATGAAGCCTAACGGGGTGGAGAGATCCAGAACTCGCACTTCCGGTTATCCGGACGGCGCGACGACGGGCAATGGGATGCTGCGGTGAGACGGCTGCGGCCAATGTCACATTCTCGCCCTACTTGTCCGTAGGGCCCGGGGGGCCGGGGTTCAATGTGGCCGTAACGGCCGTCCAGGCAGAGCGGGGAACACAGGCAGCTTCCGGCAGGAAGTGCGCAGACCGACCGAGAGATGTTCGAGGCGAGGCACAGCATGGACGCTCCGACCACCACGTCGGCGGATGACGGCACGACCGGCGACGGGGGCGGCTGGTTCACCCCGCGCAGGCCTTCGGCGCGGCCGGAGGACGCCGACAGCCGGCAGTCCGACGCTCCCCCGTCGTCGACCGCCACGGAGTCGACGGACGAGCGAATATCCGCAGCTCCGGGTGCCCAGGCTCCGAGTGTCCAGGCTCCGGGTGCCCAGGCCCAGCCGCCACAGGTCTTGCCGCAGGATCAACACCAGCCCTCTCGGACTCCGGCGCCGCAACCCCAGCCGGCCTCGCCGCCGATACCGTCCCCGGAGGCGAAGCCCTCGCGGAAGGCGTCCCCCGACGCGGTTCTGGTCCAACGCACGATGGCCGAAATCGCCCCTGTCGCCGACAAGGTCACCTCGTACTTCTACGCGCTGCTCTTCACCCGCCACCCCGACCTGCGCGCCCTCTTCCCCGGGGCGATGGACACCCAGCGGGACCGGATTCTCAAGGCGCTGCTGACCTCGGCCGAGCACATCGACCACCCCGACGTGCTCGTCTCGTATCTGAAGAACCTCGGACGGGGTCACCGCAAGTACGGCACGCAGCCCGAGCACTACCCGGCCGTCGGCGAGTGCCTGATCGGTTCGCTGAGCCGGTACGCGAGCGCGGTCTGGGACGAGGAGACCGAAGCCGCCTGGGTCCGGACGTACACGACGATCTCGCAGGTCATGATCGATGCGGCCGCCGAGGACGAACTGCGCGCCCCGGCGTGGTGGTTCGCCGAAGTGGTCTCGCACGACCTCCGGACCCCCGACATAGCGGTCGTCACGGTCCGCCCCGACCAGCCGTACCCCTTCCTCGCCGGGCAGTACACCAGCCTGGAGACCCCCTGGTGGCCACGGATCTGGCGCCACTACTCCTTCGCATCGGCGCCACGTTCCGACGGGCTGCTGTCCTTCCACGTGAAAGCCGTCCCGGCGGGGTGGGTGTCGAACGCCTTGGTGCATCACGCCCGTCCCGGCGACGTCCTGCGGCTCGGCCCGCCCGCCGGTTCGATGACCGTCGACCACACCACCGACAGCGGATTGCTGTGCCTGGGTGGAGGCACGGGCATCGCGCCCATCAAGGCATTGGTCGAGGACGTCGCCGAGCACGGCAGGCGCCGCCCGGTCGAGGTGTTCTACGGGGCGCGCACCGATCACGACCTGTACGACATCGACACGATGCTGCGACTGCAACAGACCCATCCGTGGCTCGCCGTACGACCGTTCGTCGACCAGCGGGCCCAACTGCCGGATGCCGTGCGGGAGTACGGACCGTGGAACGAGTACGACGCCTATCTCTCCGGCCCGCCCGGAATGATCCGCAACGGCGTGGACACCCTGCGGGACATCGGAATCCCCGAGGGCAGAATCCGCCATGACTCGGTCGAGGAACTGATGGCGACGGCGGACTGAGCCGGTCCTGTGGCGGAACGACCCGGGCCGGCGGCGGACTAACCGAGGTCGGGGGCGTGCATCGCACGTACGCCCTCGATGTTGCCGTCCAGATAGTGCCGGAGTGACAGCGGTACGAGGTGTACCGAGGCGATGCCGACCCGAGTGAAGGGCACGTGCACGATCTCGTACTCGCCGCACGGGTCCTCGACCTCGGGTCCGTGCCGCTGGCCGGTGTCCATGGACTCAAGTCGGCAGACGAAGAAGTGCTGCACCTTCACTCCGGTCGCGCCGCCGTCCTCACCAATGTGCTCCACGGTGTCGACGAAGCAGGGCACGACGTCGACGATCTTGGCACCGAGCTCCTCGTGGACCTCGCGGTGGAGCGCGTCGACGACGGAAGCGTCCTCCGCCTCCACTCCGCCGCCCGGGGTGACCCAGTACGGATCGACGCCGGGCTTGGTGCGCTTGATCAGGATCAGGTCGTCTCCGTCCAGTAGGACGGCACGTGCGGTGCGCTTGACCACGGGTCGGACGGTCATGGGGAAAATGTGGCCCGGACTGTTCCACGTGAAACATCGCGGGTCGGCCCCGCCCCCATCAAGCCCAGTCCGCGGCGGCGTGCAGCAGTCACTAAGGCCGGGCGGGCAGCGCGCGCTCGACGGTGAATTCAGGTGGTCCGAGCCACGTGGGGGAGGCTTGGACCGTTCGTTGTGCGTAGCCGGAGTGCCACTGGCGGTCCGCCTGGAGACCATGCCGTGGATCCGCTGAGGGGCTACCGGTGGCACCCGCCGGGGTGGTCAGCCCGCGGGGGCGGCCGACTCGTCTAGGGCGCGCAACACGTCCGCCACGAGGTCAGCAGGGTCCTCGGCGCCCGCGGAGAAGCGGATGAAGCCCTCCGCGACGGCGTCACCACCCCAACGGCGACGGCGTTCGGCCGTGGACCGTACGCCCCCGAAGCTCGTGGCATCGTCGACCAGGTGCAGTGCTTTGAGGAAGCGCTCGGCACGCGCGCGCGTGGGCAGCGTGAAAGAGACCACGCACCCGAAGCGCCGCATCTGCCGCGAGGCGATCTCGTGGGAGGGGTCACCGGGCAGCCCGGGGTAGCGCAGCCCCGACACATCGGCGCGGTCGCGCAGGGCCTCCGCGACGGCCAGAGCATTCCCGTTCTGCCGGTCGGCGCGGAGTTGGAGCGTGGCGAGCGACCTGTGCGCGAGCCAGGCCTCCATCGGCCCTGGGATAGCCCCGACGATCTTGCGCCACTGCCGCACGGAGGCGGTCATCTGCGCGTCACGGCAGGCGACGTATCCCAGCAGGATGTCTCCGTGGCCGGTGAGCATCTTGGTACCGCTGGCAACCGCGAAATCGGCGCCGAGTTCGAGGGGCCGCTGGCCGAGCGGCGTCGCCAGGGTGTTGTCGACGGCCACCAGGGCGCCACGCGCGTGTGCCGCATCGGCGAGCCGCCGCACGTCGCACACGTCGAGGCCGGGGTTGGAAGGCGTCTCGATCCACAGCAGCTTGGCGCCGTCCAGGACGTCGAGCTGGGCATCACCGCCAGTCGGGGCGGTGCGCACCTCGATGCCGTACGCCGAGAGCTGCTCGCGGACCAACGGCAGGACCTGATATCCGTCGTCCGGCAGAACCACCACGTCGCCGGCGCGCAGCTGCGAGAACAGGACCGCGGAGATCGCGGCCATACCGGAGGCGAAGACGAGCGTCTCGACGTCCGTACCGGAGCCCGGCGCCTCCAAATCCCCGATGGCGCGCTCCAGGTGCGTCCAGGTGGGGTTGTCGTCGCGTCCGTAGGCATATCCGCCCGTCGGGTCGCCAGGCAGATGGAAGTGGGCTGCGAACACCGGGCCGGGCAGCGTCGGTTCGTACTTCACGGGCTCGGGCAACCCGGCCCGCACGGCACGCGTGCCGTCGCCTATGCGCGCCGCGCCGTCGTCCACGCGTCCCGGTTCCGTCATGCCGCCCGCCTCTCCACTGCTTCACGTACAACGCCGAGCGGGCTTCCGCTCGCCGCCCCCACCATTCTCAGACACTCTTCGGCCCCCTCACCCCTCGGCCGCCGGAGGGTTCGGCAGTCAGTCCTTGTCGTCGGGGAGCACGACATTCATGGCCCAGGACACGATCGAGATGATCAGGCCGCCCAGGACGGCGGTCCAGAAGCCCTCGACGTGGAAACTGACGTCGAGCTTGTCGGCCAGCCACGAGGTCAGCAGCAGCATCAGGGCGTTGACCACGAAGGTGATCAGACCGAGCGTCAGGATGAACAGGGGGAAGGTGAGGACCTTCACCACCGGCTTGACCAGGAAGTTCACCAGACCGAAGAGTAGGGCGACGACGATGAGCGTGCCCACCTTCTTCCCGGTGCCGTCACCGGTCAGGGTGATCTTGTCGAGCAGCCACACGGCGACAGCCAGGGCCGCGGCGTTGGCGATCGTCTTGACTACAAAATTCTTCATGTGTCTGATCGTGGCAGACACGAGCCGGGAACGGTCGGCTCACGGGAGCCCGCGAGCAGTGGCAGGCCGAGCGGCGGCACAACGGGCATCAGCGAGGGGTGTACGAGAGCGATGAAGGCTTTCCGACTGGACGAGCTGGAGGCGGAGCGCGCCGCGAACGACGGCGCCTACCTGCAATTCCTGCACGAGCGGAACATGTCGGTCGGGCTGTACGCGCTGAAGGCCGGGGAGTCCGACCCGCAGCAGCCGCACCGCCAGGACGAGGTGTACATGGTCGTCAGCGGCCGCGCCTCGATCACGGTCGGCACGGAGACCACGCAGGTGGCGCGGGGCAGCGTCGTCTATGTGCCGGCGGGAGTGGCCCACAAGTTCCACCACATCAGCGAGGACCTGCGCGTACTCGTCGTCTTCTCTCCGCCCGAGTCCTGATCAGGGCTGGGGCCTCGGGGTTCTCTCAGGGTCGGATCAGGGGAGGACAAGGGCTCCGAGGCCCCCGCGGAGCTCTTTGGCACCTTAGTCTCGAATGTGAGAAGCCAGGGACCTGCAGGAATTCAGGAACCGCACCGAGGCGAAGAGCGCGGGAGTGCGGACAGAGCAGAGAGAGGTAAGGACGTGGCAGCGAAGGAGATCTTTGCGGGAATGCCGTGGTGGGTGAAGTGGGTGGCTGTGCCCGTCATCGCACTCGTCGTGTTCGGCGGCGTGATAGCGACCGTTGTCGGATTCGTGGTCGGTCTGCTCTTCAAGGCGCTGATATTCGTAGCCTTGGTCGGTGGACTCATCTACGTCGTACGGAAGTTCATATCCGGCTCGTCCTCGTCCCGCACCGACTGGTGACCGCCCGCCGTCAGATCCTGACCACTGACTGGTGATTTTGCGAATCGGTTCCCTCGCCCGGGGGAAGTTTCGCGGTGAGGCACCGTAGAGCGAAGGCCAAGGATTAGAGTCCGGAAACCGACGCGGGGGGCGATCTCCGTGTACGGGCGCACGCGTACTGCCCCTCCCTCGCTACTCCGGGCCCGGGCGGGCCCCCACGCGCTTCGGGAGTGAACCTTGGCCGCGGCCGACACCACAACCTCACCGATCGACACAACCTCACCGATCGACACAACCTCACCGATCGACACCTCTTCGCCGACCGACACCAGTTCCGCGACCGTCGGGCCGACCCTCATCGGCTCGGTACAACGGGCGATGCGGCTACTGGAAGCCGCCGCCTCGCACCAAGGAGGCGCGCCTGCAAAGCAGTTGGCCCGTGAGGCGGGGCTTGCCCTCCCCACCGCGTACCACCTGCTGCGCACCCTGACCCATGAGGGCTATCTGCGCAGGGAGAAGGGTGTGTTCGTGCTCGGCGAGGCGGCCGAGCGGCTGAGCAGCAGCGGGGCGGAGCAGAAGCGGCGCGGAGCGATCGAAGAGTCCATGGCGCATTGGCGGGACACCATCGGCGTCCCCGTGTACTTCGCCGTCTACCGCGAGGGCGAGATCGACATCGTGGCCGTCGCGGACACCCCGGGCAACCCCGCCGTGGAGGAATGGGCTGACTTCAGGGAGACAGGACATGCGCACGCGATCGGGCAGTGCCTGCTCGGCCAGCTGGACAACGAGGCACGACTGGACCACCTCGACCGCTACCCGGTCCAGCCGACCACGCGCTATTCGGTCCGGGACGACCGCACATTCATCCGCCGACTCGATGCCATGGAGCGGATGCGGCCCGTCGTGGAGCGTCAGGAGTACGCGCTGGGGACGGTCTGCGCGGCAATCCCGATTACAGCGGGTGACACGGCCGCGACCATGGCCATCTCCGTTCCGGCCTATCAAGCCGACCGACTGCTGCCCGCAGCCCACCGGTTGCAACGGGAGATCGGAAAGCTACTAGGAACACTCGCCTTCTCTATCAGCATCTGAAAACTCACTCCTTGTGATCTGACACGCACGTTGAGCAAGATGCGAGGGTGTCAGGGAGTTGGTTCCTGGCTCCTCGACGGCTAAGTGACGGGGTAGGGCGCGATGGACGAGACGGTGCAGGCAGAGGTCATGATGAGCTTTCTCGTTTCCGAGGAACTGTCATTTCGCATCCCGGTGGAGCTGCGCTACGAGATCGACGATCCCTATGCCGTGCGGCTGACGTTCCATCTGCCGGGGGACACTCCGGTGACCTGGGCCTTCGGGCGGGAGTTGTTGATCGACGGGGTGGGCAGGCCGTGCGGCGACGGTGATGTGCGGATCGAGCCCACCGATACCGGTCTGCTGGACGAGGCCCTGATCAGGCTTCAGGTCGGTGCGGACCAAGCGCTGTTCCGGGTGGGCATCCCGCCGCTGCTCGCCTTCCTCGACCGCACGGACAAGTTGGTGCCGCTCGGACAGGAGCGGGTGCTCGCCGACTTCGACGCACACCTCGACGAGGCGCTGGACCGGATCCTCGCGGAGGAGCAGAACGCGGGTTGACTCGTTGCCGCCAACAACTCCATACAGTCAGTGGCATTTTGGTGCATTTGCTGGCGGGGCCCTCGGGGCGCGTACAGCGGCTTGAGTGCCCGGGTGCACCGATCGTCTCCGGACGCCCCGTGCATCCGGCCCCCGAGCGCCTCAACCTCCAACCCCAACCCCAAGCCCCGGATCAACTAGCGCTTGCGCCGTCGCCCCTTCCCACCGCGCGACGGCCGAGCGGAACCGGCAGCACCAGCACCCGCCCCTGCAACAGGGCCCGCATTCACACGCGTACCCGCACTCACACCCGCACCCACACCCCCACTCGCACCGGCTCCGGCATTCCCCCCGGCGCCCGCACTGCCCCCCGCCCCCGTCGTGCGGTCCGCCGAGACGACCAGGGCGGCGAGTGCGGTCGTGACCGGCACTGAGGCGACCAGGCCGATCGAGCCGATCAGGGTGCGGACGATCTCCTCGGCGACCAACTCGCTGTTGGCCACCGTGCCCACGCTGGACTGAGCGATCGAGAAGAGAAGGAGGAGGGGCAGGGCGGCACCCGCGTAGGCGAGGACGAGGGTGTTGACGACGGAGGCGATGTGGTCGCGGCCGATGCGGATGCCCGCACGGTACAGACCGCGCCAGCCCATGGTCGGGTTGGCCTGGTGCAGTTCCCAGACCGCGGAGGTCTGGGTGACCGTCACATCGTCGAGGACGCCGAGCGAGCCGATGATGACGCCCGCGAGCAGCAGCCCGCTCATGTCGATGGACGGGTAAAGGCCGTGGATGAGGCCGGTGTTGTCATCCGTGTTGCCGGTCAGGGAGGCCCAGCCGATGAAGAGTGAGCCGAGCAAGCCGATCAGAAGGAGGGAGATGAGCGTACCGAGCACCGCGACCGACGTACGGGCTGTGAGGCCGTGGCAGAGGTAGAGCGCGATGAGCATGATGGCGCTCGCCCCGATCACTGCCACGACCAGTGGGTTCGAGCCCTGCAGGATGGCGGGCAGGATGAAGAAGGTGAGCACCAGGAAGCTGATGGCGAGGGCGACCAGGGCCATCATGCCGCGCAGCCGTCCCACCACGACGACGGCGAGTGCGAAGATGCCGGCGAGCAGAGCCATCGGAATCTTGCGGTTGACGTCGGTGACGGAGTACTGGAGTCCTTCGGGGGCCTTGGGCTCGTAGGCGACCACCACCTGTTGGCCCTGCTTCAGTTGCCGGGGCGAGTCCGGCTGGATGATCTCGGTGAAGGTGCGGCCCTTGTCCTTGCCGCTGCCGACCTCGATCGTCGCCTTTTTGCAGATGCCCGCCGCCCGGGACTGCGCGGACTGTCCCTCGGCGGTGGAGGTGTCGCCGTTCGGCTGGGGCTGTGACGGGCTGAGGTCTTTGCAGGGCAGTTCCTGCACCTTGGTGACCTTCGCCGACTGTGTCTGCCGGTCGAAGCCGACGCCGGTGCGTTCGTGTCCCGGTGTGCCTCCGGGCCACAGCACGGCCAGGCCCACGACGACTGCGGCGGCGAAGGGGATGAGTACCGCGGCGATGACCTTGCGGAGGTGCTTGGAGACGGGAGCGGCCGGACCGTGACTGTGCGAGTGCCCGTGTTCACCATGCCCGGACCCGTGCCCGTGTGACCCGCCCTGCCCGTGTGACCCGGACCCGTGCCCGTGTGGCCCGGACCCCTCTCCTCCGTGTCCCTGTCCTCCGTCTCCCTGCCCCCCGTGCACACGCCCGTCACCTGGAAAGCTTCCGTTCGGGGGCGGGGCCGGGGCCGGTGGCCCGGACGGGGGGCGGGAGGGCGGGGGGAGCGGCGGTTCTGTGGTGGTCACTGCCCGATCATCGCAAGAACGAAGGGGGCCCTCTGTTCAGCGCGGCCGATATGACGCTAGCGTGGTGCCACCTTTGCAATCGCGGGAGCTCGGAGCACCGGGCTGAGAGGGCGCTGACCTCCGTACGAACGGGCACGATCGTGCACGAGCCGTACGGGATCCGCTGCGTCGACCGCCGAACCTGTTACCGGGTAATGCCGGCGTAGGGAGTAGGTCTCATGACCACATCGGACACACGCACGCCTGCCTCCGGCAGCGACGAGAACACCGTCGCGGCCGACGAGGCCGGGAAGTCCATCGGCTGGCACAAGGCGTATGTCGAGGGCTCGCGCCCCGACCTGCGCGTGCCGGTCCGCCAGGTGCACCTCACCAATGGCAAGTCCGTCACCCTGTACGACACCTCGGGCCCGTACACCGACCCGTCGGCCGAGACCGACGTCCGCCGCGGGCTGCCGCCGCTGCGGGAGAACTGGATCATCGCCCGCGGCGACACCGAGGAGTACGTCGGCCGTCCGCTTCGCCCCGAGGACGACGGCCTCAAGCACACCTCGCCCCGCGGAGGGCTCAAGAACCTCGACGCGGTCTTCCCCGGCCGCCCCCGCCAGCCGCGTCGGGCCCGCGACGGTCAGGCGGTGACGCAGCTCGCGTACGCCCGGCGCGGTGAGATCACGCCCGAGATGGAGTTCATCGGGATCCGCGAGAACCTCGACCCCGAGGTCGTGCGCGCCGAGGTCGCCGCGGGCCGCGCGGTGATCCCGGCCAACGTCAACCACCCGGAGATCGAGCCGATGATCATCGGCAAGAAGTTCCTGGTGAAGGTGAACGCCAACATCGGCAACTCCGCGGTGACCTCCTCCATCGAGGAGGAGGTGGACAAGATGACGTGGGCGACCAAATGGGGCGCCGACACGGTCATGGATCTGTCCACCGGCCGCAACATCCACACCACCCGTGAGTGGGTCCTGCGCAACTCCCCCGTGCCGATCGGCACCGTGCCGCTCTACCAGGCCCTGGAGAAGGTCGACGGCAAGGCCGAGGAGCTGACCTGGGAGATCTACAAGGACACGGTCATCGAACAGGCCGAGCAGGGCGTGGACTACATGACGGTGCACGCGGGCGTGCGCCTGCCGTACGTCCCGCTCACCGCGCGCCGCAAGACCGGCATCGTCTCGCGCGGCGGTTCGATCATGGCCGCCTGGTGCCTCGCGCACCACAAGGAGAGCTTCCTCTACGAGCACTTCGAGGAGCTCTGCGAGATCCTCGCGGCATACGACGTGACGTACTCGCTCGGCGACGGCCTGCGCCCCGGCTCGATCGCGGACGCCAACGACGAGGCGCAGTTCGCCGAGTTGCGGACGCTCGGGGAACTCAACACGATCGCCAAGCGTCACAACGTACAGACGATGATCGAGGGCCCCGGTCACGTCCCGATGCACAAGATCAAGGAGAACATCGACCTCCAGCAGGAGATCTGCGAGGAGGCGCCGTTCTACACGCTCGGCCCGCTGACCACGGACATCGCACCCGCCTACGACCACATCACCTCCGGCATCGGTGCCGCGATGATCGGCTGGTGGGGCACGGCGATGCTCTGTTACGTCACGCCGAAGGAGCACCTCGGCCTGCCGAACAGGGACGACGTCAAGACGGGCGTGATCACCTACAAGATCGCGGCCCATGCCGCCGACCTGGCCAAGGGGCACCCGGGCGCGCAGGACTGGGACGACGCGCTCTCGGACGCGCGGTTCGAGTTCCGTTGGGAGGACCAGTTCAATCTGGCCCTCGATCCGGTCACGGCGCGGGAGTTCCACGACGAGACGCTGCCGGCCGAACCCGCGAAGACGGCGCACTTCTGCTCGATGTGCGGGCCGAAGTTCTGCAGCATGAAGATCTCTCAGGACATTCGGCGCCGGCACGGCGGTGACCTGGCCGACAGTGACCTGGCCGCCGATGACATCGAGGCGGGCATGGAGCAGAAGTCCAGGGAGTTCGCCGCGGCGGGCAACCGGGTCTATCTGCCGATCGCCGACTGAGCCGTCCCCACGGCCGACGGCACGCGGAAGCAGGGCAGCACACCGGCATCCAGCCGGTCACTGCCCTGCCCCGCGCCTCGTCCAGCCGGGTGTTCGGCCAGGTCATACGGTCTGACCTGGCCGGCCCTTCGTCCGGCCCCTGCGTACCTGTGCACGGTCTTGCCCGTGCCCGTCCCCGGCCCTACTACTCCGGCTTGTGGTCGGGACCGCCGAAATCGGGGCTGGAGAAGTCCGGGCTCGAGTAGCTCGGCCGGGACCCCGCGGTCTGGCCGCCGTCCGGGCTGCTGAACCCCGGCCTGTGGTAGCCGAGTTGGGGCATGCGGCCGCCCTTGCCGGATTCCCCGGCGCCCGGAGACGGCGCGCGGGCGGCCGGAGCCGCCCCCGGTTCCGTCAGGGCCTCCCGCAGGAACGGTACGACGCCCCGCTCGAGGAGCGCCCGGCCCCAGTCTTCCCTGGCCCGGGACACCTCCTCGCACTGCTCGCCGTGGAGTTCTGCCTGGAGCGAGGTGGAGCCGTTGCGCAGAGCGGTCAGGAGCAGACCGACCGCGGCGACCAGGATGCCCCCTGCGGTGAGCGCGCCGAACAGCCATCCCGCGGTGAGCAGGGTGTCCGCGAAGGCGGGCTCGGGGTTGAGCATCTTCAGGATGTAGCCGACGAGCAGGAATATCGCGGCGGCCGCCCCCGCGAGGACGGGTGCGAGGACCGCGACGACGGCGATCGCCCCGGCTCCCGCTGCCACCGGTTCCGCCACCTCGCCCATCGTGGTGGCGAGGCTGAGGCCGCCGGAGCCCGACTCCGCGGCGCTCTGTCCGTTCCTTTCACGGATCGTGGTGGATGTCGGTCGAGGTTCGCGCAACTCCTCGCGAACCTTCACGTAGTGCGCGTACTCGGCCGCTGCCGCGGCCGTGATCAGTGCTGTCGCGTTCAGGGCCATGGTGCGCAGTTGTTCGGTGTTGAGCCGCTGGCCCACGGCGGCGAGTTCAGGACGGTCAGGTGCGTTGCGCAGCGCCTCATCGAGAATCCGCTCGTATTCGGGGCGGTCCTCATTGAGCAGGTGTGGAGCGCTGTTCATGTGCATCCCCCGATGCTCCGTAGGGCTGAGGCTCGCATGGCTACGAGCCGTTGGGCAGAAACGGAGGGGAGCCTGCTACGGATAAGCCGATGGTAGAGCCGTGACCGCATGCGGTGACAGGGGGTTTCCAGAATTTGCCACCCTGGTCAGCGTGATCGTGTAGAGGAACGCCTGCCCGCTGAAGCCTCAGTCAGCCAGTGGGAGTTGCTGGACCAGTAGCTTTCCGGCCATGGTCACTCCGCCGTCCATGGCGATGGCCAGGCCGTCGGCGTACACGTGCGGACCCTCGATGACCGGGCCGCCGCCGTCCGACTCGTCCTCGGAGCCGACATCGCCCAGGAGGTAGGGGATGGGGCTGTGGCCGTGGACGATGCGTGTGCCGCCATAGATGTCGAGGAGTTCGCGGACGGCCGAGGGGCCCGACTCGTCGCGGAAGGCGAAGCGTTTGGTGAACTTGCGGAAGAGGTCCCAGCACTCGTCGGCGTCATTGCGCGTGAGGGTCTCCCGGATGGTGTCGTTCACCGCCTCGATCGAGTCGCCGTAATCCAGATAGGCGGTTGTGTCGGAGTGCACGAGCAGGTGGCCGTCGGCCTCCTCCATCGCGTCCAAGCGGGCCATCCACTGCAGGTGGTGGTCCTCCAGCCGCTCCATGTCGGTCTTCTGCCCGCCGTTCAGCAGCCAGGCGGCCTGGAAGGTGGCGGTGCCGGCGCCGGAGTTGACGGGGGTGTCGCCGAAGCGCTTGGCGCCGAGCAGGAGCAGCTCGTGGTTGCCCATGAGCGCCTTGCAGTAGCCACCGGCGGCGGCGGCCTCGGCGGAAAGGCGCATCACGAGGTCGATGACGCCGATGCCGTCGGGACCGCGGTCGGTGAAGTCGCCGAGGAACCACAGGCGCGCGTTGCCCGCGGCCCAGTTGCCCTCGGCGTCGATGAGGCCCTGCTCATGGAGGGCCGCGAGGAGCTCCTCCAGATAGCCGTGCACGTCGCCCACGACGAACAGGGGCCCGTGCTCCTCGCTGGCCCGCGGCTGCGGCGGCTCCGGCATGACCTGCACCTGGACGGTGTCTCCCCGGTTGATGACGGGCAGATCGCGCTGGGTGGGGGTGTAGCCCTCCTCCGGCGGCTCGCCGGGAGCTCCTGGGCTCGCGGGGCCGGGAGCGGTCGTCTCATGGACGTACGCCGGTACGCGGAAGTCGCGCAGCGTCGCCGTCCGCACATCGGGTCCCTGACCGGCCCCCTGAGTCATCGACCCCTCCACCACCATTGCGCCGCATCTGCACCGAGATCGGACTGCTTGGTCGCAGCGGCCCGCGGTGTCGTCCGCCCATCATAGGAATGCGGCTCCCGCTGTGTGGTGCACCAGGGGTGGTGAATCGGTACTGAAGCCCGGTTCGCCGAGGTTTTCTCCCGAATTGGGCAGAGGTTTCCCCGCTGGTGGCGGGGGATACACCAACCTCTGCCCGGTGTCGGGACGCTTGGGCGGAAGCGGTCAGCCGTGGCCGGGCGATCGGGGCGGGCTGACCGTCGTGCGCGGCGGACGTCGCTCGGACGAGGTGCGCACGATCAGTTCGGTCGGTATCACCTGCTCGATGGGACGGCCCGTGTCGAGGCCCTCGATGGCGTCGATGAGGAGCTGGACGACGGCTGTGCCGATGCGCCGGGGTTTGAGGGAGAGCGTGGTGATCGGCGGTTCCGTGGTGGCGTACACGGTGGACTCGCTGCAGCAGACGAGCAGCAGGTCGTCGGGGACGCGCAGGCCGTACCGCCGGGCGGCGGCGAGGAGATCGGTGCCGTTGGGGTCGAAGAGGCCGTAGACGGCGTCGGGCCGATCGGGCCTGGCGAGCAGCCGGTCGGCGGCGACGGCGCCTGCGCAGGGGTCGTGCGCGGGATAGGACTCGTAGACCGGGTCCTGCCCGACGCGTTCGCACCAGCGCAGGTAGGCGGTGGTGGAGAGGTGGGTGTACGTGTCCGTGGTGGTGCCGGTGAGGAGGCCGATCCGGCGGGCACCGGCGGCGGCGAGGTGGTCGAGGATCTCCAGGACCGCCGCCTCGTGGTCGTTGTCGACCCAGGCGGTGACCGGCAGGGAGCCGGCCGGGCGGCCGTCGGAGACGACCGGGAGGCCCTGTCTGACCAGTTCGCTGACCACGGGGTCGTGGTCGGAGGGGTCGACGACGACGGTCCCGTCGAGTGCGACGTTCGACCACACGTCGACGGGGCTGCGGCGCGAGGTGGCGGGGAGGATGACCAGGGCGTATCCCCTGGCCAGGGCGGCCGAGGTGGCGGCTCTGGCCATCTCGGCGAAGTAGGCGAACTCGGTGAAGGTGAAAGGTTCATCCCCGTACGTCGTCACGGTCAGGCCGATGAGGCCGGATTTGCCGGTACGGAGGGTGCGGGCCGCGGCGGACGGGCGGTAGCCCAGCCGCTCTGCGACTTCGCGGACATGGCGTCGGGTGGCGTCGGGAAGCCGCCCCTTGCCGTTGAGGGCGTCGGAGACAGTCGTGATGGAGACACCGGCGGCTGCGGCGACGTCTCTGATCCCCGCTCGACTCTGCCGGTTGCCCCGGCGCGCGGTCTCCGCTCGGCTCACCTGGTGCTTCCCTGCTGCTGTCATGGCGAGCCGATAGTAGGGCTCATGCGGGTGGGTAGCAGGGACGCATATTCACTCGTTGACAGGCACGTTTCTGCATGGCGTGTGCGGCTCAATGACCATGGAATGCAAGGGAGTTGGGCGGCCGGACGGTCAGCTGCCCGTGATCGTCACGCATGAGCCTGCCAAATGGATCAGGTCTCGAAGAGGTCTCAACTCACCTTCACGGGGGACGCGCGCCACGGAGCGAGCCACCGGCGCGTGGGGGAGCACGGAGCGCCCCCTCCGCCGCGTACGCCGATATCGGATCGCCGCGTACGCCGATGCCGGATCGCCCGTGCGTCGATGCCGGATCGTTCGTACGCCGATATCGGAAGGCCATTCGCAGGGGCGCCCAATCCTCATAAGGTAAGCAGTATTCGAACGTGTCGAGACTGGCTACGAGGAGGACTGCGGTGAGCGAGACGAGCCCGAGGCTGCGCGCCGAGCTGGAAGGTGTCCCCACCTACAAGCCGGGCAAGCCCGCCGCGGCCGGCGGTCCGGTGGCCTACAAGCTGTCCTCCAACGAGAACCCCTACCCGCCGCTTCCCGGCGTCATGGAGAGTGCGCTCGCGGCGGCCGGTTCCTTCAACCGCTACCCCGACATGGCGTGCACGGCCCTGATGAGTGAGCTGGCCGAGCGTTTCGGGGTGCCCGTCTCGCACATCGCCACGGGCACCGGCTCCGTCGGCGTCGCCCAGCAGCTGCTGCAGGCCACCTCCGGTCCGGGCGACGAGGTGATCTACGCGTGGCGGTCCTTCGAGGCGTACCCGATTATCACGCAGGTCAGCGGTGCGACCTCGGTACGGGTGCCGCTGACGGACGACGAGGTGCACGACCTCGACGCGATGGCCGCGGCCATCACCGACCGCACCCGCCTCATCTTCGTCTGCAACCCCAACAACCCCACGGGCACCGTGGTCCGCAGGGCGGAACTCGAGCGGTTCCTGGACCGGGTGCCGAGTGATGTGCTGGTCGTCCTGGACGAGGCGTACCGCGAGTTCATCCGCGACCCCGAGGTGCCGGACGGCATCGAGATCTACCGTGACCGCCCCAACGTCTGCGTCCTGCGCACGTTCTCCAAGGCGTACGGCCTCGCGGGCCTGCGTGTCGGCTTCGCGGTCGCCCACGAGCCGGTGGCCGCCGCGCTGCGCAAGACGGCGGTGCCTTTCGGCGTGAGTCAGCTGGCGCAGGACGCGGCGGTGGCGTCGCTGCGCGCCGAGGACGAGCTGATGGGGCGGGTCGACTCGCTGGTCGCCGAGCGCACGCGCGTGGTCGAGACGCTGCGCGGCCAGGGCTGGACGGTGCCGGAGACGCAGGCGAACTTCGTGTGGCTGCGGCTCGGGGACCGTACGGCGGATTTCGCGGCGGCGTGCGAGAAGGCCGGTGTGGTCGTGCGGCCGTTCGCCGGTGAGGGGATGCGGGCCACGATCGGCGAGACCGAGGCCAACGACCTCTTTCTGCGGGCGGCGGAGGCGTTCCGCAAGGAGCTCTAGCCTCGAAGGAGGCCAGGAGATCCGTATCCGCATGGCGCGGATGCAACAAGATGTTGAAGCGACAGGGAAGGCCCCGGACAGCAGTCCGGGGCCTTCCCGGTGTTCCGGTGTTCCTGGTGTTCCGGCGTTCCCGGCGGTAAAGGGGACCCCCCTTTGGATGTGCGCAGCCGGTACGACATAATGCTTGTGAATGTGAACGCGTTCACAAGCGCGTCCCGGTTCGTCCGGAGATCAGCGGGATAAAAGGGGCAAAGCTGCCTCCTTGGCCCGCGGTGAGTAAGGAGAAGCCGCAGTGGACCTGGCTCTGGCGCCGGAAACCCTGGCGCGATGGCAGTTCGGCATCACGACCGTCTACCACTTCCTGTTCGTCCCCCTGACGATCTCGCTCGCCGCCCTGACGGCGATCCTCGAGACGGCGTGGGTGCGGACCGGCAAGGAGCATTACCTCCGAGCGACCAAGTTCTGGGGAAAGCTGTTCCTGATCAACATCGCGATGGGTGTCGTCACCGGCATCGTCCAGGAGTTCCAGTTCGGCATGAACTGGTCCGACTACTCGCGCTTCGTCGGTGACGTCTTCGGCGCGCCGCTCGCGTTCGAGGCGCTGATCGCGTTCTTCTTCGAGTCGACCTTCATCGGGCTGTGGATCTTCGGCTGGGACAAGCTGCCGAAGAAGCTGCACTGCGCCACGATCTGGATCGTCTCCATCGGAACCGTCCTGTCGGCGTACTTCATCATCGCGGCCAACGCCTTTATGCAGCACCCGGTCGGCTACAAGATCGTGGAGCGGGACGGCACCAAGCGCGCGGAGCTCACCGACTTCGCCAAGGTGCTCTTCCAGGAGACGGCGCTCGTCAACTTCTTCCACGTCATCTCGGCGGCCATCCTGGTCGGCGGCGCCTTCATGACCGGCATCGCCATCTTCCACCTGCGCAAGAAGCAGCACATCCGCACCATGCGGATGTCGATGCGGCTCGGTCTGGTCGCCGCGTTCGCCGGCACGCTGCTCACCGTCGTCAGCGCCGACACCCTCGGCAAGGTCATGTACGAGCAGCAGCCGATGAAGATGTCGGCGGCCGAGGCGCTGTGGGAGAGCGAGAAGCCGGCGCCGTTCTCGATCTTCGCGTACGGCGATGTCGCCAAGGGGCACAACGACGTCGCCATCCAGGTCCCCGGCGTCCTGTCCTTCCTCGCCAAGAACAACTTCAACGCCGAGATCCCCGGCATCAACGACCTCAACAAGGAGGCGCGGGAGAAGTACGGGCCCGGCGACTACCGGCCCAACATCCCCACCGCCTACTGGTCCTACCGCTGGATGATCGGCTTCGGCGGCGTCTCGATGGCGCTGTGCACCGCGGGCCTCTGGCTGACCCGGAAGAAGTTCTGGCTGGCGCCCGAGCACCGCACCGGCGCGGACGACATCCCCAAGCTGATGCTCACCAAGGACAAGGAGCTCGCGCCGAGGCTCGGCACGTGGTGGTGGCGGCTCTCGCAGTGGACACTGATCTTCCCCCTCATCGGCACCGCCTGGGGCTGGATTTTCACCGAGACGGGGCGGCAGCCCTGGGTGGTCTACGGGGTCCTGCGCACCAGGGACGCCGTCTCCCCCGGGGTCTCGCAGGGCGAGGTGCTCACCTCCCTGATCGGGTTCACGCTGATCTACGCGATCCTCGCCGTCATCGAGGTGAAGCTGCTGCTCAAGTACGTCAGGCAGGGCCCGCCCGAGCTGACCGAGGCGGACCTCGACCCGCCCACCAAGATCGGCGGCCCCGGCTCTGGCAAGGATTCGGGCTCGGGCTCCGATTCCGACGCCGATTCCGACCGGCCCATGGCCTTCTCGTACTGAAGGAAGGAGCGACGACGACATGGAACTTCACGACGTCTGGTTCGTACTGATCGCCGTTCTGTGGATCGGCTACTTCTTCCTGGAGGGGTTCGACTTCGGGATAGGGGTCCTCACCAAGCTGCTCGCCCGCGACCGGGTCGAGAAGCGGGTGCTCATCAACACCATCGGTCCCGTCTGGGACGGCAACGAGGTGTGGCTGCTCACGGCGGGCGGCGCGACCTTCGCCGCCTTCCCCGAGTGGTACGCCACGCTCTTCTCCGGCTTCTACCTGCCGCTGCTGCTCATCCTGATCTGCCTGATCGTGCGCGGTGTCGCCTTCGAATACCGCGCCAAGCGGCCCGAGGAGCGCTGGCAGACCAACTGGGAGCACGCGATCTTCTGGACCTCCCTGATCCCGGCACTGCTGTGGGGCATCGCCTTCGGCAACATCGTGCGCGGCGTGAAGATCGACGGCCACAAGGAGTACGTGGGCGGCTTCTGGGACCTGCTCAACCCGTACGCGATCCTGGGCGGCCTGGTCACCCTGACACTGTTCACCTTCCACGGAGCGGTGTTCGCCTCCCTCAAGACGGTGGGTGACATCCGGGTGCGGGCGCGGAAGACCGCGTTGGGCCTCGGGCTCGTGACGGCCGTGCTCGCGCTCGGATTCCTGACCTGGACCCAGGCCGACAAGGGCGACGGCAAGAGCCTGATCGCGATGATCGTGGCGGTGGCCGCCCTGGTGGGTGCCCTCGTGGCGATCAAGATCGGGCGTGAGGGCTGGTCGTTCGCGCTGTCGGGGATCACGATCGCGGCGGCCGTCGCGATGCTCTTCCTGACGCTCTTCCCGAACGTCATGCCGTCGTCGCTGAACGAGGAGTGGAGCCTGACGGTCACCAACGCCTCGTCCAGCCCGTACACGCTGAAGATCATGACGTGGTGCGCGGGCGTCGCTACACCGGTCGTGCTGCTCTACCAGTCGTGGACGTACTGGGTGTTCCGCAAGCGGATCGGTACGCAGCACATCGCCGACGCGGCGCACTGAGCCCGTCGTCACCTGCCGCTCCCCTGCCCTTCGGAGGGTGTGTTTCACGTGAAACCAATCGACCCGCGCCTGCTGCGATACGCCCGCGCCACTCGCTTCTTCCTGGTCGCCGTGGTGGTTCTGGGGCTGATCGGCGCCGGCCTGGTCATCGGTCAGGCGATGCTCATCGCCGAGATCGTGGTGGGCGCCTTCCAGAAGAGCCTCTCCGCAGGTGACTTGAGCACGCCCTTGGTGCTGCTCACTCTGGTCGCGCTGGGGCGGGGCCTGGTCTCCTGGCTGACCGAGCTCGCCGCGCACCGGGCGAGCGCGGCGGTCAAGTCGGAGTTGCGGGGGCGGCTGTTGGAGCGGGCGGGCGCGCTCGGACCCGGGTGGCTGGGAGAGCAGCGCACGGGTTCGCTGATCTCCCTCGCCACGCGGGGCGTGGACGCGCTCGACGACTACTTCTCCCGCTATCTGCCGCAGCTGGGGCTCGCGGTGGTCGTGCCGGTGGCGGTGCTCGCCCGCATCGTCACCGAGGACTGGGTATCGGCGGTGATCATCGTCGTCACCCTGCCGCTCATCCCGGTCTTCATGATCCTGATCGGCTGGGCCACGCAGAACCGCATGGACCGTCAGTGGCGGCTCCTCTCACGGCTCTCAGGACATTTCCTGGACGTGGTCGCGGGGCTTCCGACCCTGAAGGTGTTCGGTCGCGCGAAGGCCCAGGCCGACTCGATACGCAAGATCACCGGCGAGTACCGGCAGGCCACGATGCGTACGCTGCGCATCGCCTTCCTGTCGTCGTTCGCCCTGGAACTGCTCGCCACGATCTCGGTCGCCCTGGTCGCGGTCACCATCGGCATGCGGCTCGTGCACGGCGAGATGGAGCTGTACGACGGACTCGTCGTCCTCGTCCTCGCGCCCGAGGCGTACCTGCCGCTGCGCCAGGTCGGGGCGCAGTACCACGCGGCGGCGGAGGGGCTCTCGGCCGCCGAGGAGATTTTCGAGGTCCTGGAGACCCCGGTGCCGCCCGCCGGGACCGGGGCGGCGCCCTCGGGCGTGCTGAGCGTGGAGGGCGTGACGGTCCGGTACCCGGGGCGGACGTCGGACGCCGTCTCCAAAGCCGCCTTCCAGGTGGCGCCCGGGGAGACCGTGGCGCTCGTGGGGCCCAGCGGGGCGGGCAAGTCGACCCTGCTGAACGTGGTGCTCGGGTTCGTCAGGCCCACCGAGGGGCGGGTGTGCGTCGGCGGGGTCGACCTGGCCGACGTCGCGCCGGAGCGGTGGCGGGAGCGGATCGCGTGGGTCCCGCAGCGGCCGCACCTCTTCGCCGGGACCATCGCGGAGAACGTACGCCTCGCACGGCCGGAGGCGGACGACGCCCAGGTGCGGGAGGCTCTGCGGGATGCGGGCGCCCTGGAGTTCGTGGACGCGCTGCCCGCCGGGGCCGGCACCGCCCTCGGTGAGGACGGGGCCGGGCTCTCCGCCGGGCAGCGGCAACGGCTCGCCCTGGCGCGGGCGTTCCTCGCCGACCGGCCCGTGGTCCTCCTCGACGAGCCGACGGCGGCGCTCGACGGCGGGACCGAGGCGGAGGTGGTCGAGGCGGTTCGCCGGCTGGCGGTCGGGCGGGCCGTTCTGCTGGTCGTGCACCGTCCCGCGCTCCTTGCGGTGGCCGACCGGGTCGTACGGCTGGACGCCACGGACGTGGCCTCCCGGCGCCAGGGGGCGCGCCCGTCCGTGACGCCGTCCGATGCGCCGTCCGGCACGGGCGGGCACATCGCGGGCAGCCCAGGCGACAGCGCGGTGCCGGGCGATCCGGACGCGACCCGCCCGAAGAGCCGGGTCCTTGCCAGGGTCCGGCACGCCGCGCGGGCGAGGCGGGGTCAGCTGGGCCTCGCCCTGCTCCTCGGCGCCCTCGCCCTCGGCAGCGCCGTCGGGCTCATGGCCACCTCCGGCTGGCTCATATCGAGGGCCTCGGAGCAGCCCCCGGTGATGTACCTGATGATCGCCGTCACGGCGACCCGCGCCTTCGGCATCGGCCGCGCCGTCTTCCGGTACGCGGAGCGGCTCGTCTCGCACGACGCCGTGCTGCGGATGCTCGCCGACACCAGGGTCGCCGTCTATCGGCGCCTGGAGCGGCTCGCCCCCGCGGGCCTGCGCGGCGCCCGGCGCGGCGACCTCCTCTCCCGCCTGGTCGCCGACGTCGACGCCCTGCAGGACTACTGGCTGCGCTGGCTGCTCCCCGCCTCCGCCGCGGCCCTCGTGAGCGCGGGAGCCGTCGGGTTCACCGCCTGGCTGCTGCCCGAGGCGGGTGCCGTGCTCGCCGCGGGGCTGCTCGCGGCGGGCGTCGGCGTGCCGCTGGTCAGCGGCGCCGTGGCCCGTCGCGCGGAGCGAAAGCTGGCCCCCGCGCGCGGGGTGCTCGCCACCCGCGTCGCCGACCTGCTCACCGGAACCGCGGAGTTGATCGTCGCCGGGGCGCTGAAGCGGCGTACGGCCAAGGCGGGGGAGGCCGACGCAGAGCTGACCCGGATCGCCTCCAGGGGCGCCACCGCCACCGCGCTCGGCGACGGCCTGAGGGCGCTCGCCACCGGGCTCACCGTCGCCGCGGCCGCGCTCGTCGGCGTACAGGCGGTCCACGACGGGCGGCTCAGCGGTGTGGCCCTGGCCGCGGTCGTGCTCACGCCGCTGGCCGCCTTCGAAGCGGTGATGGGGCTGCCGCTCGCCGTGCAGTACCGCCAGCGGGTCGGCAAGAGCGCCGAACGCGTTTACGAAGTGCTCGACGCGCCCGTGCCCGTCCCCGAGCCCGCCGTACCCGCGCGGGCGCCGCAGTCGCCCTTCCCGCTGCGCGTCGAGGGGCTGCGTGCCCGGTACGAGGGGCAGGACCGGGACGCGCTCGCCGGCGTCGGCCTCACCCTGGAGCGCGGCCGGCGGATCGCCGTGGTCGGCCCCTCCGGGTCGGGCAAGACGACGCTCGCGCAGGTGCTGCTGCGGTTCCTCGGGGCGAGCGAAGGGACGTACACCCTCGGTGGCACGGACGCGGCCGCCCTGGACGGTGACGCCGTGCGCCGCGTGGTCGGGCTGTGCGCCCAGGACGCCCACATCTTCGACAGTTCGGTGCGCGAGAACCTGCTGCTCGCCAAGAAGAACGCCACGGAGGGGGAGTTGCGCGACGCCCTGGAGCGGGCACGGCTCGACGGCTGGGCCGACTCGCTGCCGGAGGGGCTCGACACCCTCGTCGGCGAACACGGGGCCCGGCTCTCAGGAGGGCAGCAGCAGCGCCTCGCGCTGGCCCGCGCGCTCCTCGCCGACTTCCCCGTCCTCGTCCTCGACGAGCCCGCAGAGCACCTCGACCTGCCGACCGCCGACGCCCTCACCGCCGACCTGCTGGCCGTCACCGAGGGACGTACGACGCTGCTCATCACCCACCGGCTCGCCGGCCTCGACGCCGTGGACGAGGTGCTCGTCCTTGACGCGGGACGGGTGGCGCAGCGCGGCACGTACGCGGAGCTCACGGCGGTGGAGGGGCCGCTGCGGCGGATGCTGGAGGTGGAGCGGGCGGCGGACCTGCTGGTGGCGGCTTGAGGGGGCGTCCTGGGGGTGTCCTGGGGCCGAGGGGCAGCCGGGCGGGACGGCTTCGGCGGGCCGGGGACGGGCCGGAGACGTATCGGATCGATCGAGGCTTCGGCTTCCCCCTTCAAAGCTTCGGCTTTCCCCTTCAAATAGGACTTACTAGGCTCAAAGGCATGTCAGTACCTTCGGCCCCCGCCGATCCCCCGCTTCCCGACGGCACACCGACCACGGTGAAGGCGGCGGAGCTGGCGATCCGCGGCCTCCAAGGGCTCACGCCCGAGCTGAGTTCGCGGGTGCCGCAACTGCTCGACGCCATGCGGTCGGTCGGTGCCGGACTCGAACTGCACACCACTCTGGACCGCATCTGCGAGACGGCCGCCGAGCTGGCCGATGCCCGCTACGCCGCCATCGGCGTCGTCGCCGAAGACGGCGAAGGGCTCTCCGACTTCGTCTACCACGGCATCGACGAGGAGACCGCGGAGCGCATCGGACACCTGCCCGACGGCCACAAGGGCCTCCTCGGCGCCCTCATCCACCAGCCGCGGACGCTGCGCCTCGGCGATCTCTCCGCCGACCCGCGCTCCTGCGGATTCCCGGCCCACCACCCCCCGATGCGGACCTTCCTCGGCGTCCCCATCCGCGTCCAGGGAGAGATCTTCGGCAACCTCTACCTGACGGAGAAGCGGAACGGAGCGGACTTCAACGACTACGACGTGCACATGGTGCGTGTCCTCGCCACGGAGGCGGGCATCGCCATCGGGAACGCGCGCCTCTACGAAGCCGCCAAGCAGCGTGAGCGCTGGATCGACGGCTCCGTGGCGGTCACCACGGCCCTGCTGTCCGGCAGCGACGCCGAGGAGGCGCTCGAAGTGGTCGCCGAGCAGGCCAGGCACCTCGCGGACTCGGCCGCGGGCATCGTGCTGCTGCCCGACGAGGAGGGCGGCATGGAGGTCGTCGCGGTCTCCTCGCAGGAGCCCGTCGGAGCCCTCGGCATGGTCGTCCCCGCGGAGAGCCGCATCGTGGCCGACCTCCTCGAAGGCAACTCCGTGTTCATCGACGACGCGGCCGCCGACCCGCGCATCATGACCGAGGCCGCCCGTGCGTTCGGCCCCGTCATGATGCTGCCGCTGCAGAGCGACGGCCGGGTCCTCGGCACGCTCGTGACGCCGCGCGTGCGCGGTGCGCGCCCCTTCACCGAGGCCGAGCGGACGCTCGCCACCCAGTTCGCCTCGCAGGCCGCGCTCGCGCTGATGATGGCCGAGGCGCAGCGGGACCGGGAACGGCTCGCGGTCTACGAGGACCGCGACCGGATCGCCAGGGACCTGCACGACCTCGTCATCCAGCGGCTGTTCGCCACCGGGATGATGCTGGAGAGCGCCCAGCGCAGGTCGGTCGTGCCGGAGGTGCAGGTAGGCGTCGGCCGCGCCGTCGACGAACTGGACGTGACGATCCAGGAGATCCGCACGGCGATCTTCGCGCTGCAGCAGGGGCCGGCCGAGGCGCCCTCGGGGCTGCGCACGCGCGTCCTGCGCGAGATCAACATGGCCGCCGTCCCGCTGGGCTTCAAACCGTCGCACCACTTCGTGGGGCCCGTCGACACGGTGGTCGGGGAACTGACCGGCAAGAACCTCATCGCGGCGCTGCGGGAGGCGTTGTCCAACGCGTTCCGGCACGCGCAGGCCGCCCGTATCGACGTCGTGGTCGACTCGACCGTCGTCCTCCCTGACGGGCAGCACGGCGTACGCCTGACCGTCGCCGACGACGGCGTGGGGATCGCCGAGGGCGGCCGGCGCAGCGGCCTGAGGAACCTCAAGAGGCGGGCCGAGTCGCTGGGCGGTGACAGTTGGTACGGGCCCGGGATCGGCGAGGACGGCGGCGGTACGACGGTGGTGTGGGAGGCGCCGTACTGACGTAGTACGGGGCGGCCTCAGTGAGCGTGGCGGGCCCTGTTCGGCGGTATACGAGTGGGCCGTACGGGGCACCGTGGCCCCCGGGTCCACGAGTTGGTCCTGACCCGCGCCACCGCGACCGGCAACGATCCCTGACATGTTGCTGAGCCGCCACCACCGTCCGCACCCGTTCGTCAGCGTGCCGGTACTGCTGTGCGCGCTGCTCTGGTCCGCTCCCCCTGCCCCCGCCTCCGAGGCTCCGGACACGAGCGTCGACGTGGCACGGCTGTACGAGGAGGCCTCCGTGGCGACCACACGCTACGAAGAGGTGCATCGGGCCGTCGGCCGCCAGCGCGCGAAGGTCCGGAGGGTGAACCGGCTGCTCGCCGAGGAGCGGCGTGACATGGCGGCGCTGCACGGTGACCTCGGCCGGCTGGCCAGTGCCCAGTACCGCACCGGTGGCGGTCCGCTCTACACCGTGCAACTCCTCCTCGCGGGCAGCCCCGACGCCCTGATGCGGGGCAGGCAGATCCGGTGGCAGGCCGATCTGGCCGTGAACAGCGCTGTCGCCAAGACCCGGCGGGCGGCGGCCGGGCTCGCCCTCGCCAAGGACCGGGCGGCCCGCGCCAAGCGCACCCTGGAGCGGCGCAAGGTCCACCTGGCCGAGCTCAAGCGGGACATCGATCAGAAGCTGGAAAGGGCCCGGTGGACCCTCCAGGGCGAGGCCGACCGGTCGGTGACGGAGGGGAGGTGCCGCGGCGCGGTCCGGCTCGATCAGCCGAAAACGCGCCGCACGCGCGCGTGGGTGACGCCCGTGAGGTCCTACGAGCTCTCGGCGGGCTTCGACAGCGTCGGCGGGCGCTGGGCACACCGGCACACCGGGCAGGACTTCGCGGTCGGCATCGGGACGCCCGTGCGGTCGGCCGGCGCGGGCCGGGTGGAGAGCGTGTCGTGCGGCGGGAGCTTCGGGATCGAGGTGGTGGTGCGGCACAAGGGCGGCTACTTCACGCAGTACGCGCATCTCGCGGGCGTCACCGTCGACCAGGGGGAGCGGGTACGTCCCGGTCAGTGGATCGGGCAGTCCGGCACGACCGGCAACTCGACCGGTCCGCACCTGCACTTCGAGGTACGGCTCACGCCGGAACCGGGGTCGGCGGTCGATCCGCGGGAGTGGCTGGCCGAGCGGGGCGTCACGCTCCGAACCCGTCCTTGAGAGCCTGTCTTTGAACCCCCGTCTGCGCCCCGGCGCCCGGCACGCACGCTCGGCGCACGGAGCCCCAGGACAGGTGGCTCCGCCACATGACCTGGGACTCCGCACACCGATCGAACGCTTCCCCAAGCTCTCGGCTCCGCTCGAGCAGGGGAGGCCCCAATCCACCGCTGCGCCCGCGCTTCGCGCGGACGACGGGGGTTCAAAGACAGGCTCTGAGGATCTGCTCGATCACGACCGCGACGCCGTCGTCGTTGTTGGCGACGGTGCGCCCGGAGGCCGCGGCGACGACGTCCGGGTGGGCATTGCCCATCGCGTACGACGTACCGGCCCAGGCGAGCATCTCTATGTCGTTGGGCATGTCTCCGAAGGCGACGACTTCCCGCGGCGTGATGCCGCGCTCCGCGCAGCACAGCTCCAGGGTGCTCGCCTTGGAGACGCCGGGGCCGCTGATCTCCAGGAGGGCGCTCGGGCTGGAACGGGTGACCGTGGCCCGGTCGCCGATGGCCGTGCGGGCGAGCACCAGGAATTCGTCGGGGGCGAGCCCGGGGTGGAAGGCGAGGATCTTGAGGACGGGCTGGTCGGGGGCCGCGGAGTCCGCCGCGTGTTCGGCGAGCAGCTTCTCCGCGGGGGCGACGCTTTCGCCCGGCTCCATGTGCAGCGGTGGGTACGTCTCCTCGTGGTGCAGTCCCCCGGTCCGCTCGATCGCGAAGGACGTGCCCGGCGCCGCGGCGCGCAGCCTGCGCACGACCTCGAGGGCACACTCCCGCGCCAACTCGCGGACCTTGACGAAGCGGTGGGTGCCGGGGCCGCCGTGCAGGTCGACCACGGCGGCGCCGTTGCCGCAGATGGCGAGGCCGTGGCCGTGGACGTGCGCGCTGACGACGTCCATCCAGCGGGCCGGGCGGCCGGTCACGAAGAAGACCTCGATGCCGGCCTCCTCGGCTGCCGCGAGCGCGGCGACGGTGCGGTCCGAGACCGTCTTGTCGTCACGCAGCAGCGTGCCGTCGAGGTCCGTCGCGATCAGCCGGGGCCGCGGCCGGCTCGCGGCCGGGCCGCCGGGCGCCCAAGCTGTGGGGGCCGGGGCGGTGGGGGCCGGGCGCCGGGGCCCTGGGGTCGCTGAGGTCACGCCCTCGATTGTCCCGCATATGCGCGCACGGCCGTGCGCTGGGGCGCACATCTGAGTACTCGGCGGCTCAGGGCCCCGCCGTAAGCTCTGGGGCATGAGTCTGCGTCTGAGCACTGTGATTCTTCCCGTACGTCGCTGGCACGAGGGCGCCCGCGACCAGTGGCGGCAGGCCGAGGAGCTCGGCTTCCACGCGGCGTACACGTACGACCATCTCGCCTGGCGCACCTTCCGTGACGGGCCGTGGTTCGGGGCGCTGCCCACGCTGACCGCCGCCGCGACGGCCACCGAGCGGCTGCGCCTGGGCACGCTCGTCACGTCACCGAACTTCCGGCACCCGGTGACGCTCGCCAAGGAGCTCATCTCGCTCGATGACATCTCCGGAGGCCGGATCACGCTCGGCATCGGCGCCGGCGGCAACGGTTTCGACGCCACGACGCTGCTGCGGAGCGGTGCGGAGCCCTGGACCCCGCGCGAGCGCGCCGACCGGTTCGCGGAGTTCGTGCCGCTGCTCGACCGGCTGCTGACCGAGGACTCGGTGACGTACGAAGGGACCCACTACTCGGCGACCGAGGCGCGTGACATCCCGGGCTGCGTGCAGCGGCCGCGGCTGCCCTTCGCCGTGGCGGCCACCGGCCCGCGCGGCCTGAAGCTCGCGGCCCGGCACGGGCAGGCGTGGGTGACGACGGGGGACCCGAAGCTCTTCGAGGCGGGCACGCCGGAGCAGTCCCGCGAGGCGCTCTCGGGTCAGCTCGAGAAGCTTGGCAAGGCGTGTGCGGAGATCGGCCGGGACCTGGCCGACCTGGACAAGGTCCTGCTGACCGGCTTCACGCCGGAGCGCGGCCGTCCCCTTGAGTCCGTCGACGCCTTCGTGGACTTCGCCGGCCGCCACCAGGCGCTGGGCTTCACCGAAATCGTGGTGCACTGGCCGATCCCCGGCTCGGACTTCGCCGCGGACCAGTCGGTGTTCGAGAAAATCGCCACCGAGGCGTCCCGACAGCTGAGCTGAAACGCCGTTTTCCGTGTGCTCGATTTTCGTCCATCGACTTTTCATCGACGGGTCGAGGCCCGGAGGTTTGATCCACAGCCAAGTCGAGTTATCCACAGGCTAGTTGATAATTCTGTGGACAACTCTTAAGCGACTGGCGGCATTTGGCTAACTTGCGGCATATTTGGGCCTCTTGTCGCCAGCGCGTCCAATGTCCTTGTCTGCACCTCCTTTTCGGCGGCTGCGGCAATGAACGCGGGCGCGTTCGTCTCGCCAACCAGGGCCTGAACGGCGCGCATTGTGGATGCCGGGAGTGCTACGTTCTGCCGCTCGTCCGTGCGAGAGGCGAGTGCCCCCGGCTCCAGGTGCTGACGCAGGTGCCTGGTGGCGAACGTCCGCATCGCGCGGGCCAGTTCCGCGTCCACCGACTGCTGGGCGAGCGGTCGCAGCCTGCGGACGAGCGAGGCCGCCTCCGCCGCGTCCGAGTCGGTCGGCGGGTGAGGTCCGAGGTAGCGCGCGAATACGTGCTCGGTCGTGAACTCCAGGAAACGGGCGGCTATATGCTCGACCTGGCCCCTCAACTCCCGCAAATGCCCCGAAATAGCCGACAGCGGTACGCCCGCCGCGTACAACTCGACGGCCACCGAGAGCTCTTGTGGGCTCGGCACCAGGAACTCGTCCTCGCGGCCCGGTATCGGTTCGAGCACCCCGAGAGCGATCGCGTCGGCCACCGCCGCCTCGTCGGGAGTGCCGCCGAAGGCCGCGTCGAGCTCGGCACGGGTGATCCGGTCGGCCTTCTCGTCCGTCCACGGGCCGTCGACCTCCGCGACCAGGCCGAGCACCCCGCCGAGCCCCCGGCCCGCGTCCCAGGCCTCGAGGAGCTCCTTGATGGACGCCAGGGTGTAACCGCGGTCCAGCAGGTCCGCGATCTGCCGAAGGCGTGCCAGATGCTCGTCCCCGTACACGTTCGACCGACCGCGCCGCTCCGGACGGGGGAGCAGCCCGCGGTCTTGATAGGCGCGGATCGTACGGACCGTCGCCCCGCTGTGGTGCGCCAGATCCTCGATGCGGTACTCCGCGCGATGCTCCGCCGGTTGCTCTGTGGGCTCCGTATACGTCACGCCCCCCGCCCTTCGTGTCGCCTGGGCACAGCCGCTACGCGGTGGCCGTCCGGCCGATCGCGCCCGCCGCGGCCCGCGCCGCGGGCGACTGCGCCAGATATCCGACGGCCTTGCGCAACGAGCCTTCCTGGGAGGGATGGTACGACCGCCGCAGATAGCGGGGTATCGCCGTGCCGAGCTCGCGCCAGGTGGGCAGCAGGCCCTTGCGGACCGCGCGATTGTGCTCGGCCAGTGAGTACCGCGAGCGGTCCGCGAGTTGGGGGTCGTGGCGGATCAGATAGGCCGTGCCCCACATCCACAGGTACAGCATCACGGGCGCCGTGACCGCCATGCCAGCGACCCTGCGCGCGTACCGGGGGAGGCCCTGGCCGCCGCAGTGCTGGAACATGTCGAAGGCGACCGCGCGGTGCTCGACCTCCTCCGCCCCGTGCCAGCGCAGCAGATCGAGCATGACCTCGTCGGCCCCGGCGCGGTCGAGGCCCTCGGCGCGCAGGACCCAGTCGCCCAGGACGGCCGTGAACTGCTCTATCGCGGCGATGATCGACAGCCGGAACCGAAGCCACTCCTGCGTCGGCACCGGCACGCCCAGCGGTGGCTTCTCGCCGAGGAGCTTCTCGAAGAGGAAGTCGACGTACTTGGTGAAGGCAGCGGTGTCCAGGCGCTGCGCCGCCAGGTGGTCGAGCACGTGCGCGTGCTGCACGCTGTGCGTGGCCTCCTGACCCATGAACCCCTTGACGTCCCCGCGCAGTGCGGGATCGGTGATCAGCGGCAGGCCTTCCTTGAAGACCTTCACGAACCACCGCTCCCCCGCCGGGAGAAGCAGATGCAGGACGTTGATGACGTGCGTGGCGGTCGGCTCGTCCGGTATCCAGTGCAGAGGTGTCCCGTCCCAGTCGAACGAGACCCGGCGCGGAACGATCGCGTAGTGCTCCCGCGCGCCCGTGCGGGGATCCGTCTCCTTGCTCACAGCGGCGGCTCCAATCGGGCTATCGCACGCAGGGCCTTCGGGCTGAAGCGCGACATGAAGCGGGCGCCGCGGGCCTCCGGGGTGACCGGGACCACCGCCTGGTTCTTGACGACGGCGTGCAGGATCGCGTCGGCGACCTTCTCCGGCGGGTAGTTGCGCAGGCCGTACAGCCGGGCCGACTTCTTCTGGCGGCGCTTCTCCTCGTCGGCCCCGACACCGACGAAGCGGGACGTCGCCGTGATGCTCGTGTTCACGAAGCCCGGGCAGATCGCGGAGACCCCGATGCCCCGGCCCGCGAGCTCGGCGCGCAGGCACTCGCTGAGCATCAGGACGGCCGCCTTGGAGGTGCTGTAGGCGGGCAGGCTCCGGGAGGGCTGGTACGCCGCCGCGGACGCCGTGTTGACGATGTGGCCGCCCTGGCCGCGCTCGGCCATCTGCTTGCCGAAGAGCCGGCAACCGTGGATGACACCCCACAGATTGACGTCGAGGACCTTCTTCCAGTCCTCGCTGCTGGTCTCAAGGAAGGAACCGGCGATGCCGATGCCCGCGTTGTTCACCAGGACGTCCACCACGCCGTACTCCGTGGCGACCCGTTCGGCGAGCTTCTCCATGGCCTGCTCGTCGGTGACGTCGACCGTCTCGGCCCAGGCCGCGGGGGCACCTATCAGGCGCGACATCTCCGCCGTGCGGGCCGCGCTCTCCGCGTCCCGGTCGACGGCCACCACGCGCGCGCCCGCCTCGGCGAACGCGAAGGCGGTGGCCCGCCCGATGCCGCTGCCCGCTCCGGTGACAAGGACGAGCTGTCCGCCGAACCGGTCGGCGTGCTTGCCGCTCGCACCGCTGTCGTTGACGGGCATGCCATCCTCGTTCGTCGTGACGAACTCGCCGATCCAGGCGGCCAGTTGGTCGGGTCGGGTGCGCGGCACCCAGTGCTTGGCGGGCAGGGTGCGGCGGATCAGCTGCGGGGCCCACAGCTCCAGCTCGTCGTAGAGCCGCTCGGACAGGAAGATGTCGCCGGAGGGCGTGATGAGCTGCACGGGCGCGTGGGCGTACGCGTCGGTGCGCGGCCTGCGCAGCCTCGCGCGGACGTTGTCGCGGTAGAGCCAGGCCCCGTGTGCCGCGTCCTGGGGCAGGGACGACGTCGGATAGTCGCCCGCCGGGACCTTCTCCAGGCGCTGGAGGATCTTCGGCCACTGCTTGGCGAGCGGGCCGCGCCAGGCGAGCTCGGGGAGCACGGGGGTGTGCAGCATGTACACGTACCAGGACTTGGCGCCCTGGCCGAGCAGCTGGCCGACCTTGCGGGGCGTGGGCCGGGACACGCGCTGCTTGATCCAGTGGCCGAAGTGGTCGAGCGAGGGGCCCGACATCGAGGTGAAGGAGGCGATGCGGCCCTCCGTGCGCTTCACGGTCACGAACTCCCAGGACTGCACCGAGCCCCAGTCGTGCCCGACCACGTGCACCGGCTTGTCCGGGCTGACCTCGTCGATGACCGCCACGAAGTCGTCGGTCAGCTTCTCCAGGGTGAAGCCGCCGCGCAGCGGACGCGGTGCGGTCGACCTGCCGTGCCCGCGGACGTCGTACAGCACGACGTGGAAGCGGTCGGCGAGGCGCCCGGCGACCTCGCTCCACACCTCCTTGGAGTCCGGATAGCCGTGCACGAGCAGGATCGTGGGCCGGTCCGGGTCGCCCAGCTCGGCGACGCACAGCTCCACCCCGCCCGTGCGCACCCAGCGCTCGCGCGCGCCCCGCAGGCCGCCGCTCCGCTCCTCGCCGGTGCCCTTGGCGATGTCTCCGGTCGTCATGCGGCGGCCCTCTCCTCAGCCCAGCGCCGCACATGCGGCAGATCGTCGTCCAGCCAGAAAGCGCTCTGTTCGGGGTCCTTGGAGTCGGTGACGACCAGGATCTCCTCGAACTTCGCGCCCGTACCTCGGAAACCGAGGTGCGGCTCGACCGCCCAGAGCCCCTTCCGGGGTGGGTGGTCGGAGAACTTGTACGGGGACCACAGCGGCGACCAGCCGTCGCGGTGGCCGTGGATCGCATCGCTGACCAGGCCCTTCAGTGACTGTGTGCCGAAACCGAAGAGGTGCGGGGAAAGGCGGCGCTCCTTGACCCGGTCGACCTTGTGCGCGATGACGCCGAACGGATACGCGCGATGGCGGTTGGCATACCCCTGGCGGACCATGAGCCGGTCGACGTCCTCATAGATCTCCCGCAACGGCCTGCGCTCGCGCACCTCGCGCAGGATCAGCTCGCGGTGCGCCTCCAGGTCGGCGAGGAGCCTGTCGTGCACGGGGTTGAGGCCCAGGCAGCCGGAGTAGCCGATGTCGGCCGTGAAGCCCTTGTAGACCGGGGCCATGTCGAGGATGAAGGGCATCCCCGGCTCCAGCTTGCGGTGGGTGGGGAAGAACTGCAGGGGGATCCGGAAGCCCGCGAACGCCGTGCGGTCCCCGAACCAGGCGAAGGGCAGGTGGAACCAGTCGCGCACGCCCCGCTCGCGCAGCCACTCGCGCTGCATCCGCGCCGCCTCGCGCTCCGTCACACCCGGCCTGAGCTGAGCCGCCACCGCCTCGGCGCACGCGTACGCAAGGGTCTGCACTTCTCTGAACCCCCGCAGCTCCGCCGAGAGTTCGCCCGCCACCGCTGAGGTCATGCCACCGTCCGTCCTGAGTCCGGTCCATCCCGAGTCCGGTGCATCCCGTGTCCCGGGTCATCGCCGTACGCGGTCGTAACTTGACACTGATGAATGTGACAATGCCCGGCGGCTACGTCAAGAGTTCTGTCCAACCCTGCGGGAGAGGTCCGGAAGAACCCCCACGGGTCGACTTCCGGACGACCCCTACGGGCCCGTGATACTCGAGAGTGAGGGCAGGGCAGGCCCTTGGTCTGACGCGCCGGTGTGGGCCGCGCCACTAGCGTCGAAGCGTGACTGTGATCGCGACCGAAAGCCTGAGCAAGCGGTTCCCCAGGGTGACCGCGCTTGACCGGCTCTCCATGGATATCGGGCCCGGTGTGACCGGACTCGTCGGAGCCAACGGAGCCGGCAAGTCCACACTGATCAAGATCCTGCTGGGTCTGTCCCCCGCCACGGAGGGCCGCGCCACCGTGCTCGGCCTCGACGTCGCCACCAGCGGCGGCGAGATCCGCGAACGCGTGGGGTACATGCCGGAGCACGACTGCCTGCCGCCAGACGTCTCGGCCACCGAGTTCGTCGTGCATATGGCGCGCATGTCCGGACTCCCGCCCACCGCGGCCCGCGAGCGCACCGCGGACACCTTGCGCCACGTCGGGCTCTACGAAGAGCGCTACCGCCCCATCGGCGGCTACTCGACCGGCATGAAGCAGCGCGTCAAGCTCGCGCAGGCCCTCGTCCACGACCCCCGGCTGGTCTTCCTCGACGAGCCGACGAACGGCCTCGACCCGGTCGGGCGCGATGAGATGCTCGGCCTGATCCGCCGCGTCCACACCGACTTCGGCATCTCGGTCCTGGTCACCTCGCACCTCCTCGGCGAGCTGGAGCGCACCTGCGACCACGTCGTCGTCATCGACGGCGGCAAGCTCCTGCGGTCCAGCTCCACCACCGACTTCACCCAGACCACCACGACGCTCGCCGTCGAGGTCACCGACACCGACGACCACCCCGACGGCACCCGCGCGCTGCGCGAGGCGCTGCGGGGCCGCGGCATCGGCACGGAGACCGGCGGCGAGCTGCCCGGCGCGGGGCACACGATCCTGCTCACCGCCGAGGGTGAGGAGACGTACGACGTCGTGCGCGACCTCGTCGCCGACCTCGGCCTCGGCCTGGTGCGGATGGAACAGCGCAGGCACCACATCGCGGAGGTCTTCACGGACGAGCCGCGACAGGAGCCCGCGGCCGGGCCCACCGCCGCCCTCGTGACCACCGCACAGCAGAAGGGGGCCGGCCGCGATGAGCACTGAGGCCACCCGGAGTCCGGAGCCCGCACGGGCCCCCGAGTCCACCCGCATCCACAACATCGGTTACCGCAACTACGAAGGACCGCGGCTCGGCCGTGCCTACGCCCGCCGCTCGCTCTTCTCCCAGAGCCTGCGCGGCGCGTACGGACTCGGGCGTTCCGCCAAGTCCAAGGTCCTGCCGATGATCCTCTTCGCGGTGATGTGCGCACCCGCGGCGATCATGGTGGCGGTCGCCGTCGCCACCAAGGCCGACGACCTCCCCCTGGACTACACGCGCTACGCGATCGTGCTCCAGGCCGTCATCAGCCTCTTCCTGGCAGCCCAGGCCCCGCAGACCGTCTCCCGCGACCTGCGCTTCAAGACAGTGCCCCTCTACTTCTCGCGGCCCATCGAGCGCGGTGACTACGTGGCGGCGAAGTTCGCCGCGATGTCCTCGGCGCTCTTCGTCCTCACCGCGGCGCCGCTCGTCGTGCTCTACGTAGGGGCGCTGCTCGCCAAGCTCGACTTCGCCGACCAGACCAAGGGATTCGGTCAGGGGCTGGTCTCCGTGGCGCTGCTCTCCCTGCTCTTCTCCGGTATCGCCCTCGTCATCTCCGCCGTCACACCCCGCCGCGGATTCGGCATCGCCGCCGTCATCGCGGTGCTGACCATCACCTACGGAGCGGTGTCCACGGTCCAGCAGATCGCCTCCGAGCAGGGCAGCACCGGAGCCATCGCCTGGCTCGGCCTCTTCTCGCCGATCACGCTCATCGACGGCGTACAGACCGCCTTCCTCGGCGCCACCTCCGCCTTCCCCGGAGGGGAAGGCCCCTCTTCCGCCGTAGGCGCCCTCTACGTAGTCGTTGTTCTCTGCCTCATCGCGGGCTGCTACGGCGCGCTGATGCGCCGCTACCGGAAGGTCGGCCTCTGATGACCACGATCAATATTGACCATGTGTCGCGCTGGTTCGGGAACGTCGTGGCGGTCAACGACATCACCATGAACATCGGCCCGGGAGTCACGGGGCTCCTCGGTCCGAACGGCGCGGGCAAGTCGACGCTCATCAACATGATGGGTGGTTTCCTCGCCCCCTCCACGGGCAGCGTCACCCTCGACGGCAGGCCCATCTGGCGCAACCAGGAGATCTACAAGGACATCGGTATCGTCCCCGAGCGCGAGGCGATGTACGACTTCCTCACGGGCCGCGAGTTCGTCGTCGCCAACGCCGAGTTGCACGGTCTCGACGAGCGGGCTGCCAAGAAGGCGCTCGCCACCGTCGAGATGGAGTACGCGCAGGACCGGAAGATCTCGACGTACTCCAAGGGCATGCGCCAGCGCGTGAAGATGGCCTCCGCCCTGGTCCACGACCCTGCGGTGCTGCTGCTCGACGAGCCCTTCAACGGCATGGACCCGCGTCAGCGCATGCAGCTGATGGACCTCCTGCGGACCATGGGCGGGCAGGGCCGCACGGTCCTGTTCTCCTCGCACATCCTCGAAGAGGTCGAGCAACTCGCCTCGCACATCGAGGTCATCGTCGCCGGACGGCACGCGGCCAGCGGTGACTTCCGCAGGATCCGGCGCCTGATGACCGACCGCCCGCACCGCTATCTGATCCGTTCAAGCGACGACCGCGCCCTGGCCGCCGCGCTGATCGCCGATCCGTCGACGGCCGGCATCGAAGTCGACCTCAAGGAGGGCGCCTTGCGCATCCAGGCGGTCGACTTCGGCCGGTTCACCGCGCTGCTGCCCCGCGTCGCCCGCGAGCACGGCATCCGGCTCCTGACGGTCTCGCCCTCGGACGAGTCCCTCGAGTCGGTCTTCTCCTACCTCGTCGCGGCCTGAAGGGACTGACCGTGTACAACCCCACTGTCGCCCGGCTCACCTACCGGGCCCTGCTCGGCCGGCGCCGGGCACTGATCCTCCTCGCCCTGCCCCTCCTCCTGATCGTCATCTCCGCGGCGGTACGGGGGTTCAGCGGCGCCGACGACCAGGTGGCCGCCGATGTCCTCGGCGGATTCGCGCTCGCCACGATGGTGCCGATCATCGGCGTCATCGCGGGCACCGGTGCGATCGGTCCGGAGATCGACGACGGCTCGGTCGTCTACCTGCTCTCCAAGCCGGTCCGGCGGCCCACGATCATCTTCACCAAGCTGATCGTCGCCATCGCCGTGACCATGGCCTTCTCGGCGATCCCCACGTTCATCTCGGGGATGATCCTGAACGGCAACGGGCAGCAGATCGCCATCGCCTACACGATCGCCGCCCTCGTCGCGTCCGTCACGTACGCCGCGATCTTCCTGCTCCTCGGCACGGTCACCCGGCACGCCGTGGTCTTCGGGCTCGTCTACGCGCTGGTGTGGGAGGCGCTCTTCGGTTCGCTGGTCTCCGGGGCGCGCACGCTCAGCGTCCAGCAGTGGTCGCTCGCCGTGGCGCAGAAGGTCGGCCACGGTGACCTGATCACCTCGGACGTGGGTCTGCCGGCCGCGACCGTACTGTTGGCCGTCGTCACGGTGGTCGCCACGTGGTACGCGGGGCAGCGGCTCCGGTCGCTGACGCTGGCCGGGGAGGAGTGACGGGGCGTTGCACTGGGCTTGGGCGGGGGTGGGGGCCCGCGCCGCCTGATCCGGCCTTCATCACCGGCTTCGCCGAGTTCGTCCTCAAACGCCGGACGGGCTGAAGATCTCGAGCGCCGGACCGGCTGGAAATCCCAAGCACCGGGTGGGCTGAAGATTCGAGCGCCGGACGGGCCGGGGAGCTTGAGCGCACGACGGGCTTGGGAATCTTGAGCGCCCGACCGCTGGAAAACTCAAGCGCCCGACGGGACGGATACGCCCCCTCGCCCGCTCGGCGACCTCAGCCCAGCAAGCGTTCCAGAACCACCGCGATGCCGTCCGCCTCGTTCGACGTCGTCACCTCGTCCGCGACCGCCTTGAGTTCGTCGTGGGCGTTGGCCATGGCTACGCCGTGGGCCGCCCAGCCGAACATCGGGATGTCGTTCGGCATGTCGCCGAAGGCGATCGTGTCCGCGGCCTTCGCGCCGAGGCGGCGTGCCGCCAGGGAGAGGCCCGTGGCCTTGGAGAGGCCGAGCGGCAGGAGTTCGACTATCCCCTCGCCCGCCATGGTCACGCCGACCAGATCGCCCGCCACCCGGCGCGCCACCTGCGCCAGCGCGTCGTCGCTCAGGCCGGGGTGCTGGATGTACACCTTGTTCAGCGGGGCCGCCCACAGGTCGGCGACGTCCGTGAAGGGGATGGCGGGGAGCGGGCCCTCCTGGACCGCGTAGCCGGGGCCGACCAGCACCTCGCCGTCGATGCCGTCGCGGCTCGCGGCGAG
This sequence comes from Streptomyces sp. NPDC044106, assembly GCF_056433985.1. NCBI lineage: Bacteria > Bacillati > Actinomycetota > Actinomycetes > Kitasatosporales > Streptomycetaceae > Streptomyces > Streptomyces sp. NPDC044106. Next base: position 127,459 of record NZ_JBWKFZ010000014.1, read on the forward strand.
GAAGAGCGGGCCGATCTCCGCCTCGATCTTGGCGAGCGCAAGGCCCGCGAGCTGGCGGTCGAGCGTCACCGAGGTGAGCAGCCGGTGCTCCCCCGCGTGGTACACCTGCGCGCCCTGGCCGCACACCGCGAGCCCGTCGTAGCCGAGGTCGTCGAGGATGTGCCGGGTCCAGGGCACCGCACGGCCGGTGACGATGATGTGCGCCGCGCCCGCCGCGGTGACCGCGGTGAGCGCCTGGCGCGTACGTCCCGAAACCGTGTCGTCGGGGCGCAGCAGCGTCCCGTCGAGGTCGGTCGCGACCAGCTTGTACGGGAAGGAGGGCGTGACCGGAGCAGGGTGACTCACTTGGCGATGGGCTCCAGAATCTCTCGGCCCCCGAGGTACGGACGCAGGACCTCGGGCACCACCACGGAGCCGTCGGCCTGCTGGTGGTTCTCCAGGATGGCCACGATGGTGCGCGGAACGGCGCACAGCGTGCCGTTCAGCGTGGCCAGCGGCTGGAGGACCTTCTTGCCGTCGCTGCTGTCGCGCATCCGGATCGACAGGCGGCGGGCCTGGAAGCCGTCGCAGTTCGAGGCGGAGGTCAGCTCGCGGTACTTGCCCTGGGTGGGGATCCACGCCTCGCAGTCGTACTTGCGCGAGGCCGAGGCGCCGAGGTCACCCGTCGCCACGTCGATCACCTGGAAGGGCAGGCCAAGGCCGGTCAGCCACTGCTTCTCCCACTCCAGGAGACGCTTGTGCTCGTTCTCGGCGTCGGCCGGGTCGACGTACGAGAACATCTCGACCTTGTCGAACTGGTGGACGCGGAAGATGCCGCGGGTGTCCTTGCCGTACGTGCCGGCCTCGCGGCGGTAGCAGGGCGAGAAGCCCGCGTACCGCAGGGGCAGCTTGTCGGCGTCGATGATCTCGTCCATGTGGTACGCCGCGAGCGCCACCTCGGAGGTGCCGACCAGGTAGTAGTCGTCCTTCTCCAGGTGGTACACGTTCTCCGCGGCCTGGCCGAGGAAGCCCGTGCCCTCCATGGCGCGCGGGCGGACGAGCGACGGCGTCAGCATGGGGATGAACCCGGCCTCGGTCGCCTGCGCGATGGCGGCGTTGACCAGGGCGAGTTCGAGCAGGGCGCCGATACCGGTGAGGTAGTAGAAGCGCGATCCGGAGACCTTGGCGCCGCGCTCGACGTCGATCGCGCCGAGCAGCTCGCCGAGCTCAAGGTGGTCCTTCGGCTCGAAGCCCTCGGCCGCGAAGTCGCGCGGGGTGCCGATCGTGTCGAGGACGACGAAGTCCTCCTCGCCGCCGACCGGGACGTCCGGGTGGACGAGGTTGCCCAGCTGCCCGAGGAGGCGCTTGGTCTCCTCGTCGGCCTCGTCCTGCGCGGTGTTGGCCGCCTTGACGGCCGCGGAGAGCTCGCCCGCCTTCTTCAGGAGCTCCTGCTTCTCCTCGGGCGCGGCCTTGGGGATCAGCTTGCCGAGCGCCTTCTGCTCGGAGCGGAGCTCGTCGAAGCGGAGGCCGGACGACCTGCGCCGCTCGTCGGCGGAGAGCAGGGCGTCGACGAGCGCGACGTCCTCTCCACGGGCGCGCTGGGAGGCGCGAACACGGTCGGGGTCCTCACGGAGCAGGCGAAGGTCAATCACCCTTCAAGGCTACCGTCGCGCGGTTGCGGCCTACGACTCGATATTGCATGGTGTGCGTTATGCCCGTTTTGCCGGAATGGGAATTCCCGGCGGCCGACGGCTCCGAATGGGGCTCGGCCCGGCTGGAAAAACGCCGCCGCTGAGCACTCGGGGTGCGGGTCAATAAATGGCCACCATTCCCCGAAATGGGGCAGACCGCACCCGGCGTCTTGACCCGAACTCCTTGCGGGAGGCGGGACTTGGCCGCCCGCTCGCCGCGGTTGTCCACAGGAATCGGCGACTCCGGACGGTTGTCCACAGCCTGTGCGAAAGATCTGTGGATGCCGGAAGGGGGAGTTCCGAAAGCTCCGCACGGGCCGAAGGAATCGCTTCCCAAACCACCCGCACACCCTCTTTCGAGTGGAAATCCCTCGCCCCAAAGAGTTGATCAATGGAAAAGAGTGGACGAGGGGTGACGTGCCGGACTGTGGACGGACTTGAGGCCCCTGCGCCGATTTGTCGACCATGTCGTGCTTCGTTGTCGACTTGTCCCCAGGTCGAGACGCGCACCTGTGGATAACTTCTGTGGACAACGTAAATCTGCAGGTAGGACCGGACGGCGAGCGGGCGAGCGGCTAGAAACGGCCGTCCTCGCAGCGTGCCAGCCAGTCCGACGCCGCCATGAACTCGCTGTCGGTCGTGCCGGGCCGCAGCGGCCGGACGTCCTCCGTCGCCACTCCGGCCCGCGGGTACGACCCGAGGAAGCGCACCTGCGGGCAGATCCGCTTGAGCCCCATCAGGGCCTCGCCGACCCGGCGGTCCGTGATGTGCCCCTCGGCGTCCATCGAGAAGCAGTAGTTGCCGATGCCCTGGCCCGTCGGCCGCGATTCGATCCGCATGAGGTTGACGCCGCGTACGGCGAACTCCTGGAGCAGTTCGAGCAGCGCGCCGGGGTGGTCGTCGCCCAGCCAGATGACGACGGAGGTCTTGTCGGCCCCCGTCGGCGCGGCGGGCCGGGCGGGGCGGCCGACCAGCACGAAGCGGGTCTCGGCGTTCGCCGCGTCGTGGATCTCGCTGACCAGCGGCTCCAGGCCGTACGTCGCCGCGGCGAACTCACCCGCGAAGGCGGCGTCGAAGCGGCCCTCCTGGACCAGGCGGGCGCCGTCCGCGTTCGAGGCCGCCGACTCCCACAGGGCGTCCGGCAGGTGCGCGGCCAGCCAGTTGCGGACCTGCGGCTGGGCCACGGGGTGACCGGTCACCGTCTTGATGTCCGTGAGCTTCGTGCCGGGGCGCACGAGCAGCGCGAAGGCGATCGGCAGGACGACCTCGCGGTAGATCATCAGGGGCTCGCCCTTGGCGAGCTCGTCGACGGTGGTGGTGACGCCGCCCTCGACGGAGTTCTCGATCGGCACCAGCGCGGCAGCCGCCTGGCCGCCGCGGACCGCGTCCAGCGCGGCGGGCACGGAGACCATGGGGACGAGCTCCCGGGCGGCCGCCTCCGGCAGCGTGCGGAGTGCCGCCTCCGTGAAGGTGCCTTCGGGGCCCAGGTACGTATAGCGCGTCGCCGACATACCGTCACCCTAATGGGCCCGACGTGGCGCGGCTCACGCGTCTCACAGAGCGGCGCCCGTCGCACGTACGCGCGTACGAAGAAGGCGTACGCCCCCGCATGCACCCCAACACGCGCCCCCGCATACGCCACGCGCCGGCGCGAGCGGCGGCTCACCCCTCCAGCAGCCGCTGCCCCACGTACTCGCCCTTCGCCGCCCCGCCCGGCACCGCGAAGAGCCCGCTGGCCTCGTGCCGGATGAACTCCGACAGGGCGTCGCCCCGGTCGAGCTTGCGCTGCACCGGGATGAAGCCGCTCATCGGGTCGGCCTGCCAGCAGATGAAGAGCAGGCCCGCGTCGGGCTCGCCCTTGGCGTCGAAGCCGTCGTGGTAGGAGAACGGGCGGCGCAGCATCGCGGCGCCGCCGTTCTGGTCGGGCCTGCTGATGCGGGCGTGCGCGTTGGGCGGGATCACGACCTTGCCGTCCGGGCCGGTCTTGTCGAGCTTCGGCTCGGTGCTCTCCGAGCCGCCCGTCAGCGGTGAGCCGTCCGACTTGTGCCGTCCGATCACCGCCTCCTGCTCCTTCAGGCCGAGCTTCTCCCAGTCGTCCAGGAGCATGCGGATGCGGCGGACGACGACGTAGGAACCGCCCGCCATCCACGCGGGGTCCCCGCCATCGGGGACGAAGATGCGCTGGTCGAAGGTCTTCTCCGACGGCTTGGGATTGTTCGTGCCGTCGATCTGGCCCATCAGGTTGCGGGTGGTCATCGGGCGTGCGGTGGCGCCCGGCGAGCGGTTGAACCCGTTCATCTGCCAGCGGACCTTCGCCGCGCCCGCCGCCTCCCGCTGGATCGCGCGCAGGGCGTGGAAGGCGACGAGCGGGTCGTTCGCGCCGATCTGCACCCACAGGTCGCCGTTGCTGCGCGCTTTGTCGAGATGGTCCGAGGAGAAGTCGGGCAGCGGGTCCAGGGCGGCCGGGCGCTGCTTCGCCAGGCCCGTGCGGGAGAAGAAGGAGGCGCCGAAACCGAAGGTGACGGAGAGCGAGGACGGGCCCGCGTCCCGGGCGACGGCTGTGTCGTCGCCGTCGGTCGGCCGCCCCGCCATCAGCGCCTGGGCTGTCGCCGACCAGCGGCGCAGCAGGGCTGCCGCCTCCTTGCGGCCCGTCCCCGCCACCAGGTCGAAGGCGACCAGATGGCCGCGGGACTGCATGGGCGTGGTGATGCCGGGCTGATGTTTCCCGTGAAACATCACCTCGTCCGTGCCGAGGGACGTCAGCGCGGACGACGAGCCGTCCACCGCGGCGGAGGAGTCGGACGAGGGTGCCGCGGCGTATCCGGCGGCGCCGCCCGCCGCGCCGAGCGCGAGTCCGGTCGCGCCGGCGGTGCCGAGCAGCCGCCGCCTCGAAATGCCGTTGTCCGCCATGGTCGTTCCACTCAGCCGATCTGCGCGTTCTTCTTCACGGTGACCTGATCGATGTCGCTGGTCCGCACCGTCACCGCGATCTTCCAGTTTCCTGCCATCGGAATCTGCACGCCGTTCGCGCTCCAGTGTCCGGTGGCGATGTGGTCGGGCGCGACGGGCAGCGGTCCGACGTCCTGCGACGCGAGGGTGAAGGAGACCTTCACCTCGGGGACGTCGAAGGCGCTGCCGTTGGGCCGCTTCACGTACAGGTGCAGGGCGTTGCTGCCGCTGCGGCCCGGGTCGAGGTCCAGCTGCACCGTGCCCTTGCCGTCGGTGCCGCCCGTGTCGAAGGGCACCTTGACCTTGAGCGGGCCCGAGCGCTGCGCCGCTGCCGCCGCGGTGGCGCCCGCGGCCTCCTCCTCGGTGCGGCCCGGCTCGGTGGTGGTGAGGATCGTCGTCACGGCGAGCAGGACGACGGCGATGCCGGTCTCGGTGAGCACCGAGCGGCGCAGGCCCGAGCGGTGCGGGTCGGCGTCACGTATGCGCTTCTCGCGGGCGGTGTCCATGGCGGCACGCTGGCGCGCCAACTGGGCGGAGCGCTGGGAATCGCCGCCCGTGTCCGCGTCGGTGGCGGGCACGGTGACCGTCTTCTTGGACGCCTGCTTGGAAGCCTGCGTCTGCTTCCCGCGCTGTTCGACGACCACGGCGGTCGCCGCCGCGGCCTCGGCCGTGATCCGGCCGGTCCACCGGCGGGAGACGGAGGCGACGCCCACCAGGACGACGACCAGGCCGATCTTGACGAGGAGCAGCTGCCCGTACGACGTACCGGTCAGCGCCGACCATGAACCGACCTGCCGCCACGACTGGTACGTGCCGGTCGCGGCGAGTACGACGACGCTGGTGAATGCCACGGCCGAGAACCGGCGCACCGCGGGCGCGTCCACCGCGGCCGTGCGGAAGAGCGCGAGGCACAGCGCCGCGAGCCCACCGAGCCAGGTGGAGACGGCGAGCAGGTGCAGGACGTCGACGGGCATCGCGATGCCCGCCTGGATGCCGGTCGACGCGTGCTCGGCCATCGCCCAGGTCGCCGCGATGCCGATGGCGACGACGGTGCCGCCGATGGCGAGCCCGAAGGTGAGGTCCTTCTTCTCGGCCGCGTCGTCGGGTCCCTCGCGCTTCGCGTACGCGCCGAAGAGCACCGCGATGAACAGCGCGGCGGCGGCGAGGAGCAGCAGCCTGGAGACGAGGGCCGCGCCCGTCTTGGTGTTGAGGACGTCGCCGAGCTTGCCCATGTCGAAGGCGTCGGCGAGCTTCCCGGAGCCGGTGTAGGGGGCGCGCAGGAGCAGCAGGACGAGGGTGGAGGCGGTGAGCGCGACCCAGCCCGACGTCACGAGCCGCTGCAGCGGCCGCACCCCGGCGCCGCGCGGCCAGCAGCCGAGCACGAAGGCGGCGCCGCCGACGAGCAGGATGAACCCGGCGTACGAGACGTAGCGGGTGATGTCGTAGAGCACGCCGACCAGGCCGCCGCCGGCCTCCTGGTCGGGCAGCGCGACCTTGGTGTCGGAGGGCGCGCCGATGGAGAAGGTGAAGGCGCCGGAGACGGGGTGGCTGTCGGCGGAGACCACTTGGTAGGCGACGGTGAAGGTGCCGTCGGGCAGGCCGGGGCGGAGTTTCACGCCGTACGTGTTGGCGCCCAGGTCCGTCGTCTTGTCGGTGTCGGCGCGTTTGCCGGACGGGTCGAGCACCCGCACGGAGCCTTCCGACATGGCGACCTTCTCCGAGAAGGTGAGCTTGACCTGGGCGGGGGCCGCCTCGACCACCGCTCCCTGCCTCGGATCGCTACCGGTCAGCGCGGCGTGCGCGGAGGCCGGCGCGGCCCCGGCGAGGAAGGCGCCGGTCGCCGCGAGCAGCACGAGGAGGAGCCGCCAGACACGGGGGGCGGCGCTGGTCCGGGGAGCGACCCCGGAGCGGGAAGCGATGGTCTGCATCAACGGTCCGTCCCTCAGTGCGAGTTGTGTGACGTGTCGTGCTGCTTCGGCTGGTACGTCGCTTCCTTGACCGGCACCTCGACCTTGACGGGGTCCGACTTCTGGAAGCGCAGCGTCAGGGTGACCTTCTCGCCCTGCTCCAGCTTGCGCTTGAGCTTTTCGAGCATCAGGTGGTTGCCGCCGCTGGTGAAGTCGAGGTGGCCGCCCGCGGGCACGTCGAAGGACTTCTGCTCCTTCATCGCGCCGCCCTTGGTGCTGTGCAGCGTGACCGAGCCCGCGACATCGCTGGTGGCGGAGGTGAGCTTGTCGGCGCCGCCCTTGTTCGTGAGCGTGAGGAAACCGGCCGCCATGTCGGCCATGGTGGGCTCGGGGATGTAGGCGTCGCTGACCTTGAGGTCGGGGGCCTTCGCCGAGGCCGGCTCGGAGTCCTTGCCGGAGTCCGAGCCGCCGCAGCCCGCCAGGGCGAGCGCGGCGGCCAGCGCCATGGCTCCGCCGGTGAACGCGCGGTGGGGGGTGGTGCGGCGCCGGGTGGTGCGGTGGAGGGTGGTGCGGTGGTTCACGGGTTCTTTCCCTCGATGAGCTTGGGGAGGTCCTTCGTGTAGTCACCGGCTGTCGCGTCGGCGTTGTACATGACGTATCCCGAGTCGTTCTTCGGTGAGAAGGCGATGACCTGCAGCCCGTGCATCGAGACGATCTTGCCGTCCTTCTGCTTCTTGGGCGGCTCGATGCTGATGGCGAGCTGGCGGGCGCCTGCCTGAATGGTGGCGAAGTCGCCGGTCAGGCCGGTGAAGTCGGCGTCCACGCCCTTGAGCCACTTGCTGAGCTCGGCGGGGGTGTCCCGCTCGGGGTCGGTGGTGACGAAGACGACCTTCAGCTTCTTCTGGTCCGCCTTGGGCAGCTTCTTCTTGGCGACCGCGATGTTGTTCATCGTCAGCGGGCAGACGTCGGGGCAGTGCGTGTAGCCGAAGTAGATCAGCGTCGGCTTGCCCTTGGTCTCCTTGCGCAGGTCGTACTTCTTGCCGTGCGTGTCGGTGAGGACGAGGTTCGGCTTCTCGTAGGGCTTGTCCAGGACCGTGGAGGCCTTGCCCGAGTCGGTCTCGACGGAGACGTCGGCGACCGGCTTCTTGTCGTCACCGCCGCCGCAGGCGGTCAGCGTGAGGGCGGCGGTGGCCAGCAGGGCAGCCGCGGCGAACTTCTTGTTGGTGCTCTTGGAGAGGTGCTTGGAGTGGCTCTTCGAGCTCTTCGTGCGCATACGGAAATGTCCCAGATGTGAGGGGGTCGGGGTGCACCGGGGCGGCTGCGTGCCGCGGCGGCGCACCCCGTGGGGTGGCTCGGCCGACGGCTCAGCCGGTGACGCGGCGACGGCCCGCGAGGACGCCGAACGCGACGCCCGCCGCGCCGACGACGATGCCGACGATGCCGAGGACGCGGGCGATGGTGTCGCTGCTGTCCGAGGAGTCGGAGGACGCGCTCTCGGTCTTGCCGCCCTTGTCGTCCGCCTTGGTGTCGGCGGCGGCGCCGTGGCCCTCGGTGGCAGCGGTCAGCTCCAGGGCGGGCGCCGGGTGCTCCGGCTCCTCCTGGCCCTTCTGCTGCGGCTCGATCCAGCGGACGACGTCCTTGTTGTCGTACGTCTGGATCGCCTTGAAGACGAGCTGGTCGGTGTCCTCGGGCAGCTGGCCCAGGGAGACCGGGAACTTCTGGAAGCTGCCGGGCTGGATGCCCTTGCCGTCGGCGGTCCAGGTGACCTTGGTGACGGCCTCGTCGATCTTCTCGCCGTGGATCTCCAGCGGCTTGTCGAGCTTGCTCTTGGTGACCTTGACGTTCCAGCCGGGGACGGCCTCCGTCATGACGGAGGCGAGCGGGTGGTCGGCCGGGAAGGTGACCTCGACCTTGTTGGTCGCGGCGTCGTCCATCTCGTTCGGCACCTTGAAGTTGACCGTCGCGTACCCGCCCTTGGCGGCGGCGCCCTCGGGGGAGACGCTGACGTGCGCGAACGCGGGCGCCGAGAGGACGAGAACGGCGGAGGCGGCGACGGTGCCGACGGCGGCGATACGGGACATCTTCATGACAGGAACACTCCACTTTCGTCAGTGGTCACCGGTACGCGACGCGCTGGTCGCCGTACCGGGTGCTGGATACGGGGGGTGGCGCGGCCCGTCGGGCACGCGCGCGACGCCGGGCGACCCCTCCGTACAGCGGTGTGGAGCACTGCTCCGTACAGCGGTGTGGAGTGTCGCGTCAGGCGGCGAGTTCGAGATCGAGGAGGCCGGCCGGGGGACCGCGCCTGATCACCGCGTCCTCGAGCGCGACCGTGCGCGGCTTCGGCGGCGCGAGCAGCGCGGTGCGCGGAACCGGCGGGCCGGTCGTCTCGGGCGCGCCGGGCAGACCCGCCCGCAGGGCGCGTACGAGGGTGAGCGCCGAGCGCAAGGAACGTACCAGCGCTCCTTCGGTGACCCCGTGCGCCCCGTCGGCGAGCCGGATGAGGCGGAGCAGCGCGATGTCGCCGCGGCGCAGCAGCCAGCCGGCGGCCAGGGCCGCGAGGACGTGGGCGATGAGCATGGGCAGGGACGGCAGGAGCGACATGGCGCCCATCGATCCCATCGAGCCCATCGACCCGAGCGGGCCGCCGCCCGGTGCGCCGGTCGCACTCGTCACCGAGTCCAGCGCGGCGTCCGCGGCCGCGGCGGCGGATCCGCCGTGCCCGTGGGCGACGGAGTGGCCCGCTCCGAGAGTGCCCGAACCGACCGAACGTCCCGCGCCACCGGGTCCGAACCCGGCGGTGGTGAGGATCCGGTGGGCCTGCGCGGGCGTGATCGGCGCGGCGCCCGCCCCGCAGACCAGCCGGGCGGCCCGTTCCACCAGAGAGCCGTCACCGTTGCGGGTGACGGCGGTGGTGACCGCGGTGCCGTGCTGGCCGAGGCCGAACAGGGCGTGCAGGCCGAGCTGTCCGGCCGCGAGCAGCGCGGCGATGCCGGGCAGCGAACGGGCCCGCCCGGCGAGCGGCAGCGCGACCGCGAGGACGAGAAGGAAGCCCACGCCCAGCGTCCACAGCGGGACGGCGGCGCAGGAAGCGAGCACATGGCCCCCGGCGGACAGCACGACGCAGACCGCGGCGAATGTCGCGGCCCTGAGCAGCCGGAGATCGGCTCCGTCGCGCGGCTGGCGCTGGTGGGGGGCGTTCATGGCCGGGCCATCATCGCACTGGACCCGTCCGGTGCGTACGGCAGGTCCGGAAGGTCCGGTTCCAGGGTGTTGGGGCGTCTGAGGCTCTAAGACGGGCTGCGAGGGACCCCGAGGCGCCGCGGGCCTACACGGAGCGGCCGGGGCCGCGCGTCCGCCGTATGGGCGGTATCACGTCAACCGTGCGCTTATCCGCGGGCGGGTGTGGCAATACGTATCGGTATGTCGAGCCGCAGCCAGGAGGCTGGAGCATGAGCATCTGGTGGTCTCTCCATTTGCGGCGCGAAGCTGCGAGCGTTCCGCTCGCCCGCCGCCTGTTGATCGGCACGATGGAGACGGCGGGCGTGGACCCCGACGTCTCCTACGACCTGTCGGTCGCTCTCAGCGAAGCGTGCGCCAACGCCGTGGAGCACGGCGGTGCGGGTAACCCCGGCGGCGCGCTGGGCGGCGCGGGCGGGTACCGGGTCACGGCCTATCTGGACGGCGAGAAGTGCCGCATCGAGGTGACCGATTCCGGCCCCGGCTTCCCCGGCTCCTCACGCGGCTGTCCGCCGCCAAGGCCGCCCGCCGCGGAGACGGACGAGCACGGCCGTGGCCTGTGCCTGATCAGGGAACTCGCCGACCACGTCCACCTCGCCAACAAACCCGGCAGAGGCGCGGTGATCAGCTTCGACAAGATTCTCAAATGGCGTGCGGACGCGCCGTTGATGACGGCCTGACGGCTTGCCGGCCGCACGCCCTGAGAAACGATTCGCCACGGCCGGACGGCAGGTGGCGGGGGAATGCGACTGTCCCCACCATGGTTGGTAGCAACCATGACAACTCCCCTGCCTACGACGGCAGATGGCAACGGCCGGCTCCGGCGCCCCGCGCGCATGCGCTCGCTGCGAATCGGCCGTACGAAGCTGACGTACATACCCGACGGCGCGGTGCAGCTGTCACCGCGCCTCTGGTTCTCCGCCTCCACCGAGGACGACTGGGCCGCCCACCCCGAATACCTGGACGCCGACGGTTACTTGACGGCGAGCATCGGCGGCCTGCTCGTCGAGCGCGCCGGTGATGAGGGCGGAGCCAGCGAGGGCGAGGGTGGCGACAACGACGACGCCGTGGGTGCCCTGCTGATCGACGCCGGCTTCGGCCCGCTGACGATGCCCGCGCAGGACGGCGGGCGGATCGGCGCCGTCCGGAGCGGGACGCTGCTCGACAGCCTGGCCGCGGCCGGCCGGCCCCCGGCGCGGATCGGCGCGGTCGCCTTCACCCACCTCCACCCCGACCACGTCGGCTGGGCCTGGCAGTCCGCGCCCGGCGGCGAAGGACCCGCGCTCGGCGGCGCCGAGTACCTGCTGTCCGAGCAGGAGTGGACGGGACGCCACCACGCCGGTGCGGAGGGCCTCGACGACGACATCCTCGGCGCCCTCGAACCGCGGGTGCGCACCGTGGCCGACGGTGAGGAGATCCGCCCCGGCGTCCACGTCCGGCTGCTCCCCGGCCACACGTCGGGCCACACCGCGTACGTCATCTCCGACGGCGGGCAGCGCGTCATCGCGTTCGGCGACGCCCTGCACTCGCCCCTCCAGATCGCCCGCCCCGACTGGTCGGCCTCCCCCGACCTGGACCGGGACGCGGCCGCCGAGGTCCGCCGCGCGCTCGTCGCCGAGCTCGCGGAGCCGGGCACCATCGGCTTCGGCGTCCACTTCGCGGACGTCCCCTTCGGCACGGTCCGCCGGGACGTCGACGAGCTCCGCTGGGTGCCGTACCCGGAGGACTCCTCGGACTGACCGCGCCGCCCCTGCCCGGTGGCTACCGATCCGTCTCGGCAGGGACCCCGACGGAGTCGTCGGCGGGTGGCAGCGCCCGCAGCAGCGCCTCGACCGCGGCGTCGTACGCGTGCTCCGTCGGCGTCGAGTACCCGACGACGAGGCCGTCCCCGGCCGGCATCGTGGCCCGCGGGTGCCGGAAACCGGCGAGCCCCTCCAGCGCGATCCCTTGCCAGGACGCGGCCTTGACCACGGACGCCTCCGTGCCGGGCGGCAGCCGCAGCACCGCGTGCAGGCCCGCCGCGATGCCGGTGGCCGTGATGTGCGGGGCGTGTTCGGCGAGGGCGGTGACGAGGCGGTCGCGGCGGCGCCGGTAGCGCTGCCGCATCCGGCGGATGTGCCGGTCGTACTGCCCGGAGGCGATGAAGTCGGCGAGCGTGAGCTGGTCGAGGACGCTCGCCCACGCCTCCCGCTCCCCCTTGGCCGCGAGGACGCCGTCGACGAGGTGCTCGGGCAGCACCATCCACCCGAGGCGCACCGCGGGGGACAGGCTCTTGCTCACCGAGCCCAGGTGGACGACGCGTTCGGGGTCCAGGCCCTGCACGGCGCCGACCGGCTCGCGGTCGTAACGGAACTCGCCGTCGTAGTCGTCCTCAAGGACCACCCCGCCACCGGTGCGGGCCCAGTCGACGACCGCGGCGCGCCGGGCCGCGTGCAGTGGGCCACCGGTCGGGAACTGGTGCGCGGGCGTGAGCAGTACGCCGCGTACTCGGGGATGCCCCGCCAACTCCTCGACGCGCGCGCCCCGTTCGTCCAGGCCGAGCGGCACGGTCCGCACGCCCGAATCCGCCAGGATCTCCCGGTGGAAGCCGAGGCCGTACGACTCCACGGCGAAGGGGCCTCGCAGCACGCCGGCGCCCGCGCCCGGCGCGCCCCCGAAGAGCAGCCGCAGCGCGTGCGCGGACCCGGAGCAGACCACGATGCGCTCGGGGCCGGCACGCACCCCGCGGGCCCGCGCCAGGTAGTCGGCGAGCGCCAGCCGCAGTTCGACGCGCCCGCGCGGGTCGCCGGGACCGAAGGCCTCGTTGGGCGCGGCGCCCAGGGCACGCCGGGCGGCGGCGAGCCAAGACGTGCGGGGAAAGGACGCCACGTCCGGTGTGCCCTGGCGGAGGTTGTACGCGGGGGTGGCGGGCCGGGCGGGTGCGGGCTTCGGCCGTCGCGGCCGCTTGGGCGGCGCCGCGCGCTCCGCCACCCTGGTCCCGGATCCCTGCCGAGCCGTCAGCCAGCCCTCGGCGACCAGTTCGGCGTAGGCGTCGGCGACCGTGTTGCGGGCCAGGCCGAGGTCGGCGGCGAGCGAACGGTAGGGCGGCAGACGGGTGCCCGGGGCGAGGCGGCCCTCGCGTACGGCGTCGCGCAGCGCGCGGATCAGAACGGCGCGGCGACTGCCCGGACCCGACAGCTCCACATGCAGGTCACTGCCGATGCGTTCCGCCGAATTGACCCATGATTCCGCCATGGGAATGCACCCTACGCGAGGTCTTTCCCGGACCTAGATTCATCGTCATGACGAACAACGTGCACACCGCGAACACCCCGCAGACCGCTTCCACCCCGGCCGCCATCCTCACCCCTCGCCTCAACTTCGCCCAGGCCGCCCCCAAGGCGTTCAAGGCCCTCATAGGCTTCGACGCCGCCGCCCGCGACGGTCTCGACCCGGCCCTGGTCGAGCTGGTCCAGATCCGCGCCTCGCTCCTCAACGGCTGCGCGTACTGCCTCCACATGCACACCTCCGACGCCCGCAAGGCCGGTGAGGACGAGGCGCGGCTGCACATGATCGGCGTATGGCGCGAGGCCAGGCACTTCTTCACGGCGAAGGAGCAGGCGGCCCTCGCCCTGACCGAGGCCGTCACCCTCGTCTCCCGGGGCAGTGTGCCGGACGACGTCTACGCTGAGGCGGCCCGCCACTTCGACGAGCAGGAGCTGGCCCGCGTCCTCGCCCTGATCTTCACCATCAACACCTGGAACCGCATCGCCCTGAGCACCGCCAAGGTCGCGGGCGAGGACGAGCGCTAAACCCTCTGTAAAGGCCCCCTGTAAAGGCCGAAAACGCAGAACCGGGCCTCCTCTTTAAGAGGAGACCCGGTTCGAGAGGGGACCCGGTTCTGCGGGAACACTCAGCCCTTGAGCCGTGCCATCCACGCCTCGACGTCGTCGGACGTACGCGGCAGAGCGGCCGACAGGTTCTTGTTGCCGTCCTCCGTCACGAGGATGTCGTCCTCGATCCGGACGCCGATCCCGCGGTACTCCTCCGGCACGGTCAGGTCGTCCGCCTGGAAGTACAGGCCGGGCTCGACGGTCAGGCACATGCCGGGCTCCAGCGTGCCGTTCACGTACGCCTCGGTGCGCGCGGCGGCGCAGTCGTGGACGTCCATGCCGAGCATGTGGCCGGTGCCGTGCAGCGTCCAGCGGCGCTGCATGCCCAGCTCGAGGACGCGCTCGACCGGCCCCTCGACGAGGCCCCACTCGACCAGCTTCTCGGCGAGCACGCGCTGCGACGCGTCGTGGAAGTCGCGGAACTTGGCGCCCGGCTTCACCGCCGCGATGCCCGCCTCCTGCGCCTCGTACACGGCGTCGTAGATCTTCTTCTGCAGCGCGTCGAAGCGGCCGTTGATCGGCAGCGTGCGCGTGATGTCCGCGGTGTAGTACGTGTGCGTCTCCACACCGGCGTCGAGCAGCAGCAGCTCGCCGGAGCGCACCGCGCCGTCGTTGCGCACCCAGTGCAGGGTGGTGGCGTGCGGGCCCGCGGCGCAGATGGAGCCGTAGCCGATGTCGTTGCCCTCGACGCGGGCGCGCAGGAAGAACGTGCCTTCGATGTAGCGCTCGCTGGTGGCCTCGGCCTTGTCGAGGACCTTCACGACGTCCTCGAAGCCGCGGGCGGTCGAGTCGACGGCCTTCTGCAGCTCGCCGACCTCGAACTCGTCCTTGACCAGCCGGGCCTCGGAGAGAAAGACGCGCAGCTCCTCGTCGCGCTCGGCGGTGACCTTGTCGGTCAGGGCCGCCTCGATCCCGGCGTCGTGGCCGCGGACCACGCGGACCGGTCCTGTGGCCTCGCGCAGCGCGCCGGTCAGCTCGCGCACGTCGGAGGCGGGGATGCCGTACAGCTTCTCGGCCTCGGTGAGGGAGTGCCTGCGGCCGACCCAGAGCTCGCCCTGGCCGTCCAGCCAGAACTCGCCGTTCTCGCGGTCGGAGCGCGGCAGCAGGTAGATCGTCGCGTCGTGGCCGCTCTCGGTGGGCTCCAGGACCAGGACGCCGTCCTCGGTCTGGTTGCCGGTGAGGTACGCGTACTCGCAGGAGGCCCGGAAGGCGTACTCGGTGTCGTTCGAACGGGTCTTGAGGTTGCCCGCGGGGACGACCAGGCGCTCGCCAGGGAAGCGCGCGGAGAGCGCGGCGCGGCGGGCCGCGGTGTGCTCGGCCTGCGCGATCGGCTGCAGGTCGCGCAGCTCGGTGTCGGCCCAGCCGGACTTCATGTTCTCGGCGAGCTCATCGGAGACGCCCGGGTACAGGCCGTTCTTGCGCTGCTTGATCGGCTCTTCTTCGGTCTCTTCCGGGGTCACCGGGTTGAGCGCCTCCGACACGGTCTGCCTCCTATGTACGACACTGGGCCACCCTCCATCGTACGGGTGTACGGAAGGGGTCCCAGGGCCGGAAGGCCACTTACCGCGCGTGCCTGGCGCCTCACTCGAAGCGGGCCGCGAGTACCACCACGTCCTCGTCGCTGTCCACCGCGTCGAGCCCGTCAGGCAGGACGGTGTGCAGCACGTGATCGGCGATCGCGCCGGGGTCGTCCCTGATGCCCCGCGGCACGCTCGCCGCCGCCGCGTGCAGCCGCGCGAAGGCCCGGTCCATCGGTTCGCCGGTGCGGTACAGCAGCCCGTCGGTGTAGAGAAGCACCGTTTCTCCGGGCTCCGGGCTGATCTCCACGCTGGGCGCCTCCCAGCAGGCGAGCATCCCGAGCGGCGCGGAGAGCGAGGTCTCCACGAACTCCGTGCGCCGCTCCCCGATGATCAGCGGCGGGCTGTGGCCGGCCCCGGCGAGGACGACCTTGCGCAGCGCGGGCTCGCAGTACGCGAAGAGGGCCGTCGCCGACCGCGCGGGCTCGGTCAGCCGCAGCAGCAGCTCCAGGTCGGAGAGGACGGCGACGGGGTCCTCGCCCTCCATCACGGCGTACGCGCGCAGGGAGGCGCGCAGACGGCCCATCGCGGCCACGGCGCTGGGCCCCGACCCGGTCACGGACCCGACGGCGAGGCCGAGCGCCGCGTCCGGCAGCGGCAGCGCGTCGTGCCAGTCGCCGCCGCCGCGCGGCCCGGTGCGGTGCCGGGCGGCGAGCTGCACACCGGCGACCCGGGGCAGCCGCGAGGGCATGAGCTCCTCGCGCAGGGTGGCGTCGGCGGCGCGGGCGCGGTCCAGTTCGATCAGCCGCGCCACGTGCTCGGTGGCGTGGCGGGTGTAGAGCCCGACGAGGTGGCGGCGGCGCTCGGCGGGTTCGGCGGGCTCGTCGTACAGCCAGACGGCGGCGCCGATCCGGCCCGCGGAGTCGGAGGCGAGCGGCAGGGCGTAGCTCGCGGCGTATCCGAGGCGGGCGGCGACCTCGCGGTGACGCGGGTCGAGAGCGTCGTCGGCGAGCAGATCGGGCTGCGCGATCTCCCCGGGCACGGCGCCGGGCACAGCAGCAGACGCGGCAGCAGGCCCAGTACCGGCCGCGGCGTCCGCCCCGCCCTCCGCGGCGTCCAGGATCCTGCCGTACGCGGTGGCGGCGCGCGGCACCGTCTCGATGTGCCCGAGGTCGGCGCGGTCGAGGCCGAGGCCCACGGTGGTCTCGGGGCCGAGCCCGTCGGCGGGCTCCACGACGGCGAGACCGCGCCGGGCGCCCACCAGCGCGGCACCCGCGCGCAGGAGCTCTTGCAGGGCGTCGTCGAGGGTGGCCGTGCGGGCGAGCCGTTCGGTCAGTTCGTGCAGCGTGGTGAGGTCGGAGACCCATCCCGCGAGCCGGTCCTGGAGCACGGCGCCCGGTGCGCCCGGCACGGAAGTGCTCCTCGTGGGCGCTGCGGCGGGCGTGGTCTGCGCGGTCGGCGCGACAGTGTGGGCCGGTGGTGGAACAGTGGAATCGATTCCGGCCACTTTCGGAAGGTGAGGGGTGTTCATGGCTGACGGCTTTCCGGCCGGTGCGTAATGCTCAATAGCATCGCAAACCCCCATGTCATTATGCGCCGCTAGCAATGCCTCCAGATGTACACGCACTGGTGAGGGGATGTCCAGCATTGTCCTGCTGGGATTCCTGGTGTCCGTGGGAATTGATCAAGCGGTAAAAGATCTTGAAAATATGGCTGAAAACAGCGGCGGGTTAGGGCATATTGGGGTCGACTGAGGTTGTTCGGTAAAGCGTTGCAGTGGTCGCGCTGGGTACGTACTCAGTGATGGCCAGGGGCAGTTGGGACCCGTCCGGAACCTGACCAAGGACCCGGGCGTCCTAACTCACGACGACCGTGCCCCATCCTCCCGTGGCGGAGGCGGCAAGCAATATCGCGGGACGGCAAACGCCAGGCGCCGCCACCCCACGCCACGTCAACGCTCGGTTCAGAGTGGTTCCCCATGCCGCAGGCTGGGGTCGGATGTGCCAGCTCGTACGTACAGCGAAGAGATCCACACATGGTGTGATGTGGCCCGCAGTCTCCCCGGCTAACCGTCGGCGTGCAACGGAAAGGAACGAGCGCTCATGCGCGAGATCCTCGGAAGGCGACGCAGGCTCCTGTCCTGGCGAATCGGAAGAAAGCCCGGCCGGAGCGCCGGACAGCTCGGCGCGGCTCTGACCTTCGCGACCGCATGGCGGTGGCCCGTACTGCCCGGAGTCGGCCTCGACCGGCGCGACGGCACCCGGTGCGCCTGCCCCGACCTCGACTGCGCGGTGCCGGGCGCGCACCCCCTCGACCCCGGCCTCCTCGCCGCCACCACCGATGAGCGGATGGTCCGCTGGTGGTGGACCAACCGACCGGGCGCACCCGTCGTGCTCGCCACCGGAGGCAGCGCCCCGTGCGCCGTGAGCCTCCCCGTGGACGCGGGCGTGCGCGCCCTCGCCGCGCTCGACGAAGCCGGCATCAGGCTCGGCCCTGTGGTCGCCACCGAGACCAGGCTCCATGTGCTCGTCGCGCCGTACTCCATGGCCCAGCTGGGTGAGCTCCTCTATACGAAGGACTACGTCCCCGGCTCACTGCGCTTCCACGGGGAGGGCGGTTATCTCGCCCTGCCCCCCTCCGAGACGGGGCAGGGCAGGGTCCGCTGGGAGCGCGCGCCGCTGCCCGGTTCGGCCGCCCCCTGGGTGCCGGACGTCGAGGCGGTGGTGGACGCCGTCGTGGACGCCCTCACTCGTACGGGTGTGAGCGCCCCCGAGTTGTAGGGGAATCGGGCGCGCGGCGGCCGGGCCGCGCGCCCACTGTCGATATCTTCGGCTCATGCAACCCCGCCTGATCGTGCTCCTGGGCGTCGTGGCCGTCACGGTTCTTCTACCGCTCGCCGGCGCGTCCGCGGGGCCGGTGGGTGACGGTGACGCGAAGTCGCCCCCTCCCTCCCCCTCACGCGCCCCCTCGAACGCCCCTTCGGAGCCATACCGGTCTGCGGGGTCCGGTCCGGAGTCCTCCCTGCCCGCGGTCCTCGGAGAGACCACCGCGGCGCGGTGCGGCCCCGAACTCTCCTCGCCCGACGGCATCGAGGCGCAGACCTGTGTCCTCACGCGCGCCCGCGACACCTGGGCGCGCACGTACTACCGCAATGCCACCGGCGAGGAGCTGACCGCCGTGCTGACCCTGATGGGTCCCGGCGCTCGCACCGTGCAAATGCACTGTGTGGTGGGCGTGGGGGACGAACCGGCGACGTGCGAGACCCCGCGTGAGCGGACGGCGGGCGAGGCGGCGGCGTACGCGGCGGTGGCGGAGTACGCGGCGGGGGAGACGGGCCGACTGCTGCTGCGCTCCGGGAGCAACTCCGCGTCGGCGCAAGGCAGTTGAGACCCGAACCGGTCCCGGGAAATGAAAAAGGCCCGGTTGCTGGCGACGGGGGATGCACCAGCAACCGGGCTACCTGAACGGTAACAAGAGATCGGCTCTTGGCAAATTCGATCCCAGTTATCCGGACAGGGATTTATCTGTCCCTACGGGGAGTTGTGACAGGAGTCACGCATACGACCCCTACCGCCCCGACCGGCCGATGGTTCAGCTGAGCGTGACCTGACGGTTGGTGAGGCCGCCGCGCGCCCGGCGCTCGTCCGCGGTCAGCGGCGCGTCGGAGGCGAGCGCCGCCGCGAGCCGCTCCGCGAACTGCGCCGCGGGCTTCTCGACGTCCGCGGCGCCGACGTCGCTCGGCAGGTCCCACACCGGCACGGTCAGACCGTGCGCACGGAACGAACCGACCAGGCGCGTGCCCTCGCCGAGGCTCGACGTACCGGCCGCGTGCAGCCGGGCCAGCGCGTCAAGGAGCTGCTCCTCGGGGTGCGGCATGACCCAGCGCAGGTGGTTCTTGTCCGGCGTCTCACACCAGTACGCGGCGTCCACGCCGGTCAGCTTGGCGGTCGGGATGGCGGCGTCGTTCGCCCGCTCCAGGGAGGCGGAGACCTCCGGCGTCGCGTTCTCCGCGTCCGGCACCCAGAACTCGAAGCCCGAGTGCACGATCGGCTCGAACGGGCCCGCCGGGTCGAGCAGGTCCTGCAGCCGCGGACCGTCGGCCGGGGCGCGGCGGCCCTTCACCGGCGTACCCGGCTCGGCCTCCAGGGCGCGCTGCAGGGTGTCGGCGAGGTCGCGGCTGATGTCGCCGGACGCGGTGTCGTTCTGCAGGCCGAGCAGGACCGAGCCGTCGTCGCGGCGCAGCGCGGGCCAGGCCATCGGCAGCACGGTGGCGAGGGAGACCGAGGGAACGCCCTCGGGGAGCCCGCCCTTGAGGGTCAGCTCCACCGTGGCGGCGGGGACCAGCTCGCGCAGCGCGACCCAGTCGCCCTCGCCGGGCAGGCCTTCGAAGGGGCGCTGCACCAGCTCGGTCACCGCGTGGGCGGCGGCCCGGCCGTGACAGGCCTTGTAGCGGCGGCCCGAACCGCAGGGGCAGGGCTCGCGGGCGCCGACGACGGGGTAGTTCTCATCGGCGCCCGAGGCGCCGGTCCCGCTCTTGAGCTGCGACTGCTTGCCCTTGGTCTGGGGGCGCTTCTTGGCCATCTTGGGTGTCTCCCGGCTACGGCTCTCTTGCGTACGGGCGCGAGCCTAGCCGTTGGTACGGGGGCCGTCGGGACGTGTGGCCCGGCGACCGTCCGGCAGGTGCCCGTGCGGTGCCCGGCGGTTGCCTCAGTCGAGGTCGTCGAAGGGGTCCGGGAAGGCGAGGTCGGTTATCGCGGCCGCCGACGGCGCGGCGACGCGCGTAGCGAAGTCCTCGTGACGGTGCCCCGCTCGCAGGACGACCCACACGGTGACCTCGCCGTGCGCGTCGTCGCGGACGCCCCAGGTCTCGGCGAGCGCCGTGATGATGTTGAGCCCGCGGCCGCCGCGCGCCGTGACCGACGGGGTGGCCGGGAGCGGGCGGGTCGGTCCGCCGCCGTCCGTCACCTCGACCGTCAGCAGGCCCGCCTTGTCGACGTGCCACGCCGCCCGCACGTCACCGTCGCCGACCATCCCGCGGCCCAGCGGCCTGCCGTGCCGGCAGGCATTGCTGAGCAACTCCGACAGGACCAGTACGGCATCGTCGACGACCGACTCCGAGACCCCGCTCATGCGCAGCTGACTGCGCATCCGGTGTCTTGCTTCCCCCACGCCCGCAGGGCCATGGGGTACGGCCATGCTCGACGACGTGGGCACCTCCCGTGCCACCACCAACGCCACCCCCGAGACCTCCTTCGCCCCACGCCACGGTGTGGATGCCCCAATGGACTGGACCGGAAACCGGCCACTCGACGTCCGGTGACGCACTCGTAACGATCGAATACGGACCGAACGCGCCGGTGCACACCCTGTAACCGGAGTTAATGAAGTCCCAGCTGATTCAGTTGGGACAGAACTTGCTTGGGGCGGTTGGTGATGATCGCGTCGACACCCAGTTCGGCGCAGAGTTCGACGTCCTCCGGTTCGTTCACGGTCCACACGTGCACCTGGTGTCCCGCGCGCTTCAGCTTGGCCACGTACCCGGGGTGGCCGCGCACGATCCGCATGCCGGGGCCTGCGATGCGTACGCCTTCCGGAAGGCGCCCGTCACGGTGGCGCGGCGAGACGAACTGCATCAGGTAGACGGTCGGCAGCGTCGGCGATGCGGCCCGTACGCGGTGCAGTGAGCGCGCCGAGAAGCTCATGACCCGTACCGGCGAATCGGCTTCGGAGGAGGGGGCGTCAAGGCCGAAGCGCTTGAGCAGCAGAAGCAGGCGCTCCTCCACCTGGCCCGCCCAACGGGTGGGGTGCTTGGTCTCGATCGCGAGCCGTACGCGACGCCCCGATGCATTGCTTTCGGCCACCAGCTCCAGCAGCCGCTCCAGGGTGAGGACGGACGTGTCGGCGCCCGTGGAGCCCTCCCAGTCCGGCCCTTCCTCGGCCTCGCCGTGGTGTCTCTTCCAGGACCCGAAGTCCAGGGCGGCGAGATCGGCGAGTTCGAGGGCGGAGACGGCGCCGCGGCCGTTCGACGTACGGTTGACGCGCCTGTCGTGGACGCAGACAAGGTGGCCGTCGGCGGTGAGCCGGACATCGCATTCGAGGGCGTCGGCGCCGTCCTCGACCGCCTTCTTGTACGCGGCCAGCGTGTGCTCGGGAGCGTCCTCGGACGCTCCGCGGTGGGCGACGACCTGGATCTGGTGCTGTCGTGCGAGGGTCACCGCGTCATGGTGCCATCACGGGGTACTCGGCGGCTCGCCGGACGGTGCCCTCCGGGGGCGCCGGACACACAGGCTCGGCTTATGGTGCCCTGACAGCCCATGGGAAAAGCTGACTGCAGACAGATGGACAGATGCCTACATGGACAGATGCCCATCTGTCCGGATGTCCATAGAGGACGGACGGACGCACAGTCGGCGCCCCAGGCCGTGACCGAGAACGCACGCAACGACAGCATGGACCGAGGAGAAGAGCTGTGAGCACCGAGAACGAGGGCAACGAGGTACCCAAGGCCCCGTCCGCGCCTCCCGCGCCGGTGGACGCTCCCGCAGTTCCTGCCGACTCCGCTGCCGCCGGTCCCGCGGCCGGGCCCGTCGCCGGGGCCGACCACGGCGCCGATCACGGGGTGGGTGGTGGTGCCGACCACGGGGCGGGTCATGGTGCCGGTCACGGCGCCGTGCACCCGGGGCCCGCCGATGCCGTCGCACCTTCCGTACCTCCCGCGCCCACCGGGCAGCCGGGCCACGAGGGGGCGCACGCCGCTCCCGGGCACGCCCCCACCCCGGCGCACGCGGGGGCTCCGCAGAGCGCTTCCGGCGCCGGGAACTGGCCGCCTCCGCAGCCGCCCGCCGTGCCCTCGTACGCCACGGGCGGTGGTTCCGGGTCGGGTTGGGGCGCGTCGTACCAGCCGCAGGAGCCGAAGCCCGGCGGCCGGCGCGGCGGCCTGGTCGCCGCGGTGCTCGTGGCTGCCCTGGTGGCGGGCGGCATCGGCGGTGGCGTCGGCTACTGGGCGGCCGAGCGGAACGACAACGACACGGGTTCGACGACGGTCTCCGCCGCGGACACCCCCGCCGATCTCAAGCGCGCGCCAGGATCGGTCGCCAAGACCGCGAACGACGCCCTGCCGAGCGTCGTCACCATCGAGGCGCAGAGCGGCGGCGGCGAGGGCGGCACGGGCACCGGCTTCGTCTACGACAAGCAGGGCCACATCCTCACCAACAACCACGTGGTGGCGTCGGCAGCCGAGGGCGGAAAGCTCCAGGCGACGTTCTCGAACGGCAAGAAGTACGCCGCCGAGGTCATCGGCCGCGCCGAGGGCTACGACGTGGCGGTCATCAAGCTCAAGAACGCACCGGGCGACCTGCGCCCGCTCCAGCTCGGCAACTCCGACCGGGTGGCGGTCGGCGACTCGACGATCGCGATCGGCGCCCCCTTCGGCCTCTCGAACACCGTCACCACCGGCATCATCAGCGCCAAGAACCGCCCGGTGACCTCCAGCGACGGCGGCCAGAGCGGCAAGAGCTCGTACATGAGCGCCCTGCAGACCGACGCCTCCATCAACCCCGGCAACTCCGGCGGCCCGCTGCTCGACGCGCGCGGGGCGGTCATCGGCATCAACTCCGCGATCAAGCCCGCCGACAGCGGCGGTGGCTTCGGCGGCGGTGGTCAGTCCGGCTCCATCGGCCTGGGCTTCGCGATCCCGGTGAACCAGGCGAAGCAGGTCGCCCAGCAGCTGATCAAGACCGGCCAGCCGGTCTACCCGGTGATCGGTGCCTCGGTCTCGCTCCAGCAGGACGGCGCCGGCGCGACGATCAGCCCGCGCAGCGGCGCGGACGGTTCGGATCCGGTCACCCCGAACGGCCCGGCGGACAAGGCGGGCCTCAAGCCCGGCGATGTCATCACGGAGCTCGACGGCATGACGATCGACAGCGGCCCGACCCTCATCGGCCAGATCTGGACCCACAAGCCGGGCGACTCGGTGAAGATCACCTACGAGCGCGACGGCAAGGAGCACACGGTCGACGTAACCCTGGGCCAGCGCAAGGGCGACAGCTGACCCGCTAGTCTTGTCCCCGCGCCGTCCTGATCCGTTTCCGGTCGGACGGCGCGGGGTGGGTTGCCCGAGCGGCCTAAGGGAACGGTCTTGAAAACCGTCGTGGCGCGAGTCACCGTGGGTTCAAATCCCACACCCACCGCTTGCAGTTCAGTGCGTGCGCAGGTCATGAGGGGTGTCCCCGTTCAGGGACACCCCTTTTTCGTGCTCGCTGTCTCGTCTTGATCAGCGTCAGTCCCGCTGTTGATCAGGTCGGAAAGCTGCCACACGCCCTGTCGCCTCTGATGCGCCGCTTTTGTCGGATTCGTGGGTACCTTGGCGCCGTCAGCGCAAGCGGCCGGGAGGAAAACCAGTGTCCAGCTCAGGATTCGACTCACCGCAACATCGCATCTTCACCATGCTGGATGTGGATGGAGACGGCGTGATCACGCATGCGGAATACCTCGCACGGGTCGACCGCGCGGCCTCCGCGATGGGCCGCGACGCCCATCATCCCGTCGTCGCTGCTTCGCGAGCCGCTCACGAGGCGGTCTTCGGGGACATGGACGGCGACCGCGACGGGCGCGTGACGTTCGAGGAGTACCGCACATGGGTGGGGCATGACGCGTTTGAACGCTCCTGCCGACCCGCCCTGGGTTCCCTGTTCGACATCGCCGATACCGACTCCGACGGACGCCTGAGCCGTGCGGAGTTCACCCGCCTTCGTACAGCGACGGGGAATGCCGCAAGCGACGCCGACGCGGCATTCGAGGCTCTCGACACCGACCTTGACGGGCTGATCGACCGCGACACCTACCTGGAAGGCATCCGCAGCTTCGTGACCACGGGCAACTCCCCCATGGCCGCGGCGTACGGAGCCGGACGACCGCCGGCCGCCCCGGTGCCATCGGCGCCGGCGTCCTGATCAGGGCTGCTGCGTTCGGACGCCACGCTCTCCACGAGGCATGTACGTGAAGGGGCCCCTGGGAATTCTCCCAGGGGCCCCTTTCGGCTTGCTGCGCCTGCAACGGCGTGTGTGCTGAGCCGATTACGACGTGCTCTGGTTGGTCAGCGCGACGGACTTGATCAGTCGTTGACGCAGGTGTTGCCGAAGGCCGGGTTGAGCAGCCCGACGATGTCGATGGTGTTGCCGCAAAGGTTGATCGGGACGTGGATCGGGACCTGGACGGCGTTGCCCGAGATCACGCCCGGGGAGTTCACGGCGGCACCCTGGGCACCGGCGTCGGCCGAGGCCAGACCGGCCCCGCCCACAACGAGGGCGCCGGCACCCAACACGAGAGCGGTGGTCTTCTTCATTGCGGACATGCTTGTTTCTCCTTGAGTACGTGCCAGTCGAAGGGCGCCCTGCCGGGCCACAACGAGACGTCGCTCCGGCAGAGGAGCAGCACACCTGACGGGCGTCCGCGTGATCAACGCGTCGCCCCGCCACTGGACACGTTCATGCCCTCCATTCGGGGCAGTGGACATCCGCGCGGGGTCGGCGACGTACGGATGTGCGATAGCGCGGGCGTTCCTGCGCCCGTCAAGCGTCCCCTCAGGCGCCCCCGTCAGGCGTGTCCCGTCAGCCGGGCCGCCGAGGCGATCGTCGAGTGGGCCTCGCGTTCGGTGAGACCGACGCGGAGGGCGGCATCGGCGAGTTGCGGGGCCAGAGCCTCGCCGATGCCGTTCTCGTAGGCGCGGCAGGCGGCCCAGAAGAGGCGGGTGTTGCGCTGCCCGTCGTGCGCCGCGAGCACGAACTGAACCAGTCCTTGGCCGCGTTGGGGGTCCAAGTCCGGGTCGGGGTGCCCGGTCGGCAGGTCCATCGCGGGGCGGGGCGGCCGGTGGTGTGCGCGCGGTGGGGGCACGAGCAGGCGCAGCAGCGCGGGTGGGCAGGGTGCGGGCGGCAGGTGGGCGGTGCCGGGCACGGTGGTGTAGAGCCCGTGTTCGGTGCGGGACCCGGGGCCGACGAGGTAGCCGCCCGCGCCCCGGATGTCGATGCCGGGGGCGAGCCGGCCCGCCGAGTTGGGGACCACGGTGTGGGCCGGTCCTGCCAGCCAGATGTGACGACCGCCGCTCGGCGTGGCCACGACGACGGTGCCGGGGATCGTGAAGAGGTGGCGCAGCGCCAGTTCGCGCAGGGCCGCCGGAGCGTCCGTACCGGACTTGGTGTCCAGGTCGACGCCGATCAGATGGTGCGGCGGCAGTCCGCAGGCGATGCCGTAACCGGTGGCCCAGGGGGCTGCGGCGAAGAGTTCACGGATGCGCCGCGGATCGGTCGTCGCGTCGTACACACCGTGCCCTGGGCGGCCGCATTCGCCGTGGCAGAGGGATGGTTGGGGGTCCTCGTGGTGGGGCGAGCGCAGGGCGGGGAGCTTGGTGCGGGACAGCGGGATCACCGCGAGGCCGCGCTCGGCGGCGGACAGGGCGTGGGCGAGCGCGAGGGTGGCGGTTCGGCGGTCGGGAGCGAGGGGGTCGGGGGTGTCGTGGTCGGGGGTGTCGCGGTCGGCGGCATGGCGGTCGGTGGGGGCCATGGCTTCATTTTCGTACGCATGTTCGAAGAAGGGAAGAGGCGGTGGAGTGGAGGCGGCGGGGGGAGCGCGATTGGGAGGGGGCGGCGCCCCCTCGCGCGGGGCGGTCATGAAGACCTGCCGGAACGGTTCGCCCCGTGCGGCGCCTGGCCTGAGCTGCGGTTGGACAGAGTCCGCGCCGAACCGCACCGGGGCTCCGGGGGCGCGAAGAATGTTTATCAATAAGTCACCACGCTTGCGGGGGAATCGGCACTTCCAAGGTGGTTCGCCGGGGATTCGGTGGGCAACTCTGGAGTCGCGACGTCGTGCAGATCGCCAGGGCGGCAGGCCAACCGCCATGGCACAAGCCTTACTTCCGGTACAGCCGGCTCTCGGCCGGTGCGTATCTCGTGCTCTGGAGGAATAGACATGGCAAGCATCCGTACCGCCCGCATCATCGCCGCCGCCGCCGCTGTGCCGCTGGCTGCGGCGCTCTTCTCGGGCATCGCGACGGCCGACAACGGCTCATTCGCGGACAACGGATCGAACGCGGGTGTGGCGACCGTGAACGGCAGCGGCGTCGGCCACAACAACAGCGGCAACTCGTCCACGACGCAGCAGCAGGCCGTCGGCAGCGGTGCCTCCAACCAGAGCAACACCGCCCAGGCCAACGGCTCCGCTTTCACGCCGATCTACCAGTCGAACGAGAACGTCGCGGTCAACTTCGCCAACCTCTGGTGAGCCGTCGGCCTCCGGAGTCGCTCGGGACGACTCCTGGGGGCGTGCGCTGTGGGGTGTGACGTCCTGTGCGGCGGTGCTTCGGCGCCGCCGCACAGGCGTGTTCGGGGTGGGGCGCTGTCGGGTGCAGAGGGAGGGGGTGATGCTCGGGAGCCCGCCCCGGGCGATCTCTTGACACCGGTACGGTATCTGACGGACAGTCAGAAACCCTTGTCGGTACGAGATGGAGAGGCCGCCACCGTGCACCTCGCCCCCACCGAACGTCAGCGCCGACTCCGCGCCGAACTGCGCGCCTACTTCTGTGACGTGATGCCGGAGGGGCCGACCGACCGCACCGACGCGCAGGCCCAGCGCCGCCTGCTGCGCCGGCTCGGCGCCGACGGCATGCTCGGGCTCGGCTGGCCGGTTGAGTACGGGGGCCAAGGGCGCGGCGCCGACGAGCAGTTCGTCTTCTTCGACGAGGCCTACCGCGCGGGCGCGCCGGTGTCGATGGTCACCCTGAACACCGTCGGGCCGACGCTGATGAAGTACGGGACCGAGGAGCAGAAGGCCACCTTCCTGCCGCGCATCCTCAGCGGTGACCTCGTCTTCGCGATCGGTTACAGCGAGCCGTCAGCCGGGACGGATCTCGCGTCGCTGCGGACGAGGGCGGTACGGGTTGGCCCCAATGGCAGTTCCGATGGCAGTTCCGATGGCAGTACTGGTGACGGCGGTGGCGACTGGCTGATCGACGGCCAGAAGATCTTCACCTCGAACGCGCAGAACGCCGACTGGATCTGGCTGGCCTGCCGGACCGACCCCGACGCCCCCAAGCACCAGGGCATCTCGCTCCTGCTCGTACCGACCGACGACCCCGGCTTCTCCTGGACGCCCATCGAGACGGTGGGCGGGCTGACGACGACGGCGACGTACTACGACGGGATCCGGGTCCCCGCCGCGAACCTCGTCGGTGAGGAGAACGGCGGGTGGAGCCTCATCACCAACCAGCTCAACCACGAGCGGGTGGCGCTCGCCGCGCTCGGCATGCAGGCGGAGGACTTCTACGCAGCCGCCCTGGACCATGCGGGCTTGCCCGATCCGGTGACGGGCGAGCGCCGGATTGACGCGCAGTGGGTGCGGTC
This sequence comes from Streptomyces sp. NPDC044106, assembly GCF_056433985.1. Lineage (NCBI taxonomy): Bacteria > Bacillati > Actinomycetota > Actinomycetes > Kitasatosporales > Streptomycetaceae > Streptomyces > Streptomyces sp. NPDC044106. Next base: position 155,006 of record NZ_JBWKFZ010000014.1, read on the forward strand.
GCGGCTGGCCGAGACGCATGCGCGCCTGGCGGCGACGCGCCTGCTCAGCTGGCGTCTGGTGGGTGATGTGGGCGATGCGGGCGCGGGTGGTCCGGCGCCGGGCGACGCGAGCGGCGTGAAGTTCATGGGAACCGAATCGGCCGTGGCGGTGTACCGAATATGTCAGGAGATCACGGGGGAGGCGGGGCTCGTCCGGGCCGGTTCGCCGGGCCGGTTCGGGGACGGCGAGCTGGAGCGGATGAACAGGGCGGCGCAGATCAACACCTTCGGGGGCGGGGTGAGCGAGGTGCAGCGGGAGATCGTCGCGACGATGCGGCTCGGCATGCGAAGGGGGCGGCGGTGATGGGGGTGAAGGGAGTGGCAGGGGTGAGTGCGACGGCGACGGCGACGATGGCGACGAGGGTGAAGGACATCGCGTACGCGGAGTTGAAGGCGTTCGAGGGCAGGGCGGCGGAGGAGGAGGGGCGCGGCAAGGACCGGGTCAATCGGCCGATGATCAGGCACTGGTGCGAGGCGATGGGCGACACCAATGCCGCGTATGCGGGCGCGGATCCGGTGGCGCCGCCGACCATGCTGCAGGCCTGGACGATGGGCGGCCTCTCCGCGAACGGCGGACGTTTCCGAGCCCACGACGAGCTGTTCGCGCTCCTTGACGACGCGGGGTACACCTCAGTGGTCGCCACCGACTGCGAGCAGGAGTATCTACGGGCGCTGCGGCCCGGTGACGAGATCACCTTCGACGCGATGATCGAAGCGGTCTCGGAGCGCAAGACGACCAAACTGGGGACGGGCCACTTCGTCACGACCCGGATGGACGTCCGCGCAGGCGGCGAACTCGCGGGAACGCATCGCTTCCGCATCCTCAAGTACGCACCGGCGGGGGCGACGGGTTCGACGGGAACGGGAACGGGATCGGCGGGGGCGGCGGGATCGGCAGAGTCGGCGGGGCAGCCGTCGAAGCAGCCACCGAAGGGCATGCGCCCCCGGCCCCGCCCCGTCGTCAATCGCGACAACGCCGGATTTTGGGCGGGCGTCGCCGACCACCGCCTGCTGATCCAGCGCTGCGCCGGCTGCGGCGAGCTCCGCTTTCCCTGGCTGCCGGGTTGCAACGTCTGCGGTTCGCCCGAGTGGGACACGGTCGAGGCGAGCGGCGAGGGCACGGTCTATTCGTACGTCGTGATGCACCACCCCCCGTTCCCGGCCTTCGACCCGCCCTACGCCGTGGGGCTCGTCGAACTGGCGGAGGGCGTGCGCATCATCAGCAACGTCACCGGGGTGCCGTACGACAAGGTGCGCATCGGGATACCGGTGCGGCTCGAATTCCGGCGCGTCGACGACGAGCTGGAGCTGCCGATGTTCCGTGCCGTGGGCGGCGCTGCGGGGAGTGGAGGCTGACATGGACTTCACGCCCACGGAGGAGCAGGCGGCCGCGCGGGACCTCGCCGGGGAGATCTTCACCGATCTGGCCACACCGGAGCGGCTCGCGGCGGCCGGGACCGGTTCGGACGCCGAGCTGTGGAAGGCGCTGTGCGCCGCGGGGCTGCCGGGCGCGGTGGAGGACATCGGGCTGCTCGGACTCGTGCTGCTCCTGGAGGAGCAGGGGCGGACCACGGCCCAGGTGCCGTTCGCGGCAAGCTGTGTCTACGGCCTGCTCGCGGTGGCCGCGCACGGCACGCCCGCGCAGCGGGACCGGCTGCTGCCCGGACTGCGGCAGGGGAGCGTGGTCGTGACGGGTGCCTTTCCTGCCCGGGGCGGGGTCGAGGCGGCCGGGGGCGGGGTGTTGAGCGGCACGGTGTCATGGGTGCCCTGGCTGCGGGATGCGACGCAGGTCCTGGTGGCGGTCGCCGACCGGAGTCTGTGGCTGGTGCGGGTGGCCGACGCGCGGGTGGAGCCGGTGGAGCTGACCGCGCCCTGGGCGGCGGGGCGGCTCGTCCTCGACCGGGCTCCGGGGGAGCGTCTCGGCGGCCCCTCGGCGTACGAAGACGTACTGGCCAGTGCGCGTACGGCTTTCGCCGGGCTGCAGGCCGGAGTGTGTGCGGGTTCGCTGGCCCGCGCGGTGGCCCACACGAACGCGCGGGAGCAGTTCGGCCGCCCTCTGGCCGCCAAGCAGGGCGTGCAACTTCGGGCCGCCGATGCCTACATGGACACCGAGGCGATACGGGTCACCGCTTATGAGGCGGCCTGGCGCCACGACGCCGGTCTTCCCTACGACACGCACGCGCTCACCGCCGCCTGGTGGGCGTCGGAGGCGGGCACCCGCGTCGTGCACACGGGCCAGCACCTGCACGGCGGCGTGGGCGCCGACCTGGGCCACCCCGTGCACCGGCACTTCCTGTGGGGGCGACAGCTGGACGCGTATCTGGGCTGCGGCAGCGAGGTGCTGGAGGAGTTGGGGGAGCTGATAGCGGAGAGTCGGTCGGTTGCCGAGGGTGAGCCGATAGCCGAGGGCGAGTCAGTGGCCCAGGCGGAGCCGATAGCCGAGGGGGAGTCAGTGGCCGAGGGGGAGTCCGTGTGACGCAGGGCGAAGAGCTGCCTCCGCTGGAGGTTCCGATCACTCGCACGCTGATCGTCGCCGGGGCCATCGCGTCCCGCGACTACCAGGACGTGCACCACGACGCGGAGCTGGCGAGGGCCAAGGGCTCCCCCGACATCTTCATGAACATACTCACCACGAACGGCCTGGTCGGCCGGTACATCACCGACCACTTCGGCCCGACCGCCGTCCTGCGCAAGGTGGCCATCAGGCTCGGGGCGCCCAACTATCCGGGAGACACGATGGTCCTGAGGGGAACCGTCGAGCGGGTCGAGCCCGCACCCGGAGGTGAGACGGCCGTTGTCAGGGTCGTCGGGGCCAACGCCATCGGCAAGCACGTCACCGGCACGGTCACGGTGACCGTTCCCGAGGGAGGCGCCGCATGAGTGTCCGTACGCGCGACAGCCTCGGCGGGAAGGCCGCGATCGTCGGCATCGGGGCGACCGAGTTCTCCAAGGACTCGGGGCGCAGCGAGCTCAAGCTGGCCGTCGAGGCGGTCGGCGCCGCGCTCGACGACGCCGGACTCGCCCCTGCCGACGTCGACGGCATGGTCACGTTCACCATGGACACCAACCCGGAGATCACCGTCGCCCAGGCGGCCGGTATCGGGGAGCTGTCCTTCTTCTCCCGCGTCCATTACGGCGGCGGGGCAGCCTGCGCCACCGTTCAGCAGGCGGCGCTCGCGGTGGCGGAAGGGGTGGCCGAAGTCGTCGTCTGCTACCGCGCGTTCAATGAACGCTCGGGCCGTAGGTTCGGCTCCGGAGTGCAGCAGCGCGAACCGTCCGCAGAGGGCGCCGCGCTCGGCTGGGCCCTGCCGTTCGGTCTGCTGACCCCCGCCTCCTGGGTGGCGATGGCGGCCCAGCGCTACCTCCACACGTACGGGCTGACGCCGGACGCCTTCGGCCCCGTCGCCGTCATGGACCGGAAGTACGCGGCCACCAATCCCGCGGCGTACTTCCACGGGAAGCCGATCACGCTGGAGGACCACGCCGCGTCGCGCTGGATCGTGGAGCCGCTGCGGCTCCTGGACTGCTGCCAGGAGACCGACGGCGGGCAGGCGATCGTGGTGACGAGCGCGGAGCGGGCACGCGACCTCCCGCACCCGCCGGCGGTCATCGTGGCGGCGGCTCAGGGCGCGGGGCGGGCGCAGGAGCAGATGACCAGCTTCTACCGCGACGACCTGAGCGGGCTGCCCGAGATGAATGTGGTGGCCCGGCAGCTGTGGCGGACCTCGGGCCTCGCCCCGGCCGACATCGACGTCGGGATCCTCTACGACCACTTCACGCCGTTCGTGCTGATGCAGCTTGAGGAGTTCGGATTCTGCCCTCCTGGGGAGGCCGCGGGCTTCGTCGCCGAGGAGCGGCTCCCCCTGAACACGCACGGGGGCCAGCTGGGCGAGGCGTACCTGCACGGCATGAACGGCATAGCGGAGGCCGTCCGGCAGGTGCGCGGCACCTCCGTGAACCAGATACCCGAAATCGCGCGCACCTTGGTCACGGCGGGCACGGGTGTTCCCACATCGGGGTTGATTCTGGGGGCGGACGGCTGAACGTGCCGCGTGTCCCGGGCTTGTCGCGCGCTCGGGCCCGTTCACTCGCCCTATGCGTCTCAGAAAGCTGATCATTGGACTTGTCCTCGTCCTGACCGCCCTGACGGCGGACCTGTCGGCGTCGCCACCTGACGCCGCCGCCGGTACCGCCCGGCCCGGTGCGCAGGCGCCCGCCAAGGTGTCGACCTTCCACGGCCGGGCCTTCGACACCTGTATCACCCCGTCCACCGACACGATGCGGCGCTGGCGCAAGTCCAGCTACGGCGCGGTCGGCGTCTACTACGCGGGCCACGGCCGGGCCTGCAAGAACCAACCGAACCTGAACCACGCCTGGATGCGCGCGATGAAGGGGATGGGCTGGCGGGTCCTTCCGGTGTACGTCGGATCGCAGTCGCCGTGTGTGGTCGCGAAGAACAAGAAGCACGTACGCATCGGACGGAACCCCTGGGGTCAGGGGAGCCAGGAGGGGCACGAGGCGGTACGCGTGGCGAAGGCCTTCGGGCTCCGGCAGCAGAGCCCGCTCTACCTCGACATGGAGGCGTACGACTACCGCAACAAGAGCTGCGCCTACACCACGCTCTCCTTCGTCAGGTCCTGGAGCCGCGAGGTCCGCAAGCACGGCTACATCCCCGGGTTCTACAGCAGCGCCGACGCCGGTGTGCGGCACATGGAGCAGGCACGGCGGGCGGGCGTTCGGGACCTGCCGGGCGTCATGTGGTTCGCGCGCTGGCACACCAGGCCGAACCTGGCCGGCGAGCCCGTTCTCGCCCGCAACGCCTGGCAGCCGGCCCGGCGCATCCACCAGTACGCGGGGAACGTGAAGGAGCGGCACGGCGGGCGCACGCTGTGGATCGACCGCAATGAGGTGCACGCCCCCGTGGCACGCATTCGGTAGGCCGACCGCCGTCCGGGGGCGAGGTGCGCCGGGCGGTTCTCGGGGGTGAACCCTCAGAGGGGTGCTCCGTCTCCTCCACCTGTAGGAGGTGGAGCCAACCCCACTCGTACAACCTGAGGCGGACACCGCTTCGGGACCTGCGGCCGATCCGCAGAAGTAGGGGGCGCTTCTAGCGTGGAGCCATGACCGCATCCATGGTGTCCGTGTGCACCAGCGCATCGAAGGCCGCGACGCGGCGCCCGGGGCCGATGAGGGCCACCGGGCCCTCCGCGTACCCGTCGTTCGCGTCTTATGTACGGGCCCGCCAGCCCGTACTGCTGCGCACTGCCCGCTCGCTCACGGCGAATCCGAGCGATGCCGAGGACCTGCTGCAGACCGCGCTCACCAAGACGTATGTCGCGTGGGACCGGATCGAGGACCACCGTGCGCTCGACGGGTACGTCCGCCGGGCCCTGCTGAACACGCGCACGTCGCAGTGGCGCAAGCGGAAGATCGATGAGTTCGCGTGCGACGAGCTGCCGGAGCCCGATGTGACGCCGGTCGGGGATCCGGCGGAGCAGCAGGTGCTCCGGGACGCGATGTGGCGCGCGATCATGAAGCTGCCGGCGCGGCAGCGGGCGATGGTCGTCCTCAGGTATTACGAGGATCTCAGTGAGGCCCAGACCGCCGAGGTGCTCGGGGTGTCCATCGGCACCGTCAAGAGCGCGGTCTCCCGTGCGCTCGGCAAGCTGCGCGAGGACCCGGAGCTGACGCCGGTCCGCTGAGCGGGGCGTTCAGGGGCCGTCAAGGGTGCGGCCGATGATCGATCATCCTCTGGAGTAGTGACATACCAAGCGGTATGCGCGCAGAATCAGCGCAGCCCTTACTGCCGCGTAGGCAATGTCGCCCCAGGAGGACGCCGTGCTGAGCACGATGCAGGACGTACCGCTGACCGTCACCCGCATCCTCCGGCACGGCATGACCGTGCACGGGGCATCGCAGGTCACGACCTGGACCGGCGAGGGCACACCGCAGCGCCGCAGCTACCGCGAGCTCGGTGAACGCACGGCCCAGCTCGCCCACGCCCTGCGTGAGGACCTCGGCGTCACGGACGACGAGCGAGTTGCCACTTTCATGTGGAACAACGCCGAGCACGTCGAGGCCTACTTCGCCGTGCCCTGTATGGGCGCCATCCTGCACACCCTCAATCTGCGGTTGCCCGCGGACCAGCTGACGTGGATCGTCAATCACGCCGCCGACCGCGTCATCATCGTCAACGGCTCCCTCCTCGGCCTGCTCGCACCTCTCCTGCCGCGGCTGACGAGCGTCGAGCACCTGGTGGTCTCGGGCCCCGGCGACCGTTCCCTGCTGGCGGGTGCCGACGTTCAGGTGCACGAGTACGAGGAACTGATCGCGGGCAAGCCCACCGCCTACGACTGGCCCGAGCTGGACGAGCGGGCCGCGGCGTCCATGTGCTACACCTCCGGCACCACCGGTGACCCCAAGGGTGTCGTCTACTCCCACCGGTCGATCTACCTGCACTCCATGCAGGTCAACATGGCGCAGTCGATGGGCCTCACGGACGCGGACACGTCGCTGGTCGTCGTCCCGCAGTTTCACGTCAACGCCTGGGGCCTGCCGCACGCGACCCTCATGACCGGCGTGAACATGCTGATGCCGGACCGTTTCCTGCAGCCCGCCCCGCTCGCCGAGATGATCGAGGCGGAGCGGCCCACGCACGCGGCCGCCGTCCCCACCATCTGGCAGGGCCTGCTCGCCGAACTCACCGCGAAGCCGCGCGACGTCAGCTCGCTCGGCCAGGTCACCATCGGCGGCTCGGCCTGCCCGCCGTCCCTGATGGAGGCCTTCGACCGGCTCGGAATGCAGGTCTGCCACGCCTGGGGCATGACGGAGACGTCCCCGCTCGGCACGGTGGCCCGCCCCCCGGCCCACGCCGTCGGCACCGAAGAGGAGTTCAACTACCGGCTCACGCAGGGCCGCTTCCCCGCCGGGGTCGAGGCCCGCCTGGTCGGACCCGATGGCGAACACCTGCCGTGGGACGGTGAGTCGGCCGGTGAGCTGGAGGTGCGCGGCCCCTGGATCGCGGGCGCCTACTACGGCGGCGCGGGCGGTGAAGCCCTCAGGCCCGGGGACAAGTTCAGCGAGGACGGCTGGCTGAAGACCGGTGACGTCGGCGTGATCACCGCGGACGGCTTCCTCACCCTCACCGACCGGGCCAAGGACGTCATCAAATCGGGCGGCGAGTGGATCTCGTCGGTCGAGCTGGAGAACGCCCTGATGTCCCACCCTGACGTCGCCGAGGCCGCGGTCGTGGCCGTGCCCGACGACAAGTGGGGCGAACGACCGCTCGCCACAGTCGTGCTGAAGGAGAACGCGACCGCCGACTACACCTCCCTCCGTGACTTCCTCGCGGGCAGCATCGCCAAGTGGCAGCTACCCGAACGCTGGGCGATCGTCACCGCGGTACCGAAGACCAGCGTCGGCAAGTTCGACAAGAAGGTCCTGCGCCGGCAGTACGCGGCGGGCGAACTGGACGTCACGCGGCTCTGACGCGACCAGGGTCGGAGCGGGACGGGCGCGGGGGCGGGGCCGGGCGTTGGCGGTCGGGAGTCGGCTGAGGGTGGTCGTCACGCCGTCCCGGCGGTGCCGACGGGCTTCCTGCCACCGCGCCGGGCCGGTATCGCGGTCGACACCCAGCCGAGTGCGAGCCAGAGGGCGGCGACCGCGCACACACCCGTCCAGCCCCACTGCGTGAACGCGGTGCCCGCGAGGGCGGAGGCCAGCGCGCCGCCCGCGAAGCCGGCCACCACATAGGCGGTGTTGGCCACCGCCGGTGTGGAGGTGGTCGTCAGCGCCAACGTCTGGTTGGCGATGTGGTTGGCGACCAGCGCCACGTGAAGGGCGACCGCCCCCGCGCAGAGAGCCCAGAGGGCGCCGCCGCCCAGCCAGAAGAGCGGCACGGAGACCGCCGCCGTGGCATACGCGTACGCGACGACCTTGGCCGCGCCGAAGCGGTCGACGAGCCCGCCCGCGAGCGGCGCCACGACGGCGGCCGCGAGACCGAAGAGCCCGAAGAGGCCCGCGGTGGCGGTCGTCATGCCGTACCCACCGTCGCCGCTCTCGGTGAGCAGCACGGCCAGGGAGGTCCACAGCGCGCTCCACGCCCCGTACATCCCGGCCTGGCGGACGCAGGCGCCCCGCAGCTCGGCGGAGCCGCGCACCACACCGGGGAGTTGGGCGAGACCGGCGAAGAGCGGTCCCGTCCTACGGCGCCGCTCGGCGGGCAGCACGGCGGCGGAGGCCAGGCCGAGCAGTGCGGTGAGGACGGCGGCGCCCACGAAGACGTAGCGCCAGCCGAAGGCCTGGCCGACGAGGCCGCCGAGCACGCGGGCCGCGACGATTCCGGCGAAGAGACCGGCTATGACCGCCGCGACATGGCTGGCCCGCCGGTGCGCGGGTGCCCGCTCGGCGACCAGCGGCACGAGCAACTGCGGCACGACCGTGGCCGCGGAGGCCACCAGGACGGTGGCGGCGAGCGCGGTGGCCCCCGAGGTGGTCGCGCCCAGGGCGAGCGCCACCGCCGCGACGACGGAGAGCACCGCGACGAGCCCGCGGCGGTTCACCCGGTCTCCGAGCGGGGCGAAGAACAGCAGCCCCGCCGCGTAACCGAACTGGGCCACCGAGGCGACCCACGCGACGGCCGACGGGGTGGACCCGAAGTCGCGGGCGATCAGGGGGAGCAGCGGCGCGGCGATGTAGATGTTGGCGGCCGTCACCGCGGTGCAGACGGCTATGAGGACGAGGAAGACGCCTTGAGGTACGGAGGTGGGGGGTGCTTCTTGAGCGGGTGCTTCGTGTGCAGTTGTTTGGTGAGTGGGTGCCTCACGTACAGGTGCTTCATGTGCGGTGGTTGAGGGCGGTGAGGTGGGTGCTGAAGGCATGAGGGAGCTGGACTCCTTCGCGTAGCCGCAGGCCGGTAGTCGGCAGCCGGTAGCTCGTAGCCGGTTGCCGTGACGAATGGGCGGGACGCCAGTCGAGTGCTGGCAACCAACTGGTTGGTTGGAAAAAGTCTGCGCCTGCCGCGGTCGGTCTGTCAAGCAACCAAACAGTTGGTTACCCGAACGGGTTCGCCTACCCTGTGCGCATGGCAGTGAGAGACCCCGAGGCCACCAAGGCGCGGATCTTCGATGCGGCGGTCGCCGAGTTCGCCCGGTACGGCATCGCGGGCGCCCGCATCGACCGCATCGCGAGTCAGGCGAAGGCGAACAAGCAGCTCATCTACGCCTACTTCGGCAACAAGGCGGAGCTGTTCACGCAGGTCCTGGAGGCGCGGATGCTGGAGATGGCCGTCGCCAACCCCGTCGACGCGGACGACATGGACGGCTGGATGGACCGGCTGATGGACTACCACGCCGCCCACCCCGAGCTGCTGCGCCTGCTCTTCTGGGAGGGCATCGAGTACGACACGGACGAGCTCCCCGACGAGCCGGAGCGCCGCGACCACTACGACCGCAAGGTCGCCGTGCTGGCCGACGCTCAGGCCCGGGGCGTCATCGGCGACGAGATCCCCGCGTCCCACCTGCTCTTCATGGTGGTCGCGCTGGCCGGCTGGTCCACGGCCGTGCCGCAGATGCGGCGCATCCTCGTCGGCGACGAGGACACCGACCGCGAGCGGCTGCGCGCCTCGATCAAGGCGGCGGTGCGGCGCATAACTGCTTAGAGCCCGTGTGAGCCCGTGTGAGCCCGTGTCACACAGGCTCCTGGAGCCAGACGGCCGCCGTACCGCTAGTTCGTGCCGATCTTCGCCAGCAGGTCCACGATCCGGCTCTGCACCTCAGTGCTGGTGGAGCGCTCCGCCAGGAACAGCACGGTCTCGCCCGCCGCGAGCTTCGGCAGGTCCGTCTTGTCGACGGCCGCCGTGTAGACGACCAGCGGAGTGCGGTTCAACTGCCCGTTCGCGCGCAGCCAGTCGACGATTCCGGCCCTGCGGCGACGCACCTGGAGCAGGTCCATCACCACGAGGTTCGGCCGCATCTGCGCCGCGAGCGTCACCGCGTCCGCGTCGCTCTCGGCCCGCGCGACCTGCATGCCGCGCCGCTCCAGCGTGGCGGTCAGGGCGAGCGCGATCTCCTCGTGCTCCTCGATGAGCAGGACCCGCGGAGGGTGCTGCTCGCTGTCGCGCGGCGCGAGCGCCTTCAGGAGTACGGCGGGATCGGCGCCGTACGCCGCCTCGCGCGTCGCCTGCCCGAGGCCCGCCGTCACGAGCACGGGCACTTCGGCGGCCACGGCGGCCTGACGCAGCGACTGCAACGCCGTACGCGTGATCGGCCCGGTCAGCGGGTCGACGAAGAGCGCCGCGGGGAACGCCGCGATCTGCGCGTCGACCTCCTCCCGCGAGTGCACGATCACCGGGCGGTAGCCGCGGTCGCTCAGGGCCTGCTGCGTGGTGACGTCGGGCGCGGGCCACACCAGGAGACGGCGCGGGTTGTCCAGCGGCTCGGGCGGCAACTCGTCGTCCATCGGCTGGGGCTGGGGCCGGTTCGCGATCTCGACGGCACCGCCGGGACCGTCCAGCGGCTCCGGGCCCTCGTCCGCGTCCTCGTCGGGGGCACCGATCGCGTACGAACGTCCGGCGCCCTCGGTGGCGGACGGGATACGGGACTGGGGGTGTGCCGAGGTGGGCGGCTGGGGGTGCGGGTGCGGGCGGGCCGAGGCCTCGGGGCGCTCGTCGGTCGCGGGGTCGGGGGGCGTGCCGAGGCGGCGTCGGCGTCCGGAACCGCCGAGCGTGTTCGACTGCGCGGCGCCGACCTGCGGCTGAGCCTGCCCTTGGCCATGACCTTGGCCATGACCTTGGCCTTGGCCTTGGCCAGGACTTTGGCTTTGGCCAGGACTTTGTGGCCGGCCCGCTTCCGGGCGGCCCTTGGGCGCGGCCGACGGCGCGTGGGGGGAAGGTGCGCCGGCGGGCGGCGCGGTCTGCGGTACCGGCATCGGACCCGCCGCGGTGGCCGCCTGGCCGGGCGCCGGGGCCTGGGGCGGCAACGGGGGCTGTGGAGGCTGTGGTGCCTGGGGGATCCGGGCGTTCCTCGGCGGCTGCTGGCCATGGCCCTGACCCGGTACGGACGTGCCGCCCTGCGGGCCGCGCTGCTGCTCGGCGGGCACCTGCTGGCCGAACGGCACGCCCTGCCCGAGGGTGCGCACGCTGATCGAGCGTCCCTGGGTCGAGTTGGGGTCCCCGGCAGGAGCCTCGGCGGGCAGCGGCTGTGCCGCTCGCGCCTGCGTACCGTGCGGGGGGGTGCCGTGCGCGGGGGTTCCCGCCGCGTGAGGGGTGCCGTGCGCCGGGGTGCCCGCCCCGTGCGGGGTGCCCTGAGCGGGTACGCCGCCGGGCGGAGTCGTGCCGTCGGGCCACGGCTGCGGTGCGGGCAGCGGGCCGGGCGCGGCGCCACCGCCACTCCGCTGGGGCTGCGGCGCGGTCTGGTCCTGGGGCCGACGGCCCCGACCGGGCGCAGACGCCTGCGGACCGGCCTCCGGGGTGTACGGGGCCTGCGGGGCCTGCGGGGACTGCGGGGCTTGAGGAACCTGTGGGGCCTGCGCGGCCCGCGGCGCCTGGGCCGGTCCTCGGCGCGAACGGTGGCCCGTCGGCGCCTGCGTCGGATGGGGCTGCGGCGGTGTGTGATCGTCGCCGCCTCGGCCCGCGGCCGCGGCGTGCTGCCCGGTGATCTCCTGCGCGGCCGCGTACTCCTGGCCAGCGGCATGACCGGCGGGGGCGTACCCCGCGACGTCCTGGCCCGGCGTGCGGTCGGCCGTGGCGGGCGGCAGCGCGAAGACGCGTCCGCTGTTCGCCTCTTCCGCGGCGGCACGCTCCTTGGCGGCGGCCAGCGCACGGCGCGCCCGCCGTCCCGTGGGCCGCGTGGCGGCGTCGCCGTGCCCGGCCCCGGCCTCGACGGCGGCAAGCTCGGCGCCCGTGGAGGCGCCGGACGCCTCGGAAGAACCCGAAGCCAGCGCGGGCAGCGCGTGCTGTTCGCCGATCCGACGGGCCCGACGTCCGGTCGCCCCTTCGGCATCGGCGACGGGCACGCCCTGCGGTGGCACCGTCTCGCCCAACGCGGCAGATCCGGCCGCGTGTTCGGCCGCCGTCATCACGGCGCCCTCCGCGGCGCTCGGACGACCTCGCCGCCGCCCCGTACCGCCGGAAGCGCCGGACACGCCGGACACGCCACCGAACGTCTCCGAAGCGTCCGCCCCCACACCGGTACCGCTCTCCGGATCAGCGGTCACCGAACCGGAACCGAGCGTCTCCGAAGAGGCCGCCTCCGCCGCGCGCCGCCCCCTGCGTCGCCCCGTGCCCGTGCCCGTGCCGGTGCCGGTGCCGGTGCCCGTGCCGGTCGGCGACGCCACCGCGCCACCCTCCGTACCAACCGAAGAACCCTCAGAGGCTCCCGGAATAGCACTCTCCAGGAAGGAGTCCACCGAGGAACGCCGAGCCCGCCGACGCCCGCCACCACCGGAACCGCCCATGGCCTGCTCGGGCACCATCACCGAACTACCGGGAAAAGCACCCGCCCCGGGGACGGCCCCCGCCGAAATCGTCCTCTCCGAAGAACTCGAAGAACTCGAAGAGCCCACAGCGGCCGAAGATTCGCCTGCCTGCCCCCCACTCACCACACCCGTAGCGCCGCCCCCGGAACCACCGCTCTCCGAAGAGCCCGATCCCATCGGTACTTCGAGGACGTACGCACTGCCGCTCATGCCCGGCACCTCGTGCGTCTGGAGCACGCCGCCGTGCGCCCGCACGATGCCCCGCACGATCGGCTCGTGGACCGGGTCGCCCCCGGCGTAAGGCCCCCGCACCTCGATGCGGACCACCTCGCCGCGCTGGGCCGCGGCCACGACGATGGTGGAGTCGACGTAGCCACCCGCCGCGGCGACCCCGGCGACACCGGCACCGGAACCAGCACCCGCGCGCGTGTTGCCGGTCGCGTCGATGCCCGCGACGTCCGCGACGAGGTGGGCGAGCGCCGTGGCGAGGCGTTCCGGGTCGACCGTGAGCTCTATCGGCGGCGCGTGCACCGCGAACTGCGCGCGGCCGGGGCCGATCAGTTCGACCGCGCCCTCCACACCGGCGGCGACGACCGCGTCGAGCATGACCGTCGTACGGGAAAGCTGTTCGTCGCCCGCGTCGAGCCGCTGGAAGCCGAGGACGTTGTCGACGAGGGTGGTCATCCGGGCGTACCCGGCCGACAGGTGGTGCAGGACCTGGTTGGCCTCGGGCCACAGCTGGCCCGCGTCGTCCGAGGCGAGCGCGGCCAGTTCGCGGCGCAGCTCGTCCAGGGGCCCGCGCAGCGAGGAGCCGAGGACGGCGAGCAGCTGCTCGTGCCGCGCGGCCAGGGTGTCGTACCGCCCCTTCTCGCGTTCGGCGAGTTCCTCGAAGCGGTCCTTCTCGCGCTCGGCGAGCGCCGCGTACCGCTCCTGCTCGGCGGCGAGTTCCTCGGCCCGCTGCTCCTCGGCGGCCTCGATCTCGGCGGCGCGCCGCTCGGCGGCGGCGCGGATCTCGTCCTCGTGCCGGGCGAGCGCGGCCTCGTACTTCTCGTTCAGCTCGTCGTAGGGCCTGCGGTCGGTGAACGTCATCACCGCGCCGACCAGTTGGTCCCCGTCGCGCACCGGCGACGTCGTCAGGTCCACCGGCACCTTGGCGCCGCTCTTGGACCACAGGACCTGTCCGCGCACCCGGTGTTTGCGGCCCGAGCGCAGCGTGTCGGCGAGTGGGGACTCCTCGTACGGGAAGGGCTCGCCGTCGGCGCGCGAGTGCAGGACCAGCGGGTGCAGTTCCTGCCCGCCGAGGTCACTGGCCCGGAACCCCAGTATCTGGGCGGCCGCCGGGTTGACGAGGACGACCCGTCCGTCGGTGTCCGTGCCGACGACGCCCTCGGCCGCGGCCCGCAGGATCATCTCGGTCTGCCGCTGGGAGCGCGCGAGTTCGGCCTCGGTGTCCACCGTGCCCGAAAGGTCCCTGACGACCAGCATGAGCAGTTCGTCGCCGGTGTACCCATGGGCGTCGTACGCGGTCCTGCCGTCCTCCAGCGGGGAGCTGGTGACCTCGACGGGGAACTCGGTGCCGTCCGTGCGCCGTGCGGTCATCCGCGTCGGCTTGGTGCGCCCGCGCTCGTCGATGGTGTCCGGGCGCCGCATGGAGCCGGGGATGAGCCGGGAGTCGAACTCCGGCAGCAGATCGAGCAGACCGCGCCCGACGAGCGCGGTCCCGGGCGTTTCGAACGCCTCCAGCGCGATGGCGTTGGCGTTGACGACCGTGCCGTTGGCGTTGACCAGGACCAGCGCGTCCGGCAGTGCGTCGAGTATGGCTGCGAGGCGAGCAGCGCCTCGGGATGGCCTGCTGCTCACGACGACGCTTCCTCCCTGATTACCGCTTCTTGCCGACTCGCTCAGGCCATCTTGCCCCTCGGCCCGTGGCGTGTCACGGGAGGGAGTCTACGGGGAGTGGTTGCGCGCGCGACGCCGGATGCGAGGGAGGTCGCACGCAGAAGATGTGAGTTTTCCGTAGCCCCTGGTCACGCGGAGGTCGCGGGCCCCTGGTCACGCGGAGGTCGCGGGCAGCACCGGCACGAGGTTGTTCCACCGTGAGATCTCGCAGCCGTCGCTGCGCTTGTACGTGGCGTCGACGGGCCGGCCCTGCCAGGTGCCCGTGATGTGCGCAGTGGCGGGTCCGCCGTACTGCATCGTGCACATCGCGTCGCGCGGCACGGGGGCGAAGGGGTCCTTGCCCCAGCGCGTGACCTCGTGGAGCCGCTCGCACGCCTCGGCGGCCTGCGGATGGGTGCCGCCTGTCGGGTGACACTTCAGTACGTACGTTCCATCACCCGCGCCGCCCGAGTCGGTGACCGTCACGGTGAGCCGGTCGACCGGAGTCGGGACGGGCGCGGTGGCGTGGGCGGTGGCGGGTACGGCGGACAGCGCGGCGGCGGAGGCGACCGCGGTGAGGACGAGGCGACGCAGCATTTCTTTGCTCCACGGAGGACGGGGACGGCGGACCGGGAGCGGCGGGCCCGCACACTCTGGAGCGGGCTCTCGGCCCGGACTCGTGGCGCGCGTGGGACTGCCGCTCTACCGCTCTAACGCCGGGCGGCGCGCTTCGTTGCGGTGCCGCTTAACGCTTTGCCCCGCGGGGTGTGGGACTAGTACCGTGGAGGCCACGATTGGTGACGAGCCGCCCGGCTGTGTCATCATCTGCACGCACCCCCCGCGCTCGCGCAGGTGTGCAAGCTGGAGGCGTCGCCTAGTCCGGTCTATGGCGCCGCACTGCTAATGCGGTTTGGGCCTTCAAGCCCATCGAGGGTTCAAATCCCTCCGCCTCCGCAGCTTGATCCGAAGCCCCGGTCCACTGGACCGGGGCTTCGGCGCGTCAGGGGGAGGTGTGCGAACGCATGTCGCCCCGGAGGGCGTTTCCGCAGGTCACAAGGGGTCCGCCTAACGGATTTCACATGGCGGCGGCAGTCATGTAATGTTCTTCCTGTCGCCGCGAACGGGCCGAAGGGCCGGGAAGCGGAGACGGAAACAAAAGAAGAAACAAGCACTCGTAGCTTAACGGATAGAGCATCTGACTACGGATCAGAAGGTTGCAGGTTCGAATCCTGCCGAGTGCACATCAGACAAAAGGCCCCCGGAGATGATCCGGGGGCCTTTTGCGTTGTCGTCCGGCTCCGGGAGAACCAGTAAGGAGTTGCCGGCGTGGAGTGGCGTTGTGCGGGGCTCGGGTGGCCCGGGGGGCGGCCCGTGCTGCGGTGGGAGGGCGGCCGGGGCAGCGCCCTCGCGTACGGGACGGGCATCGGGTTCCGGGCCGTCGGTGAGCGGCGGTGCGTGGGGGCGCGGGGGAATCCGTGTCCCCTGCGGGCCGTCGTGCCGGGCAGGGCCACGCAGGCGCGCTGTCCGGAGTGCGCACGCCTTGACCGGGCGTTCTCGGTGGCGGCGGACGGCGTGCCCGACGACCCGCGTACGTACCGGGTGTATCTGGCGTGGTTCGGGCCGGGGCTGGTCAAGGTTGGGATCACGGCCGAGGAGCGGGGCGGCGCACGGCTTCTGGAGCAGGGGGCGGTGGCGTTCTGCTGGCTCGGCCGGGGGCCGTTGATGGCGGCCCGGCGCACCGAGGAACTGTTGCGGGCGGCCCTCGGGGTGCCGGACCGGGTGCCGTATGCGCGCAAGCGGGAGGTGCGGGGGGCGCTGCCCGCGTGGGCGGACCGGGCGCGGGAGCTGGACGAGCTGTACCGGCGGGCCGTGGGGCTCGACGGGTGGGCGGAGACGCTGGAGCGGGTGGCGTTCGAGGCGGTCGATCACTCGGGGGCGTTCGGGCTGGGCGCGGGCGGTGGAGCGGCGGCTGGGACGGTCGTCGGGGCAGTCGCTGGGGCGGTCGATGAAGTGGTGCGGGAGTTGATCGATGGCGGGGTGGTCGCGGGGCGGCTGATCGCCGCGGCCGGGCCCGACCTCCATATGGAGGTCGCGGGCGGGGGCGTGCTGGTGGTCGACACGCGGTTGCTCGTGGGGTGGGAACTGGTGGCGGCGGACGCGGAGGCGGGCGTCACTGTGCCGGTGTACGCGGTGGAGGGCGGGGGCGGGGGCGAGGACCGGGGAGGAAGTGGGGGCGCGGGCGGAGGTGTTGAGCAGGACGGGCTCTTCTGAGGGCGGTGGGTCGGAGCCCGGGGTACGAGCGCGGGGATGTCGGCCGGGTGGCCAAGCCTGCCTCGCCGCGCGGCCGTTGTGTGCGGGGTGGCGGAAAGGGATGGACGTGCGGTTCTGTACGGGAACGAACGCCGCCCTGGTCTCCGCGATCGGCCGAGGGCGATTTTTCTCAGGGAATTCACAGGCTTGCGCAAGAGTGCTCTCAGAGGCGTGCCACAGCCTGTGGCGCATGACCATGACCTCGCCTCAGGCGCTTACCGAACCGCTCAGGCCGGACGGGGGACCCGTCCGTGTGCTCGTCGTGGACGACGAGGTGTCGCTCACCGATCTGCTGTCCATGGCGCTGCGTTACGAGGGCTGGCAGATCCGCAGCGCCGGTGACGGCGCGGGCGCGGTGCGGGCGGCCCGTGAGTTCCGGCCCGACGTCGTGGTGCTCGACATGATGCTGCCCGACATGGACGGCCTCGCCGTACTCGGCAGGCTGCGCCGCGAGATGCCCGACGTACCCGTGCTGTTCCTGACCGCGAAGGACGCGGTGGAGGACCGTATCGCCGGGCTCACGGCAGGCGGCGACGACTACGTCACCAAGCCGTTCGGCCTGGAGGAGGTCGTGGCGCGGCTGCGCGGGCTCATCCGGCGCGCGGGCGCCGCGGACAAGCGCGGCGAGGCCACCCTGGTGGTGGGCGATCTGACGCTGGACGAGGACAGCCACGAGGTGACGCGGGGCGGGGACTCCATCCACCTCACCGCCACCGAGTTCGAGCTGCTCCGCTACCTCATGCGCAATCCGCGGCGCGTGCTCAGCAAGGCGCAGATACTCGACCGGGTCTGGAACTACGACTTCGGCGGCCAGGCCAACGTCGTCGAGCTCTACATCTCGTACCTGCGCAGGAAGATCGACGCCGGACGCGAGCCGATGATCCACACGCGGCGAGGAGCGGGGTACCTGATCAAGCCCGCCGTTCCCGTCTCCGTGTGAAGCGACTCGAAGCAGCAAGCTCGTAGCGACGCGGCCCTCGACCTCCCCTCTCCGGGAAACGCCGATCTCCCCCTTCGGGAACCACTGATCTCCCCTCTCCGAAAATCCCTGTACGCCGTACAGGGAGTTGTTCTACGGTGTACGACGCACCCGCACCTCGTACACCGTAGAACTGAGATCCCGTAGAACCGGAGAGGGAGGCCCGCATGACGGCGACGACCCCCGAGACCCCGACCGCCGCCGAACAGCGGCACCCGCAGCGCTGGCTGATCCTCGGCGTCATCTGCCTGGCCCAGCTCACCGTGCTGCTCGACAACACCGTCCTCAGCGTCGCGATCCCCTCCCTCACCCGGGAGCTGGACGCGTCGACCTCGGACATCCAGTGGATGATCAACGCGTACTCGCTGGTCCAGTCGGGTCTGCTGCTCACCGCGGGCAGCGCCGCCGACCGCTACGGCCGCAAGAAGATGCTCGCGGCGGGGCTCGCCCTCTTCGGCATCGGCTCGCTCGCGGCGGGACTCGCGCAGAGCTCCGGGCAGCTGATCGCCGCCCGCGCGGGCATGGGCATCGGCGGCGCGCTGCTCATGACCACCACGCTCGCGGTCGTCGTGCAGATCTTCGACGACGCGGAGCGCGTGAAGGCGATCGGTCTCTGGGCCACCATCAACTCCCTCGGGTTCGCGGCGGGCCCGCTGCTCGGTGGCTTCATGCTCGACCACTTCTGGTGGGGTTCGATCTTCCTGATCAACATCCCCGTGGCGCTGATCGGTCTCGCCGCGGTCGTCAAGTTGGTCCCGGAGTCCAGGAATCCCCATGGCGACCGCCCCGACCTGCTCGGCGCGCTGCTCTCGACGATCGGCATGGCCACGGTGGTCTACGCGATCATCTCCGGGCCCGGACACGGCTGGACGTCGGCGCAGGTACTGGTCTCCGCCGCCGTCGGAATCCTCGTGCTCTGCGCGTTCGCGCTCTGGGAGCTGCGCATCCCGTATCCGATGCTGGACATGCACTTCTTCCGGAACCAGCGCTTCGTCGGCGCGGTGGCGGGCGCGATCCTGGTCTCCTTCGGGATGGGCGGCTCGCTCTTCCTCCTCACCCAGCACCTCCAGTTCGTGCTCGGCTACGAGCCGTTGGAGGCGGGGCTGCGCACGGCGCCGCTCGCGGTGACCATCGTGGCCCTGAACCTTGCCGGTGTCGGCGCGAAGCTGCACGCCAGGATGGGCACGCCCGTCACGATCATGTCCGGCATGAGCCTGCTCGCCGCGGGCCTCGCGGCCATAGCGGTGCTCGGCGGCGACAACTACAACGGCCTGCTGTTCGGCCTGATCGTCATGGGCGCGGGCATCGCGCTCGCCATGCCCGCCATGGCCAACGCCATCATGAGCGCCATCCCGCCGGAGAAGGCGGGCGTGGGCGCGGGCGTCAACGGCACGCTCGCGGAGTTCGGCAACGGCCTCGGCGTGGCCGTGCTCGGCGCGGTCCTCAACTCCCGTTTCGCCATGCTGGTCGCGGTCTCCGCCGCGTCGTTCCCGGCGGCCATGGCGGCGGCGAAGTCGGCGGGCGAGCGCGAACGGATCGCCGACGCGTTCTCCTCGGGTCTGGAGACGAGCCAGCTGGTGGGCGCGGCGGCGGTGTTCGCCGGAGGCGTCCTCGCGGCCGTGTTGCTGCGCAGGGCGGAGAGGGCAGGATCCGTGGGTAAGACAGCGGCATAGCATCAGGGGGAGGCCGGACCGCCCGGTTCCGGGCCGTCCGGCCTCCCACGCCGCCCCAGCCGGAGGCGACCGCTCCGGGCTTGAGGACCAACGAGGAAGGTGCGCCATGGCGAAGGCAGCCGGCCGCACGAAGCACACGGCGCGGACGAGCGTCTGGCTGCGGACCAGGGCCCCTCGCGGCGGCGGCCGCAAGGGCGACCAGCCGAGCGGCCTCGACGTGGAGCGCATCACCGCGGCCACGGTCCGGCTCCTGGACGCGGAGGGGCTCGACAAGTTCTCCATGCGCAGGCTCGCCGGGGAGCTGAACGTCACGGCGATGTCCGTCTACTGGTACGTGGACACCAAGGACGACCTGCTCGAACTCGCCCTGGACGCGGTGTGCGGCGAGATGCGGCTGCCCGCCACGGAACCCGCCACGGAACCCGGCACACAGGCGGGGCCGCAGGCCTGGCGCGAGCGGCTCCGCGCGCTGGCGGAGGAGTACCGGGCGGTGCTGATCCGCCATCCGTGGATCTCGCCGCTGGTCGGCAGATACCTCAATCTGGGCCCGAACTGGCTGGCGTTCGCCCTGGCCATCCAGAACGCGGTGCGTGACACCGGGCTTCCGGCGTACATGCAGAACGGCGCGATCTCGGCGGTCTTCCAGTTCGTGTACGGCTTCGGGACGATCGAGGGCCATTTCATCGCGCGGTGCGCGGAGGCGGGGATGTCGCAGGAGGCGTACTACCGCGAGGCGGTCGGGGCCGTGCGCGACGAGCTCGCGGGGCACGAGCTGCTGGAGAGCGCGGACGAGCTGATGGCGGCGCGGGACGGTGACACGGTCGAGGAGATGTGGGAGAGGGACTTCACGATCGCCCTCGATCTGATGATCGCGGGCATCGAGACCCTCCTGTCCCGCTCGTGACCCGACCGTGCCCCGCCGCCCGGTTCAAGGGCGGCCGTGCTCAGCCCGCCTGCGGCAGGCCGTCCCCCTGGACGGCCTGGATGTCCAGCTCGACCTTGAGCGTCGTGCCGATCGCCGAGATGCCCGCCTGGACCACCTGGTTGTAGTTCATGGCGAAGTCCTCGCGGCGCAGCTCGGCCGTGGCGCGGAAGGCGGCGCGCGTGCCGCCCCACGGGTCCGCGCCGGTGCCGAGGTAGCTGAGCTCCAGATCGACCGGGCGGACGACCCCGTGCATCCCCAGCTCACCGTGGACCGTCCACCGGTCGGTGCCGGAGGGCGTCAGGCCGTTCGAGCGGTACGTGATCTCCGGGTACTGCTCGACGTCGAGGAAGTCCGCCGACTTCAGGTGGCCGTCCCGCATCCCGTTGCCCGTGTCGATCGAGGCCGACCGGATGACGGCCTCGACGCGGGACTTCTCGACGTCCTCGGCGATCTCGATCCGTCCGCCGAACTCCGTGAACCGCCCGTGCACACTGGTGATCCCGAGGTGCTGGGCGACCGCGCCCACCGTGGAGTGCGCCGGGTCGACGGTCCACGGCCCCGGCGGCGGCAGCTCCGTGCCGCCCTGCCGGGCGAGGACGACGTTGCCGACCTCGGCACGGCCGCTCGCGGTGACGAGCGCGGTGGAGGCGACGGGCGCGTACCCGACGGCGGTGACGATGACGGTGTAGGGCCCGGCGGCGAGCGCCGTCCCGTCCCGTACGGCGCCTTCGTCGTCCGCCTCGGCCCGCAGTACCTGCGTCCCGGTCATGTCGGTCACCGTGACGACCGCGTGGGGCACGGCCCAGCCGTCACGCGTGCGGATCCGAGCGTTGAGTGCCATCCCGTTTTCTCCTTGCCGGGCTCCCGTTCCGGAAAGCCCCAAAGTCCAAGCTCACGTTCACGCTGTACATACGGAACGGATGACCCCCGGCGGCGGTGACCGGCCGTCCCCTGCCGTGAACGTCACCGCCGGCCCGGGGGCCCTTTCCGCAACCGGCCCGGTGCCGCGCTTCCGCTCGGAGCGCGGCACCGGGCCGGGGCCGGTCACTCGCCCGGGTGGGCGAGCTCGATGTCGTGGCCGTCGATGCCGCTGCCGGCCACCGTCAGGCCCGTGGCCACCGGCGGGTACCCGGTCGCGATGACCGTGTACTCCCCGCTGTCCAGGTCGGTGAAGGCGTACGCGCCGTCCGCACCGGTGGTCGCGGTGGCGACCACGTTGCCCGCGGCGTCCACGAGCGTGACGCGGGCGTCGTTCAGCGCCGCGCCGCCCGCCCGCACGGTGCCGAGCACCCGCGCGCCGGAGTTCAGCTCGACCTCGACCCGGGTGACCCCGGTGCCGCCGACCTCGACGGGCAGGGCCATCGGCCGGTGGCCCGCGGCGTTCACCGCGATGGTGACGGTGCCGGGGACCAGCTCGGCGAAGGTGAACTCGCCCTGCTCGCCGGAGAGCCCGGTGGCCAGGACGTCACCGCGTACGTCGGTCACGATGACCATCGCACCGTTGACGGGCAGCTTGCTGTCGGCGTCGCGGACGAGGCCGCTCAGCCCGCTGGTGCCGCTGAGGAGGATGTCGTACGCCAGCGCGTCCTCGCCCACGACCACGGTCGAGGCCTGCGGCTGGAAACCGTCGGCGGAGGCGATGAGCACGTACGACCCGGCGCCGGGCGCGTCCACGGTGTAGGCACCGTCGCCCTGCGCGACCGCGCGGCCCAGCTGCCGTCCCCCGAGGGAGATCAGCGTGACGGCGGCCTGCGGAACCGGCACGCTCTCGGCGCCGCGGACGTAGCCGTGGACCGGGATGCCGCCCGTGACGGGCGGCAGGCCGCCCGCTCCCGCTCCGGCTTCCGTGGCGGACGCCGCTACGGCGAGGCGCTGCGTGCCCTCGGGACCGGCCTCGGTGTGCGAGGCGACGGAGGCGAGGACGGGCTGCTCGGCGGTGGGCGCGGTCGGCACGGTGGCCGTGGCGGCCGGGATGGCCGTGGCGTCGGCCGGAGCCGCGCCGTCCGTGGTCCCTGCCGCGGCCTGCGCGAGGCCGCCCGACGTACGCAGCGGAACCTCCTTGATGAAGATCGTGATCAGGAAGGCGATCAGCGCCAGCGGCGCGGCGATCAGGAAGACGTCGGCGATGCCGTGCCCGTACGCGCTCTCCATCACCGTGCGGAACGGCTCCGGGATCTTGTCCAGGTCGGGGATGCCGCCGCCACCGGTGCCGCCGTGGCCGAACTGCGCGGCCGCCTTCGGACCGAGGTCGGTGATGCCGTCCTTGACGTAGTCGGTGATGCGCGTGGACATGATCGCGCCGAGCGCCGAGACACCCATCGCACCGCCCAGGGAGCGGAAGAAGGTGACGGTGGAGCTGGCGGAGCCGAGGTCCTCGGGGGCGACCTGGTTCTGCGTGCAGAGGACCAGGTTCTGCATCATCATGCCGATGCCGAGACCCATCAGGGCCATGAAGATCGCGATGTGCCAGTACTCGGTGTCGTACCGGATGGTGCCGAGCAGGCCGAGGCCCGCCGTCACCAGTGCGCCACCGCTGACCAGCCACGCCTTCCACTTGCCGGTCTTGGTGATGACCTGGCCGGAGACGGTCGACGAGACGAAGAGTCCGCCGATCATCGGGATGGTCATGACACCGGACATGGTCGGGGACTCGCCCCGCGCCAGCTGGAAGTACTGGCTGAAGAACACCGTGCCCGCGAACATCGCGACACCCACGAAGAGCGAGGCGAGCGAGGCGAGCGTGATGGTGCGGTTGCGGAAGAGCCGCAGCGGAATGATCGGCTCGGCGGCCTTCGACTCGATGAGCACGAAGAGCAGTCCGAGGACGATCGAGCCGCCGACCATGGCGGCGGTCTGCCAGGACATCCAGTCGTACTTGTCACCGGCGAAGGTGACCCAGACGAGGAGCAGGCAGACGGCGGCGCTGATGAAGAAGGCGCCGGCCCAGTCGACCTTCACGTCGCGCTTGACGACGGGGAGCTTCAGGGTCTTCTGCAGGACGATCAGCGCGATGATCGCGAAGGGCACGCCGACGTAGAAGCACCAGCGCCAGCCGAGCCACGAGGTGTCGGTGATGACACCGCCGAGCAGCGGACCACCGACGGTGGCGACGGCGAAGGTGGCGCCGAGGTAGCCGGAGTACCGGCCACGCTCGCGCGGGGAGATCATCGCGGCCATGACGATCTGGGCGAGGGCGGAGAGACCGCCGACGCCGATGCCCTGCACAACGCGGCAGGCGATCAGCATCCCGGCGCTCTGCGAGAGACCGGCGACGATCGAACCGCCGACGTAGATGATCAGGGCTATCTGGACCAGGGCCTTCTTGCTGAAGAGGTCCGAGAGCTTGCCCCACAGGGGCGTCGTCGCGGTCATGGCGAGCAGCGACGCGGTGACGACCCAGGTGTAGGCGGACTGGCCGCCGCCGAGGTCGCCGATGATTTCGGGCAGGGCGTTGGAGACGATCGTCGACGACAGGATCGCCACGAACATGCCAAGCAGCAGCCCGGACAGCGCTTCCATGATCTGCCGGTGCGTCATCGGAGCGTTCTCACCGGGGTGGGAGTGATGGGCTCCGTGCTTGGCATGGCTGCCCCGCACACCGGCTGGTGTGGTTGTTGCCATGGATTTCCTCTTCTTACGCGGGTGTACGGGTGGTCTCTGACGTGATCTGCACGTCGGGTGTCTGCACGGTGGGCGTCTGCACGTCGTGTGTCTGCACCTCGTGGGGAAGCCGGACCGCAGCCGTGCGGCAGTCCCCGAAGCTGTCGCGCAGGCGCCCGAGCAGCGTGCTGAGCTGGACGACCTCTTCGTCGCTCCAGTCATGCAAGTAATGGGTGAGCGTCCGGATGGAGAGCTCGGAGAGCTCGTCGACCTTGGCCTTGCCGTCGGGCGTGAGCCGCAGGATCCGGGAGCGCTTGTCCGCGGGGTCGGGATCGCGGACGATCCACTCCTTCTCCGCGACATGGGCGACGTGCCGGCTGGTCACCGACATGTCGACGGCGAGCAGCTCCGCCAGCCTGCTCATCCGCATCGCGCCGTGGCGGTCGAGCAGGACGAGTACGGCGGCGGATCCGCCGGGGCAGTCGTGGGGGAGACCCCGGCCGAGACCGCGTTTCACGGCACCGATGGCGCTGAGCTGTCGGGCCAGCTCCTCGTACTGACGTTGCGCGGCCACGGCACCTCCTCTATTTGTTGCTTAGGGCAACGATAGAAGAAGTTGGTTGCCGCAGGCAAACTAAAAGTCGGGCGGCGCGCTAAAGAGTCGGCAAAGGTCTGGAAGCTCGCGCGTAAAGGCGCTGGCCAGTGGGGGTTGGGCGGGGGGTGGTGGATTCGCTAGGGTCCTGCTTCATGGCACACAACCCCCAGGGACCTCAGGGCAACAACCCCGACCCCGCCGGTAGTACGCAGATGTTCCGCGCCTTCGTCGACGAGGCGCCGCAGTCGCAGGGGCGGAGGCAGCAGGCGGCGACTTCTTCCGGCCCACGGGTGGGTCTGATCGTGGGCGTGGTGCTGGCGATCTTGGTCGTGGCGGGTGTGGCTTGGCTGGCGCTTTCTTAGGGCGGGGCGCCTTGAGCGGTTCCGGGGCGCGGTCGTTGGGGGGCGTTCCATTCTTGGCTGCGGCGCCGCGGGGCCCCTTGGGCGGGTGGGTGTTCCGTTTCCGGCTGCTGCGCCGCGGGGCTTGAGCGCGCAGTTCCCCGCGCCCCTGAGGCAGACCCGCCGCCTGGCTACCGGATTGCTCGGCCCCCTTTGGCCCTTCAGGGGCGCGGGGATCTGCGCGAAAGCCACGGTGGGCCCCGCAGGACGTGGGGCGGGCCGAGGGTCCCTCAGGGGCGCGGGGAACGGCGCGAAAGCCACGGTGGGGCCCGCTGGACGTGGGGCGGATCGAAGGGTCCCTCAGGGGCGCGGGGAACCGCGCAAAAAGCCACGGTGGGGGCCACACGACGTGGGGCGGATCGAAGGCTTCCCAGGGGCGCGGGGAACTGCGCAAAAGCCACGGTGGGCCCGCACCGGACGTGAGGCGGATCGAAGGCTACCTCCAGTCGACCGAGACGTCCCGCGTCTCCACCCGCATCCCCAAAGGCACCCGCCACGCGTCAACACACACCGTCCAGCCCCGCTCCCGCTTCCGCCCGGGACCGATCGGCGCCGGCAGCTTCACGGTCGACTCGATCGTGGCCCAGTCCACACCGAGCCCCCCGATGACGTGCGTACCGAAGGTGACAGTCCCCGACCGCACCGGCGAACCCCCGGTGTTCCGGAAGGTGACCGTCACCTCCTCGCACCAGCGCTTGTCCGCAGGACTCCGCTCCGGATCGCCGACCTTCAGCACGGCAGGCCCCCGCGGGGGCGAAGTACCGGTCCCCGGATCCGTGGCCGGAGGCGGGGACTGGGGCGGAGACGGAGGTGCCGGAGACGATGGCGCACCGGCGCCACTCCCCGAACCCGTACCTGCACCCGTACCCGTACGACCGGAATGCGCGCCACCCTCACCGGCCGACGCGCGCGCACCTTCCTGGCCCCTACCCACGGGCCCCGAACCACCGCTACCGGCAGGCGACTTCCCGCCCGAGCCGCCCTCTCCCGAGGCGGACGTGGACGGTGCGCCACCGTCACCCCCACCGTCACGACCACCCTTCGCGCCGCCATCCAGCGGCACCAGCCTCACGTCACCGCTCGGCCCCACGGCCTTCCCCGCCCCCCGCCCCGGGCCCGCCCCGGCCGCCACATAGCCCTCGCCGCTGTCACCGCCGCAGGCGGACAGCAGGCCACCCAGGCAGACGGCGGCGGCACCGACGCCGAGCACGTTCAGAACACCACGTCGACCACGTCGCATTGCGGCAGTGTGGCTGACGGGCCGTCAATTAGGAACCCCGTCAGCACCACGCGCCATCCGGAGCGACTCAGTCCGAGATGAGCCCCTCACGCAACTGCGCCAGCGTCCGCGTGAGCAGGCGGGAGACGTGCATCTGCGAGATGCCGACCTCCTCGCCGATCTGCGACTGCGTCATGTTGGCGAAGAAGCGCAGCATGATGATGCGGCGCTCGCGCGGCGGCAGCTTGGCGAGCAGCGGCTTGAGGGATTCGCGGTACTCCACGCCTTCCAGAGCCGTGTCCTCGTACCCGAGGCGGTCCGCCAGGGAGCCCTCGCCGCCGTCGTCCTCGGGGGCCGGGGAGTCGAGCGAGGATGCGGTGTAGGCGTTGCCCACCGCGAGCCCGTCGACCACGTCCTCCTCGGACACCCCGAGCGCCAGGGCGAGTTCGGGGACGGTCGGTGAGCGGTCGAGCCGCTGGGCCAGCTCGTCGCTGGTCTTGGTCAGCGCGAGCCGCAGCTCCTGGAGGCGGCGCGGCACCCGCACCGACCAACTGGT
The DNA here is from genome assembly GCF_056433985.1 of Streptomyces sp. NPDC044106. Lineage (NCBI taxonomy): Bacteria > Bacillati > Actinomycetota > Actinomycetes > Kitasatosporales > Streptomycetaceae > Streptomyces > Streptomyces sp. NPDC044106. The sequence goes on from NZ_JBWKFZ010000014.1 coordinate 181,652, forward strand.
GTCCCGGAAGAAGCGTTTGATCTCACCCACGACCGTCGGCATCGCGAAGGTCGGGAACTCCACGCCGCGTTCGCAGTCGAAACGGTCGATCGCCTTGATCAGACCGATCGTGCCGACCTGGACGATGTCCTCCATCGGCTCGTTGCGACTGCGGAAGCGGGCCGCCGCGTACCGCACGAGTGGGAGGTTGAGCTCGATGAGCGTGTCGCGTACATAGACGCGCTCCGGGCTGTCCTGGGCGAGCGTGGCGAGCCGCAGGAAGAGGGAGCGGGACAGGGTCCGGGTGTCGATGGCTTCCGGGGCCGATGAGCTGTGAAGCGCGTCGGGCGCGGATTCGCTCGGGCTCTTCGTAAGCGTGAGCGTGAGCACCTTCGAGCTGCCCTGGTCTGCGGACATGCCACCCCCTTGAGGTCGCGGACGGTCGCGGCGGGCGCTCCCGTCGGAGGAACGCAGCCTCCACCTGAATACCGGAGGTGGGGCTACGGCAAACGCGGTTCCAGCAGAATGTCACATGTCGGCAACACGCTGTAGTTACTTGTCGACAAACAAGGGTGACATCCGTGCAGGAAAGAGGGGGTCTGGGGCTTTTCGGCGACGGGTGCCGTCGGGAACGGCTCCGACGGCACTCCACTCGATACGGTTACGCCTCGATCCGATTTGCGGACCGAAGGCGTGCGAAGCTCCGGGCCAGCAACCTCGACACATGCATCTGGGAAACGCCCAGTTCGGCGCTGATCTGTGACTGCGTCAGATTGCTGTAGTAGCGCAGGAGCAGGATCCGCTGCTCGCGCTCGGGCAGTTGGACGAGGAGGTGGCGTACGAGATCGCGGTGCTCGACGCCGTCGAGCGCGGGGTCCTCGTAGCCGAGCCGGTCGAGCAGGCCCGGCAGCCCGTCGCCCTCCTGGGCGGCCTCCAGCGACGTCGCGTGGTACGAGCGTCCTGCCTCGATGCAGGCGAGCACCTCGTCCTCGGTGATGCGCAGCCGCTCGGCGATCTCCGCGGTCGTCGGCGAGCGCCCGTGGGCGGTGGTGAGGTCCTCGGTCGCGCCGGTGACCTGCACCCACAGCTCGTGCAGTCGCCGGGGTACGTGGACGGTGCGGACGTTGTCGCGGAAGTACCGCTTGATCTCGCCGACCACGGTCGGCATCGCGAAGGTCGGGAACTGTACCCCGCGCTCCGGGTCGAACCGGTCGATGGCGTTGATGAGCCCGATGGTGCCGACCTGGACGACGTCCTCCATCGGCTCGTTGCGGCTGCGGAAGCGGGCGGCCGCGTACCGGACGAGGGGGAGGTTGGCCTCGATGAGCGCGCCGCGCACCCGGCCGTGCTCGGGGCTGCCCGGCTCCAACTCCTTGAGCTGGCCGAAGAGCACCTGCGTGAGGGCGCGGGTGTCGGCGCCCCTGGTGCTCCCGGAGCCCGGGCCCGAGCCTGACCCCGAGCCAGAGCCCGAGCCCGAGCCCGGTGAGATCTTGGCGGGCGGAGTCTCCTCGGACGCAGCCTTCGCGGGTGGAGCTTCGGGCGCAGTACTGGCCGGCACGGGCAACGCCACCCCTTCTCAGACAGGCACGGTCAAGCTCGGTCGACCTCGGTCAACTCATCCGTCAAAAGCGGTCATAGCATCACAAGACATGTGCACTGTGTGCAAGCACCCCATAGCTACGTGTTGAGGAGCGGCAAGGGTCGCGGGGTGGCCCCGGCGCACGACACGGAACGGCCCCGCACCGGCGTGGTGCGGGGCCGTTCGGAACCTGGGATCGGAAACCTGGGATGGGAAGCCTGGGAGGGGCGGTCAGAACTCGTAGTCCGCGATGACCCACGTGGCGAACTCGCGCCACAGCGCCACGCCCGCCTGGTGCGCCGGATGCTCGATGTACCGCTTCAGCGCATCGGTGTCCTCGACCGCCGAGTTGATGGCGAAGTCGTACGCGATGGGGCGGTCGGTGATGTTCCAGTCGCACTCCCAGAAAGTGAGCTCCGGGATCTGCTCGCCAAGGGCGCGGAACGCCTCGACGCCCTCGACCACACGCGGCTCGTCGCGCCGCACACCGTCGTTGAGCTTGAAGAGGACCAGATGGCGGATCACGGGCACTCCTTGGAGAGGGCTGGGCTTTGGTGACGCGGCGGCCGGGAGCGCCGGCGGCCGGAAGTCTTGGCGGCGGCCGCTCAGTCCTTGCCGCCGTTGGCGACCCACGTCATGAAGTCACCGATGCTTCGAGCGGCACTCGAAACGCCTTCGAACCCTATCTGGACGTAGTCCGCGGCCTTGGCCGGGTCGGTGATGATCACGTAGAGCACGAAGACGACCACGACGAAGAGGCCGACCTTCTTCCACTGCACTGCCACGTCCCTGGCCTCCCCAATTGCCCGCGCCCCGTGTGACCCCTGTGACGGCGGTGAGTCTAACCCGGACCGGACTCACGGGGCTTTTAGGGACCAACGGCCCGGCAGCAGAGGCCCTTTGCCCGCGCCGACCGGGTGGCACGGGGCGCAGGATTGATGGTGAGCCCGGCGGATCTGGCAGGAATCCACGGGCGAGGGACCGGCCCTACTGCGGGGTCCGCGCCGTCTGCTTCCCCCCCCCGACGGCGGCGCTGACTGAGGAACCGGTCCTCGTCGGGGGGAGCGGCTTGTCCCCCCGATGCCGCTTCCCCCGTCCTTGCGGGAGAGAGCCCCGGCGCCCAGGAGGTGCCGGGGCTCTTCGCGTGCGCACGTGTGCCTGCGCGCGTGCGTCCTCGTATCCCCTGGGTGTACGACGAAGGGCCCGTCCAGCTGGACGGGCCCTTCGTATCGAGCGGTAGCGGTGGGATTTGAACCCACGGAAGGGGGTTACCCTTCACTCGCTTTCGAGGCGAGCTCCTTCGGCCGCTCGGACACGCTACCGAGAGGAACTCTAGCCCAAAGTGGCCCGTGTTCTGAAATCCGTTTGGCCGCCCCCCGGGATCACCGCCGGTATCACGGCTCGTGGCACCGCCCGTACCACCGCCGTATCACCGTTCACCGTTTCCGGAAGAACTCCGTGAGCTGCGTGGCGCACTCGTCCGCGAGGACTCCCTGGATGACCTCGGGGCGGTGGTTGAGCCGTCGGTCGCGTACGACGTCCCAGAGGGAGCCCACCGCTCCGGCCTTCTCGTCGAGAGCCCCGTAGACGACCCGGTCCACGCGGGACTGCACGATCGCGCCGGCGCACATCGTGCAGGGCTCCAGCGTCACGACGAGCGTGCAGCCGGTCAGCCGCCACTCGCCGAGCCCGGCCGCGGCCCGGCGAAGGGCGAGCACCTCCGCGTGGGCGGTCGGGTCGCCGGCCGCCTCGCGTTCGTTGTACCCCGTGGCGAGCACCGTCGTGCCGTCCGGGGACAGCACGACGGCGCCGACGGGAACGTCGCCACCCCCGGCGGCCAGCTCGGCCTCGGCGAGAGCGAGCCGCATGGGCGCCCGCCAGCGGTCGCGTACGGGATCCTGCCCGGTGAAAGGCACCTCGGGATCGGGGTCGGTCGGAGTGATGGAGTCGGTCATGGGGCCGGTCATGGGGTCGGTCGGGTCGTTCACACGGGGAACCTAGCGGACGGTTTCGAGCACCTCCGCCGCCCCGAGGATCTCGGCGATCTCGTTGAGCGCGTCACCGCTCCGCAGACCGAGCAGATCCTTCTCGGGCACCCCGAGGTCGGAGAGGATCCCCGTGTCGCCCACCGGCCCGGCCACGGCCCCCGACGTACCGGGGACCTCCTCCGTCTCCGGTACGGAGTCGGAGGGCGCCTCGGGTTCGCCGTCCTCCGTGCCGTCCAGGTCGAGGGCGTCCAGGTCGGTCGCCCCGTCGTCGTCCGGATCGCGGCCGAGCATCTCGTCGGTGAGCAGGATCTCCCCGTACGAGCTGCGGGCGGCCGCGGCCGCGTCCGACACGTAGATACGAGGGTCCTCCTCACCGTCCACGCGGACGACGCCGAACCACGCGTCCTCCTGTTCGATGAAGACGAGCACTGTGTCGTCGTCGTAGTCGACCGTGGCCTCACGGGCCAGGTCGGCCAGATCCGACAGGGTCTCCACATCGTCGAGCTCCGTGTCGCTCGCTTCCCACCCGTCTTCGGTGCGCGCGAGCAGTGCGGCGAAGTACACCGTGACTCTCCCACTGGTCATAGGCAGTGCCGGTTGGCGGTTTGGGGTCCCCCCGGCGAGGTCGGGGAGCGGGGAATGCTGCTGCCAAGCCCCGCCCATTCGGAATCGTGGCAGAAACGGCGCCGTCAGGAGAGGTCTTCCGCGCGCTGTGTTCCGCGTCGCGTTCTCCGGGAGCCTCCGTCGGGCCGTCACCGGGCCTTCCTTGGACGTGCGGGGCCGGGCGCCCAGGGGGCGGCCGACGAGGCGGCTACCAGCGGAACGTACGCATGCGCATCTGCTGGCGCATGCGCGCCGCCCGGGCGCGGCGCGGCTTCACGCGGTCGCGCAGCTCGATGGCCTCGGTGCGTTCGCGCAGGAACTGGGCGCGGCGCCTGCGGCGCTCGGTGTCGTTCTCGTCGTCCGGTTTGCGCTCCGCCATGGGCCAACACCACCTCAGTCCGTACGTCCCCACCTTCCCCCGTCCGGCTGCGTTGATGCCAGCGAGAGGCGCGGGGGTCCGGCCCGGTTACTGTTGATGGCATGCGGATCCACGTCGTCGACCACCCGCTGGTGGCGCACAAACTCACCACGCTGCGCGACAAGCGCACCGATTCCCCGACCTTCCGGCGCCTCGCCGACGAGCTGGTCACCCTGCTCGCGTACGAGGCCACCCGGGACGTGCGCACCGAGCAGGTCGACATCGACTCCCCGGTCTCCAGGACCACGGGCGTCAAGCTCTCCCACCCGCGGCCCCTGGTCGTGCCGATCCTGCGCGCGGGACTCGGCATGCTCGACGGCATGGTGCGGCTGCTGCCGACCGCCGAGGTGGGCTTCCTCGGCATGGTGCGCAACGAGGAGACGCTGCAGGCCTCCACGTACGCGACGCGCATGCCGGACGACCTCTCCGGGCGTCAGGTGTACGTCCTTGACCCGATGCTCGCCACGGGCGGCACGCTCGTCGCGGCGATCCAGGAGCTCATCAAGCGCGGCGCCGACGACGTGACCGCCGTCGTGCTGCTCGCGGCCCCCGAGGGCGTCGAGATCATGGAGCGTGAGCTGGCCGGGACGCCGGTGACGGTCGTGACGGCCTCGGTCGACGAGCGGCTCAACGAGCAGGGGTACATCGTGCCGGGGCTCGGGGACGCGGGGGACCGGATGTACGGGGCGGCGGAGTAGCGGAGTACTGGAGCGGCGGATTACCGGAGCGGCGGATTACCGGCTCGCTTCAGCAGTCCTCAGTTCTTGGAGCCTCAGCAGCTCCTACTGCCTCAGCAGTTCTTCTTGCCCGACTGTGTGGACGTCGGCTTGGGCTTGGCCAGTGCGGCCAGGGCCTTGTCGGCGTCCTCTTTTTTCGTCAGGTTCTTGAACCGCGCGCCGATGACCAGGTCGACCTCGCCGCCCTTGCGGCCGTCGGACTTGAGCTCGGCGCCCGCGAGCTGTGTGCCGAGCACGGGGAGTGCGGTGTCGGCGGCCGACTTGGCGCCGAGCAGCAGCCCGGAGCCCTTGACCTTCTTGTCGTACTCCTTCGTCGCGTTGCCCACCTTGCCGACCTTGAAGCCGCGCTTCTTGAGTTCGTCCGCGGTGCTCTTGGCGAGGCCGCCGCGGGGCGTGGCGTTGAGGACGTTGACGGTGATCCGGCCCGGCTCGGGCAGCGGTTCCGGCCGGGGGCCGGACTTCGAGACGCGGGTGGAGTCGTGCGCGGAGGACGCGTCGGACTTACGGTCGCAGTCCCCGGTCGTGGCGCCCGCGGCCGAGGCCTTGTGGCCGCCGGTGAAGACGTCGATGAGCTGCAGCGTGCCCCAGCCGATCAGGCCGACGACGGCGGCTGACGCGATGACCGCGAGCACGATCCTGCGACGCCCGTCGGGACGGCGCATCCGTGGATATTTGTCCCCCGTGATGCGGTATTCGCCGCCCATGCCGGGGGGAGTGAGCATGCTCATGGGCGCAGCGTAGTGCGGTGGGGCGGCGATGCCTACTAAATGATCATTACCCGGAGCCCAGTCCAACCCGAAAGGGTCAATGTGGTCCTGAGGGGGGTGCGGGCAGGGGTGTACGGGCCCGGGTGGACCGGTACCTCAGCCCAGTTCGAGTACGCGCGCGTGGAGCACCTGGCGCTGCTGGAGCGCGGCGCGGACCGCGCGGTGCAGCCCGTCTTCCAGGTAGAGGTCGCCCTGCCACTTCACGACGTGCGCGAAGAGGTCGCCGTAGAACGTGGAGTCCTCGGCGAGCAGGGTCTCGAGGTCGAGCTGCCCCTTGGTCGTCACGAGCTGATCGAGGCGGACCGGGCGCGGCGCGACATCCGCCCACTGCCGGGTGCTTTCCCGGCCGTGGTCGGGGTACGGCCGGCCGTTTCCGATGCGCTTGAAGATCACACGGAAAGCCTACCGGTGAAGGCTCTCCGGGCGCAGCCATGGCGACGTAGTGCGAGTCTGGGAAATGCCGCTGCAAAGCGGGACAAACCGGAAAGGTGTCGGCGGGGTGCGGGGCTGGAAGTGGGCGGCAGTCGGCTGGTGTCGTCCATGTCGGGCCGCGCGAATCGCCCGAACGGGTTCGTGTCGGGGGTTGGGTGACGGGGTCGTCGGGGTCGGGTGGCGGTGGATGGGTGACGGGGGTCGGGTGGTGGGGATCGGGTGACGGGTGACGGGTGACGCACCCGCCTCCCCGGCGCCGCCGCACCGCGAATCCCGCCGCACCGCGCAATCCCGCCGCGCGGAGATCGCAATCCCGCCGCGCGGAAATTCGGATGCGGCCCGGCCGGGCGGAACGTAACCTCGGAGCCATGTCTACGCCCCGCATCTCCTAGCCAGGACACACGCCTCCACGTCACCCGTGTGTCCATTCGCTATTGCGGAGCGTTACCTCATGATCACCGTACGAGGTGCCGACGTGCGCGTCGGTGCCCGCCTCCTGCTGTCCGGCGTCTCCTTCCACGTCGCCCCCGGCGACCGCGTAGGCCTGGTCGGGCGCAACGGCGCCGGCAAGACCACCCTCATGAAGATCCTCGCCGGCCGCGCCGCCCCCGCCGACGGCACCGTCACCCGTTCCGGCTCCGTCGGCCACCTCGCCCAGGACCCGGGCGCCGCCGACCCCGCCGTCACCGTCACCGACCGCATCCTGTCCGCCCGCGGCCTGGACGAGGCGGTGGCGGCGCTGCGTACCGCCGAGGAGGCCATGGCGGAGGCCGGGGACCCGGCCGCCCAGGAGCGGGCCATGGCCGCCTACGCCCGCGCCGACGACCGCTTCCAGGCGCGCGGCGGTTACGCCGCCGAGGCCGAGGCCGCCCGTGTCGCCGCCGGACTCGGGCTGCCCGAACGCTCCCTGCACCAGCCCGTCGGCGATCTGTCGGGCGGCCAGCGGCGCCGAGTGGAGCTGGCCAGGATCCTGTTCTCGCAGCACGAAACGCTGCTCCTCGACGAGCCGACCAACCACCTGGACGCCGACTCGGTGGGCTGGCTACGCGGCTATCTGGCCGGGTATCCGGGCGGTCTCGTGCTCATCAGCCACGACACCGGTCTCCTCGCCGACGTCGTCAACCGCGTCTTCCACCTCGATCCGCGCCGTGCGGCCATCGACGTGCACAACACCGGCTGGCACACCTACCTCGCCCAGCGTGCCGCGGACGAGCGCCGGCGTACCCGTGAACGCGCCAACGCCGAGCGGAAGGCCGCCTCGCTGCGGGCCCAGGCCGACAAGATGCGCTCGCACGTCTCCACCGCCACCGCCGCGAAGAACATGGACCGGCGCGCCGAGCGCATGCTCGCGGGCACGGAGCCGGTGCGGCGGGGCGAGAAGGTCGCGCGCATCCGGCTGCCCGAGCCCGCGCCGTGCGGCCGGATGCCGCTCGGCGCGATCAGCCTCACCAAGGCGTACGGGTCCCATCGCGTCCTCACCGGTGTCGACCTGGCCGTCGACCGGGGGAGCCGGCTCGTCGTCCTCGGGCTCAACGGCGCCGGGAAGACGACGCTGCTCCGCCTGCTGGCCGGGCGGGAACTCCCGGATGAGGGGCGGGTCGTGGCTGGCCCCGGGCTGCGGCTCGGGTACTTCGCCCAGGAGCACGACACCCTGGTGGGCGAGAAGAGCGTCCGGGAGAACCTCGCGGACGCGGCCCCGCACCTCACCGACGGGGAGGTGCGGCGGGTCCTCGGCTCGTTCCTGTTCGGCGGGGACGACGCGGACAAGCCCGCCGCCGTCCTCTCCGGCGGCGAGAAGACGCGGCTCGCGCTGGCCGGTCTCGTCCACTCGGGCGCCAACGTCCTGTTGCTCGACGAGCCCACCAACAACCTCGATCCGGCGTCCAGGGACGAGGTGCTGGGAGCCGTGGGGACGTACCCCGGGGCGATCGTGATGGTGACGCACGACGAGGGCGCCATCGACGCGCTCAGGCCGGACCGTGTGCTGCTGCTCCCGGACGGTTCCGAGGACCTGTGGAGCCCCGACTACCGTCAACTCGTCACGCTGGCCTGACAGTGGAGCTGAGGGCTGAGGGCTGAGGGCTGAGGGTCGAGAGTTGAGGGTCAAGGGTGGTTCGGCGTGGGGGAGTTGGGGAGGTCGCCTGTCTCGCCACCGCCGCTGTGGTTCGATGCTCCGATGAGACGAGACCGTGCCGCCGACGCGGCCGACGGCCACCCTGTTCTCCGGCTGCGGGAACGTTCCGGTCAGCGTGATCTGGAGGCCTGCGTCGGGGTCCTCGCAAGCGTCCACAAGGCGGACGGGTACCCCCTCAACTGGCCCCCGAGGCCCGGCGAATGGCTGGAGGGCTGCGGCGGGCTCGGCGCCTGGGTGGCCGAGGTCGACGGGAGGATCGTCGGGCACGTGGGGCTCTCCCGCCCCGGGGCGACGGACGAGGCGCCCGCCCTGTGGAGCGAGCGTGAGGGGTTGGGTGGGGCGGGAGAGGTTGGTGGGGCCGGAGAGGCTAGCGGGGCGCGAGAGGCAGGCGGGCGGGGAGCGGCGGGCGAGGCTGACGGGGCGGGCGCGGCCGGTGTCGTCAGCCGTCTCTTCGTCGCGCCGGACGCCCGCGGGCACGGCATCGGCGCCCTGCTGTTGGGACGGGCCGTGCGGGAGGCCCGGTCGCGCGGCCTGCACCCGGTCCTGGACGTGGTCTCCACCGATACCTCGGCGACCGCGCTCTACGAACGTATGGGCTGGCAGCTGCTGGCCATCGTCGAGCAGGAGTGGGAGCCGGGGCAACGGGTCACCCTCCACTGCTACGCGGCTCCGGTGCCCCGGGCGGCGTCCGCGGCCATGCCCTCCGCCGCGCCTTCCGCCACGCCCTTTGCCGAGCCCGCCCCGGCCCCTTCCCCGCCCAGCCCCTCCACCGCCTCCCGCAACGCCCCCAACAACCCCCGCAGCGCCGGCTGAACCGGTGACGCCGCACGCACCGCCGCCTGGATCACTCTGACCGGCTCGGGGCCCCTGACCTCCCGTACGACCACGTCGGCCCGGTGCCCGCCGGTGAGCCCCAGCTCGGGGACGAGGCTGACGCCGAGCCCCGCGGCGACGAAGCCCTGTGCCGTGGCGTAGTCGCCGCTCTCCACCACGAAGTCCGGGCTGAAACCAGCTGCGGCGCAGGCGTCGATGACCGGGTCCAGGCACGGGCCCGGCGTCTCGCCCGCGATCCACGGCTCCTCGGCGAGGTCCGTCAGGTCGACCACCGGCCGCTCGGCGAGCCGGTGGCCCGCGGGAAGCACCGCGCGGTACCGGTCGTCCAGCAGGTGCACGAACCGGATCCCGTCGACCGGGGCGGCGTCCCGCGGCCGCACCACCAGCGCCAGGTCGGCCCGCCGCGCCTTCACCTCCGGTACCGGATCGGTGGGCTCGAAGAGCTTCAACTCCACCTGTACGCCAGGCTGTTCGCGGCGCAGCGCGGCCAGCGCGGGGGCCACGAGGGGGGCGCCCGCCGTCGCGAAGTACCGCATCGAGACGTGGCCCGTGCGTCCCGCCCGCAGCTCGGCGAGTGCGGTCTCCGCCTCGGCCGCGTGCCGGCCGATGACCGTCGCGTACTCGGTGAGCAGGCGCCCCGCCTCGGTCGGCCGCACGCCGCGACCGGTCCGCTCCAGGAGCGCGATGCGCGCCTCCTTCTCCAGCGCGGCCATCTGCTGGCTGACGGCCGAGGGCGTGTACCCGAGGTTCCGGGCGGCGGCGGTGACCGAGCCGCTGGTGACCACTGCCCGCAGGATCTGCATGCGCCGCATATCAAGCATCAGACCAGTATGCAGCAGAGTGTGCAGCTCAGCTTAATTCTGCATCCGGATCTTTTCGCTTGCCTTACAGCTCGGCTCACGGGACCGTACAAGACGTCAGGAGCAGCACCAGAAGCAGCAGGAGAAGCAGCGGCAGAAGCAGCGGCAGACCCGCAGCAGAAGCAGCGCAGGATCATCAGGAGGCGAGCCATGTCCAGCGGTCCCGGCCACCGCGCCACCCACGTCCGTATGGCGGTCCTCGCCCTGCTCTGGGGGTCGAGCTTCCTCTGGATCAAGCTCGCCCTGAGCGGCGGCCTCTCGCCCCTGCACCTCACGGTCGTCCGATGCGCTCTCGGCGCCGGCGTCCTGCTGGTCCTCGCCCGTTCGGCCGGGCAGCGGATGCCGCGCGACCGCAAGGTCTGGGGGCATCTCGTCGTCGCCGCGTTCTTCTGCAACGCGCTGCCGTTCTTCCTCTTCGGCCTCGGCGAGCGATGCGTCGACTCGGGCGTCGCGGGCGTCCTGAACGCCACCACACCCCTGTGGTCCCTGGCCATCGGCCTGATGCTGCGCACCGAGCGCCGCCTCGGACCGCTCCGTCTCGCCGGTCTGCTGCTCGGCTTCGCGGGGACACTGCTGATCTTCGCGCCCTGGCAGCGGACGGGGCTCGCCAGTTGGGGCGCACTCGTGCTCCTCGCCGCCGCTGTCAGCTACGCCGCCGCCTTCGCCTACATGGCCCGCCACCTCGTCGGCCGCGGCTCCGCCCCGCTCGCCCTCTCCGCCGCGCAGCTGCTCACCGCGACCGGCCTGACCACGCTCGCCCTGCCCGCCGTGCCGGTGGCCGCCTCGTCCCCGACCCTTACGGGGATCGTCGCCGCGGTCCTCCTCGGCACGCTCGGCACGGGCGTCACCTTCCACCTCAACTCCCGCCTCATCGCTGACGAGGGGCCCACCGCGGCCGCCACCGTCGGCTATCTGCTGCCGGTCGTCTCCCTCGTGCTCGGGGCGCTCGTGCTCGGTGAGGAGATCGGGATGCGGGTGGTCGTGGGGATGGCGGTCGTGCTCGTGGGGGTGGGGCTGACCCGTACTGGTTCCCGTACCGGTATCCGCACTGGTTCCCGTACTCGTACCCGTAGTGGGTGGCCGGTGTTCGTGCGGCGGTCCGGGGTCAGCCCAGCAGCGAGCGCACCGCCGCGCGGTCGACGTTCGTCAGTGCGCGGACCAGCTTCGGGGTGAGGAGGACGAGCACGGCGCCGATGAGGGCGACCCCGGCGATCTGGGCGGGCGAGGTGATGTAGTACGCGTGCCGCTCGCCGCCGGAGGTGAAGTCGTAGAGGCGGTAGCCGGGCCAGCCGACGTACCGGTGGAAGACCCAGGAGTACGTGGGGAAGAGCGCGACCACCCAGCCGGTGACGAAGAACGTCACCGTCAGGACGAAACTCAGCACCCGCCAGGGGAACATGACCACCTGGAACAGCAGCGCCCGCCAGCCCGCGCCGTCCGCGAGCCGCGCCCTGACCCCGGCCCACCACCCCTTCTCCCGAGGCCGGTCGAACGCTCCGGGCCCCCCGACGGCGAGCCCGAGCCGCACGCCGGCCCGACGCCGCTCGACACCACCGAGCCCGCGCGCCGCCGTGAGCGCCGCGGCGAGAACGGGCAGCCCCAGCACGGTGACGAGCAGGCCCGCACTGAGGGAGAACATGGTCACGGCGAACGTGAATCCCGCGATCGCGACGGGCAGCGAGATCAGTACGTACCCGATCTCGCGGAAGGTGACGGCGGCGAAGGGTGCGCGCCAGAAGCCGGGGGCGGGTACGGGTGCGGCTGCAGGAGCCGTGGACGGTGCGGGGTGCGCGGAGGGTGCGGTGTGCGTGGCGTGTGCGGCGTACGGCAGCGTGTTGTTGCTCATGGCCTATACGCTCCCGTACCCATCGGCCCGGCGACATACGGTGATCCGGTGTCCGGGGGGTGGTGCTAGGCCCCCTGCCGCCCCCTCTCGTCGCCTGGCGAAGGCGTGCGCTTCGAGGAGCGCAGGCCGGCCTCCCGGGTCAGGCCAACTCCCTCCGCCGCCGCGCCCCTTGCCCCCGTAGCCACCGCACGACGTCCTCGGCGCCGGCCTCGGTGGCGATGTCCAGCGGTGTCATGTCGTCGTACCCGACCCACTGGAGGTCGGCGCCCCGAGCGAGGAGATGGCGCGCGGTGGCGAGCTGTCCGCCGTGGCAGGCGCCCCAGAAGGCCGCGGCGATGTCGTCCGCGTCGGGTGGCCTCGACTCCTCGTCACCGCGTCCCTCGACAAGGGCCGCCACGCGGTCGAGCAACCCCAGCGTCGCCGCGTCCTGCAACGTCGTCCTCGCCCCGTGCTCCAGCAGTCGCCGCGCCGCATGCCATTGGCCGAATCCGCGCGCGTCCGCCAGCGGTGTGCCGCCCGCGATGACGCCGCCGGTCGCCTCGATGTCCGCACCGGCGGCGACGAGGGCGTCGAGCGCCGCGACGTCGTCATTGCTCGCGGCCCAGTGCAGGGGGGTCTCGGTGTGGGCCCCGACGAACCGGGCGCTGGGGTCGGCGCCCGCCGCCACCAGGACGGCGATGACCTCAGGCCCCGCCGGGAAGTGCCCCGGCCAGTCCGTGGCGATGTGCAGGAGGCTGCGCGTCCCCGCGGCCTCACCGGCCTGTCTGATTCCCGTGGACGCCAGAGCGGGATGCGCGGCGAGCAGTCGGCGCAGCCCGGGAAGGTCACCGGCCCGGATCGCCCCGGTCACCGCGACCGCCAGCGGTTCCTCCGCGTCGAGAATCGCCATGCCCGACCTCCTGAACGACCCGGCCCGACGGGCCCGAACGGCCGGCCGGCACGACCGGTCGGCATCGATCGGTCGCGGTTCTCGATTCTGTCAGCGCCCACTGACAACGGTCGGATGTCCGTACCCCCACGGATCGACCGGTCCGGCGCAGGAAGTGCGGGACCGCTGCGAGCCCCATCGCGACGGTCACGGCCACGAGGTGTTCGCGGCCCGCGAGATCCGGGTCGGCGAGCGAACCGGCCACCGTCGGGACGACCGCGGCGAGGAAGAGGACGGGCGCACGCAACGCCACGGCCGTGTAGGCGTAGAGCCCCACGATCGCCGCGGAGGCACCGGTGTCGACCGCGTGCGCGACGTCGGCGGGCAGTCCGAGCGGGCCGGGACCGAGAGCGATCATCGCGCGGGCGCCGAGCGTCCCGGCGAGCGTGACGGTGTAGGCCACCGCCAAGGTGCGTATGCGTCCGAAGACCAGTTCGGCCAGCGCGAACGCCAGGAACAACCGGGGCAGCCCGCCCCAGGCCGGCAGATCCACCGCGGGCACGAACAACGAGACGGGCGTACGCAGCAGGGAGAGCCAGAGAGGCTGGTCGGCCCGCACCTCACTGACCACACGCACCACGTCGGCCCCGGTGTCCGTCTGCTGGAACTCGTGCAGCCCGACCACCGCGACGGTGGCGACGACCGCGAGTACGACTCCAGCGGGGCCGCGCGCCCGCAGTCCCCGCACCGGCCCGACCACCACCACGCGCCACTCCCGGACGAGGGCCCCCCAACACCGGCCGCCCAGCCGTGACACCAGAGACCTCGGAGACACCAGTCGTCCACCCTTTTGTGCTCGCCCCACCGGGCTCTCGGCTACTGCCCGGACGGGCGAATGCGGAGGATACGTGACAGGTGCGCCTGCCGTCCCCGGCGGCCGACATCTCCTGCACCGCCCTCGCGGTCCCGCTCTGGCAGGCGGGCGGGCGGGAAGTGAGGCGCTGACCGGTCACATGGAGGGGCCCTGGTGCGGTACGCACCAGGGCCCCGAAGAACTACCGCTCCATCTGCTGCCCGGTGGTCAGGCGGAGATGGGGCTGCCCAGCATGGCGGAGGCCCGCTGGACCCGGCTGAGCACGGCCGAGGAGGCGGCTGCCGGGACGGGGGCGGGTGCGGCGGCCGTGCGGCAGGTGAAGCCGAGCTGTGCCATCGACCGGAGTACTTCGCCCGCGCTGAAGTCGCGGGGGTCCTGGCGGGTGATGACCTGGCCGACCTGCTTGACGGGGTAGTGGCGCCGCCCGATGATCACGGACTGCCCGGTGACGGGTTCGGGCTTGACGCCCTTCATCGTCTCGAGCACACCGCTCTTGGTCAGGTCGAACGGGAAGCGGGCGATGACACAGCGCATGGGACCTCTTAAGGAGAGAGGGGAGGGGACGACGACGGTGAGGTGCTTCAGAGGGGCAGCGGGGCGAAGTGCTCGCCCCCGGCGCTTAGAGCCTGTCTTTGAACCCCCGTCTGCGCCCCGGCGCCCGGCACGCACGCTCGGCGCACGCACCGACCGCCGCTGCGCCCGCGCTTCGCGCGGACGACGGGGGTTCAAAGACAGGCTCTTATGTCACGGAGACGGAGCCGGTCCGTGTATCCGGAGCCGTCGCGGACGACGGTGAGCCCGGACAGGGTGACCAGATCGATGCGCTTGCCGTCCTCGTCGCAGACGACCAGGCGTTTGACGCGAGCGCCGACCATGACGCACAGGGCGTCCTCGACGGTCATGTCGGCCCAGACCTGCGGTCCTGCTTCCTCCGCGTCGTCGTCCAGCGCCGTGGGCGCGTGGCCGGTGCCCGTCGGGCGGACCTGCGTCTGAACCAGCGTCAAAGGGTGCCTCCTGCGGCAATGGGTCGGCTTCTGATGACGAAGGTTCTACGCAGCCGCGTCGACAGTGCCCTGCTGTCGGCCGGCAGTGCCCTGCTGCTGTGCGTACGCACGCCGCGCCGCCGAAGCGGGCCGGCGACGACCGCGCGAAGAGCCACCCCGCTTGGGGCGCTCGACCACCGGCGCGGTGATGACGACAGGAACACCCGAGGGAGCCTGCGCGCCGGTGATGCGGTGCAGTTCCTGCTCGCCGGAGCGGACCTGGGTGATCTGCGGGCGGATCCCGGCGTCCGACATGAGGCGGACCATGCCGCGGCGCTGGGCCGGGGTGACCAGCGTGACGACGCTCCCGGACTCACCGGCGCGCGCGGTACGGCCGCCGCGGTGGAGGTAGTCCTTGTGGTCGGTCGGCGGGTCGACGTTGACGACGAGATCGAGGTTGTCGACGTGGATGCCGCGGGCGGCGACATTCGTGGCGACGAGCACGGTGACGTGTCCGCTCTTGAACTGCGTCAGGGTGCGGTTGCGCTGGGGCTGTGACTTCCCGCCGTGCAGTGCGGCGGCCCGTACGCCGCTGTTGAGCAGGTCCTGGGTGAGCCGGTCGACGGCGTGCTTGGTGTCCAGGAACATGATCACGCGGCCGTCGCGGGCGGCGATCTCGGTGGTGGCCGTGTGCTTGTCGGCGCCGTGGACGTGCAGCACGTGGTGCTCCATCGTCGTGACCGCGCCGGCCGAGGGGTCGACGGAGTGGACGACGGGGTCCGTCAGGTAGCGGCGCACGAGCAGGTCGACATTGCGGTCCAGGGTGGCGGAGAAGAGCATCCGCTGGCCCTCGGGGCGTACCTGGTCGAGGAGTTCGGTGACCTGCGGCATGAAGCCCATGTCGGCCATCTGGTCGGCTTCGTCGAGCACGGTGATGCCCACCTGGTTCAGCCGGCAGTCATCGCGGTCGATGAGGTCCTTCAGCCGGCCGGGAGTGGCGACGACGACCTCGGCCCCGCCGCGCAGCGCGGCGACCTGCCTGCCGATCGACATCCCGCCGACGACGGTGGCCAGCCGGAGCCGGACGGAGCGGGCGTACGGGGTGAGCGCGTCGGTCACCTGCTGAGCGAGCTCGCGGGTGGGTACGAGGATCAGGCCCAGGGGCCTGCCGGGCTCGGCGCGCTGCCCGGCCGTCCTGGCGAGCAGGGCGAGACCGAAGGCGAGCGTCTTGCCGGAGCCGGTCCGCCCGCGGCCGAGGACGTCACGGCCCGCGAGGGAGTTCGGCAGCGTCGCCCCCTGGATCGGGAACGGGACGGCCACACCCTGCCTGCCGAGCTCGGCAAGGAGCGGCGCCGCCATGTCGAGATCGGCGAAGGACTCCACCGCGGGAAGCGCGGGGGTGACGGTCTTGGGGAGGGCGAACTCACCCTGCGGCGCGACGGGCCGACGGCCGTGACCGCCGGAGCGGCGCGGGGCCGAGGAGCCGAAGCGGCCGCCGCTCTTTCCCGTGTCGGGACCGCCATTACGGGTGCGGGGGAAACGGTCGTTCGTACGTGTGCGGTTCATGCGGGAACCTTCCTCAATGCGGCGCATATCAAGGAATTCCGCAGCGATGAACAGCGCAGAGAATTGCAAGAATGAGCCGAGGGTAAAATCAAAAGGGCAGTCGTCCGGCGAACGTTTCGTTCGATGCGAAGCTGCGCTGAGTGACGCGATGAGGACGTGGAATCCTGGGCGTCGACTGCGGCGGTGCCGTGGAGAGGGACTTCCGTGTCCCTGGGCGGGCTGCCGCGTACGGTTGAGGAGGACGGCTCCTGTGTGCCGTCCCGGCCCGCAGGTGAAATCACTGCGGGAAATGCATGCAGCTGGGGCCCGCACCCCGAAGGATGCGGGCCCCAGCTACAAAGTGCGCGTCAGTGTCAGGCGGGAACGATGTTCTCGGCCGTCGGGCCCTTCTGGCCCTGCGCGATGTCGAAGGTCACCTTCTGGCCCTCGAGCAGCTCGCGGAAGCCCTGGGCGGCGATGTTCGAGTAGTGGGCGAACACGTCGGCGCCGCCACCCTCCTGCTCGATGAAGCCGAAGCCCTTTTCCGCGTTGAACCACTTCACGGTGCCATTAGTCATGTCAATCTCCTTTGGGGCAGTACACCGGAATCCGCGTCTGCGGAAACCGTGTCGCCGCGATGATCACCCCGCCGGAAATGACCGGTAATACAAAAGCGCCCTCGTCACAGTATGCGACCAGGAGCACTTGAAGTTTCGGGAACCACAACTGCAACTAGAACGACAGTAGCACGTCATGGCGGCCCGTGGGCGGGGAATAATTCCGCTTTACCGGTGGCGCCAAAAACCCTTCGCGCCCGGCTCGTTAAACCCTCACTCCGCGAACACAGAAATTGAGTCACCGAAATACGATGTTTCAGGAGGGCGGTGGGGGCGGGGCGGCGTGCGCCTGACGGGCGGGTGCGGACCGAGACCGGAGCGCCGGGTCAGACCTTCCTGACGACGATCGCGTCCGGGACCAGCTTCTCCCAGTCGTCTGCGTCCGAGGTGAAGACGGTGTCGAGCTACGCGATCATCCTCCGGTCGCCGCGCACGGCCAGGGACAGGGCTTCGCGGTCGAGCACGAAGACGCGCAGTGGTCGCTGCCCGTGCTCGCCGGCCCGTTCCTTCACGCGGCCTCTCCGGCGCCATGCGTTCCGGCGGCGGTGCACTGAGGCGACCCTCGGATCGGCGGTCAGGGGGTTGTGGCGGGGCGTGGGCTGCCGTGGAAGACCTGGCTGGTGTGCCAGGAGCGGTGGGTGGCGGCGATGGGGCGGACGCCCGGCTGGGGGCCGATGACCGGACGGCCGGCGAGCATGATGACGTGCTCGCGGGCAGCGGTGCTGCGCCCGACGAAGCCTTGTGAGACCAGGATGCGGTGGCCCTCGCCATGGCCCTCACCGAGACCGAGCACGCCCTTGTCGAAGAGCTTGTGGTGCAGCGTGCACAGGCACAGCCCGTTGTCGACGTCGTCCGGTCCGTCAAACGCCCACCAGCGCACATGGGCGGCCTCAAGGCCGACCGGCACTGTGCCGATCCTGCCGTCGTACCCACAGAAGGCGCACTGGTACTCGTACGCGGTCAGGACCATCTCCCGCATCCGCCGGTCCCGCTGTCTGCGCGCGGCCGAGAGCTGTCCGGGTTCGGCCTCCTCCAGCTCCAGACCGACGGCTTCGCACAGCTCGCCGTGGAGGGAGGGCGGGAAGTTCAGGTCGAGCAGTACCCGTGCCATCCGGCCGAGCAGGGACGGCTCCCGCCGCAGTGCCGCCCGCAGTTGAGGCGCCAGCCGCCCCGCGGCGCCGGACGCCCGCAGTTCCTTGACCCCGGTCCCGGGGCTCCCCGGCCCGCGCTCGGTGCGCACCTCCCACACCCCGTCACTCACCAGGTGATGGAAGGGGTAGGCGGGCGTCGTCCGGTTGCCGGGCCCGTACTCGTCGAGCAGCCGCCGCAGATCCTGCTCCACCGCGCTGTACCGCAGCTCGCCGTCGGCGTCTTGTTGAAACCGGCTGAGCGCGTACAGGAACAGGAGCGGCTTGTGCGGTGCGCGCGTCCCGCTCCTCGTCCACTGCCTCAGTTGCGTGGTGCGCTCGACCCAGTCCACGATCGGCGATCGTAGTGGAGGCTCGTCGCAGCGGTGGGCCGGGCCTCCGTCGGCCGCGCCGATGGGACACCTCACAAGGACCAGAACGAAGACCGGGACATGCAGAGAACCCCGGCCGCTCAGCGGACCGGGGTTCTCGTTTCGCCTGTTCAGGCGGGTGCGGAGGATACGAGATTCGAACTCGTGAGGGGTTGCCCCCAACACGCTTTCCAAATGTTCGTCTGGGCTGCAATCAGCTCGGTCACCGAGCCCACGCCGATCACCGTCGCTGCCCCGATCGTGGCCGGGCCGTTCGGAACGAAGCCGCCCAGAGTGGCTGCGACTGTGCGGCCCATGATGCTACGGGGCACCTGCCGGGGCGAGGGCCAACGCCACCTGTAACCGGGACGCCTCCAGGGGCTTTGTCCGGCCTCACTTGCCGCCCCCTGCGAGCTCGACGGCCGACTGCACGGGAACCGTCGCGGCGTTATCGAAATCGAGGCGGGCACCATTCGCGGACTTCCCTCGGTCACTCCTGCCAATCGAGCTGGTTCACACCCTCAATGTCTCCCCGGGAGAGCTTGAGGAGGGTTTCGATGACCTCGTCCCAGGATTCGAGCGTGATGCGACGAGGAGGGACCGCGGAGTCCTCGACGTTTTCCCACCACAACGTCCGATCTGCGAAGACACTTAGACACCATTCAGACTCGTGCTGCAGCGACACGTCAGTGTGTTCATCATCAGCCGCCGTTTCCAGGCTTGCGACGAGTTCCCGGATTTGCTCCTCATTGGGATCGTCAATGTCTGACCCCATGACATCGCGCATAAAATAGGACATCAATTCACCTTCTGCGTCGATAATTTGGAGGAGCTCCATTCGGTATCGCCCATTCAGCATACCCTCCGGAGTTTCCGGGATGGAGGACGTCCCACCATGGGGACCCCGGAGTGTGCTGGTAGCGGGGCACCAGGCGGATGACTCCTTGACGACCCCCGGCATTGGCGGCGGGCTCGTGTTGCCACGTGTGACCAAGCGGGTCCCTTCGGCCACCCGTAGAGCTCACACGGTCCGCGATCCCGGGAGAAAACTGGTCCAGGTAGGCGCCCAGTTCAGGATTCGCCTTGATCGCATCGTCCAGCGCGGCGTTCGCACGATTGAAGTGGACGCCACGACCCCGCCCGAAATCTGTCGGATCCAATTGCATTTCAAACAGGGATGAATATCCCTTGGGGTCTATTTGCTGCCCGGTTACGGGGCAAGTGCCAGGAGCGAGCCCCAATATGTCAGTCCAGACATTGGGGTTCGGCGTGTACGTTCGGGGGTTGTCGGCGGGGGCGAGTCCGAGCGGGTCCTGGCTCAGGTATCTGGCGGTTTCCGGGTCGTAGTGCCGGAAGTAGTTGTAGTGTAGGCCGGATTCGGGGTCGTAGTACTGGCCCGGGAATCTCAGAGGCGTATACGTGGTGCTTTGCGTGGACCATGCCGTGACGCCCCACAGCGTGCTGCGGGCGCGCCAGGCAATGTCCCCGTCCTCGCCGAGAAGTTCGGTCGGTGTACCGACGAGGTCGGTGACGATGGCGTAGAAGCGTGTGTCGATCTGGTCCTGAGGTGCGTCCGGGGCGACGCGGCGTTCGGTCTGCGCGATGGGGCGGGTGCCGTCGTGGTCCCACGTCACTGTGACTTGGGAGGGCAGGTCGGCGGAGCTTGTGCTCTGTTCGCACAGGGTGGTGCCGTCCCAGGCGAAGTCAGTCCGTTCTGTGACGGACGCGCCGTCGGCGGCGAGGCGCTGTTTGGCGATGCGGCGTCCGAACGGGTCGTAGAGGTAGCGCCATGTAGTCCCGTCTGGAGTTGTGACCGAGACGAGGCGGTTTTCGGCGTCCCAGGCGTAGCGCCAGGTGTCCGGCTTACGGGACAGGCGGGTCTTCTGGCGAAGGACGACGCGGCCTTGGGCGTCGTACTCGTAGCGCACAGTGCCGGCACGCGTGACCAGGGTGCCTTGGTATGTGCGGGGGCCCGTGGCCTCTTGCTCTGGGTGAGTGGAGGGCCAGGCGGCCGCGGTCTGGTTGCCCAGCTCGTCGTAGGCGTACCGTTCGCTCCACTCGTGGGCCTGGACGGCGGTGACGCGTCCGGCGCCGTCGACATCGAAGTGGCGTGCGCCGTTCAGCCGGTCGTCGATGCGGCGAGGGCTGCCGTCGCTGCCGTACTCGTAGGTCCGGTTTTGGACGGTCCGTCCACCTGGCGCGAGGACCGACTGGCTGGTGAGGCGGTCCAGCTCGTCAAAGGTCTGCTTCTGCGTGGCAACGCCGTCCACGTGACGCCCCATTACGCGGCCCACGGTGTCGTAGTCGGTCGCGATCGTGTGTTCGGAGTCCGTGCGCAGAACGGTGGGTCGGCCCGCCCGGTCGTACGTCCATTCGCTTGTGACGCCGCTGGGTGTTGTGCGGCTGGTCCGGTGCCCGGCGGAGTTGTAGAGGTATCTGATGGTGTGGTCGTTGACGGATTCGCTCCGCACGCGCCCTGCGGCATCGTGCTGCAGCTCGATGGCCGCGTCGGCATTCGCCGCCCGGGACAGGAGTCCGGTGTGGTCGTACTCGAAGGTGGTGACCGCTCCGTCGGCGTCCTTGCGAACGACTCGGCCGAGCGTGTCGTGCTCGAAGCGGGTGATCTGTCCCATGGCGTTGGTGCGGTAAGTCAGGTGCCCCGCGGGACTGTAGGAGTAGTCCGAGCCTCGGCCGTCAAAATCTGTCTCGGACGTGAGTCGACCCGCGGCATCGTAGGAGTAACTCCAGAAACGATTCTGCGGGTTGGTGACACTGACCAGCCGCAGGTCGGTGTCGTACGCGAACTCGTAGCGGGTGCCATCGGGGTCGTTGCGGGCCGCCACGAGATCGAAGTGGGTGTATTCGAAGCGGGTGATGCCCCCGTCCGGGGTCGTGTGCGCGGTGCAGTTGCCCTCGCCGTCGTACTGCCAGGACTCCGAGGTGGCGTCCGGAGCCGTGCGGCGCACGAGCTTGCCCTCGACCGTCCACTCGAAGCGAGTGACGTTCCCCAGAGGGTCGGTGATGGCAGAGGTACGGCCGAAAGCGTCTCGCTCGTAGTGGGTGACGGCCCCGAGCGGGTCGGTCAGGTCACGAGGGAGCCCCACGCGGTCGCACCGCAGGTGAGTGGTGTTGCCCAACGGGTCGGTGACGGACTTCCGGTGCCCTGCCTCGTTGTACGCGAATTGCGTGGTGGCTCCGGTCGGGTCCGTCATCGCCGTGAGGTTGCCGCGGGCGTCGTATTCCTGGTGCCAGGTTGCACCGTCCGGCCCGGTCAGTGAGGTGGGCAGGCCGAGTTCGTTGTACGCGGACCGGGTTGTGCTGCCGTCCGGGCGGACGACGGATGTCACCTGCCCGTGATCGTCGTACTCGTAGCGTGTGGTGTGCCCTTGGGCGTCTGTGACAGCGACGAGCTGGTGGTGGGCGTTCCATTCCTGTTGCCGCGTGTGTCCGAGCGGATCGGTCTCGCGGATGAGGCGGTGGGCCTCGTCGTGCTCGTAACGGGTCGTCTGGCCGAGCGAGCTGGTGACTGTGGTAGTGCGGGTGGCGTCGTCGTAGGTCAGGGTGCCTGCGAGGAAGCCGCCGCTGCCGTCTGTGCGCACGACGCGGCCGCGGTGGTCGTAGAAGTACTGGTAGGCCGATCCATTGCGGTCGGTCCATGAGGTGATCCGGTCCGTCTCGTCGTACGTGAAGCGGGTCGGCAGGCCGGAGGAGTTGATGACCTCGGTGAGATTTCCGTCGTCGCCGTAGCCGAACGACACGAGCGTCGTCCCGCGGCCGCCGGCGTGTTCCGGGTCGAGCAGGCGAAGGGCGGAGATCCGCGGCAGGGTGGGGTGCTGATCCAGGGCTATTCGGTATCCGCCGGAGTGAACGAGTCCGGTAGGGGTGCCGTCGTCGGCGTACTGAAGGGTGATGAGCTGGCCGTTGTTGTCCACGATCGCCTGCAAAGGCAGATCCACAGCCTCACCGTCATCGGTGGGCTGCGGGGTGTGGAACACATACGCGAGGCCCGAAGCGGTGTCGCTAACCCGAAGCGCACCGTCGGTCTCCGTGTCCCAGCTCAGCGGCAAAGACTTGACCGGACCGGCATAGACGGGGCCATCGGCTTCGGCATCGAGGAGCGGGTACGTCAGCCGGGCCCCGTCCGCCGTGGCGTACGTGATGCTTTCGTCGCTCGCTTGTAGGCGCTGGTCAAGAGTGGAGGACCAGGAAGGGCCGAACCAGCCTCCCCAGCGGTAGGAGGAGAGGTGAGTACGCTCCAGGATCAAGGGGAGAGCGCCGGGGAGTTGCACGTCGGTCTGCGCCAGGAACATGTCTCCGGTGGCCACGTCGATCGGGTCGACCTTGAGCTCTTTCTCCGCCGCGCGAATTCCAGCCCTGAGCCGCTCAGCCTCACCAGGTTTCAATCTGAGCCTGGTGAGGTCGGATCCACCGAGCCCCAACGACCGCCCCAGTTTGGCGAGCTCACTGGGCTTGAGCTTCTTCAAGCCCTTGCCGAGCGCCTTGCCCAGTATTCCGCCGCCGACTCCCAGAACCGCGCCTTCCGCCAGGAGCCCGGCCAGCTTGTCCGGGTCCTTGAACGCGCCAGGGTCTTGCAGAGCGGCGTCGAAGGCGGAGAACTTCATGCCCTCACCTGCGAGTTTGCCGGCCTTGGCGATGGTCTTGATCTCCCCGAGGGCCTTCAGTGCCCGCTCCAGGCCGCGGATCGCCTCCATCACGGTGCGGATGACCGAGGCCATGCGGGTGCCGGACTTCTCGATGCGGCCGATCAACACCATGATCTTCGCGGCCCGCGCTCCGGCCGCGAGGTTCCCGGCGATCACGGACAGTCCACCGGTCAGCACCGACAGGGCTAGGCTCGCGATCTCGAACTCGGCGATCTCCGCCAGGATCACGCCGATCTCGGTCAGCAGGTCGTGGGCCTCGTCGGCGAAGTCGTCCAGCGCCTTGGCCCCGTCCCGCAACGAGTCGGCCATGTTGGTGGCCTGCGTGCGGGCGGTCTTGGCCCGCTTGTGGAGGGCCTTGGCGGCCTGGCCCTCCCACTCCAGATCCGTGAGCGCCGTCTCGGCGTCGTGAGCGGCGGCGTCGAGGCCCTTGGCCAAGTCCCGCCATTTCTTGGCGATCTCCCGGATGCCGTCGGGGTCGATGAGCGGGTCGGTGATGCCGAGGAACTCCAGGCCGCTGGCGAGGGTGTCACCGAAGGCGTGGTTGGCCTTGTTGATCCATTTCAGCGGGTTGAGGTCGTCGACGTCGATGCCGGGGATGTCGAAGCCCATGGACGGCTCAGCCCTTCTTGGCGCGGGCCGCTGCGCTCAGCAGGACGTCCAGCAGGTCGAAGGCGTCGGAGACGTCGCCCATGAACTTGGCCTCGGCCTCCCACTCCTTGTGCAGGCTCTTGGTGAGCTTGGCGATGGTGTCCATGCCGTCCTGGATGTCGTCCTTGGCGCTCATCAGCGAGCCCAGCACGCCGAAGGCGGACATGTCGTGGGAGGCGGAAGTGAAGTCGTGCAGGGGCTTGGTGGTGTGGTGGTCGACCTTGCCCAGGGCAGACGCCGCCTTGTGGAGGGATTCCGCGTCCTTCTTCAGGTCCGACATGCTGCCCGCCCCCGTGGGTTGAGATGGTTCTGCGTGTGGTGCGACGACTGGCCGACAGCCTCGGTCAGCGGTTGATGGACTGGATTTCCTGGACGTTCATGTCCTGGGTGGTCTCGAAGGTGCCATCGGGCAGATCACCCTTGGTCTTCCCGCTGCCGTGCCACTCGATGGCCCAGGTCACCGATGCCTTCAGCTGATACGGCTGATCACCCGTGGCGCGCAGGTACTTGATGCCGCACGGCGGATCCTGCTCGGCATTGCCCTTCTTGTACGGGGTGCCGATGGAGCCGTCCTTGCTGAAGGTGCACTCGCCGGTTGCCGGGTAGGCCTTCGCGTCCTCCGTGCCCGGATTCAGGTGGAGGCTGACCGGCTTCGCCGTGGTCTCCGCCCACAGTCCCGTGTTGGGCAGCTCGGCACGGACCCTGATCTCCTTGAAGGTCCCCTTGTCCAGCCACACCCAAGTGGGCAAGTTCACCGTTGACGTGGTCTCGGGCTTCAGCTCGACCTTGGTGTCCGGCACCTTGGTCTGCTGGTAGGCGAGGGCGGCGAGGGTCTTGGGGTTGATGGCCTGGGGAACGTTCGCAGGCTTGCCCTTGTCCACCCAGAAGGGAGGCCGGGTGCAGGCCCGAGCAGCCGGATCGTTCTTCATGTCCTTGTTCTTGACGGCCACCCACCACATGCCCTTGCCGTTCTTGTCGGCATTGAAGTTTTTGTAAGGGTGTCCGCCCTTATAACGCTCCTTGGCGCCGGCGATCTTGTTGGGGTTGCCGCCCGCAGACTTGTGGATCGACCACTGCGCTTCCATGAAGGTCTTGAAGTCCTTGGCCTTCCAGTACGGCTCGTACCAGCAAGCGGGGATCTTCCAGTCCAGCGCCGTGGGAGTCAGGCTCCTGGAGCCATCGGCGGAAGCCTGGCCGCCCTCCACCTTGAAGACGACCTTGGACATCAGGAGCGGGCCCGTGGAGTCGCCACTCGTATCGGACTTCTGCTCGCCGGTGTCACCGAACCCTCCAGCCGCCGCAGGAGACGCAGAGAGCAGGCACAGTACGGTAGTGAGCGCCGCTACCGCAGTGCGGTGTGTCACGGCTGGCACTTCTCGGCCCCCCGGTCCTCGCTGATGTCCCAGATCTGCCACACGCCGTCCTCGTTCTTCTTCACCCCGGCGTTGTAGTAGACGTAACTGTTCGGCGTGGTCTTGGTCCCCTGCCTCTTACCCGTCTTGCGGTTCTTGAGGTCCGCCCGGCTCTCGTCCACGCAGTACGTCACCGCGGCTGACGTCTTGCTGAACGTGGTCACTTGCCGGTCGTAGTAGCGCAAGGTCCCGGTCCAGCTGATGTTCTTGTCGATGTTGGAGGTGGCGTACTTGTACACGCCGGTCAACGCTTGATCCGTGTAGTAGAAGGCCATCCCCGCGTGCTTGGCGTCCCCGGTCGCCATCGCCTGCCAGACCGTGCTGACGGTTCGCTCGTTGTCCGCCAGGATGGCATCCTTCACCGCGTCGCCCGTCTCCCGGTTCTCGAAGAGCATCTTCATGTCGGACGGCAGCTTGATCGCTGGCCGGTCGATCCCGTCCGCCGTCGCGGACGGCGATGGCGAGGCCGACTTTTCGCCGCTCGCGTCAGCGCCAGCGATCTTGTCGATGTCCTTGCTGTCGTCCGACCCGCCGCAGGCGGTCAGCAGCAGGGCCGCGCATGCGGTGAGTGCGGACGTTGCAAGCCGGATCGAGCGATTCACGGGGGATCTCCGGTACGTAGGAGCTGAGCTGAGCAAACCAACGCTATCCGTGACCGCACGGTGACAATGAGGCGGGGGTGAACGATGGCCGGAGTGCTCCGGGGCGGATCGGGCAATCCGGATGCGGCGCACACGGACTGTCAGGAGAAGCGATCGAGGCAGGGCTGAAAACCGGCCATGCCACGCAGGAAGCGCAGTCACCCAAGGTGGTACTCGCCTCGGTAGCAGCCGCCTTGGACCGGGGGATCACCGCGCCCCGGGCGCTATCCATGTCGGTTTTGTTGGTGACTTAGGTTCGGCCGTCGTCGAGAGTGGACGTGCCGGATGCCTTTGGTGATCGCCTGCGCCGAGCGCTATGGGCTCGACCTGTGCACCTGGCCAAATCTGCCTGCCTTCGCAGCAGTTCGCCGGGGGCAGACAGGAAAGACCCCGGAAGGGTCTGGTACGCGGCCGCAACGCATGCCCACGTACGACGCCCTGCTGGAGAACCAGCCCCGACCCATGGAGGCGCCCCTGCACCCGCACCACCCCACCGATCCCTTGCACTCCGACTCGCCCGACCCGGTGTACTGGGTCACCCCGCGCCACCTGGCCGGTGATGACGGCGATCTCGCCGAGCGGATGGGTGACGTCTTGGCCGGCCTCGGCTGGCGCATGTGGCCGACTTCCCGTAACACCCTGCTGTATGTGAGCCCGGACGAGCTGCGCGGTGCCGAGTGGATCCTTGCGGCCTCCCCATTCGAGTTGGGCGGGCTGCCTGTCGCCTGGCAGCTCAGCGCCGCCCACATGACGCCTCCGCCATGACTGAATGGAACGCGTACTTCACCGCCGGTGTCCCGCACGAGGCGGTCGCCGATCTCCTCATCGCGATCGACGCTCATGAGGCACCCGACGTCGGCTTTGAGGGACCCGAGAGGGTCCTGACCGCGCTCGGTGCCCAGGGCTGGCTCCGCGATGTGGACCGGCCCCGCACGACCGCCACCGACCCCGGTTTCTCCTGCACCGTGTCCCTGGAGTTGCTGCCGCCGCTCGTCCGGGACGCGGACCCGCGCCCTGACCTGGTGGGCTGGCAGGCATGGGCGGGCGGAACCTGTTCTCGGCGCCCCGTATCAATTGAGACCAGACAACAACGAAGGGCCCGGCCGCTCAGCGGTCGGACCCTTCGTTTGCCCTGGTGGGCGAGTGCGGAGGATACGAGATTCGAACTCGTGAGGGGTTGCCCCCAACACGCTTTCCAAGCGTGCGCCCTAGGCCACTAGGCGAATCCTCCGCCGCAAACAATACAAGACGTTGGGGAGTGCTCGCGAACACGATCCCGAGGTCGTCGGCGTGATCGTCGTCTCGTGGGCCGGGGGCGGGGGCGGCGTCGCTTCCGGGGGCGGGGATCCGCTACTGTGGGGGCCAGCCCCTCACGTGGCGCTATCTGACTGAACTCCCCCAGGGCCGGAAGGCAGCAAGGGTAGGTCGGCTCTGGCGGGTGCGTGGGGGGCGCTTTGCGTTGGGGCGGTCCGGGTTGTCAGTGGTCGCCTATAACCTCGTATGCGTGTCGTCTCTCGCGTTGTACCGCCGTTATCGCCCGGAGTCGTTCGCCGAGGTCATCGGGCAGGAGCATGTGACAGACCCGCTGCAGCAGGCGCTGCGGAACAACCGGGTCAATCACGCCTACCTGTTCAGTGGCCCGCGCGGCTGCGGCAAGACGACGAGCGCGCGCATCCTGGCCCGCTGCCTGAACTGCGAGCAAGGTCCCACCCCCACGCCCTGCGGCGAGTGCCAGTCCTGCCGCGACCTGGCGCGCAACGGCCCCGGTTCGATCGACGTCATCGAGATCGACGCCGCGTCGCACGGTGGCGTGGACGACGCCCGTGACCTGCGCGAGAAGGCCTTCTTCGGCCCGGCGTCGAGCCGGTACAAGATCTACATCATCGATGAGGCCCACATGGTCACCTCGGCGGGCTTCAACGCCCTCCTTAAGGTGGTCGAGGAGCCCCCGGAGCACCTCAAGTTCATCTTCGCGACGACCGAGCCCGAGAAGGTCATCGGCACGATCCGGTCGCGTACGCACCACTACCCCTTCCGGCTCGTGCCCCCCGGCACGCTCAGGGACTACCTCGCCGAGGTCTGCGGCCAGGAGGCCATGGCCGTCGAGGACGGCGTCTACCCGCTCGTCGTGCGGGCCGGCGCGGGCTCCGTGCGTGACTCGATGTCCGTCATGGACCAGCTCCTCGCCGGCGCGGGCGAGGGCGGCGTGACGTACGCCATGGCGACCTCCCTCCTCGGGTACACGGACGGCTCGCTGCTCGACTCCGTGGTCGAGGCATTCGCCTCCGGGGACGGCGCCGCGGCCTTCGAGGTCGTGGACCGCGTCATCGAGGGCGGCAACGACCCGCGTCGCTTCGTCGCCGACCTCCTGGAGCGGCTGCGCGACCTCGTGATCCTCGCGGCCGTGCCGGACGCCGCCGACAAGGGGCTCATCGACGCCCCCGCCGACGTCGTCGAGCGGATGCAGGCCCAGGCCGGTGTCTTCGGAGGCGCCGAACTGAGCCGCGCCGCCGACATCGTCAACGAGGGCCTCACCGAGATGCGCGGCGCCACCTCGCCCCGGCTCCAGCTGGAGCTGATCTGCGCCCGCGTGCTGCTCCCCGCCGCCTACGACGACGAGCGTTCCGTCATGGCCCGCCTCGACCGCCTGGAGCGCGGCGGCAACTTCGTCGCGGGTGGCCAGGGCCCCGGCCCCGCGATGGCGTACGTCCCCGGGTCCGAGACCCACGCGGGCGTGCAGCAGGCCGGGGGCGTCGCCATGTCGCAGGGCGCGCCCGCGGGCATGGGCCAGCCGGTGCCGCCCGGGGGTGGGCCTGCTGCTGCCCGCGCGGCGGTGCGGGGGGCCGGGGCCGGGGGGCCGCAGGGGTCTGGAGCGGGTGCGGGTGTGGGGGGCGCGGGGCAGGGTTCGGGGCCGGGGGCCGGTGTGGGCTCCGAGTCCGACTTGGGCTCGGGCTCGGCTGTTCCTGTGGCGCAGGCGCCTCAGGCTTCCCCGGCACCTCACACGCCGCAGCAGGCGCCCCAGGCCCCGCCGACAGGCCCCGCGGCTGCTCCCGCCTCCCCGCCTCCCGCGTCTCCGTCTCCCACCCCCACCGGTGAGCGGCGTCCCGGCGGCTGGCCCACGGCTTCGGCCCCCGCCTCGGCACCGGCGGCCTCCCAGGCCTCCCAGGCCTCCCCGGCCGCCGCCGCTCCGGAGACGGCACCGCGGCCCGGCGGCTGGCCCACCGCCGCGAGCGTGGGGAGCGGCGCCCCGGCGGCCCCGCAGCCCGCTCCGGCGGCGCCCGCTCAGGCCCCGGCCGCGCAGGCTCCCGCCCCGATGGCCGCCCAGGTCGCCCCGGCGGGCGGGCCCGACCCGCGCAGCCTGTGGCCGAACATCCTGGAGGCCGTGAAGAATCGGCGGCGCTTCACCTGGATCCTGCTCAGCCAGAACGCCCAGGTGGCCGGGTTCGACGGGACGACCCTCCAGCTCGGCTTCGTCAACGCGGGCGCTCGGGACAACTTCGCGAGCAGCGGCAGCGAGGACGTACTGCGGGCCGCGCTGTCCGAGCAGTTCGGCGTGGAGTGGAAGGTCGAGGCGATCGTCGACCCGTCCGGCGGCTCCGCGCCCCCGCCGGCCGCCGGGAACTTCGGCGGTGGAGGTGGAGGCTTCGGCGGAGGCGGGGGAGGAGGCTTCGGTGGCGGCGCCCCGGCGCCCCAGCGCTCCGCCGCGCCCCCGCAGCAGCCGTCGTCGCCCCCTTCGACCCCCGCCCCCCAGGCACCGCCCACCCGCGACCCGGCCCCCGCCCCGGCCCCCCGGACGGCCGCTCCCGCCGCCCCGGCCCCGGAACACGTGTCCCCCGAGGACGACATCCCCGAGGACGACGACCCGGACCTGGTGGAGTCGGCGCTCTCCGGTCACGACCTGATCATGCGGGAACTGGGCGCGACGGTGGTCGACGAGTACCCGAACGAGTAGGCGCGGCGCGGGAACGGAGCGGGGGGCCTCTTGCTCCTGCCTCTGCCCGGCGTCGCGGGGTGAACGGGCGGGTGGGTGGGGGGTGGCCGCCGTGGGGCGGCGGGGCTGGGCGGCGGTGCGGGGGCGGTGTCCCCTTCCCTGGGCAAGAGCGATCGCAGCCGCAGGTGGGGAGCCCCTGGCCCCGGAAGGGCCGCCGCGAGCTGGAGGAACGTACAACAGGCTGGTGAGCCTGAGCTGGGCGGCCCGTACAAAGGCACTCCGTCCCGGCGGCTAGGCTGGCCGGCGTGAAGGTCCTCGTCATCGGCAGTGGTGCCCGCGAACACGCCCTGTGCCGCTCTCTGTCCCTCGACCCCGACGTCTCCGAGCTGCACTGCGCCCCCGGCAACGCCGGCATCGCAGAGGTGGCCGAGCTGCACCCGGTCGACGCCCTCGACGGCGCCGCCGTGACCGCCCTCGCGCGCGAGCTCGGCGCCGGGCTCGTCGTCGTGGGCCCGGAGGCCCCCCTCGTCGCGGGCGTCGCCGACGCCGTGCGGGAGGCCGGCATCCCCGCCTTCGGTCCCTCCAAGGAGGCCGCGCGACTGGAGGGCTCCAAGGCCTTCGCCAAGGACGTGATGGCGGGCGCGAGCGTGCCGACCGCCCGGTCGTACGTCTGCGCCACCCCGGCCGAGATCGACGAGGCCCTCGACGCCTTCGGGGCGCCGTACGTCGTCAAGGACGACGGCCTCGCGGCGGGCAAGGGCGTCGTCGTCACCGACGACGTCGAGGCGGCGCGCGCGCACGCCCTCGCCTGCGACCGCGTCGTCATCGAGGAGTTCCTCGACGGCCCCGAGGTCTCCCTCTTCGCGGTCACCGACGGCGAGACCGTCGTCCCGCTGCAGCCCGCCCAGGACTTCAAGCGCGCGCTCGACGGCGACGAGGGCCCGAACACGGGCGGCATGGGCGCCTACTCGCCGCTCCCGTGGGCCGACCCGAAGCTGGTCGACGACGTCGTGCGGAGCGTGCTCCAGCCGACCGTGGACGAGCTGAGCCGCCGCGGCACCCCGTTCGCGGGGCTGCTGTACGCGGGGCTCGCGATCACGAGCCGGGGTGTGCGGGTCATCGAGTTCAACGCCCGTTTCGGCGACCCCGAGACCCAGGTCGTCCTCGCCCGCCTGAAGACGCCGCTCGCCGGGCTCCTGCTGGCCGCGGCGACCGGCAACCTCGCCGATCTGCCCCCGCTGCGCTGGAGCGACGACGCCGCGGTGACCGTGGTCGTCGCCTCGCACAACTATCCCGGTACGCCGCGTACCGGCGACCCCATCGAGGGGCTCGACGCGGTGGCGGCGAAGGACGGCCCGGACGCGTACGTCCTGCACGCCGGGACCAGGCGGGACGGCGACGCCGTCGTCAGCGCGGGCGGCCGCGTGCTCTCCGTGACGGCCACCGGAACCGACCTGACCGAGGCGCGCGAGCGCGCGTACGCGGCGCTGTCCCGGATCCGTCTCGACGGCTCCCAGCACCGCACGGACATCGCGGCGAAGGCGGCGGGCGCGCAGGCGTGACCCCGCCCCGGAGTACTCCCGCGTAACTTTCAGCCAACTTCAGGCCCCGGATCTGTCACTGATCCGGGGCCTTTTCGGCAGCCACCTTTAGAGCCTGTCTTTGAACCCCCGTCTGCGCAGCGACGCCCGGCACGCACGCTCGGCGCACGGAGCCCCAGGACAGGTGGCTCCGCCACATGACCTGGAACTTCGCACTCCGATCGCACGCACCGACCGCCGCTGCGCCCGCGCTTCGCGCGGACGACGGGGGTTCAAAGACAGGCTCTTAGCCAAAGCCATTCCATCGAGTGACCGGTAGCCCGTACGGCTGACGGGGCGGTGTGCCCCAACTAGGGTGCGGCGCAAGCGTTCAAGGCCCCCAGGGCCAAACAGACCACCGGCATTGCGATGTCGGTGGCGGGTGCCACAGTGGGGGAGTGAGCAACACCAACGCCATTGATGTGCGCCGCCGGCCCAGGCCGGCGGCCGAGCTGTAGGCAGCAGGGGGTGCCATCGGTCGTGTCAGGTACGGGTGTGGAGGTGGGCGCGCAGGCCGCGCGCTCCCGGGCCCTCGCTGTGCTGCGGCTGCGCAGCAGGGCGCTGGCCGTCGCCCTGCTGCCCGCGGCCGTCGCCGTCGTGCTGCTCGCGGCGGGGGCCACGGGGCACGCGGGCGGCGGGAGTTGGGACATCGCCCGCTGGGTCGTGACCGGCGCGGCCGTGCTCGTCCTGCTGGGCGCGGCCGGGGTCGCCCTGGTCGTCGCGCGGGCCAGGCCCGCGCTGAGCCCCACCGTGCCGATCGCCGAGGAGTCCGCCCCCGACCTGTACCGGCTCGTGCGCGACCTCGCCGACCGCCTGGACGTGCCCGCGCCCTCGGCCATAGCGCTCACCCCGGACTGCGACAGCTGGCTGGAGGACCGCACCCATCCCGCGCACGGGCCGAGCGGTAGGGGCCGCGGGGGCCGTCGTCGTCAGGCGGGCGCCCGTGCCCAGTCGGATGCTCGTGGCCAGGTGGACGCCCGTGCCCAGGCGGATGCCTCGGGGGCGGCGAAGAGTGGTGCGGCCGTCGGCGCCGCGCGGAGCGGGCGCGGTCCGAACCGTCCGCCTTCCGTCGCCCCCGTGCTCGTCATCGGCTCCCCGTTCCTGTGGTGGATGCGGGTCGGCGAGCTGCGCGCCGTGCTCGCCCCGGTCGTCGCCGGTACGGGGCCCTCGGCGCACCCCGACATAGCGGCCGCCCGGCGCTTCGTCCGCGGGCTCGACGCCGCGGTCGCGGTGGCCGCCGCACCGGGGCGCGGCGCCCTCCCGCGCGTGGTGCTCGGCGGTATCGGCCGGGTCGCGCGGCTCCTCCTGCGCCACTGCCGGGTCCATGCCGCCGAGATGGAGCGCGGTGTCGCGGCTGCCGCCGCCGAGCGCGCCCAGACCGTGGACTACGGGGTGCGGATCGTCGCCCAGGAGCAGGTCGGCCTCGCGTACGCGGGGTGGGACCGCCTCCTCACCCGCGTCGCGCTGCCCGCCTGGCGCATGGGCCGCTGGCCCTCCCGGCTCGACGCGGGCGTCGTCTCGGCGCTCACGGAGCTGTCCCGCAGGGACCGCCTGGCCGAAGGCTTCGCCTCGCGCCTGGGTGAGCGCCCCGCCTGTGACCTTCTGGAGGAGCCGGGATCGATCGACGAGGCGGCGTCGCTCCTCGCCGCCCGTCTCTTCCACGGCGGCCCCGCGGAGGCGGGGCCCGACTGGGCGCCGGTGGCCTGGCAGGAGTATCCGGACGAGGTCGTCGACCGGAAGTGGCGCATGGACGCCGCCCGGCTCCACCGCGTCCTGGACTCCCTGGGCGTCAGCCACTCCGCCGACCCGACGGCCCCCGACCCCGAAGGGCCGACCCTGGGCCGCGTCCTGGACCACCTGACGACGACCGCGTCGGTCGGCGGTACGGAGGGTGTCGGCGGTACGGGGAGTCTCGGCCGTACGGAGAGTCTCGGCGGTACGGAGAGTGACGTGCGGGCCCTTGGCGGGTCGGGGGACGAGGCTCCGGCTAGGGGTGACCTTGCTGCCCTCAGCCCTGATCCTGCCTCTGGCCTCGGCCCCGAGGCTCACCCCGACTCCGGCCCCGGAGCCCACCCCGACTCCGGCCCCGGAGCCCACCCCGACTCCGGCCCCGGCTGCGACTCCGACTCCCTCCCCGACTCCGCCTCCGATTCCTCGGCGGTGGTCCGGCCCGCACCGGCCGCTGAGCCCCGCGCGGCCTCCCTCTTCCCCGCGGTGGACGACGAGGCGGACGAAGCGGACGCGGAGAGCCGGCCCGGCAGGCTCGCCGCGGGCCTCACCGCCGAGCTCGCCCGTGAGGAGGCCGCGACTCCGCCTCGCCCCGCGCCCACGGGCCAGGGACCTGACGACGCCCTCTGGGACGACGGTGCCCTGCCGCTCTTCCCGCTCCAGCCACCCCGTACGGGTCGCGAGCTGCTGGCCGACCACGTCACGGCGATGGTGTGCTGCGCCGCGGTGGACACGGCGGGAGCGGTCCCCGGTCTCGACTGGCTCGACGGCCCCGCCCTGCTGGTCGATGGTGAGCGCGCGGCGGACCTCGCGCCGCGCGTCCTGAGCCTCGTCGAGGACGGCGACCCGTCGCCCCTGCGGGCCTGGCTCACCCGCCTGGGCATCCGCCCGGAAAAACCGGTCCGCCTGGTCTGACCTGGCGGTCAGCTTCCGGGGGCGGCACCGTGCCGGGGCGCCCGACCTCCACCCGGCCGCTGTGCGCTGGGTGTATGGATCGCAGGACTGGACGCAGGACTGGACGCAGGGCTGCCGCCCGCCGTGTGCCTTACAGCCCCTGCCCACCCGCCCCTGCCTCCTGCCCCCTCACTCCCTGCCCCCAGGGCAAGGGCCAGGGCCACCGCACCCGCACCCCGATGCGCCCCGCCCCGCGCGCCCACGCCCCCGCCGGACCTCCGAGCCGCGTATCGGAGGCAAAGCCGCAGGCAGGCGCCCTCGCCGGAACACGCATCCCGCTACCCCTCCCGCCACCCGTCCGCCACCCCTTCCGCCACGGTGCTCGGAATGTCACTCTCCGTTCCCAGGAATTCGCGACGAACGGTGACGAGGTGCCTGCGTAATGTGATGTGCTGGATATGGCCGCCGGACCACAACGCACCATCAGGCGCCGCAGCTCGGGGAGTGAGGGAGGGGCAGGGATGAAGTCGGAGCCGATTCGCCGCTGGGAATCAGGCGCACTCGCGCACGCCGTGTCGGACCCCTTCGGTCAGGGCCCGCTGCCCTGGCTGCGCGGTTCGGAGCAGTACTTCGACGACACGGGCCACGTCGTGCCCTGGTACGTCGACCACGCGCCCGCCCCCGGCGCGACGGACATCCCGGCGCCCCGTACGGGCGGTCCGCTCACCGCCGACGACGTGCACCGCCAGATCAAGGGGTTCACCTCCACCGGCGCCGCCGCCCCGGGCGAGGCGATCGACTTCCACGTCACGGTCGACCCGCCCCAGCAGTTCAGCGTGGACATCTACCGCATCGGGCACTACGGGGGCGACGGGGCGTCGAAGATCACCACCAGCCCCCGCCTCTCCGGCATCGTCCAGCCCGCCCCGCTCACCGCGGACCGCACGGTCTCCTGCCACCACTGGTGGCTCTCCTGGCGTCTGCAGATTCCCAGCTACTGGAGCATCGGGGCGTACGTGGCGGTCCTGACCACCGCCGACGGGTACCGCTCGCACGTCCCCTTCACGGTCCGCGACGACCACCCCGCCGACCTCCTGCTGCTCCTGCCGGACGTCACCTGGCAGGCGTACAACCTCTACCCCGAGGACGGCCGCACGGGCGCCAGCCTCTACCACGCGTGGGACGAGCAGGGCGCTCTCCTCGGCGAGAGCGAGGCCGCCGTCACGGTCTCCTTCGACCGTCCGTACGCGGGCGCGGGCCTCCCCCTGCATGTCGGCCACGCCTACGACTTCATCCGCTGGGCCGAGCGGTACGGCTACGACCTGGCGTACGCGGACGCCCGTGACCTGCACGCGGGCCGCATCGACACCACCCGGTACCGCGGCCTGGTCTTCCCCGGCCACGACGAGTACTGGTCGCCGAACATGCGCCGCGCCACCGAGCTGGCCCGCGAGCACGGCACCTCGCTGGTCTTCCTCTCCGCCAACACCATGTACTGGCAGGTGGAGTTGGGCCCCTCCGCCTCCGGTGTCGCGGACCGGCTGCTCACCTGCCGCAAGCGCCGCGGTCCCGGCCGCCCGGCGCTCTGGCGCGAGCAGGACAAGGCCGAGCAGCAGCTGCTCGGCATCCAGTACGCGGGCCGCGTCCCCGAGCCGCGCCCCCTCGTCGTCCGCAACGCCGACCACTGGCTGTGGGAGGCCACCGGGGCGCACGACGGCGACGAGATCGAGGGCCTGGTCGCGGGCGAGGCCGACCGCTACTTCCCGCGGACCGCGCTCCCCGAGCACCAGGGCCGCATCCTGCTCGCCCACTCCCCGTACGAGGACGCCGAGGGCGCCACCCGTCACCAGGAGTCCTCCCTCTACCGCGCCCCGTCCGGCGCCCTCGTCTTCGCGTCCGGCACCTTCGCCTGGTCGCCGGCGCTCGACCGGCCCGGGCATGTGGACCCCCGTATCCAGCGCGCCACGGCCAATCTTCTGGACCGCATCTGCAAGCGGGACTGACCCCGTCGCACGGCCCCGAAAACCGCCCCGGAAATCGCACTGGAAACCCCAACGAACACCGCGCCGCCGCACCGCCCCGCTCAACCCCTGGCCAAAACCGCACGTCCGATGCGGGAGAATCGACCTCACTTGGCCAGAACCACGGGAGGGAACCGTGTCCGGATTCGTAGAAAAGCCCGAGCCACTTGAAGTGCCGGGTCTGGTCCACCTCCACACCGGCAAGGTGCGCGAGCTGTACCAGAACGAGGCGGGCGAGCTCGTCATGGTCGCCAGCGACCGCCTGTCCGCCTATGACTGGGTGCTGCCCTCGGAGATCCCCGACAAGGGCCGCGTCCTCACCCAGCTCTCCCTGTGGTGGTTCGACCAGCTCGCCGACCTCGTCCCGAACCACGTCATCTCCACGGAGCTGCCGCAGGGCGCGCCCGCCGACTGGGAGGGCCGCACCCTCGTCTGCAAGTCCCTGCGGATGGTGCCGGTCGAGTGCGTCGCCCGCGGCTATCTGACGGGCTCGGGGCTCCTGGAGTACAACGACTCCCGTACCGTCTGCGGCCTCGCCCTGCCCGAGGGCCTCCTCGACGGCTCCGAGCTGCCCGCGCCGATCTTCACGCCCGCCGCGAAGGCCGCGGTCGGCGAGCACGACGAGAACGTCTCGTACGAGGAGGTCGCCCGCCAGGTCGGCGCGGAGACCGCCGCCCAGCTGCGCCAGGCGAGCCTCGCCGTCTACGGCCGGGCACGGGACATCGCGCGCGAGCGCGGCCTGATCCTCGCGGACACGAAGTTCGAGTTCGGCTTCGACGGGGAGCATCTGATCCTCGCCGACGAGGTCCTGACCCCGGACTCCTCCCGCTTCTGGCCCGCCGACCAGTGGGAGCCGGGCCACGCCCAGCCCTCGTTCGACAAGCAGTACGTGCGGAACTGGCTGACCTCGCGGGACTCGGGCTGGGACCGGGCGAGCGAGCAGCCCCCGCCGCCGCTGCCGCAGGACGTGGTGGACGCCACCCGCGCCAAGTACATCGAGGCGTACGAGCGGCTGACGGGCACGCCCTGGTAGCCACCGGTCCTTACCGGCAAGAAGGCCCCGCCCCGACATGAAGAAGGCCCCGCTCCGAGGAGCGGGGCCTTCTGTACGGAGCGGACGACCAGGTTCGAACTGGCGACCTCAACCTTGGCAAGGTTGCGCTCTACCAACTGAGCTACGTCCGCGTTGCGCCGAAGCGCGAGGACAACTATACCCAACCTCGCTCGCGCGCGAGACGCACCGCCGCGTGACGGTTCTCCGCCCCGATCTTGGTGACCGCCGACGAGAGGTAGTTGCGGACGGTTCCCTGGGAGAGCGCGGCGCGCTCGGCGATCTCCGCGACGGGTGCTCCGTCGGCGGCGAGTTCGAGCACCTCGGCCTCGCGTGCGGTCAGCGGCGTGTCCCCGGCGGAGATCGCGTCGGCGGCCAACTCCGGGTCCACGTAGCGGTTTCCGGCGTGTACGGTCCGGATGATCTCGGCGAGCCGCTGGGCGCTCACGGTCTTCGGCACGAAGCCGCGTACCCCGACCGCGAGGGCCCGCTTGAGATGCCCCGGCCGGCCGTGACTCGTCACGATCATGGTCCGGCAGTGCGGGAGTTCGTCGCGCAGGGTTGTGGCCACGCTCACACCGTCGGCGCCCGGCATCTGCAGATCGAGCACGGCGACGTCGGGCTCGTGGGCCCGCGCCATGGCGAGCGCCTCGGGTCCCGTCGCGGCCTCGGCGACGACGACCAGGTCGTCCTCCAGGGCGAGCAGGGCGGCGAGCGCGCCCCGGATGAGGTGCTCGTCATCGGCGAGCAGCACGCGAACGCTCACAGCAGGGCTTCTTCCTCACGACGGCTGCCGGGTTCCTGGCGGGGCGCCCCGGCGGTGGCGGCACGCGAAGACGGCTCCGATCCCGACCCCGGCCTCGGTTCCGATCCCGATCCCGATTCCTGTTCCGGGCCCGGCCCCGGTTCCGATCCCGATTCCGGCTCCGGACCTGGAAGCCGTCCCGCCGCCGGTACGTCCACGGAGAGGCGGAAGACGCCGTCCCCCGACGTGTGCTCCAGCGTTCCGCCCACCGCGGCCAGCCGCTCCCGCAGCCCCGCGAGCCCGGTGCCGCGCCTTACGGGTGCCCCCTCAGGCACACCTCCGGTGCCCCCGGGCACCCCTGCCCCCGGCACCCCGCCATCCACCCCGTCGTTCTCGACGACCAGCGTCGTACGCCCCTCGGCCCCGCCCTCGTCCCCGCCCACCGCCAGCACGATGTCGCACCGCCGCGCGTCCCCGTGGCGCAGCACGTTGGTGGCCGCCTCCCGCACGACCCAGGCGAGGACCGACTGCACGGGCGCGGAGAGCCCGGCCGCCGAACCGGTCACCCGGCAGCGGATTCCGGCCGCCTCCAGGACGCCCTGCGCGCCGGTCAGCTCCACGCCGAGGTCGATCTCGCGGTAGCCGCGCACCACTTCCCGTACCTCCCGCTGGGTCTCCTGGGCGATGCGCTGCACCTCGACCATCTGGTCCACGGCCTCGGGCCTGCCGCGCCGCGCGAGCTGCACCGCCAGCTCGCTCTTGAGCGCGATGACCGCGAGGTTGCGTCCCATCACGTCGTGCAGGTCCCGCCCGAACCGCAGCCGCTCCTCGGCGACCGCGAGCCGCGCCTCGACCTCGCGGGCCCGGTCGGCCTCCCACATCACGGAGAGCGTCCAGGCGCCGCAGCGCGCGGAGAACAGGGCGAGTACGCCGCCGAAGGCGATCAGCGCGGCGTAGCCGGCGAGCTGGCCGCCGCGTGCGCCCATGAGGGCGTAGCAGGCCACGATCACGGCGTCGAAGAGCGCGAGCCGGGAGAGGAAGACCTTGATGGGGAGGGCGAAGGCGAGCGACTGGCCGAACGGGACGACCAGGTAGAGCGCGGTCAGGCCGAGCATGCCCTGCTTCACTCCGTCGACCGCCTGCAGGGCGAGCCCGAGTCCCTCCGCGACGGCCAGCAGGGCGCCGCCGATCGCGAGGTCGCGGCGCGGCAGCGGGACGCGCTTCAGGTAGTGGTCGTACACCTGCCGCAGCGAGCGGTTGGCGTGCGCGCTCTGCGCCGCGGCGACCGCGATCAGCGCCCAGCCGAGGATCT
Source organism: Streptomyces sp. NPDC044106 (assembly GCF_056433985.1). Taxonomy (NCBI): domain Bacteria; kingdom Bacillati; phylum Actinomycetota; class Actinomycetes; order Kitasatosporales; family Streptomycetaceae; genus Streptomyces; species Streptomyces sp. NPDC044106. Next base: position 220,841 of record NZ_JBWKFZ010000014.1, read on the forward strand.
GCGCGACGGGCTCGTGGCGCAGGCTCAGGCCGAGCGGCAGTGAGCCCCAGCTGACGAAGAAGATCCACGGCATGGCGTGCCACATGGCCATGCTCTGGAACTCGACCTTCTCGATCTTGCTGCGTCCGTGCCAGCCACGCTGCCAGGCCCGTATTCGGCCGAGTAGCACCCAGTACCTCCCTCAGAGCCTGTCTCTCGGAGCCTGTCTCTCAGTGACGCGGTTCCCAGCGGAACCACCGGCGTACAGCAAACACCGCGAGCAGGGTCCAGGCCACCGCCGTCGCGAGGGCGCCGAACGTCTCACCGGCGGAGACGCCGCCCGCCCAGCCGCCGCGGATCAGCTCGACGACGGGCGTGAGCGGAAGCAGTTCGCAGACCGAGGCGACCTTGTCGGGCATGACTTCGAGCGGCACGAAGAGACCCGAGCCCACCATCGAGGCGAAGATCAGCGGCAGGCTCATGACCTGCGCGGACTCGGTGGACCTGCTGAAGCTCGCGGTGACGGCCGCCAGCGCGGCGAACATCACGAGCCCCGCGGCGAGGCCGAGCACGACGAGGTCGGGCCGGTTCGGCGCCCCGGCGTCGAGGAGCGCCGCGCAGCCCGCGGCGAGCACGAGGCACTGCACGGCCGCGATGACGACCGAGGGCAGCGCGGCGCCCGCCAGGATCTCGGGGTCGCGCAGCTCGCCGGTGCGCAGCCGCTTGAGGACGAGTTCCTCGCGGCGGGCCGTGTAGACGGCGGTCAGCGAGGAGTACACGGCGAAGAGCAGCGAGAAGCCGAGCGCGCCGGGCAGCACGACGGTGCCGACGGTGAGCCCGGTGCCTGCCAGGTCCATGTCCTTGGCGGCCTGCTTCGTACTGAAGGGCACCACCATCGGCACGAACAGCGCCGCGAACAGCATTCCCTTGTTCCGGCCGAGCAGGGTGAGCTCGGCGCGTGCCAGCGCCCGCATCCGCCGCGCGGGTGTCGTGACGGCCACCGTGCTCATGCCGCTGCCTCCGCTCATGCCGCTGTCTCCTTCTGCGTGGCGCGCCCCGCGGGGCGCTCGTCCGTTCCCGTTCCGTTCTCCGCGTCGCGGGCGATCCGCAGGAACGCCTCTTCCAGGGAGGCGGCCCGCACGTCGAGCCCGGCCAGTTCGACCCGGGCGCCCCTGGCCCACAGGAGCAGTTCCGTGGCGGTCCGCTGCAGTTCGTTCGTACGCAGCCGGACGCGCCGCCCGGTGACCTCGTGGCCGGTCACGCCGAGCGCGGCGAGCGGCGGCAGGTCGCCGGGGAAGTACCCCTCGGGCAGGTCGAAGGAGACGTGGGAGGGCTGTGCGGCGACCACGTCGGTGACGCGGCCCTCGGCGGCGATGCGCCCCTCGTGCAGGATCGCGAGCCGGTCGGCGAGCGCCTCGGCCTCTTCGAGGTAGTGCGTGGTGAGCAGGACGGTCGTGCCGTTGTCGCGCAGTTCCTGGACCAACTCCCAGGTCTCGCGGCGCCCTTCGGCGTCGAGTCCGGTGGTGGGTTCGTCGAGGAAGAGCACCTCGGGGCGGCCGATGAGGGCCAGCGCGAGGTCGAGCCGCCGCTTCTCGCCGCCGGAGAGCTGCTTCACGCGCACGCCGGTCCGCCTGCCGAGCCCGACGAGCTCCAGTGCCTCGGCGGCGGGCCGGGCACCGCTGGTGCAGCCCGCCCACATCCGTACGGTCTCCGCGACGGTCAACTCGGCGGGGAAGCCGCCTTCCTGGAGCATGACGCCGATCCGTGGGCGCACGGCGGCCCGCTCGGTGTACGGGTCGTGTCCCAGCACCCGTACGCGTCCGCCGGACGGTGCGGCGAGCCCTTCGAGGAGTTCGACCGTGGAGGTCTTGCCGGCGCCGTTGGTGCCGAGCAGCGCGAACAGTTCGCCCCGTCCCACGGAGAAGGAGATCCCGCGTACCGCCTCGAAACCGCCCCCGTACACGCGCCGGAGACCGGTCACGTCGATCACTTGGTCAGTCATGTCCTCAGCGTCACCCGGCCACCGGGCCGTCGGCAGTGCGCGCTGTCACCGGCCCGCATGACAAATGTCAGGAGCGGTGTCCGCGCAGGTGGGAGCAAGTGGGAGGGGGGCAGGCAGGGACCGGATGGAGGGGGCGCATGAAGAAGGCCCCGGTCGGATCGACCGGGGCCTTCTCTGTGGAGCGAACGACGAGGTTCGAACTCGCGACCTCAACCTTGGCAAGGTTGCGCTCTACCAACTGAGCTACGTTCGCATTGCCTCCAACCGGCTTTCACCGGTCGGCGCGGGCATCAGCTTACCGCAACCAGCTGACTGGTCGGTGAGCGATGCGGAGCGGGTGACAGGAATTGCACACTGCGCCTTCCCCCTGGAAGGGGGATGTTCTACTACTGAACTACACCCGCAAGACTCCGTGAGGCCCGGCCTTTCGGCCTCGCCCCTCGGCGTGCTCCAGACTTTAGCCGACCGGGAGGGGTGCAGCGCAAGTCGGTTGCCGCGAGGGGCCCGGGGCCGGGTCCCGGCCGGTCGGCGCGCGCCGTCAGTTGGCCGCCTCGAAGGCCTCGTAGACCTTCTTCGGGATGCGGCCGCGCGGCGGCACGCTCATCCGGTGCGAGCGCGCCCAGGCGCGGACCGCCGACGGATCGGGGGACACCGCCGTGTGCCGGAAGGTGACACCGGGGCGTGCCTGCTTGCGGGCCGCCTCCAGGTAGGGGGCGAGGGCCGTGCGCAGTTTCTTCGCATTGGTTTGACTGAGGTCGATCTCGTACGACTTGCCGTCAAGACCGAACGCGACCGTTTCCGCCGCTTCCCCGCCGTCGATGTCGTCAAAGAGAGTGACCACGACACGTTGCGCCACGAATATCGGTCCCTTCGCGCGGCTCTACCGCGTTGACATGCGGTGATGCCGACTGCACGGATGTTTTGGGCAAAGTATCGACTATTGCCATTTCCTTTGTACAGTGCCCGGCATTGCATTGTGAAGCCTGTCCTAATACCTCCGCGTGTCAGGCTCCAATGACGATGCGTGATCTTTCGGGGATTCGCTGTGAAGATTCCCGGTTCGAAACCTGTTTGGGTACCGGAACGTGACCGTCATCTCGTAGGTTGCTACGAATCTACGCGAGTAGAAATTTTGTGCCGGTAGTCTGAAGGCACCTGCTCAGCACCGTGCAAGCAGCACACGCCAGCACCACACACCGGGAGTGCCAGTGGCACGCGTCGTAGTCGACGTCATGCTCAAGCCGGAGATCCTCGACCCCCAGGGCCAGGCGGTGCAGCGTGCACTGCCGCGCCTCGGTTTCCAGGGCATCTCCGACGTACGTCAGGGAAAGCGTTTCGAACTCGAGGTGGAGGGGCCGATCGACGCCCCGGCCCTCGCCCGTATCCACGAGTTGGCGGAAACCTTCCTCGCCAACACGGTGATCGAGGACTTCGTCGTAAAGGTCGAAGAAGACCAGCAGACGCAGAAGGCCGAGGAGGCCGCGAAGTGACTGCTCGAATTGGAGTCGTCACTTTCCCCGGAACCCTCGACGACCGCGACACCCAGCGCGCCGTCCGCGTGGCGGGCGCCGAGGCCGTGCCGCTCTGGCACAAGGACAAGGACCTCAAGCAGGTCGACGCCGTGGTGCTGCCCGGCGGGTTCTCCTACGGCGACTATCTGCGGGCCGGCGCCATCGCGCGCTTCTCCCCGGTGATGGAGTCCGTCATCGCGCAGGCGAAGGCCGGAATGCCGGTCCTCGGCATCTGCAACGGCTTCCAGGTGCTCACCGAGACGCACCTGCTGCCCGGCGCGATGCTGCGCAACAACCACCTGCACTTCATCTGCCGCGAGCAGCGGCTGCGCGTGGAGAACGCCGCGACCGCCTGGACCGCCGACTACACGGCGGGCCAGGAGATCGCGATCCCGCTCAAGAACATCGACGGGCAGTACACCGCCGACGAGCGGACCCTGGACATGCTGGAGGCCGAGGGCCGCGTCGCCTTCCGCTACCTCGACGGCAACCCCAACGGCTCGCTCCGTGACATCGCAGGCATCACCAACGAGGCGGGCAACGTCGTCGGCCTCATGCCGCACCCCGAGCACGCCGTGGAGCCGCTGGTCGGGACCGGCCGCACCGACGGCCTCGGATTCTTCGCCTCGATCCTGAAGAAGCTGGTCAACGCATGACTCTGGATACCGTCAAGCACGCGGCCGAGACGCCCGACGTCAAGCTGCCCTGGGCCGAACTGGGCCTGAAGGAAGACGAGTACGACCGCGTCCGCGAGATCCTCGGCCGCCGCCCGACCGGCGCCGAGCTCGCCATGTACTCCGTCATGTGGTCCGAGCACTGCTCGTACAAGAGCAGCAAGATCCACCTGAAGCAGTTCGGCGAGAAGGTCCCCGAGAACGAAGCGATGCTGGTCGGCATCGGCGAGAACGCCGGTGTCGTCGACGTCGGCCAGGGCTACGCGGTCACCTTCAAGGTCGAGTCGCACAACCACCCGTCGTACGTCGAGCCCTACCAGGGCGCGGCCACCGGCGTCGGCGGCATCGTCCGCGACATCATCGCGATGGGCGCCCGTCCGGTCGCCGTCGTGGACCCGCTGCGCATGGGCGACGCCCAGCACCCCGACACCAAGCGCGTGCTCCCCGGAGTCGTCGCGGGCATCGGCGGCTACGGCAACTGCCTGGGCCTGCCCAACATCGGCGGCGAGCTCGTCTTCGACGCCTGCTACCAGGGCAACCCGCTGGTCAACGCCGGTGCCATCGGCGTCATGCGGCACGAGGACATCCACCTCGCGAAGGCTTCGGGCCCCGGCAACAAGGTCATCCTGTACGGCGCCCGCACGGGCGGCGACGGCATCGGCGGCGCCTCCATCCTGGCCTCCGAGACCTTCGACGACAGCAAGCCGTCGAAGCGTCCCGCCGTCCAGGTCGGTGACCCCTTCCAGGAGAAGCTCCTCATCGAGTGCACCCTGGAGGCCTTCGCCGAGAAGCTCGTCGTCGGCATCCAGGACCTCGGCGCGGCCGGACTCTCCTGCGCCACCAGCGAGTTGGCGTCCAACGGCTCCGGCGGCATGCGCGTCGAGCTCGACGACGTGCCGCTGCGCGACTCCACGCTCACCCCTGAGGAGATCCTCATGAGTGAGTCGCAGGAACGCATGTGCGCCGTGGTCGAGCCCGAGAAGGTCGACCGCTTCCTGGAGATCTGCGAGAAGTGGGACGTCATCGCCACCGTCGTCGGTGAGGTGACGGACGGCGACCGCCTGGAGATCTTCTGGCACGGCGAGAAGATCGTCGACGTCGACCCGCGCACGGTCGCGCACGACGGCCCGGTCTACGAGCGTCCGTACGCCCGCCCGTCCTGGCAGGACGCCCTCCAGGCCGACGACGCGAACAAGCTGGCCCGCCCGGCGAACGGCGAGGAACTGCGCGAGCAGGTCCTCAAGCTGGTCGCCGCCCCGAACCAGGCCGCGAAGTCCTGGGTCACCGACCAGTACGACCGCTTCGTGCAGGGCAACACCGTGCTCGCCCAGCCCGAGGACTCCGGGATGATCCGGATCAACGAGGAGACGGGCCTCGGCGTCGCCATCGCCACCGACGGCAACGGCCGGTTCGCGAAGCTCGACCCGTACACGGGCGCGCAGCTCGCGCTCGCCGAGTCGTACCGCAACGTCGCCGCGTCCGGCGCCAGGCCGCTCGCCATCTCGGACTGCCTGAACTTCGGCTCGCCCGAGGACCCGGACGTCATGTGGCAGTTCGCCGAGGCCGTCCGCGGTCTCGCGGACGGTTGCCTGGAGCTGGGCACCCCGGTCACCGGCGGCAACGTCTCGCTGTACAACCAGACCGGTGAGGCGGCGATCCACCCGACGCCGGTCGTCGCCGTCCTCGGCGTGATCGACGACGTCGCGCGGCGCACGCCGATCGCTTTCGCGGAAGAGGGCCAGCTCCTCTACCTGCTCGGCGACACGCACGACGAGTTCGGCGGCTCGGCCTGGTCGCAGGTGGTCCACGGCCACCTCGGCGGGCTGCCGCCCAAGGTCGACCTGGCGCGCGAGAAGCTGCTCGCCGAGATCCTCATCTCGGCCTCCCGCGACGGCATGATCGACGCCGCGCACGACCTGTCCGACGGCGGTCTCGTGCAGGCCGTCACGGAGTCGTGCCTGCGCGGCGGCAAGGGCGCGCGCCTCGTCGTCCCCGACGGCCTCGACGCGTTCACCTTCCTCTTCTCCGAGTCGGCGGGGCGCGCGGTCGTCTCGGTGCCGCGGAGCGAGGAGCTGCGCTTCACCGACATGTGCGGGGCGCGGGGCCTGCCTGTGCGCCGCATCGGTGTCGTCGACGGCGACGCGGTGGAAGTGCAGGGCGAGTTCACGCTGCCGCTGAGCGAGCTGCGTGCCGCGCACGAGGAGACGATTCCGGGGCTCTTCGCCTGACGGTTCTTCTTCGCCGCCCCCGCTCGGACCTGGTCCGGGTGGGGGCTTCGTCGTTCCCGCGCCGGTTGGACCGCGCCCCGTAGGGGGTTGCATGAGATTACGTAATTACGTAATCTCGCATCATGAACCTGGAAGAGCGGGTCGCCGAGCTCGAACGGCGCATGGCGCGGCTGGAGAGCGCGGGTCCGGCCGCGCCCCCGGTGGGCGAGGGCGATTTCTGGGCCCTCGACGCCCTGAAAGCACGGCACCCGGTGACCGAGGAGGCCGACGGTGCCGTCCTGTTCACCGGCTCCGTGCGGGTGCCGACGGGGCATCGGTACGACTGGCAGTACGGGCAGCTCACGGAGGCGCTGTTCGAGGGCGACTGGTCGGATGCGGCCGAGTCGTTCGCGGCCCTCGGCAATCCCGTACGGCTGCGGCTGCTGCGGGAGATCCTCGGCGGCCTGCGCACCGCCGCCGAGCTGGCCGCGCTCGACGACGTCGGCACCACCGGCCAGATCTACCACCACCTGCGCCAGCTGACCGGCGCGGGCTGGCTGCACACCACCGAGCGCGGGCGGTACGAGGTTCCCGCCGGGCGCGTGGTGCCGCTGCTTGTGGTGCTCACGGCAGCGCGCCCGGTGACCTGACCGGATTCCGGCACGCATTTCTGTACGAGTCGCACGAGGGGGAATCATGTCCGGGAAATCCGCGGGGCTGCGCAAGTCCGCCGCTGTGGCCCACCGGCTGCTGTGGGTTGTGTTCTTCGCCCAGTTCGTCGTCCGGCAGTTCACGGAGCTGCCGTACAACTACTGGCTGAGCTGGCTGCCCGCGATCGCCGCGATCGGCATCAGTACGTCGATGTCCCGCTCCGCGCGCAAGCAGATCGAGACGGACCCCCCGGCCCCGGTCGAGGTCGCGCCCCCGGTCACCGGCCGCTGGTCCGCGCTGAACAGCCCCACCGACAACGTGCCGAGCCACGGTACGCACCACCTGGGGCAGACGTACGCCATCGACATCACGGCCGAACCGGAGGAGGGGCCCGCCCGCCCCAAGCCCGTCTGGTTCTGGCCCGTCGCCCGGCGCGGCGACGCCTATCCCGCCTTCGGGCAACCCCTGCACGCGGTCGCCGACGCCACCGTGGTGCACGCCGAGGACGGCCAGCGCGACCACCTCAGCCGCAGCTCGCTCGTCGGGGTCCTGTACTTCCGGCTGGTCGAGGGCGTCGGCAGGACGCTCGGCGGCACCCGCCGCGTCGTCGGCAACCACATCGTGCTCGACCTCGGAGGGGGAACGTACGCCATGTACGCGCACGTCAGGCGGGGCTCGCTCACGGTGCGGGCGGGGGACCGGGTCGTGGCGGGGCGGCGGCTCGGCGACTGCGGGAACTCCGGCAACTCCACCGAGCCGCACGTGCACTTCCAGCTGATGGACGGGCCCGACCCGGACACCGCGCGGGGCGTGCCGTTCACGTGGCGCGGGATCGGGGTACCGGCGAACGGCGAGTTCTTCACGGCCGGTGGGACCGGCGAGGAAGCCGCAGCGCAAGCACCGTCCCGAGCAGCATGATCCCGGCCCCGCACAGGAACACCACGTCCGTGGCGTCGACGTAGGCCCGCACGGCGGCGGCGTGCGCTTCTCCGGTCAGGCCGGGGATGGCGCCGACGTCGCCGCCGGGGCCTTCCGCCGCGTACAGGCGGAGCAGGACCGCGCCGAACAGGGCGGTGCCCACCGCGTTGCCGAGGGTCTGGAAGAAGCGGATGCTCGTCGTCGCGACGCCCAGCTGGTGGCGCGGCGCCGAGTCCTGCGCGAGTTGGATCAACTGGCCGATGAGCTGGCCGAACCCGGCCCCGGCGAGCAGGAGTTCGGCCCTGACGAGCCAGAGCGAGGTGTCCGGGCCGACGGTCGCGAGGAGCGCGAAGGCGACGGCCGTGGTCGCCGTGCCGCCGATGGTGAAGGTGCGCGCGGACCAGCCGCGGGTGGCGAGGCGGCCCGAGAGCAGGCCGACGGCGGTCATGCCGGCCGCCATGGGGAGCAGGTAGAGCCCGGCGGACGAGCTGGAGACGCCCCGCGCGACCTGCAGGTAGACGAGCACGTAATAGATCACGCACATCATGGCGGCGCCCGTCAGCGCCTGGATGGCGAAGCCCAAGCGGAGCTGCGGGATCCGGAACATCGAGAGCGGGAGCACCGGTTCGGCCGCCCTGGCCTGCCGCCACAGGAAGAGCGCGAGGGTGGCCGCGGCCGCCGCGATCAGGCCGACGACGACGGGTGAGGACCAGGCGTAGTCCTTGCCGCCCCAGTCGGTGACCAGGAGCAGGGCGACGGAGAACGCGGCGGCGAGCGCGGCGCCCGGGTAGTCGATGGAGTGGCGCGCGCCGGCTCGGCGCGGGAGTTTCAGGACGAGTCCGGAGGCGGCGAGGACCGCGATGCCGACCGGCAGGTTGACGTAGAAGATCCAGCGCCAGCTCGCGTGGTCGGCGAGCAGGCCGCCGAGCCAGGGACCGAGCGCCATGCCGCCGCCCGCCACGATGCCGCCGATGCCGCCGGGCCCGGACGATTTCCCGCCCGCCCCCTTGAGCTGGGCGATCACCACCATCGTGATGCTCATCAGGCCGCCGCCCCCGACGCCCTGCACCGCGCGGGCCGCGATCAGCTGGCCCATCGACTGGGCGGCGCCGCAGAGCGCGGAGCCGAGCAGGAAGACGGTGACGGCGGCGACGAAGACGCGGGCGGCGCCGAGCGCGTCGCAGAGCTTGCCGTACAGCGGCAGGATCGCGGCACCCGCCAGCGCGTAGGCGCTGACCAGCCAGGGGATCTTGTCGACCCCGTGGGCCGGGTCGAGGTCGCGCACGATCGGCACGGTGGCGGCCGACACGATCTGCATGTCGAGGACGGCCAGGACGATCGTGGCGAGACAGACGGCGAACGCGACCTTGCGGCGCCCTTCGGACAGGGGCGGGGTCGTGTCCACGGGTGACGCGGGGGGCGTGGTCGTAGTCGTGGTCGGAGGCATGAGGACCACCCTGGCCCTGAAAATGTACCGAGTCAATATTTACTCCGAGAGTAAAATTCATCCTGGTACAGTGCGGTGCATGGCTGAGCAGGCGGATGGCTGAGGGATCGCATGGCTGAGGAAGCGCATGGCTGAAGAAGCGCTGGGACTGCGCGAGCGCAAGAAGCGGCAGACCGCGATGCGGATCTGGCGCAGCGCGCTGACCCTGTTCCTGGAGCGTGGCTACGACAAGGTCTCCGTCGCGGAGATCGCCGCCGCGGCCGACGTCTCGAAGATGACGGTCTTCAACTACTTCGGCACCAAGGAGGACGTGCTCCTCGGCCCGATGGAGGACCACGTCTCCGACGCCGCCGACGCGGTGCGCGAGCGGGAGCCCGGAGAGTCCGCGGTCAGCGCCCTGCGTCGGCAGTTCCTGGCCAAGGTGGCCGAGCGCGACCCCTCGATCGGCCTCTCCGACGACGTGCGGCTGGTCCAGATGCGTCAACTCATCACCGACACGCCGACGTTGGCGCGCCGCACCCTGTTCTTCCAGATGCGCGGCATCGAGCTGCTCGCCGAGGTCCTCACCGAGGAGACGGGCGACCGGCTGCTCGCCGGCGTGGCCGCCCACCAGCTCGTCGCCGCGCGGGACGCGGTGATCCTGGAGAACCACCGCAGGCTGCTCGCGGGCGACCGGGCCGAGGACATCGCCGTCGACTGCGCGGCCCTCGCCGAGCGCGCCTTCGACCTGGTCGAAAAGGGACTTCAGGGGTATCCCGGGAACCTCTAGGCTCAGCACCATGCCCCCGGCCAAGAAGCGCTTGCGCTCGTACGACTCCGTGAAGATCCGCTCCGCCGTCCTCGCCCAGTTCGGCAACGTCTGCGAGGCGGTCCGCACCCTGACCCCCGAGCAGCTCGCCCGCCCGACCCGGCTCGGCGACTGGACCGTGCGCGAACTGGCGGCCCACATCGCGATGGTCCTCGGCACCGTCCACCGCTACCTCGGCATGCCGGAACCGGAACGGCACGAAGTGGCGCTCATGGACTGGCCGTTCGCGACGGTCACCGCCGCCGTCCAGGTCGACCTGGACACCCGTGAGATCGCCGAGGCCGCGGGCACGGGCCTCGACGAACTGTTCACGCGCACGCTCGCCGGGATCGAGGAGTCCCTGCCCGGCACCCCGGACGAGCGCCTGGTCCCGATGCGCTTCGGCGCCATGACCCTCGGCGACTTCCTCGTCACCCGCACCGTCGAACTCATCGTTCACACCGACGACTTGAACGACGCGGTGCCGGGCCTCGACGTCCCGTACGACCGCCAGGCCCTGGCCGCCTGCGCCCGGCTGCTCGCGGACGCCCTCGCGATCAAGGCACCGGGCGCCTCGACGGAGGTTCGGGTGCCGCCCTACGCGGTCGTGCAGTGCGTGGCGGGCCCGCGGCACACCCGCGGCACCCCGCCCAACGTCGTCGAGACCGACCCGCTCACCTGGATCCGCCTCGCGACCGGGCGGACCGAGTGGGCGACGGCGCTCGACGCGGCGCGGGTCAGCGCGAGCGGGGAGCGGGCGGATCTGTCGGAGCTGCTGCCGGTCATGGGGTAGCGGTGCGGGGCGTGAACCGGTGGGGACTCGGCGAGGGAACCGGTCGGGGAATCGGTCGTCGATCCGGTCATCGGTCCGGTCGTGGAACCGGGACCCCCACTTGTCCCGTCACATCGTCATGCACACGCAGCGTCTGACCCTCACCCTGACCGCGCTGGCCTCCGCCGGGCTGCTGCTCACCGCATGCGGCACCGAGTCCGGGGCCGGTTCCGACAGCGACTCCGGCGGCCGTTCCGTGGCGGACGGGCCGTCCCTCACCGGCGTCCGCTGGCACGTCGAGAGCCTCACCGCGGACGGCAAGAAGCGCGTCGCACCGCGGGACGCCTACCTGAAGATCGGCAAGGACGGGCGGGCCGTTGGCAGCTACGGCTGCAACGGCGTGAGCTCCGACGTGTCCGTCAAGGGCGACACCGTCCACTTCGGCAAGCCGCTGATGACGAAGCGGGCCTGCACGGACGACGGCCGCATGGCGTTCGAGAAGGAACTCCTGCGCACCCTCGGCGAGGAGAAGTTCACCGCGAGGACCGAAGGCGACCGCATGACCCTCAGCACGTCCGATGGAGACCGCGTGGACTTCACCTCACGCCCCGCCGAGCCCGCCGCCCCGCTCACCGGCACCAAGTGGGCGGTGAGCGGCGTCGGCGACGCCCGGACGGCCGCGACGCTGCCGAAGTCGCTGGACGGCAAGGTCCACCTCACCTTCGGCAAGGACGGCAAGGTGCGCGGCAACCTCGGCTGCAACGACGTCACGGCCGAGGCCGAGGCCGAGGACGGCCGGATCACCTTCGGGCCGCCCGCGACCACCCGGAAGATGTGCCCCGGCGACGCGATGACGACCGAGCGCAAGCTGCTCAAGCTGTTCGACGGCACGGCGCGCTACGAGGTGAAGCAGGGCACGCTGAGGCTCACCGCCGCCGACGGCACGGTGATCAGCGCGGAGGCGGGCCGGAAGGACGCGAAGAAGTAGCGGGGAGGGGACGGGGCGCGGCGAAGTCCGCCCACAAGCCCACAGCCCTCACACTCCGCGCCCCCCTACGCCCCCCTACGCCCCCGGATACGGCAGCAACCCCTTGTCCGTCCGCTCCCAGGCCCCCTTCAGCTCGGCCAGCAGCTTCGGTTCCGCGGCGGCGCGGTCCGCCTGCTCGCGCCGGTCGGCCGCGAGGTCGTACAGCTGGTCCGCCCCGCCCTTGCCCCGGTAGTACTTCCAGTTGCCCCGCCGCAGCGCCCGCTCCCCGCGCACCCGCCAGAACAGCTCGCGTTCGGCGATCTTCTCGCCCCTCAGCAGGTAGGGGGCGAGGCTCGTGCCGTCCAGCGGATACGCGCGGTCCGGCCGGGCCCCGGCGATCTCCAGGAGGGTCGCCGTCCAGTCCGGCGTGTACACGGGCTCGTGGCTGACCTGCCCGCCGTCGAGCCGCGCGGGCCACCGCACGATGGTCGGCACCCGGATGCCGCCCTCCTTGAGCGAGCCCTTGTTGCCGGACAGCGGCCAGTTGTACGAGAAGCGCTCGCCGCCGTTGTCGGAGGCGAAGAAGACCAGGGTGTCGCGCTCCTGCCCGGACGCCTTCAGCGCGCGCAGCACCTCACCGACCGACCGGTCCAGGTCCTCGACCATCTCGGTGTACTTCGCCACGGAGCCGCCGTCCTGATGCCACAGCGCCCCCTGCTCGCCCGCCTTGATCCTGCGGACGATCTCGGCGCTCTCCTCCTCGTCGCCGTCCGCGATCCACGGCCAGTGCGGGGTGGTGAAGTTGAGGTTGAGCAGCCAGGGGGTGCCGCCGTGGTCGCGCCGTACGTAGGCGCTCGCGCGCTCGGTCAGGATCCGCGTGTAGTACCGCAGGTCCTTGTACTCGGCGTCGCCCTCGCGGACATCGCCCTCGTACAGGTCGTACTCCCCGCCGAGCCCCAGTTTCGAGTAGTACTCCAGGGCGCCGCCGAAGTTCCCGAAGAACTCGTCCCAGCCCGACTTGGTGGGCGAGTAGTCCGGCAGGTAGCCGCAGTGCCACTTCCCGATCAGCGCGGTCGCGTACCCGGAGTCGCGCAGCAGCGAGGCGAGCGTCGGGTGGGTCGGGGCGAGGCCCACGGACTTGTCGGCTATCGGTTCCGCGAGGCCGCCCTTCGTACGCCCGGGGAAGCGGCCGGTGTACAGGCTGAAGCGGGTGGGCGAGCAGGTCGCGGAGCCGGAGTAGGCGTCCGTGAACCGCACGCCCTGGCGGGCGAGGCGGTCCAGGTTCGGCGTCCTGATGTGCGGCGAGCCGTACGAGGACAGGTCGGCCCAGCCGAGGTCGTCGCCGAGGATGAAGAGGATGTTCGGCCGCTTGGCCTGCCGGTGCGCGGCGGCCCGGAAAGGCCGCTCCTCGTGGGCGGCGTCGGCCCGCGCCCCGGTGGCGGGAAGACCGACCGCGGCGGCGGTCGCGGAGGCGCCGACGACACCGCCGAAGGCACGTCGGGACAGCTTGGACCGAAGGCTTTCGGCAGCCGACCCAGGGTTGTAGGAAGACACAGCGCGCTCCTGAACGGGGCACGGCGCAGCACGGCGTCACATGCCCGGAGAAGGGTGGGGAAAGGGGTGCGTTCAGGTGGTGCTGCGACAGATCGCGCTCGCCACACGGACCAGGTCCACGTGGCGGCGCGCCACGAGCAGGACCGTCGGGTCAGTGGTGGGCGGCATGCGCCGGAGCCTGTCCGAGTGCGCTTGTAGGTGTCAACGAAAGGGCCCGTCTGTTCACGTGGACTTCGCACTCGGCCGGGGCCGGGACCGCGCCACGGCTACCGTCCGTGCAGGGCTCGCATCCCCAATTCGGACCAGTGGTCGATCTCGCCTACACTCGAAGACGTGCCACGTGGTGACGGTCGACTCAATCACGATCTGCTCCCCGGCGAGAAAGGCCCCCAGGACGCTTGTGGCGTCTTCGGTGTCTGGGCTCCGGGCGAAGAGGTCGCAAAGCTCACTTACTTCGGGCTCTACGCCCTCCAGCATCGGGGCCAGGAATCCGCGGGAATCGCGGTCAGCAACGGCTCCCAGATCCTCGTCTTCAAGGACATGGGCCTCGTTTCCCAGGTCTTCGACGAAACCTCTCTCGGCTCGCTCCAGGGTCATATCGCGGTCGGTCACGCCCGCTACTCGACCACTGGCGCCTCCGTCTGGGAGAACGCCCAGCCGACGTTCCGTGCCACCGCGCACGGCTCCATCGCGCTCGGGCACAACGGCAACCTCGTCAACACGGCCCAGCTCGCCGAGCTGGTCGCCGAACTCCCGAAGGAGAACGGCCGCGCGACCCAGGTCGCCGCGACCAACGACACCGACCTGGTGACGGCTCTCCTCGCGGGCCAGGTGGACGACGACGGCAAGCCGCTGACGATCGAGGAAGCGGCCACCAAGGTCCTCCCGGACGTGCAGGGCGCCTTCTCCCTCGTCTTCATGAACGAGCACACGCTGTACGCGGCCCGCGACCCGCAGGGCATCCGCCCGCTGGTCCTCGGCCGCCTGGAGCGCGGCTGGGTCGTCGCCTCGGAGTCCGCGGCGCTCGACATCTGCGGCGCGAGCTTCGTCCGCGAGATCGAGCCCGGCGAGTTCGTCGCGATCGACGAGAATGGACTGCGAACGTCTAGATTCGCAGAAGCGAAGCCCAAGGGCTGTGTCTTCGAGTACGTCTATCTGGCGCGCCCCGACACGGACATCGCGGGCCGGAACGTCTACCTCTCGCGCGTCGAGATGGGCCGGAAACTCGCCAAGGAAGCCCCCGTCGAGGCGGACCTCGTCATAGCGACGCCCGAATCCGGCACCCCTGCCGCGATCGGGTACGCGGAGGCGTCCGGCATCCCCTTCGGCGCGGGCCTGGTCAAGAACGCCTACGTCGGCAGGACCTTCATCCAGCCCTCGCAGACGATCCGGCAGCTCGGCATCCGCCTCAAGCTGAACCCCCTCAAGGAAGTCATCAAGGGCAAGCGGCTGGTCGTCGTCGACGACTCGATCGTCCGCGGCAACACCCAGCGCGCCCTGGTCAAGATGCTCCGCGAGGCGGGCGCCGCCGAGATCCACATCCGGATCTCCTCGCCGCCCGTGAAGTGGCCCTGCTTCTTCGGCATCGACTTCGCGACCCGCGCGGAGCTCATCGCCAACGGCATGACCATCGAGGAGATCGGTACCTCGATGGGCGCCGACTCCCTCTCGTACATCTCCATCGACGGCATGATCGAGGCCACGACCATCGACAAGCCGAACCTCTGCCGCGCCTGCTTCGACGGCGAGTACCCGATGGACCTGCCCGACCCCGAACTGCTCGGCAAGCAGCTCCTGGAGACGGAGCTCGCCGCGGGACCGGCTTCCACGGCAGCGGCCGACGCGATCCGTCGCCCGTAAGCCTCACGTAGTGACGACACGAAAGCTCTCAATCACCATGCCCGAGACCACTGGTGCCAGCTACGCAGCCGCAGGCGTAGACATCGAGGCGGGCGACCGCGCCGTCGAGCTGATGAAGGAGTGGGTCAGGAAGACCCAGCGGCCCGAGGTCGCGGGCCTCGGCGGCCTCGGCGGTTTCGCCGGCCTCTTCGACGCCTCCGCCCTCAAGCGCTTCGAGCGCCCCCTCCTCGCCTCGGCGACCGACGGCGTCGGCACCAAGGTCGACATCGCGCGTCAGATGGGCGTCTACGACACCATCGGCCACGACCTCGTCGCGATGGTCATGGACGACATCGTCGTGTGCGGCGCCGAGCCGCTCTTCATGACCGACTACATCTGCGTCGGCAAGGTCCACCCCGAGCGCGTCGCCGCCATCGTGAAGGGCATCGCCGAGGGCTGTGTCCTCGCCGGGTGCTCGCTGGTCGGCGGCGAGACCGCGGAGCACCCGGGCCTGCTCGGCCCGGACGACTTCGATGTCGCGGGCGCCGGCACGGGCGCCGTCGAGGCCGACCGCCTCCTCGGCGCCGATCGCATCCGTAAGGGTGACGCGGTGATCGCGATGGCGTCCTCCGGTCTTCACTCGAACGGGTACTCGCTCGTCCGGCACGTGGTCTTCGACCGCGCGGGCTGGGCCCTGGACCGCCGGGTCGAGGAGTTCGGGCGCACGCTCGGCGAGGAGCTCCTGGAGCCCACCAAGATCTACTCGCTCGACTGTCTGGCGCTCACCCGCACCACGGACGTGCACGCCTTCAGCCACATCACCGGCGGCGGCCTCGCGGCGAACCTCGCCCGGGTCATCCCGGACGGCCTGCACGCGATCGTGGACCGCGGGACCTGGGCGCCGGGCGCGGTCTTCGACGTGGTGGGCGCGGCCGGCCGGGTCGAGCGCCTGGAGCTGGAGAAGACGCTGAACATGGGCGTCGGCATGATGGCGATCGTCCCCGAGGAGTCGGCGGACGCGGCGCTCACCACCCTCGCGGACCGCGGCGTGGACGCCTGGGTCGCGGGCGAGATCACCGACCGCGGTGACCACGCGACGGGCGCCGAGCTCATCGGCGACTACGCGAAGTAGCCCCCTGGCGGGCCCCTTGTGCAAGCGGGCGGCCCCGAGGCAGCACAAAACCCGGTCCGGGGTGGTGACCACCCCGGACCGGGTGAAGTGCGGTTGCTACGCGAACTGCGAAGGCCGCGTAGACAACGCCAGATGCTGCGTATGCAACGAGGTCAAGCGCCGCGGCGCTGCGACGACGGACCGGACTCGTCGGAGTCCTCGTCCTCGTCGTCGTTATACAGATCCGCGTACTGGGCGTACGGGTCGTCTTCCTCGTCGTCGTCCTCGAACGGCTCGCCATTAGGCGGCTGTTGCGAAGTCGAAGCGCCCAGCTCATTGGCCAGACGCGAGAGGTCAGTCCCGCCGCTGCTGTACTTCAGCTGGCGGGCGACCTTCGTCTGCTTGGCCTTTGCCCGGCCGCGCCCCATGGCTCGACCCCCTCGGATACGGGGCTCGACGGCCCCAGAGTCTTGACACGCGTTCATGATCTGGAACGGACTCTCCGTGGAGAGACCGGTCCGTAGGGCTTCCACGGTACCTGCTCCTGCGGCCATACGGTACGTCGCCCGCAGGACGCGCCTCGGCGCAGAACCCGCGAGGAGCCCCGTCCTCGCTGGTCAACTGCGATTTTAACCTCTTCTTGCCGGGCGACCCGCCGACGGGGGTGAGTCTTGTCTCTCCCCGGGTGTCGACGGGGCCCTGTCAAAGCCTCATGAGGGGGCGGAACCTCACATTCCGGATGTCTCCGCGCGTGCGTCGGAGATTCGCTGCTCGGCGATCCTGTCGGCCGCGGCGGCCGGCGGAATGCCGTCTTCCTTTGCCCGAGCGAATATGGCGAGCGTGGTGTCGAAGATCTTCGACGCCTTTGCCTTGCACCGGTCGAAGTCGAAGCCGTGCAGCTCGTCGGCGACCTGGATCACGCCGCCCGCGTTCACCACGTAGTCCGGCGCGTAGAGGATCGACCGGTCGGCGAGGTCCTTCTCCACACCGGGGTGCGCGAGCTGGTTGTTGGCGGCGCCGCACACCACCTTCGCGGTGAGGACGGGCACCGTGTCGTCGTCGAGCGCGCCGCCGAGCGCGCACGGCGCGTAGATGTCGAGGCCCTCGGTCCGGATCAGCGCGTCGGTGTCCGCCACCGCGGTCACCGAAGGGTGCTTCTGAACGATCCGGTTCACCGACTCCTCGCGCACGTCGGTGATCACGACCTCGGCGCCGTCCCGCAGCAGGTGTTCCACCAGGTGGTGGCCGACCTTGCCCACGCCCGCGACGCCGACCTTGCGCCCGCGCAGCGTCGGGTCGCCCCACAGGTGCTGCGCGCTGGCCCGCATGCCCTGGAAGACACCGAAGGCGGTGAGTACGGAGGAGTCGCCCGCGCCGCCGTTCTCGGGGGAGCGCCCGGTGGTCCAGCGGCACTCGCGGGCCACCACGTCCATGTCGGCGACGTACGTGCCGACGTCGCAGGCCGTCACGTACCGGCCGCCGAGCGAGGCGACACAGCGGCCGAAGGCGAGGAGCAGCTCCTCGGTCTTGATCCGCTCGGGATCGCCGATGATCACGGCCTTGCCGCCGCCGTGGTCGAGGCCGGCCATGGCGTTCTTGTACGACATCCCGCGCGACAGGTTCAGGACGTCGGCGACGGCCTCTTCCTCGGTCGCGTACGGATAGAAGCGGGTCCCGCCGAGGGCGGGGCCCAGGGCGGTGCTGTGGATGGCGATGACGGCCTTGAGGCCGCTGGCTCGGTCCTGGCAGAGCACTACTTGCTCGTGGCCCCCCTGCTCCGAGTGGAACAGGGTGTGCAGGACGCCGTTGTCTGCTTCGGTCACTGTGGTGACTCCCGGTCAAGTGGCGGCGGTCGGACGGGCTCCCGTACGGGTGGCGGGGGCCCGATGGGCATGAGACTAAAGGTTGTCCACCGCCCTTGACCGCCCGGTGCCGAGGATCACCCTCTCCCGGAGTACCGGCGGAGCGGGAGCGGGCGCGGCGGAGTCCGGCCATGGCACGCTGTGCAGTGTTTTCCAGCTGGTACGTGGGGGAGAGAGCTGCCGTGCCCAAGGTGTCATCGGTATCGGTCCCGTATGCGGCCTACCTGCGTGTGTACGAGCCGCTTGCCGCCTTCCCCGAGCCGGAGCGCGGCCACTGGGCGCGCTACGCCCGCCGCCAAGAACTCCCCTCCTACCAGGACGAACTGCGCCGCTCGCTGGCCGACCTGCTGCCCACGCCGCCGGTGCCCGTGCCGGTGCACGAGAGCGGCGACGCCTTCGTGGTGGAGGTCGACGGGGTGCTGTGCGTCTGCCCTTGGCGGACCCGGCTGCGCGGCTGGCAGGCCATGGGGGAGCTGACCGGGCAGTTGCCGATGCCGGTGCTCGACGCGGTCCTGCCGCCGGTGCTGCGCCGCCAGACGGCAGCGGACTACGAGCGGTGGCTGGCCCGCAACCCCGACGCCCGCCCCTGGATCCGCACGTCCACCTGGCAGGTGCCGCTGCACTGGTTCGTGCTCTTCTCCGACGAGGAGCGGAGCCGTGAGAGCCGCGAGAAGGAGCAGAAGGGGGAGGGCGCCGTGCCCGCCCTGCGGTACCGCACCCCGATGGTGCAGGCCCGGCGCCGGGTCGCGCGGGGCCTGAAGGTGCTGCGGGAGGCGCTGGACGAGGGGCCACTCATCGACGGGCTCATGGATGTGGGGCGGTGGCTGGAGGAGTTCCACCCGCGGTCCCTGGTCGAGCTCGACTACGGCGGGCTCGTGCACGCGGTCGCGGCGGACGAGCTCGACGAGGACCACTCGGCGGCGGACGTGGCCGAGGGGATCGAGGCGCTGCGCGACGGTGACGGCGAGGCGGCCGGCGAGGCGTATGCGAGGCTCGTGGAGCGATGGCGGGCGGTCCGGGACCTCCAGTTCGCGAACTGAGGTCTGCCGGAGCCCGGTGTTTCCCCCTGTCGGAGCCCGGCGTCTCCTCCGTCGGGACGTAGGTCCCGATCCGGGCCTTTGCCTCAAGCGTGATGGACAGCACTTACGGGGCTCTTGCGCCGATCACCCCTCCTCATGCCAAAATAGGACAAGGAGTCCGGGGAGGGCTCCTTCCGCCCAACTATGGGCGGAATGCTCGGCAATGCACTCTATGGGGGGTCCTGTTGACTCCTGATCGCTCTGTGACTGATCGTCACTGTGGCGTGACTGTCCGCTATGGCATGGTCCATCGGCTTCCGTCGGTGATGAACACCTGGGAGGGCAATTCCATCGGTTTGGCCGACGCGGCTGGACGGATGGTGTAGTTGTAGTGCCGAGGACAAGCCGTTCGTCCTATAACCGACTCGACTCGCGTCCGCCATTTCGGGCAACGCGGGTCAAGGTGCAGAATTTAGAGGAATGAACCGAGAAGGTTCGGTTCTCCCGAGGAGGCCGCTCATGACCGCTCGCACCCCTGATGCCGAGCCGCTGCTGACCCCGGCTGAGGTCGCCACGATGTTCCGCGTCGACCCGAAGACGGTCACGCGCTGGGCGAAGGCTGGCAAGCTCACGTCGATCCGCACGCTCGGCGGACACCGCCGTTACCGCGAGGCTGAGGTCCGCGCACTGCTCGCGGGTATTCCGCAGCAGCGCAGCGAGGCCTGAAGTACCGCTCAACCAGCAGTAACTCGCACAACTCGGGCGAAGAGCACCACTACTGCCGGGTCCCCCAACCTGGTCGTACGTCCGACATATGGCTACACGCGACGCGGGTCCCGCCCCAACGGGAACCACGCCTGACACCACCTGGGTGCGTCGTTCGATCGCGCTGGACTCCGCCGGGTCCAGCGCGATCTTTTTTGTGCGCCGAGGATGCGCTGGTGAGCGGGTCCGTGAGCGCACCTGTTGGTCTCTGGGGAGTCTTCGGGGGGCGGCTGGGAGTGGCCAGGGGCGCCGCCCGGGGGGTGGTGCAATTGCACATATTAAATTGGCTCGTTGTAGGAAGGGTGTAAGTTCCGGGGTTCTTCAAACCGTTTCGGTGACACCCGTCACACGTCGTGAAGCTTGTTGCGCACGACACCACTGCGCTAAAGGGGCCGCGGTGGTTCTCGAAGGCCTTCCGCTCTCAGCCTCCCACTGGCGGGGGTGGGTGGCGCCGCGTCTTTGGTCATGCGTTGGGGGGACTTTCGTCCTCGGTGGGCCGGGTGGCGGGCGGAGGGCCGGAGTTGGTGCCGGAGACGCCCTCTGGGGCGTTCTCCGCCACGAAGGCGGCCTCGGGCGCCCGGCGTTCGTCCTGGACCGGCTGAGAGGGCTCCAGGGCGAGCCTCAGCAGCCGGTGGCAGATCGGGCAGTGCCGGGTCAGATGGCGGTAGCTGGTGGCCGCTGCGAGGTGTGCGCGCAGCAGGGCGCGCGTCTCGTGCCGTGCGGACGTCGGAGAAGCAGACATGCGTCACCTCCTGGGGGGCTTCCCGCCGGCCCCCTGTTCTCCGGGGTACCGGTGGAATGTGACGCAGTCAAGGTCGCGGGTACGACAACGGGCCGCATCCTCAAGGGATGCGGCCCGTTGTCCTGCTGCGGTCCTGACGGGATTTGAACCCGCGGCCTCCACCTTGACAGGGTGGCGAGCACTCCAAACTGCTCCACAGGACCTTGCTTCGCGGCGCCCGCGCCACGGAGTCGGATATTGACCCAGTGCTGCGTTGCGCTGCGAGACAGGACTCTACAGCAGTGCAGGCCCGGCGGTCGAACTCACCCTGTGCGCTCTGTCCGTCACGGTGCGGCAGCGTCGATCGCCTTCACGATCCGCTTGTCCGAGACCGGGTACGCCGTGCCGAGCGCGTGCGCGAAGTAGCTGACGCGGAGCTCCTCGATCATCCAGCGGATCTCCAGGACCTCCTGCGGAACGGGCCTGCCCTTGGGCAGCTGTTCGAGCAGCCACAGGTACTCGTCGCGCATCTCGTGGACCTTCTCCATGCGGCTGGTGTCCCGCTGGACGCTGGTCGGCATCTGCTGGAGCCGCCGGTCCGCCGCCACCATGTACCGCATCAGGTCCGGCAGCCGACGCAGCCCCGTCTCCGTCACGAAGCCCGGTTTGATCAGGGAGTTCAACTGTTCCCGCACGTCCGCGAGATTGGCGAGCAGCACCGCGCTCCTCGTCGACTTCAGGCGGCCCTCGCAGGCCTGCCAGGCGGCGAGGACCTGCTGGACCTGGCCGGCCGCGCGCACCGTCGTGTCGACGATCCCGGCGCGCACCTTGTCGAAAAGCTTGCGGTAGGACTCCTCGTCCCAGACCGGCCCGCCGAAGTCCGCGATCAGCTTGTCGGCCGCGGCCGTCGCGCAGTCGTCGAAGAGGGCCTGGACGGAGCCGTGCGGGTTCGCGGACAGGGCGATCTTCTGGACGTTGGTCAGCTTGTCCGAGGCGAACTTGGCCGGATTCACCGGGATGTTGCGCAGGATGAGGCGCCGGGTGCCGCGCCACATCGCCTGCTGCTGCTCCGCCTCGGTGTCGAAGAGGCGTACGGAGACGGTGTCGCCGTCGTCCACGAGCGCCGGGTACGCCTTCACGGGCTGGCCGGCCCGGCGGGTCTCGAAGACGCGCGAGAGCGTGCCGAGGGTCCAGTCGGTCAGACCGGTCCGCTCGACCGCGGAGGAGCCCGTGCGCTCCGCCGTCGCCGCGGCCGCCTGCGAGAGCGCCTTGCGGGCCTTCGGCTTCAGCCGCAGCTTCAGCGCTTCCAGGTCCTTGTCCTCGGCGAGCTTCCTGCGCCGCTCGTCGGTGATCCGGAACGTGATCTTCAGATGGTCCGGTACGCGCGTGAGGTCGAAGTCGTCCGGGGAGACCGGCACCCCGACCATACGCTGGAGCTCCCGCGCCAGCGTCACGTGCAGCGGCTCCTGGAGCGGGACCGCACGCTCAAGGAACGCCTTGGCGAAGTTGGGCGCGGGGACGTAGTTGCGGCGGATCGGCTTCGGCAGGGAGCGGATCAGTTCGATCACGACCTCCTCGCGCAGGCCAGGAATCTGCCAGTCGAAGCCGTCGTCCGTCACCTGGTTCAGGACCTGGAGCGGTATGTGGACCGTGACGCCGTCCGCGTCCGCGCCCGGCTCGAACTGGTACGTCACCCTGAACTTGAGCTGCCCCTGGCGCCACGAGTCGGGGTAGTCGTCCTTGGAGACGTCACCCGCCCGCTCGTTGATCAGCATCGACCGCTCGAAGTCGAGCAGTTCGGGCTCCTCGCGCTGCTTCTTCTTCCACCAGGAGTCGAAGTGCGCGCCGGACACGACGTCCGCGGGCACCCGCTGGTCGTAGAAGTCGAAGAGCGTCTCGTCGTCGACGAGGATGTCGCGGCGCCGCGCGCGGTGCTCCAGCTCCTCGACCTCGGTGAGCAGCTTGCGGTTGGCGGCGAAGAACTTGTGGTGCGTGCGCCAGTCGCCCTCGACCAGCGCGTTGCGGATGAACAGGTCGCGGGAGACCTCGGGGTCGACGCGGCCGTAGTTCACCTTGCGGTCGGTGACGATCGGGACGCCGTACAGCGTGACCTTCTCGACCGCCATGACCGCCGCCTGGTCCTTCTCCCAGTGCGGCTCGCTGTACGTGCGCTTCACGAGGTGCTGGGCGAGCGGCTCGACCCACTCCGGCTCGATGCGCGCGTTGACCCGGGCCCAGAGGCGGGAGGTCTCGACGAGCTCGGCCGACATGATGAAGCGAGGGGGCTTCTTGAAGAGGGCCGAACCGGGGAAGATCGCGAACTTGGCGTTGCGGGCGCCGATGTACTCGTTGCGCCCGCCGCGCTGCTTCGGGTCGTTCTCCTTGGCGGCCCTGCTCTCCTTCGACTCCTTCACGTCCTTCATCCCGATGTGGGAGAGCAGGCCGGCGAGGAGGGAGATGTGGACGTGCTGCTCGGGGGCGTCGTCCTCGTTGAGATGGATGCCCATCTGCTTGGCGACCGTCCGCAACTGCGTGTAGATGTCCTGCCACTCGCGGATGCGCAGGAAGTTCAGGTACTCCGCCTTGCACATGCGCCGGAAGGATGACGAGCCGCGCTCCTTCTGCTGCTCGCGGACGTACCGCCAGAGGTTCAGGTAGGCGAGGAAGTCGCTCGTCTCGTCCTTGAAGCGGGCGTGCTGCTGGTCGGCCTGCGCCTGCTTCTCGGCGGGGCGCTCGCGCGGGTCCTGGATGGAGAGTGCGGCGGCGATCACCATGACCTCGCGCACGCAGCCGTTCTTGTCGGCCTCCAGGACCATCCGGGCGAGCCGGGGGTCGACGGGCAGCTGGCTGAGCTTGCGGCCCTGCTCGGTGAGCCGCTTCTTCGGGTCCTTCTGGCCCGGGTCCAGCGCGCCGAGCTCCTGGAGGAGCTGTACGCCGTCGCGGATGTTGCGGTGGTCCGGCGGGTCGATGAAGGGGAACTTCTCGATGTCGCCGAGACCGGCGGCGGTCATCTGGAGGATGACGGAGGCGAGGTTGGTGCGCAGGATCTCCGCGTCCGTGAACTCGGGGCGCGAGAGAAAGTCGTCCTCGCTGTACAGCCGGATGCAGATGCCGTCCGACGTACGGCCGCAGCGGCCCTTGCGCTGGTTGGCGCTGGCCTGGCTGATCGCCTCGATGGGCAGGCGCTGCACCTTCGTGCGGTGGCTGTAGCGGGAGATGCGGGCCGTGCCCGGGTCGATCACGTACTTGATGCCGGGGACCGTCAGGGACGTCTCGGCGACGTTCGTCGCGAGGACGATCCGTCTGCCCGTGTGGGGCTGGAAGACGCGGTGCTGCTCGGCGTGCGAGAGCCGGGCGTAGAGCGGCAGGACCTCGGTGAACCGGTAGTTCTTCTTGTTCAGCGCGTCCGCCGTGTCCCGGATCTCGCGCTCCCCGGAGAGGAAGACGAGGATGTCGCCCTTGCCCTCGGCCTGGAGCTCCTCGACGGCGTCGGTGATCGCCGTGATCTGGTCGCGGTCGGAATCGTCCCCCTCCTCTTCGAGGAGGGGGCGGTAGCGGACCTCGACCGGATACGTCCGCCCGGAGACCTCGACGATCGGGGCGTCCCCGAAGTGCCGCGAGAACCGCTCGGGGTCGATGGTCGCGGAGGTGATCACGACCTTCAGGTCCGGGCGCCTGGGCAGGAGCTGGGCGAGGTAGCCCAGGAGGAAGTCGATGTTGAGCGAGCGCTCGTGGGCCTCGTCGATGATGATCGTGTCGTACGCGCGCAGCTCGCGGTCCGTCTGGATCTCGGCCAGCAGGATGCCGTCCGTCATCAGCTTCACGTACGTGTCCGCGCCGACCTGGTCGGTGAAGCGGACCTTCCAGCCGACGGCCTCGCCGAGCGGGGTGTTCAGCTCCTCGGCGACGCGCTCGGCGACCGTACGGGCCGCGATGCGGCGGGGCTGCGTGTGCCCGATCATGCCGCGCACGCCCCGGCCGAGCTCCATGCAGATCTTGGGGATCTGCGTGGTCTTGCCCGAGCCGGTCTCGCCCGCGACGATCACGACCTGGTGGTCGCGGATCGCCTCGGCGATCTCGTCCTTCTTCTGGCTGACCGGCAGCTGCTCCGGATACGTGATCGCGGGCACGCGGGAGCCGCGCTCGGCCATCCGCGCCCCGGCCTTCTCCACGTCCGCCGCGATCTCGGCGAGGACGGCGGCGCGGGCCTCGGGCTTGCGGATCCGGCGGGCACCCTCCAGCCGCCGGCCGATCCGGTGCTCGTCGCGCAGCGAGAGCTCGGTCAGGCGGGGGGCGAGGGCGTCGAGGGTGAGGACGGGCTGCGTAGACATACGGGGTCCAGGATCTCACCCGCGGCTCGGCAGTGGCGAACCGATTTCTCCCCGGGGCCGCCCCGGCACGTACGATTCCGGGCATGTTGTCCCGTACCCGTACGCCGTGGTGCCTCCTGCTCGGGGCGCTGCTCGTACTGGTCGGGATGTTCTGCGCGCCGGTGGTGGCGGCGCGCTCCGTGCCCGCGGTGGCCGCCGCGCAGCCCGTGGCGGCGCACCCGGCGACGGGACAGGACACGCCGCCGGGCTGCGGCAAGGGCGGGCGGCAGGACGGCGGGGAGCACCCCGCG
This sequence comes from Streptomyces sp. NPDC044106, assembly GCF_056433985.1. Classification (NCBI taxonomy): domain Bacteria; kingdom Bacillati; phylum Actinomycetota; class Actinomycetes; order Kitasatosporales; family Streptomycetaceae; genus Streptomyces; species Streptomyces sp. NPDC044106. The sequence continues at coordinate 246,248 of NZ_JBWKFZ010000014.1, forward strand.
TCGCCGCCGCGCTCCAGCTCCACGTACGAACTGCTGCCGGCGCTGTACGAGGCGCATGGCACCGACGGCTCGTGGGGCGCCGACCAAACCGTCCTCGACCTGACCCCGGTGCGTGGCCCGCCGGAGCTGGTGGCGCCGTCCCCCGTCGATCTCTCGGTCCTGCGCGTGTAGGAGGCCCCTGTCCGGACCAGGGGCCCCAACGCAGACGTACAACAGGACAAGAGAGACCGCATCGATGCCCAAGAACGACATCAAGAACGACATCAAGAACCGCAACACGAACGGCGGCAGGGCCGACCGCCGGAAGAGCCGCAACATCGCCATCGGCGCGGGCATCGCCGTCGCCGCGCTGCTGCTCGGCGTCGCCTCGTACACGGCGACCAAGCCGGAGGACTCCGGCGACGCCACCGTCCAGGAGGAGGCCGCGGGCGCCGCGCCCTCCACCGAGACGCAGGCGGGCGTCTATCCCGAGCTGGAGAAGCTCGCGCGGCGCGACGCCAAGGACCCGCTCGCGCGCGGGCGCGCCGACGCGCCCGTCGTGATGGTCGAGTACGCCGACTTCAAGTGCGGCTTCTGCGGGAAGTTCGCCCGCGACACCGAGCCCGGCCTCGTGAAGAAGTACGTCGACGACGGCATCCTGCGCATCGAATGGCGCAACTTCCCGATCTTCGGCAAGGACTCCGAGCGGGCCGCGCGCGGCGCGTGGGCGGCCGGGCGCCAGGGCCGCTTCTGGCAGTTCCACGAGGCCGCGTACGCCGAGGGGTCCAAGGAGAAGGGCTTCGGCGACGACCGCCTGAAGGAGCTCGCCGAGGAGGCGGGCGTCAAGGACGTCGGCCGGTTCGTCACCGACGCGGGGAGCGACGCGGCGGGCGACGCCGTGCGCAAGGACCAGGAGGAGGCGTACGGCCTCGGGGCCGCGTCGACGCCGTCCTTCCTGATCAACGGGCGGCCCGTCTCGGGCGCCCAGCCGGACCACGTCTTCCACCAGGCGATCGAGACGGCCGCGAAGAACGCGAAGCCCTCGGCCCAGGGCGGGGGGAAGAAGAAGTGACCGCCGACGTCGGGTACTTCGCCGCGTTCCTGGGCGGTCTCCTCGCCCTCGTCAGCCCGTGCAGCGCACTGCTGCTCCCGGCCTTCTTCGCCTACTCGATCGACTCGGCCTCGCGCCTCGTCGCACGCACCGGAATCTTCTACGCCGGGCTCGCGACCACGCTGGTGCCGCTCGGCGCGGCCGGGTCCTACGCCGGGCGGTTCTTCTTCGGCCACCGCGACCAGCTGGTGCTCGCCGCCGGGTGGCTGATCATCGGGCTCGGCGTGCTGCAGATCCTCGGCATGGGGTTCGCCTCGCGCAGGATGGCGGAGCTCTCGGGCCGGATCCGGCCGACGACCGCCCTCTCCGTGTACGCGCTGGGGGCGGTGTACGGGCTCGCCGGGTTCTGCGCGGGGCCGATCCTCGGCAGCGTCCTGACGGTGGCCGCGGTGAGCGGGAGCCCGGTCTACGGAGGGCTGCTGCTCGCCGTGTACGCGCTGGGGATGGCCGTGCCGCTCTTCCTGCTCGCGCTGCTGTGGGAGCGGTTCGACCTGGGGCGGCGCAGGTGGCTTCGGGGGCGGACGTTCCGGCTCGGCCGGTTCGAGCTGCACACGACGTCGCTGCTCTCGGGGCTGTTCTTCGTCGGGCTCGGGACGCTGTTCCTCGCCTACGACGGGACGACGGCGCTGCCCGGCCTCCTGGACGTCGACGACTCCTTCGCGGTGGAGCAGTGGGCGGGGGACCTCGGCAGGGCGGTGCCGGACTCGGTGCTGCTCGTGGGGGTCGTGGTGCTGGTGGGGGCCGTGCTCGGGGTACGCGGGTGGCGCAGGCGCGAGAGCGACAGGCCGGATTCGCCCGTTACCGAGGATTCGCCCATTACCGAGGATTCGCCCGTTATCAAGTGAGAAGGATGCGTATGCGTGGTTTAGCGTATTCGTATGCCTGATCATGAGCCGGAGCCTCACCAGGACGGTGCACACCTCGACGGTGCACACCACGACGGTGCACACCAGCACGGCGCGCACGGGCGCGTTCCCACCCGCGGCGAGCGGTGGGACGCGTTCAAGCAGTCGCCCTTCCTGCCCGCGATCGTGCTGGTGTTCATCCTGGCGGCCGCCGCCGGGCTCTTCGCCGGTTCGTACACGTTCTCCATGGCGAAACCGACCCCGCACCACATCCCCACCGCGGTGGTCGACGCCAAGGACAAGGGCGACTCCGCCCGCGGCAAGGCATTCCTCGACGGCATGGAGAAGGCACTGAACGCCTCCCTGGAGGTGCGCAGGTACGACACCCGTGAAGCGGCGCGGCTGGACGTGGAGGAGCAGAAGGTCTTCGCGATCCTGGACGTGGCCCGCGGCGGCGACAAGGTCACGCTGGACGTCTCCGGGGCGTCCGGCGCCTCCGTCGCGCAGGTCCTCGCGGAGACCGCGCCGAAGGTCGGCGAGAAGGTCGGCGTCCCCGTCACGGTGAAGGACGTCAAGCCGCTCCAGGAGGGCGACCCGCGGGGCCTCGCCATCTTCTACATCTCCCTCGCCGCCGTGATCATCGGCTTCGTGGGGGCGATCCAGCTGAGCGTCCACGCACGCGGCCTGAACCCGGCCGAGCGGATCGGGTTCACCGTCCTGTACGCGCTGCTCGGCGCGTTCGTCATCGCGGCGGTCGTGGACTGGTGGCTCGGCGCCCTGGACCTTCCCTTCATCGAGTCCTGGCTGATCCTGGCGCTGACGATGTTCGCTTCGGGCATGGTCTTCACGATGTTCAACACGCTGTTCGGGCGCTGGGCGATGCTCCCGACGTGGGGCCTGATGGTGCTCCTCGGCAACCCGTCGTCCGGTGGCGCGGTGTCGTGGCCGCTGCTTCCTTCGGTGCTCGGGCACATCGGGCAGTGGTTGCCGCCGGGGGCGTCGGTGAACGCGCAGCACACGGCGGTCTACTTCGGCGGCCACCAGCACGCCTTCCCGTTCCTGGTGCTCGGCGCGTGGGCGCTGGTGTCCTCGACGGTGTTCTGGGTGTGGCGGCACCGCCATCCGGGCGGCCGGGTGTCGGCGCCGGCCCACGCGGGGGCGTGACGGGGTCGGGAACGACAGAAGCCCCGCCGATGGCGGGGCTTCTGGAAGAGGTGGCTGGGGCCGGGATCGAACCGGCGACCTATCGCTTTTCAGGCGATCGCTCGTACCAACTGAGCTACCCAGCCACGCGATCCGCGTGGAATCGCAAGCGGTCCTGACGGGATTTGAACCCGCGGCCTCCACCTTGACAGGGTGGCGAGCACTCCAAACTGCTCCACAGGACCAAGCGTTGTGCGAGCACTAGTCTCGCACACGATGTTGCGTGCCCCCAACGGGATTCGAACCCGTGCTACCGCCTTGAAAGGGCGGCGTCCTGGGCCACTAGACGATGAGGGCTAAGAGGCCCGCCGTGTGCGCCTTGCAGCGCGTCGGGGACGTGAGAAGCATATGGGATGCGGGGAGCTATCGCCAAAACGGTTTAGCCGGACGGGGTGGGGGCGGCCGGCGAGGTGGGTGCGCCGGGGCGGTTCTCCTTGGGGAGATGGCGGCTGACCTCGGCCTTCGTCAGGCCGAGACCGCCCAGTTTGATCTCGTCCCAGGCCTGCAGCCGCTTGGTCGTACGGTCCAGGTAGAGCACCGACGCCTCGACCGGATCCGGGTACTTCCCCTCGACCGCGCGCAGCCCGCTGCCGCCCGTCGAGCCCTCGACGCGCAGCCGGGTGCCCTCGTCCATGACGTCCATCTCCTGGTGGTGCACGTGGCCCGCGAGGGCGAGCGGCACCTCGCCGTCCGTCTCCCGCGCCGCCGTCGGGTTGTGCGCGATCGCCACGTCGACCGGGGTGCCTGCCGTCCGCTCGGCGCGCAGGGCGGAGGCGAGACGTATCCCCGCCATGTGCTCGACCGCGTCACCCTCGGCCTCGACCGAGCGGTCGGGGGTGTACTGCGGGTCGCCGATGCCGGCGAAGCGCAGGCCGGCGATGGTCTCGGCCCTGCCGTCGTCGAGCACGTGGACGTTCTTGAAGCGCGCGAGGTAGCGCTGGGTGGTGCGCGAGTCGTGGTTGCCGCGAACCCATACGTAGGGGGCGCCGAGGTCCTCGACGGGGTCCAGGAAGCCGTTCTCGGTGGCCGAGCCGTGGTCCATGGTGTCGCCCGAGTCGACGATGACGTCGATGTCGTACTGGTCGACGAGGGAGGAGATGATCTTCCAGCTCGCCGGGTTCAGGTGGATGTCCGAGACATGCAGGACGCGCATCGTGGTGGGGTCCGGCTGGTACGCGGGGAGGGTGGACGTCACGTCGTAGAGCTTGGTCACGTTGGTGACAAGGCGCGCCAACTCCTGCTGGTAGACGTCGAATTCGCTGACGATGCTGCGGGCGTTGCCGACGACCGAGGGGGCGCTGCTGAGCAGGCCGGAGAACTTCGGCTCCAGGACGGACTTCGGGTTCCAGGTGGCGTACGCCGCCGTGCCCGAGGCCGCGAGGAGGCCGAGGGCAAGGCCGCCCGCGGCGAGTGCGCGCCGGGGGCGGCGGTAGACGGCGAGGCCGAGCGCCGTGGCGCCGGAGACGACGGCGACGCAGGAGCGTACGGCGAGGTCGAGCGTGCCGTGCCCGACGTCGCGCGCGACCTCCTCCTGGAGTCCCGCGAGCCGCTCGGGGTGGTCGACCAGGGCCTGGGCCCGCACCGGATCGAGGCGGTCCACATCGACGTCCAGGCGCAGGGGCGCGGTGTGCGAGCGGAGTTCCAGGGCGCCGAGCGGGGAGACGTTGATCTTCGTGCCGCCGGACACGGACGGGCGCAGGGTCATGCGGGTGTCCATCGGGCCGACCGGCGCGCGGACGCTGCCGACGATGAGCAGGCCGAGCCAGGCGCCGAGGAGGACGACCGCGACGAGGCCGAGGGCGCGCGCGTACGGGTGCGGGGGGCTGATCAGCTCGTGGGTCGGGTGGGTGCGGCGAGCGCGGTAGTGGCCTACGAGGGCGGTGCCCACCCCGCGTACGCCCTTCAGGACGACCGTGAAGTCGCGGGCCATTGGTCCCGTATGCCCAATTGGCGAGGCAGGTATGCCGGGACGGGGGCGGTGCGGTGGCCGACAATGGGGGAGTGCTGGAGATGACGCGCGAGGAGTTCGAGGAACTGGTCGGCGAGGCGCTCGACCGTATTCCGCCGGAATTGACGCGGCTGATGGACAACGTGGCCGTCTTCGTCGAGGACGAGCCGCCCTCCGACGACCCCGAGCTGCTCGGGCTGTACGAGGGGACTCCGCTGACCGACCGGGGCGAGTGGTACGCGGGCGTCCTGCCGGACCGGATCACCGTCTACCGGGGGCCGACGCTCCGGATGTGCGCCTCGCGCGAGGAGGTGGTCGCCGAGACGGAGATCACGGTGGTGCACGAGGTGGCCCACCACTTCGGGATCGACGACGCCCGGCTGCACGCGCTCGGGTACGGGTGAGCGAGGGCGTCAGGGCCGGTGCGCGGGGCGGGTGCGGGCGAGCGGCGGACGGGGTCTCGGGCGGGGCGCCCTCCGTGTCTTCTTGCGGGCCGTGGGAGTTGGGCAGGGCGTCTGGATTCTCAGCGCCTCAGGAGGTGCTCGGCCGTGCGCCAGTTGTACGTTCCCGTCCGTTGGGCCGCGGTCGCGGTGGCCGTAGCGGCGACCGCGGGCTGCATGAGCGTCAGTGACGACGGGGGCGCCCCGGGGCCCGGCCGGTCCGCGGGGCGGCACGGCGGGGCGGCCGCGTCGGACGGCGATTCCGTGACGCGGGGCGGTGATCTCGCGGGCGGGGGCGAGCGCGGGAAGGGCGGCGGGAAGGGCAAGGGGAAGGGCAAGGGGTCGGGGGACGGCAAGGGTGCGGGGCGCGGGAAGGGCGCCGCGTCGCGCTCGGGCCACTCCGGGGCGGGCGGCGCCGGGCCCGGTGAGTCGTCCGCCGCCACGGCCGACGTGAAGCCGGCCGGGACGGGCGGTCCGGGCCGCCCGGCGCCGACGCGGCCGAAGCCGACCCCCACCCGGACCAGCGCCCCGCCCGACCCGCCGAAGCCCACCCCGACCCCGACGGCGGACCCGACCACTCCGGAACCGTCCTCGTCGGAGGGGTCGGGACAGGACCCCCAGCTGCAGCGGCGGAACGCGGAGGTCCCGACGCGGGAGCCGTCGCCGGAAGCGGGGCCGAGGTAGCGCGGCCCAGGTAGCTCGGCCGCCCGGTTCCGGCCGGTCCCCGGCAGCCGATCGGCGGCTCCGAAAGAGGGCGGTTTGCCATTTGGGGTGGGGGGTGCGTATGGTGGTAGATCGTTTGATCCCATTTGCCCGGCGCCGACACAGAAGAGCGCCGCGTGGCGCGTACTCTCCCTTGCCGTGGCTGACCGCATCGAGGCGGTCCATTGCGAAATCACGGAGTTGACGGGCGCGTGCCGAGACTCCGGAAGGTTTCGCATTTCGCATGTCCATTTTCAGTTCTGACCACGCCGTCCTGCCCGAGAACGAGATCGTCGAGACCATCGTGAGCGAGGCCACAGAGGCCATCGCCGAGATCGTCGAGCCGGTCGCGGTCGTCGAGACCCAGGACGTCACCGAGGTCACCCCCGACGCCGAAGCCGACGCCGAAGCCCCCGAGGCCGACGCCTCCGAGGCCGACGCCGAGCCCGAGATCACGTTCACCGACCTCGGTCTGCCCGAGGGCATCGTCCGCAAGCTCGCGCAGAACGGCGTCACCACCCCCTTCCCGATCCAGGCCGCGACCATCCCGGACGCCCTGGCCGGCAAGGACATCCTCGGCCGCGGCCGCACCGGCTCCGGCAAGACCCTCTCCTTCGGTCTGCCGATGCTCGCGACGCTGGCGTCCGAGGGCCGCACCGAGAAGAAGAAGCCCCGCGGCGTCATCCTCACGCCGACCCGTGAACTCGCGATGCAGGTCGCGGACGCCCTCCAGCCCTACGGCGACGTGCTCGGCCTGAAGATGAAGGTCGTCTGCGGCGGTACGTCGATGAGCAACCAGATCTACGCCCTGGAGCGCGGCGTCGACATCCTCGTCGCCACCCCGGGCCGCCTGCGCGACCTGATCAACCGCGGCGCCTGCTCGCTCGAGAACACCCAGATCGCGGTGCTCGACGAGGCCGACCAGATGTCCGACCTGGGCTTCCTGCCCGAGGTCACCGAGCTGCTCGACCAGGTTCCCGGCGGCGGCCAGCGCATGCTGTTCTCGGCCACCATGGAGAACGAGATCTCCACGCTGGTCAAGCGCTACCTGAACAACCCGGTGACGCACGAGGTCGACAGCGCCCAGGGCAACGTCACGACCATGACGCACCACATCCTCATCGTGAAGCCCCGCGACAAGGCGCCCGTCACGGCCGCCATCGCCGCGCGCAAGGGCCGCACGATCATCTTCGTCCGCACCCAGCTGGGCGCCGACCGCATCGCCGAGCAGCTCTGTGACTCGGGCGTGAAGGCCGACGCGCTGCACGGCGGCATGACGCAGGGCGCCCGTACGCGCGTCCTCGAGGACTTCAAGAAGGGCTACGTCAACGCGCTCGTCGCCACCGACGTCGCCGCCCGCGGCATCCACGTCGACGGCATCGACCTGGTCCTGAACGTGGACCCGGCCGGCGACCACAAGGACTACCTGCACCGTTCCGGCCGTACCGCCCGCGCGGGCCGCTCCGGCACGGTCGTGTCCCTCTCGCTGCCGCACCAGCGCCGCCAGATCTTCCGCCTCATGGAGGACGCCGGCGTCGACGCCAGCCGCCACATCATCAACGGCGGCGGCACCTTCGAGCCGGAGGTCGCCGAGATCACCGGCGCCCGCTCCATGACCGAGGTGCAGGCCGACTCCGCGGGCAACGCCGCGACCCAGGCCGAGCGTGAGGTCAAGGACCTCACCAAGGAGCTGGAGCGCGCCACCCGTCGCGCCGCCGAGCTGCGCGAGGAGGCCGACCGCCTCACCGCGCGTGCCGCCCGCGAGCGCGGCGAGGACCCGGAGACCGCGGTGGCCGAGGCCGCCGCTGCCGCCGAGGCCGCCGTCGAGGCCGCGTCGGTCGCCGAGCAGCAGGTGGCCGAGCGCCCGGTCCGCGAGGAGCGCTCCTCCTCGTACGACAACCGCCGTCCGCAGCGCGACGAGCGCGGCAACTACGAGCGGGAGCGTCGCGACAACCGTGGCGGTGGCTTCAACCGTGACCGTCGTGACGACAACCGTGGCGGCGACAACCGTGGTGGCGGCTTCCGTCGCGACGAGCGTGGTGGCGACCGTGGTGGCCGTTCTTTCGAGCGTCGTGACGACCGTGGCGGTGAGCGTGGTGGCTTCCGCCGCGACGACAACCGTGGCGGTGGCTTCAACCGTGACCGTCGTGACGACAACCGTGGCGGCGACAACCGTGGTGGCGGCTTCCGTCGCGACGAGCGTGGTGGC